>NZ_JACLHD010000002.1:0-641474 GCF_006704225.1 Amycolatopsis sp. Poz14
CTGTGCGTCGACCTTCTCGCTCGGCTGGCCGAGGGCGCGGTATTGCTTCGGATCCGCCAGCCAGCCGAGCAGCAGGTCTTCGACGAACAGGTCAAGCGTCGGTTTGTCCACGCGCGCGCATCCGCGCGGCGAGTTGCAGCCGTACCGAAACGTCCCCGGTGCCGTTGGGACTTTCTTCACCGTCAACACGGTTTCGCACACGCCACATTTGGCGATCATCGACAGCCAGTGCTTGACGTCGCTCCCGCCGCGGTTGGTTCGCCGCGCGTCGTCGCCGAGGATCCGCTGTACCCGCCGATACATCGCTGGCGTCACGATGTACTCCCAGATGCCTTTGTACGCCTGGGTTTTCGGTCCGAGGTACTTGCCTTGCTTCCGCTCCGGATCGCGCACTCGCACACCCATGTACGCCGGATTGACCAGCATCGACCGAAGATGCTGGGAGGTGAACGGCCCGCCGGACTTCTTCTCGATGCCGCGCGCCGCGAAATCCTTCGTGATCGTGTAGAGCGTGTCGCCCTTCGCCACCCGCTTGAAAAGCTCCTTCACAACCGGTGCCTGCTCGGGGTGCAGCTCTTGCGCGATCAGTTCGCGCGTCCGCTCGTCGTAGCGCCGGATATAGCCGTAAGGCGTCTTCCCGTGCGGCCGCCCCTGTGCGGCCGCGCTCTTCGTTCCGCGAAGGACTCGCATCGACAGCAGGTTGGTTTCGAGCGCGGCATCAGCGGCCGCCTTCACCAGCTCGGCACGGTCGAACGGGTCGGCAGGATCGAAGAAGCGACCGCGCATCTCGATCCAGAACACGACACCCCGCGACTTGGCAAGGTCGATCAGGGCAATCCACTCGCCCTCTTGCCGGGAACCGCGCGAGTTCTCCCACATCATCAAGATCTGCGCGTTGAAGGTGTCCTCGCGCAAGTCGGTCATCAACCGCTCGAAGTCGTCGCGCTTCTTCCGCGCGTACTCGGATGCGGATCCGATGTCGTGGTACGACGGCCCGACCAGATTCAGCCCCATCCGATCAGCAGACCGGACGTGGTCCGCGTGCTGGTCTTCCGGGGACCGCTCGCGGCCGTTCCGGTCCTTAGAAACACGCACGAGATCCCGCGCGACCAGCCCAATCAAGGCGTCGCGGCTTGTCAGATCGATCCCCATCGTTTTAAAGTATCACCGGCATTGGGTCACACAGGTCATGCCCCTCGTCTTCTTCGCAGGCGGCGCGGCGAACCTGATCTCGTTGCGCCGTGCGGAATCCACCCGCGCCTGGTTCGCCGGACGCGTTCGCCGGCTGCTCATTCCGGTGCTGCCGCTGATGGCGGTGTGGCTCGTCGTGCCGGATCTGTTGCGCGGCATGGGAGTTCCGCCGCAACCGGTCCAGGTGGCCAGCGCGATCGCCGCGCAGTTGCTCTGGTTCCTCTCGGTCTACCTGCTCACCGTGCTGCTCACGCCGCTGATGGTCGCCGCGCACCGCCGCTGGGGTCTCGCGGTTCCGGCGGTGCTGGCCGGACTGGGCGTTCTCGTTGACGTGGCACGGTTCTCCGACCTCGGGATGATCGGATACGCCAACGCCGTCATCGTCTGGGTCGCCGTGCACCAACTCGGCTTCCACTACGTCGAAGGCCGCCTCGGCTCGCTCAGCCGCCGTGCCGCGCTGGCCGTTTCCGTCGCCGGTTTCGGGGTGACGGCGCTGCTGGTCGCGTTCGGTCCTTACCCGGCGAGCATGATCGGCATGCCGGGCGCGCCGGTGTCCAACATGAGCCCGCCCACCGTCCTGCTGCTGTTCCTCGCGCTCGGCCAGATCGGGTTCCTGCTGGCGTTCCGCGAGAAGCTCGTCTCGCTCCCCCGCGTCACCGCGGCGCTCAGCTGGCTCAGCCCGCGGTTCATGTCGGTCTACCTCTGGCACATGCCTGCGCTGGTCGTGGTTTCCGGCGTGACCGTCCTCGGCCTCGGCTACTCGACGCCGACCCCGGGTTCGTCGATGTGGTTCCTGATGGCGCCCGCCTGGATCGCCGTGTGCGGAGCGGTGCTGCTGGGTCTGCTGCGCCTGTTCGAGCGCTTCGAAACGCAGCCGGACGGCCTGGTCGTGACCGCTCGGACACCGCAGCTGGTGCTGGCGGGCCTGCTCGCCTCCGGCGGTCTCCTGGGACTGGCCGCGCACGGGTTCGCCCCGCTCAACGACAACCTGCTGACCGGTCCGCTGCCCTGGGTGGCGCTGGTCGCGGCCGGATACGCACTGGCCGGACGTCAGGTGTCGATGACGCGCAGCCGGGCTCTCGTGGCGGTCAAACGCTGAGGAGCTTCGCGGGCGTGTCGTGCAGCACCGCCCGCAGGAACGGCTCGCCAAGGCGATCGTCGGCTGCCCAGCCGGCGATCGCCCGCAGCTGGGTGGCGTAGGAGTACGGGATGTTCGGGAAGTCGGTGCCGAGGACGACGCGGTCGGCCACCTCCGCCAACCGGACCGTCCAGTCCGGCGGCAGCGGCGACATCGCCTCCGCGAACGGCACGCCGACCATGGTGGTGTCGAGGTGCACGCGCGGGTAGCGCGCCAGCAGCTCGAACGCGGTGGCGAACTGCGGCATCGCCGCGTGCGCGAGGACGGCGGTGAGCCGAGGATGCCGTTGCAGGACTTCCTCGAACACCTCGAGCCCGGTGAAATCGCCGCGCAACGGTCCGTGTCCACAGTGGATCACGACCGGCACGCCCGCTTCGGTGAGCGAGCCCCACACCGGGTCGAGCAGCTCGTCCCGCGGGTCGTACGCCCCGACCTGCACGTGCGCCTTGAAACACCGGGCTCCGGCGCGCAACGCATTGTCCACATAGGACGCCGCGCTCGGCTCCGGGTAGAACGTGCCGGTGGGCACCGCTTCCGGCACCTGCTCGGCGAACTCCAGCACCCACGACGTGAGCCACTCCGCCATGCCCGGCTTGTGCGGGTACACCAGCGGCGCGAAAGCTTTCACGCCCAGCGCGCGCAACGTGTCGATCCGTTCCGCCTCCGGCGTGCGGTAGTGGATCGGCCACGGCATGCCGTAGTGCTGCTCGGCACGGTCGAAATACGCCCACACCTTGTCCAGCACGGGCTTCGGCAGGAAGTGGACGTGCAGGTCCACGATGCCGTCGAGGCCGAGCCCGGCGATCCAGCCCGGGACGTCGGCGTCGGTGGCCGGACCCGCCGTCACTCCGTGAACCGGCCCTTCAACGCCCGCCCCATCGCACGGCTGATGTCCTTCTGCGCGTCGCGCTTGGCGAGCGACTGCCGCTTGTCGTAGGCCTTCTTGCCCTTGGCCAGCGCGATCTCGACCTTGACCTTGCCGTCCTTGAAGTACATCGACAGCGGCACGAGCGACAGACCGCTTTCCTTGGTCTTGCCGATGAGCCGTTCGATCTCGCGCCGGTGCAGCAGCAGCTTCCGCGTGCGCCGCGGCATGTGGTTGGTCCAGGTGCCCTGGGTGTACTCCGGGATGTGGACGTTGCGCAGCCACACCTCGCCGTCGTCCACCGTCGCGAACGCGTCCACAAGGGAGGCTTTGCCTGCGCGCAGGCTCTTCACCTCGGTGCCCTGCAGCACCATCCCGGCCTCATAGGTGTCCAGGATGGAGTAGTCGTGCCGAGCCTTGCGGTTCGACGCGATGACCTTCTGTCCACGTTCCTTGGGCATACCGACCACTTTACGTGATGTGTCCGACGGCGAGCAGCGGATTTCTTTCCGCTAGTGCCGCACGTACAGGCGCAGCGTGACGTACCCGGTGATCGCCGAGATCACGATCGACACCGCGAGCAGGATCGGCGCGACCGGGAACAGCACCTCGAGCGTGGTGATCTGCGGGAACACTTCGCCGGTGAAGACCGTGTCGAGGAAGGACAGCTTCGTCAGAAGCAGGAACACCACCCCGAGCACGGCGCCGACCGTGCCGGCGACCACCGCCTCCAGGAGGAACGGCAGCTGGGTATACCACCGCGTCGCGCCCACCAGGCGCATGATGCCGACTTCCGTCCGCCTCGTGAACGCCGAAACCTGAATAGTGTTCGCGATCAGCAGCAAGGCGGCGACGGCCATGATGAGCGCCATCACGAACGCGATGTTCCGGACGCCGTTGAAGACGTTGAACACGCGGTCGAGGAACTTCTTCTGGTCGTCGACCTTCTTGACGCCGGGCTGGCCGGTGTACTGCTTGATGATCGCGTCGGACCGGTCCGGGTCCTTCAGCTTCACCTGCAGCGACGCGGGCAGCGCCTCGGGGCCGGTCAGCTCGAGCAGTTCGGGCTGGCTCGCGAAGATCTTCTTGAACCGGTCGTAGGCCTGGTCGCGGTTCTCGTACACGACCGATTCGACGCCGGGGTTGTTCTGCAGCGACTGGCGGAGCCCGGTGCAGAGCGCCTGCGTGCAGTTCTTGTCGTTCGCGCTCACGTCGTCGACCAGCGTGACCGAAACTTCGACTTCGGCGAGGAAGTTCGCCTTCATCTTGTCGATCGTGCGCACGGCGAGCAGACCGCCGCCGAGCATGGCGAGCGAGACCGCGGTGGTGAGGATCATCGCGATGGTCATCGTGACGTTCCGGCGCAAACCGGTGACGACCTCGCTGAAGACGAAACTGGCACGCATCGCTCTCGTAATTCCTTGGGTCGGGGCGGAAAAGGGCGGGGTGCGTCAGCGGCCGATGCCGTAGACGCCGCGGGCGTCGTCGCGGATCACGCGACCGAGCTGCAGCTCGACGACCCGCCGCCGCATCGAGTCCACGATGGAATGGTCGTGCGTGGCCATCAGCACCGTGGTGCCGGTGCGGTTGATCCGCTCCAGCAGCAGCATGATGTCCTGGCTGGTGTCCGGGTCGAGGTTCCCGGTCGGCTCGTCGGCGAGCAGCACGAGCGGCCGGTTCACGAACGCGCGGGCGATCGCGACGCGCTGCTGCTCGCCGCCGGAGAGCTCGTTGGGCAGCCGGTCGGCTTTGCCGTCGAGGCCGACGAGTTCGAGCACCTCGGGCACGACCTTGCGGATCGTGGGCCGCGGTTTCCCGATCACCTCGAGGGCGAACGCGACGTTTTCCGCGACGGTTTTGTTGGCCAGCAGCCGGAAGTCCTGGAACACGCAGCCGATGGTCTGGCGCAGGCGGGGGACCCTGCGCCGGGCGAGCTTGGCGACGTCGAAGTTCGACACCATGACCCGGCCCTTGGAAGGCACCTCTTCGCGCAGCAGCAGCCGCAGGAACGTCGACTTCCCGGAACCGGACGGGCCGATGAGGAAGACGAACTCACCCTTGTCGATCTCGACCGACACCCGTTCGAGGGCGGGACGGGTCGAGGTCTTGTAGACCTTGGAAACCTCTTCGAGCCGGATCACGGTTCGGCATCCTACCCATGGGCCCCGTTAAGCCCGGGTTGCCGGTACCTTGGGTGACCCGCGCCTCGTCCCGGCGCGGGTCGCCGCGGCGACGCGGATCAGGCCGCGTTCGCCTGCTTGCGCCAGCGGATCCCGGCCTCGAGGAAGCCGTCGATGTCGCCGTCGAGGACCGCGGTGGGGTTGCCGACCTCGAATTCGGTGCGCAGGTCCTTCACCATCTGGTACGGGTGCAGCACGTAGGAGCGCATCTGGTTGCCCCAGCTGGAGCCGCCGTCCTTGAGCGCGTCCATTTCGGCCCGTTCCTCCTCCTTTTTGCGCTGCAGCAGGCGCGCCTGGAGGACCTTCATCGCGGCCGCCTTGTTCTGCAGCTGCGATTTCTCGTTCTGGCAGGAGACGACGATGCCGGTCGGGATGTGGGTGAGGCGGACCGCGGAGTCGGTCGTGTTGACGCTCTGCCCGCCGGGGCCGGACGAGCGGTACACGTCGACGCGGATGTCCTTTTCCGGGATGTCGACGTGGTCGACTTCCTCGACCTCGGGCAGGACCTCGACGTGCGCGAAGGACGTCTGCCGGCGGCTCTGGTTGTCGAACGGCGAGATCCGCACGAGGCGGTGGGTGCCCTGTTCGACCGAGAGGGTGCCGTAGACGTACGGGGCGCTCACCTTGAAGGTGGCGGACTTGATGCCCGCTTCTTCGGCGTAGGAGATGTCGAAGACGTCCGTGGGGTAGCCGTGCCGCTCGGCCCAGCGCAGGTACATCCGGAGCAGCATTTCGGCGAAGTCGGCCGCGTCGACGCCGCCCGCTTCGGAGCGGATGTTGACGACGGCGTTGCGGGCGTCGTATTCGCCGGACAGCAGGGTGCGGACCTCGAGCGCGTCGATGTCCTTGGCGAGGTCGGCGAGGTCGCCCTCGGCCTCGGTCATGCTGCCGGTGTCGCCTTCGTCGGCGGCGAGCTCGTAGAGGACGCCGAGGTCGTCGAGGCGCTGCCGCAGTTCGGAGACGCGGCGCAGCTCGGCCTGCCGGTGGGACAGCTGGCTGGTGACCTGCTGGGCTTCCTCGACGTTGTCCCAGAGGGTCGGGCTGGACGCCTGTTCCTCGAGTTCGGCGACCTGCGCGCGCAGCGCTTCGAGGTCCATCACCGACTCGATCTGCGTCAGCTTGCCGGTCAGGTCCTTCAGTGCCGCATCGAACTCATCGCTCACGTCGGACAAGGTTACGGCAAAACCCACGACCGGTCGCGAACCGGTCGTGGGGCCGGGGCGGCGCTCAGGCCTGCGGGATCGAGTCGAGCAGCTTCAGGGCGGCCTTGGCCTGCGCCTGGGCGAACTCGGCGACTGCCTTGGCGTAGGGGCCGTCGGCGGTCTTGGCGGCGTTCTTGGCCTCTTCGAGCTGGGCCTGGTAGGTGGTGCGGGCGCTGTCGAGCAGGGCGCCGCGCTGCTTGGCCGTCAGGGAGCCGGCGTGCACGAGCCGCAGGATGAGCGGGCTGCGCAGGTGGTCGGGTCCGGCCTCGGACGTGAGCCACGTCTTGAAGGCCTTCTTGCCCGCCGCGGTGAGCACGTACTGCTGGCTCGAGCGGGGCCCTTGCTTGCCGAGCCGGACGAGACCCTCTTTCGAGAGCGCCGGGAGCTCGCGGTAGACCTGGCTGCGGGTGACACTGAAGAAGGCGCCGAAGCGCTCGTCGGCGCCCGACACGAGCTGCCCGCCGGTGGCGGGACCGTCGTGGAGCAGACCGAGCAGAGCGGCGGCGGTTGCATTCAATTCGGACACCCCTCTACGGTCCCACTTATCCGCCGCTGTGTCCACAGTGGTCACCAATCAGTCCATTGTGGCCAGCGGCAACCCCTCTAACAGCCCAGTCCGCAGGTATGTCCACAATAGACTCTGCCACTCTGAGCAACCACCGCCGAAACGATCACCGCGCCGCAACCACCACCCGAGCGACGGCCAAATGGCGCACAAAAAAGCCGGGGCCCGTGCATCCGCACGAGCCCCGGCTTTCGTTCCACGTAGCGGGGACAGGATTTGAACCTGCGACCTCTGGGTTATGAGCCCAGCGAGCTACCGAGCTGCTCCACCCCGCGTCGTTGTAAAAACAACTCTACACCCCCGAAAAACCCCTCCGACACCACCCCCACAAAACCCCCTCACCAGCAAAAACACCCCACCCCGCCCCTGCCAGATCAACCTCACCCAAAGACCAAAACCCAGACCGCAAGCCAGCCGCCCCCAGAACTCGACAGGTTTAGACCTCTACTCGCGTCCGGTGTAGAGAGTCAAAAACCGTTGGGAGCATTGGAATATTCCACACAGCCAACACGCAACCCCCACAACGAGAAAAGTCATGGTGCTTCCGACGGCAATCGTTGCCTTTTCGCAGCCCCCCCCGGAGCCCACACACCAACCGCAAGCCACCCGCCCAACGCAACCCAACACGGGGGTCCAGGGGGCGCGCCCCCTGGCGGGGGTCTGGGGGTTCGACCCCCAGGGCAATAACGAAAGAGACCCGCCCTCGCGCATTCTGCGAGGACGGGTCTCTTGTCTCTGTAGCGGGGACAGGATTTGAACCTGCGACCTCTGGGTTATGAGCCCAGCGAGCTACCGAGCTGCTCCACCCCGCGTCGTAGGACCTACCTTACGCCCTGGTTTCGAGCGGGCGCAAAGCAGGTGCCTATTACGTAACCGAGGTCACCCGCCGGGCTGGGAGGTCGGCCCGTTGGACGGCGGCGGCGTGGCGGGTTTGGCGGAGTTGTACTCCTTGGTCGCCGCGTCGAGCGCGGCCAGTGCCGCGCCTTGGTCGGCGAAGTTGCCGGATTGCTGTGCCGCCTTGAGCTTGGCGAGCGCGGCTTGGATGTCGGCGACGGCCTTGTCCATGGCCGGGTTGCTGCCGCCGGTGCTGGGCGGCGGCGCGGCCGTGCTGGACGTCGGCGGGGTCGTCGTGGTGCCGGGGTCGCCTTCCTTCGGCGTGGTGGCTGCCGCGCCGGTGCCCTTGCCGAAGACTTGGTCGAGTGCCTCGTTGAGGGTGGACGCGAAGCCGATCTTGGCTCCGTAGGAGACGAGCACACGCGCCAGCTGCGGATAGCTCAGCTGGTTTCGTTGCCGGATGTAGACGGGTTCGACGTACAGGAATCCGTCCGCGACCGGCAGCGTGATCAGGTTGCCGTAAATGGGAATGACGTTGGGGTTGTTCAGCAATGTCCGGTCTTGGGCGACGCGGGGGTCGCTCTGGAACCGGTTTTGCACCTGGACGGGTCCGTCTACCTGGTTGGCCCCGCTGGCCGGGGGTAGTCGCAGGACGCGGATGGTGCCGTAGTCCTCCGGATCGGACGAGATGGACATCCAGGCGGAAAGGTATTGCCGTTGCAGACCGGTGAGCGCGCTGGTCAGCTGGAACGTCGGCCTGCCTTCGCCCGCCGCGTTGGCGAGGACGTAGTACCCGGGCTGGTTGGCGACGTTCGCGCCGGCCGTGGTGGAGCTGCCGTCCTCGGTCGGGTCCTGCGGGACGCTCCAGAACGCCTGCTGCGCGTAGAACTCCTGCGGGCTGTCGACGTGATAGCGGGCGAGCAGTTCGCGCTGGATCTTGAACAGGTCCTCGGGGTAGCGGAAGTGCGAGCGCAGTTCCGGCGAGATCTCCGAGCTGGGCTTGACCGTGCCGGGGAAGACCTTCTCCCACGCCTTGAGGACGGGCTCGTTGTCGTCGATCGAGTACAGGTTGACGGTGCCGTCGAACGCGTCGACGGTCGCCTTCACCGAGTTGCGGATGTAGTTGATCGAGTTGTTCGCCTGTTTGGTGACGCCGTTGAGCGAGTCGTTGGTCGCTTCGCCGAGTTGCGTCTGCTGGGCGTACGGGTAGTTGTCGAGCGTGGTGTACCCGTCGACGATCCACTGGATGCGGCCGTTGACCACCGCGGGGTACGGGTCGCCGTCGAGGGTGAGCCACGGGGCCACCTTCGCGACGCGGTCGCGCGGTTCGCGGTTGTACATGATCTTCGAGCCGTCGCCGATGGCGTCGGAGAAGAGGATCTTCGGTTCGCGGTATTCGGCGGCGAACATCAGCCGGTTGAACCAGTTGTCGAGCGAGACGCCGCCCTTGCCCTGGTAGAGGTAGCCGCGCTGGGCGTCGGTGTCGTACTCGCCGGGGGCCTTGCCCGGCGTGCCGCCGACGATCGCGTAGTCGGACTGGTTGGTGAGCTCGCCGTAGTAGATCCGCGGCTGGTCGACCTTGATGCCCGGCTGGCCGTTGACCGAGCCCGCGCCGGTCGGGTTGCTCGTGTCGCTCGTGGTGGCGATCGGGTAGCCGCCGTCGGAGTTCGAATCCTTCACCGCACGGTCGATCGTGTTCGCCGGCGCGGCCACGAAGCCGTTGCCGTGCGTGTAGACCATGTGCTTGTTGATCCAGTTGTTCTGGTTCCCGGTGAGCCCGTCGGTCTTCATTTCCTTGGCGGCCACGATGTAGTCCTGCGTGGTGCCGCCGATGGTGTACCGGTCGATGTCCAGCTTGGACGGGAAGCCGTAGAAGTTCTCGCGGCCGACGCGCTGGGTGAAGGTGTCGCTGAGGATGTTCGGGTCGAGCAGCCGGATGTTGGACACCGTGCCGGTGTCGGCCTTCACCGCGTCCGCGGTGGTTTCGGTCTTGCCCGGGTACTGCTCGTATTTCACGTTGGTGAGGCCGTACGCCGCGCGCGTCGCGTCCATGTTGCGCTGGATCGACGTCGCTTCCTTCTCGTTCGCGTTCGGCTTGACCGAGAACTGGTCGAGAATCGCCGGCCAGGCGACGCCGACCAGCACGCCGGACAGGATCAGCAGCACCAGCGAAATCGCCGGCAGCTGCAGATTCCGCAGGAACGCGCCCGCGAAGAAGGCGATCGCGCAGATCACCGAAATGCACAGCAGGATCAGCTTCGCCGGGAGCACCGCGTTGAGGTCGGTGTAGGTGGCGCCGTTGAACAGCGGCATGTTCCGGTCGGACAGCAGCAGGTTGTACCGGTCGAAGAAGTACTCGACCGCCTTCAGCAGCACGAAAAGCCCGACGGTGATGGCGAGCTGCGCGCGCGTCGGCCCGGCCAGCTGGCCGCCGCGGCCGGCGAGCCGGATGCCGCCGAAGATGTAGTGCGCGATCAGCGCGCCGAAGAACGAGACGACGACGGTGACGAACAGCCAGCCGAGCAGCCAGTTCACGAACGGCAGGGAGAAGGCGTAGAAGCCGAGGTCGATGCCGAACTCGGGGTCCTTCTGCCCGAACGAGGTGCCGTTGAGGAACAGCTGGATCGTCTGCCAGTCCCCGCTCGCCGAGGCTCCCGAGATGACGCCGGTGAGCACCGGGATGCCGATGCCGAACAGCCGGATCCGGCTGACGATCACCGAGCGGTAGCGCGACAGCGGATCGTCGCGGCCGGACACCGGCACGAACACCGGGCGCGTGCGGTAGGCGATGAGCAGGCTGACCGCCAGCGCGCCGCCGACCAGCAGCCCTACCGCGAGGAAGAGCACGATGCGGGTGACCACCTGCGTGGTGAACACCGACCGCGCCTGCACTTCGCCGAACCACAGCCAGTCCACGTAAGTGTCGAGCAACCGGACGCCGGCCAGCAGGGCCAGCACGATCACCGCGGCGATGATGAGAAGGATCCGGCTGCGCCGGGACAGCTTCAGGCTCACCGGGGGCCGAGTCGCCACGGCAATGCTCCTGTCTTCGTGAACACGTTCTCCGGGGACAGCGGTGTCCCCCGTGACCTCTAACTCTACGGATGGTGCCGCGAGTTCCCGGGACCGCCCAAACCGGGCACGCGCGGCGCGTCGCGGGGACGCCTGACACGATGGTCGCCATGCCACCGAGTGAGCCGTCTGCCGCCCACCCTGTCGCCGGGCTGGCCCGGGAAGTCGAAGAGTTCGTCGCCGCCGCGGGCTGGAACCAGCCGCCGCAGTTGTTCGCGCTGGTGCCGACCGCGGCACTGCTGGACGAACAGCCCGAACTGGCCGGTCAGCTCGACCGGGCGAACCCGCTGACGCCGGTGGCCCAGGAGGCGCTGCCGGACGGCGATCTCGCCGAATCGCTCGGCCGCATCGCGTGGCCGGAGATCGTGGTCGGCTGCGCGCTGGCGCAGGAGATCATCGTGCTGCCCCCGGACGTGGAGGCGGAACTCGAAGGCATCGCCGAAGCGGACGCCGAAAGCCTCCGCCGCGCCGCCGCGGACCACCCGCGCCGCACCGAGGCTCGTCTGGTGGCCGCGGTCCTGCGCGAAGGCGACGCGGCTTGCGTGATGCGGCTGCGCGGCGTCCAGCCGGGCAACGAGGACGAGAACGCGGTCGACGAACTGGTGGAGAGCCCGGACCTCGCGCCGAACCTGGTCGAAGCGCTGAAGACGACCCTGCAGCCCTGATCCTTCCCAACGACAAAGGGCCCGTTGATGCTTTCAACGGGCCCTTTCCGTGTCGCTGGGTCAGCAGTGCGCGGTCGGGCGACCGGCCTTCAGGTTCTCCAGCTGCTTGAGCGCGTCGTCGAGGTTGGACACCTTGATGAGGTTGAGGCCTTCCGGCGCGGCCGATTTGGCCTCGGCGCAGTTGTGCTCGGGGACGAGGAAATCGGTCGCGCCCGCTTCCTTCGCGCCGACGACCTTGAACGAGATGCCGCCGATCGGACCGACCTGGCCGGTCTCGCTGATCTCGCCGGTGCCCGCGATGTGCCTGCCGCCCGCGAGGTCGCTGCCCGGTTTCCCGGGCGGGGTGAGCCGGTCGATGATCGCGAGGGTGAACATCAGCCCGGCCGACGGGCCGCCGACGTCCTGCAACGAGATGTCGACGGAGAACGGCGCGACCGCGCGGTCGACGGCGGTCAGGCCGAGGAAGCCCTGGGTGCGGTCGTCGCGGTGGGCGAGCGTGACCGGCACGGTGCGTTCCGGCTGGCCGAGGTGCTGGAAGGTGACCTGGACGGTGTCGCCCGGCTTGGTGTTGACGATCGAAGCGGCGACCTCGCCCGCCTCGCGCACCTGCTTGCCGTTGACCGCGACAAGCTTGTCGCCGGGGGCGAGGATGTGGTCGGCCGGGCTGCCGGACACGATCTGCTTCGCGACGACCTGCACCGGGTAGCCGAGGTGGCGCAGCGCGGCGACCTGGGCGTTGCTCTGCGAGTTCTGCAGCTGCTGGATGTTCTCCTGCTTGACCTGCTCGTTCGTCTCGCCCGGCTTGTAGTACTCCTCGCGCGGCGCGAGCGCGTAGCGGCCGCTGGCCCAGAGGCCGAGCGCGGTGAAGAGGTTGATGCCGTCGTTGAGCGAGACGGTGGTCATCCGCAGTTCGCCGCTGGTGCCGTAGGTCTGCTGCCCCTTGACCTGGATCACCGGGTTGCCCGCGGCGTCGCGGCCGAGGGTGTCGTAGGTGGGCCCGGGGCTGATCGCGACATACGGCACCTGGACCAGGAACCCGGCCACGACGAACACCAGGAACAGCACGCCGCTGACCAGCATCGTCCATCCGCGGCGGGTCATCCGCCGGTCGCTGCGGCCCGGCGCGCGCGACGGCTCGGCGCGGCGGGACTGGTTCGCGGTGTCCTCGTCCGGTTTTGTCACGAGCGACAGCGTACGGTGACTGTGTTCGCTTCCCGGTGAAGGCCACGGTTGACGCGCTGAGCCGGGTCGCACCCGCGTACGGTGGAGCTATGAGCAATCCCCCGTTCGGCTTCGGACCGCCCGATCCCGACAAGCGAGGCGACAACGACCCCTCGAACCCGGGCCAGCCCGGCGGAGCCGAGGCGTTCAACCAGCTCGGGCAGATGCTGAGCCAGCTGGGCCAGATGCTGAGCCAGGCGGGCTCGTCGAGCGGGCCGGTCAACTACGACCTGGCGAAGCAGATCGCACTCCAGAACCTGAGCGGGCGGGACGACGCCAAGATCGGCTTCTCGTCCGAAGGCGGCGACTCCGCCACTGCCGTGCGCGACGCCGCGCACCTGGCGGAACTGTGGCTCGACGCGGCGACGATCCTCCCCGCGGGCGCGACCTCGACGGTCTCGTGGTCCGCGCGCACCTGGGTCGAGAAGACGCTGCCGACCTGGCAGCGACTGTGCGATCCGGTGGCGCAGCAGGTGTCCGGCGCGTGGATGCAGGCGCTGCCCGAGGAAGCCAAGCAGGCGGCGGGCCCGCTGCTGTCGATGATGGGCCAGATGGGCGGAATGGCCTTCGGCTCCCAGCTCGGCAACGCGCTGGCGCAGCTCGCGCAGGAAGTGCTCACCTCGACCGAGGTCGGCCTGCCGCTCGGCGAGGCCACCACGTCGGCGTTGCTCCCGGCGAACATCGAGAAGTTCACTGAAGGCTTGGAGCTGCCCGCCAGCGAGGTACTGGTGTTCCTGGCCGCGCGCGAGGCCGCGCACCAGCGCCTGTTCGCGCACATCCCGTGGCTGCGGCAGCGCCTGCTGGCGACGGTCGAGGAGTTCGCCCGCGGGATCACTGTCGACACCTCCGCACTCGAGTCGCTGGCCGGAAGCATCGACCCGGCGAACCCGGCGAGCATCGAAGAAGCGATGTCGTCCGGCCTGCTGGAACCGCAAACCACGCCGGAGCAGCAGGCGGCCCTGAAGCGCCTGGAAACCCTGCTGGCCCTGGTGGAAGGCTGGGTGGACGTAGTGGTGGCCGAGGCCATCGGCGACCGTCTCCCGGGAGCCGAGGCCCTGCGCGAAACCCTGCGCCGCCGCCGCGCGACCGGCGGCCCGGCCGAGCAGACCTTCGCCACCTTGGTGGGTCTCGAACTGCGCCCACGCCGGATGCGCGCCGCGTCGTCCCTGTGGAAGCTCGTGGGAGACCGCCACGGCCTCGAAAAGCGCGACGGCCTCTGGTCGCACCCCGACCTCATGCCGACCGCCGACGACCTGGACGAGCCCCTGGACTTCGCCGACCGGATGTCCGAACCGCCGTCTCTCGCCGCTGACCTGGACCCGATCGCGGAACTGGAACGCACGGAGAAGGCGGAACGGGAGGCCCGCGAGGCTGGCGAGGCCAAGGACGCCGACTCCTCCGACGAGGGCAGCGAGACTCCGAAGGACGAGGGCAAGAAGGACGAGGGGAACTCGCCTTCCTAAGGCTTCCCGTCTGGGGTCGCCTTACGCCCCGGCCACACTGCCGTTAAGCGCGGACCGTCTCACTCAGTTGAGACGGTCCGCGTTGCGTTTGTCCCGCCATAACTCCGCTCTTACCGCGACCTCCGCCTCTCACCACGGGTTCCGCCCCACCGCGTGATCACGAGTACCGGCACGCCGCCACACGAAGAACTCCGCGACGCTTCCGCCGCAGGTCCCGCCGCACCGCCTCGCCACCGCACCCGCCGCGGCGGGTGCGCCACCGGTTCGTCGACCCGGCTCGTCACCCGTCCCGCCGCACCGCCTCGGTACCTGCCCCGCCGTTCGTCACCGGTCCCGCCGACTCATCTCGTCGCCCGTTCCGCCGCCCCCTCATCACCTGCTCCGCTGACCCATCTCCTCACGCAGCCGCCACCGTCGATCAAGCCAGTCCAGCGGCCACGAACTACTCACCCAGCCGCCCTCCTACCCCTCACTCCCCCCACACCTGGTCGCGGGTCACTCCCCCATACCTGGTGGCAAGCCCTCCGCCGACGCCCTCAGCCACGCACCACCCCTCCAAGCCCCAGCCACGCCAGCCACCGACTCAGTCCTCCTCCGAAATCCCCCACCCAGCCGCCGCCGAAAGCCCCTCCAGATACCCCATCGCCCGTTCCGTCTTCGGATACCGGTTGACGAGCGCCCAGAACGCCGGGTCGTGCCCCGGCTCCCGCAGGTGCGCCAGCTCGTGGACCAGCACGTAGTCCAGCACCCATTGCGGCACCTTCTGGAGCCGTTCGCTGACCCGGATGGTGGCGTCCACCGGCGTGCACGACGCCCACCTCGTGCGCATCGGCGGCACCCAGCGGACGCTCGCCGGCAACGCCTTCCCGTCCAGGTACTTCGCCCCGAGCACCGCGCAGCGCGCCAGCAGCGCCGCGTCCGACGTCTTGGGCGGCGCCGTCTTCCGTCCTCCCGGGCGCAGCAGCCTGCGCTCCATCTCCGCGACCCAGTGTTTCTCTTCTTCGCGCGTCATCCGTGCCGGGATGAGGACGACCAGGGTGTCGTCATTCCAGTACGCGGTGACCGTCCGGTGCCTGCGCTGGCTGCGCCGCACCTCGACCTTGTGTTGAGAAGTGTCCGACGGGGCCTTCTCGCCCCTGCCTCTCAGGGAGGACATCCGTGCTTCGACCACTCGACAACGGTAAGGCTCAGCACCGACAACTTGGAGCGCCGAAAGGTCACAGCCCTGACTTGTCCACAACTAGATTTCCCTGTGGACAACTCAGCTTCTCACCCACGAGTGGCGTTCCGGAGCTGCCAAGCTGACCACATGACCCTGTCCAGTGTTCCGCCGCCGGACGTGCTCCTCCCGGCGTACCCGACGTTGCTTCCGGGCCTCCACGTGCTCGAACGCGACGACAACGAGATCCAGTTCGGCCTCGACCGCCGCCACGGCATCATCGCCAACGGCCTGCCACCGGCGATCGTCGACAGCGTCCGCAGGCTCGACGGACGGCGTGGGCTCGAGGACGTCCTGCTCGCTGTAGGCGAACACCGGGACCAGTTCCATCTGCTGCTGAAACAGCTGTCCGCGCTCGGGTTGGTCACCGAAGCGGCGAAGAAGGAGGCGAAACGGGTCGAGACCGGCTTGTGGTCGCTGCGTGCCCGGCACTACCAGCCAGCCCTCACAGATCGTCGCTGGCAGAGCCTCATCGCGGTCCACGGCAGCGGACGGATCGCCGTGGCAGTCGCCGCGCTGCTCGCGACGTCCGGAGTCGGGCACCTCGACATCCGTGCGTCCGGCACGGTCTCCGAAGCCGATCTCGGTTCCGGGTTCACCCCCGCTGAGCTGGGCCAACCCAGGCAACGCGCGATACGGAACGTCGTCGCCCGGGTCGCGCCCGACGTCACCACCGCTCGCAACCAGCGCCGCCTCCCCGACCTCGTGCTGCTCACCGACACCCTTGTCCCGCCGCCGGAGGAGGTGGCCGAGCTGGTCGATTCGGGCACCACGCACCTGCCGGTCCGGGTGTGCGAGGGCACGGGCATCGTCGGGCCGCTCGTGGTGCCTGGCCGCAGTGCCTGCCTCCGCTGCTGTGACCTGCACCGGACCGACGCGGATCTGTCGTGGCCGAGGATCGCGACGCAGCTGGTAGGCCGGGTACCCAGGGCTGATCTCGGTGCTGTGCAGGCGTGCGCCTCGCTCGCCGTCGCCCAAGCGATGCGGCTGCTGTCGCCGAGCGAAACCCCGCCGCCGGCTTGGAACGCCACGCTCGAGATCGACAACTTCGACGGAAAACTCCACCGCCGGATCTGGGAACCGCACCCGGACTGCGGCTGCGGTGCGCCAGTTCCCGTCGAGGACGCTCTCGAAGCGGCGGAGGAGGCTTCCGAGGAGGTGCTGCAAGAGACGTAGGACACACCTGGGTGCCGTCAGCGGGCTGCGAGCGTCGTGCTTGCCAAGGCAGAATCGCAGAGTGACCGACTTTCGCGACCGCGCCGGAGACCGCGATTCCGCCATGCCGCGCCGCGGCGCTGCCCGTACCGCGAAGCTGGCGAGCCTTCCGCTCGGCATCGCCGGACGAGCGGTGGGCGGCTGGGGCAAGCGGCTGGCGGGGCAGAGCGCTGAGCAGGTGAGCGCGACGCTCTCGGCCAAGGCCGCAGAGCAGCTGTTCGAGGTGCTGGGCACGCTCAAGGGCGGCGCGATGAAGTTCGGGCAGGCGCTGAGCGTGTTCGAGGCCGCGGTGCCGGACGACATGGCGCAGCCGTACCGGGAAGCGCTCACGAAGCTGCAGTCGGCCGCTCCGCCGATGCCAGCCAGGCAGACCCACCGCGTGCTCGCCGAGCAGCTGGGCCGGTCATGGGTCGGCCGCTTCTCGCACTTCGACGACGAGCCCGCCGCTGCGGCGAGCATCGGCCAGGTGCACCGCGCGACCTGGCACGACGGTCGCGAGGTCGCGGTCAAGGTCCAGTACCCGGGCGCGGACGAGGCGCTGCGCAGCGACCTGCGCCAGCTGCAGCGCTTCAGCAGGCTGTTCCAGGCCTTCATCCCGGGAACCGACGTGAAACCGCTGCTCACGGAGCTGGCCGAGCGGATGGACGAGGAGCTCGACTACCTCGCCGAGGCCGACAACCAGCGCGCGTTCGCGAAGGCGTTCGAGGGCGACCCCGAATTCCTGATCCCGCGCGTCGTGGCGAGCGCGCCGAAGGTCGTGGTCAGCGAGTGGGCCACCGGCACGCCGCTGGCCAAGATCATCTCGGACGGCGACCCGGCCACCCGCAACCTGGCCGGGCGACTGCTCGCGGAGTTCCACTACTCGTCGCCGGCGCGGGCACATCTGCTGCATTCCGACCCGCACCCCGGCAACTTCATGCTCACCAGCGACGGCAGGCTGTGCGTGATCGACTTCGGCGGCGTCGCGAAACTGCCGCACGGAATCCCGCGCCACCTGGGCGAAATCACGCGGCTGGCCCTGGACGGCCACTCCGACGAACTGATGCGGCTGCTGCGCGAGAACCGTTTCGTGCGGGCAGATTCGTCGCTGGAAGCGGACGAGGTCCTGGCCTATCTCGCGCCGTTCACCGAGCCACTGGCCGAGCCGACGTTCCACTTCACGCGCCGCTGGATGCAGCGACAGGCGGGCCGCGTCGGCGACTCGCGCGGCAACGACTTCCACGTCGGCCGCTCGCTGAACCTGCCGCCGGAGTACCTGATGATCCACCGGGTCACCGCGGGCTCGACGGGCATCCTCTGCCAGCTCGACGCCGAGATCCCCGCTCGCGGCATCGTGGAACGGTGGCAGCCCGGGTTCGCCGCCTGAGTTATCCACAAGGGAAGGCGACAACACCGAGTTGTCCACAGATTGCGCAGGGTGGTTTCGCGGAGTTGATCAAGGCGTCATTCTCGATGTATGACGACTACAACAAGCACTGACTCCCTCGCTTTCGGTGATCTGGTTTCCCACGGCGTACTCCACAGACGGCACCTGCGCGTCGCCGGAATTTCCGACCGAAGAGCCGCACAGCTCTCCGGCCCGGGCGGGCCGTGGCGACAGGTGTATTCCGGCGTATATCTCGTGCACGACAAACCTCCGAGCCGCGAGGAACTCCTGCACGCAGCCGTCGCCCGGTACGGACGCGGAACCATCATCACCGGCACGGATGCGTTGTGCGCACACGGAATCAGCCATCCGCGGACTCCGGAGATCCACCTTTTGGTGCCACACAACCGAAGGCCGGCCAACGAACCGAGCGTCATCACCTACCGCACCGCACGAATGCCCAAAGCAATCCAGATCGACGGCCTGCCCTACGCAAGCGCCGCCCGCGCCGCCCTCGACCTGGCCCGGCGGGAGAACGATCCGGACGAGATCGCGAGGCTGGTGTCGCTGCCGCTGTATTGGGGCTTGGCCGACCGCGCCGAGCTGACGACCGAATTGAACACCGGAAACCAGCGCGGTTCAGCCGCCGTACGCAATGTCCTGCGCAACCTCGACGACCAAGAAACCTTCGCGCACGGGCAAGCACTCCGGGTCCTTCAACGAACCCCGCTGCCCACCCCGCAATGGAACGTCGCAGTCTGCGACCGCCGCGGCCGCCGCCTAGGCACCGCAGACGCTTGGTGGGACGAGATCGGCTTGGCCTGGCGCTACCGCACCGCCGCGGGCCCAGAAGACTTCAGCCACCTGGCTTTAGCCGCGACCGGCACCGTGCTGTTTCGGTGCACCCCACGACAACTCCGGGAATCCCCAGAGGAGATGAGCACAGAACTCCTCAACGCCTACCGCCACGCCGCACGCACGCCCCGCCCGAAAGTGCGCGCCGTCTACAAGACAGGAAATGCCGCATGACCCGAACCTGACGCCCGAACACGAACACCGATTACCGGCACTCGGCAGGAGGCCTGACCTCAGCGCTCCGAACATGGTCGCCCGCGACTCGGGCACGAACGCTCGTCACGCGATCCGCCTCCCAGACCGAATCGCGCACGCGGTCCAGTCACCAGTACTCGTCGGGCAGCTTGCCTTCGATGTCCCGGACGTGGTTGCGCGCGCAGTCCGGACAGAGCCAGCGCTGTTGCCCGTTCTCCTTGGTGCTCACCCAGGCCAAGGTCGCGAGCGGATCGGTTTCGGCGGAGCGTGCCCGGCCGCACCGCGAGCACGTGGGGTCAGGCGCGGTCACGGTCGGCGTCCGTGGTGCACGGTGCGGGCACCGAGCAGGTAGAGGTCGCGGCGGTGGCCGAGGTAGTGAGCGCTGTCCGGATCGAGAAGGGCTGCCAGCGTCGCGCGGTCTTCGTCAGAGAGATGGTCAGCCCCGTGCGTTGCGAGACGGGAAAGGTGGTGGTGCACGTAATCAGCGAGACCGTCCGGACCAGGCGCGGGGTGGTCCACGAGCGCGCTGAAGGAGCTGACGTCAGCGAGTCCGGCGTGTTCGAGCGCGAGCGGCCAGCCGTAGGGCATCGGCACAGCACCGTCGATGCCCTCGCGCATTCCAACGAACCATTCCGCCTGCGCCGCCTGCAACCGATCCTCCAGACCGGGCCGTCCGAGCCCTAGATCCCAAGGGAGGCAAGAAAAAGACAACCCACCCTCAGCCAGCGCGACCACGCCGCCAACCCGCGCGACCGCGGTAAGCGTGCCAATCGCAGCCTGCTGGTCCGGAAGATGATGCACGACACGCGATGCCCATACGAGATCCGCGGCAGGCAGCAAATCGGGCAGGGCACCGTCGGCGAGGTCGGCGACTACCGCACGAACCTCGATGGTCGGTGCGGTGCCCTCGGCTGTCGATGCGATGTCGCCGATGGCCGAAGCGCTGTCCTCGGCTGTCGGTGCGGTGTCCCCGGATGCCGGAGCGAGGCCCTCGACCGGCGGCGCGGTGCCCTCGGCTGCTGCGAGGTGGCCGTTCGATGGCTCGGCGCTGCCGTCGGGCACGCGGCCGTTGCGCGACTGCGTTGAGCCATCCCTGGGGTTGGCCTGCGCGGCATCGGCAGCGGCACGTACGGCGCGCTCGGCCTCGTGGAGCAATTCGGGTGTCGCGTCGACCAGGATGATCGTGCCGCCGCCTTGGGTGGCCAGGGCTTGGGCGAAGTGGGTGCTCATGCCGCCGGCTCCGCAGCCCAGGTCGATCACCGTCGGGTTGGCGGGGAGTTTCGCCACCAGACGCGCGGCGATGACGGCGTGGGCGGGAGCGTCGAGAGTGTCGGCTGCGCGGAGGAGTACCAGCCGGTCAGCCCAGTCGATGTGGTCGTGCGTATGTCCGGACACGGGGTCATTGAACACCGGTCCGCGCGCGAGAACGAGCCTGGACTGTCCCCCGACGGACCTTCCAGGCTCGTTTCAGCGAAGAGATCGCGGCGGAACCGGTCGCACGTGATGGGTCGCCTGATCACCCAACTGCTGGGTGATCAGGCGACAAGAACATGCGCTGCCCGGCCTGAGGCAGGGCAGCCGAAATCGGCGAGGTCGGAGTCCGGGCGACTGGGGCCCGCCGGGCAGGACTGGAGGCAATCCTGGCGGCGGGCACCGGGCTCCCGGACGAAGGCGGACCGCCGAGGCTCCCGGAAGCGGACACCGGGGCACCCGGACGAAGGCAGACCACCGAGGCTCCCGGAAGCGGACACCGGGGCACCCGGACGAAGGCAGACCACCGAGGCTCCCGGAAGCGGACACCGGGGCACCCGGACGAAGGCAGACCACCGAGGCTCCCGGAAGCGGACACCGGGGCACCCGGACGAAGGCAGACCACCGAGGCTCCCGGAAGCGGACACCGGAGCTCCCGGACAAGGCGGGATGCCGGGGCTCGCGAATGGAGGCGGGCACCAGCGTTCCCGGACATGGCGGCGCGCCGGGGCACCCGCATGAAGACGGGGCTCCGGCACGAAGCGGCCGGTCAGGCAAGGAGTCGGGCCATAACCCGGGCTTGCCTGACCAGGCCGTCCGTATTAATTGGGTGGTTGGTAACGCTCCGCGCGGCTGGCCGCCCAGCGGGCTACCCGCGACCAGCGGCGCGCGGCTCGCGCTTGGCGCCACGGGCGTTGGGCTTCATGTTCGGTTATCAGGTCGCGTATTCGCGCTCGGGACAGTTCTTCGTGAAGCAACATCTTCGTGGTCTCCTGAGACTTGTTCTGCTTGGGTTTCGGCTGAACGCGGACCGGTTTTCCGGTGCGGGCCTCGAAATCGCGCGTGGTGATGAGGTCGACGGTCATGCGGCTGCGCTCCGTGCTGCTGCGGCGGGTTCGAGGGCGGCGTTCTTGCGCGGACGGCCACGGGGCCGCTTGCGTGCGATCACCGCGCCGCGCTCGAAGATCTCCCCTCCCCAGACACCCCACGGCTCACGCCGGGCGAGTGCACCCGCGAGGCAGGCCTCGCGGACCGGGCAGGCGGCGCAGAACGCCTTGGCCCGCTCGAGTTCCGCGGGCGATTCGGCGAACCAGAGGTCCGCGTCTCGCGAGCGGCAGGGGAGTTCCGGCTCGGCGACCCCTTCGAGCAGGTCGCCGATGTCGAACCCTTCGGCTAAGGGGCCCTCGGCGAGGGCGATGGCGGATGACATTTCCGTGCTCCTTTGCGATGCGGTGGTGGTGTGGCGGTGGGCGATCGAACTGGACAACTTGTTCCTTCTTGTTGTGCAGCCAAAAAAACACGAAGGCCGCGGATCCGGTTACCGGTTCCGCGGCCTTCGTGAGCCTTGAGTCCTGACGTCAGGTCAGGAACTTCGCTCCCGTATCGACAACGGAACACGGAACTGCTTGATGGTCGGCAGATCGACATCAACCTGCGGGTACGCGGCAACAACGGCGGCGCTCGCGAGAGTGATGCCGACCGGGGCCCCGTTGCGCTCGATGCGACGCAATCCGTCGATGTGACGACGCGTTCCGTCGATGTGCGCGAACGTGGACACACCGGTGCCCTGGCGCGGGGCGTCAACGGTCATGCAGAGAGACAGACCGGTGCCAGGGTTCGTCTGCATCAGATTGCTGATCATTTCACCGGCACCGCCTTTCTCTCTCGGACTGCGCCGCTCGAAGCGGCAGCCGTCGTGTGTTCTTCCCCAGACCGGGCTCTCGCCCGGGTGCCTACGCAGGTTATGCGCCCCGGCGCAACCGGGGCAACTTATTTTCCCAAATCTCTGCCGAAAAGCTGAAGATCGCCTCCGAGCTGCAGGTTCGCCGCATCGATCACCGCGAAGACGCGGTCAAGATCGCATCGACGACCGGACCACGTCGAGCACCTCGGCGCCGAACCGCTCGAGCTTCGTCGCGCCGATCCCGGAGATCGACACCAGCGCGCCGTCGTCGGTCGGCCGTTGTTCGGCGATCGCCATCAGCGTCGCGTCAGTGAACACGACGAACGCCGGGACCTTCAGCTCCCGCGAACGCTCCCCGCGCCACGTCTTCAGCTTCTCCAGCAGATCCTCATCCACTGTGGACGGGCACTTCCCGCACCGGCCGAGCTTGACCTCCATGGTCTGCACCAGCGGACCGCCGCACAGCCGGCAGCGGGCGACGTTCGACCCCGGCTTCGCCGTCTGCTGCGATCGGGCGATGCGCGCTGCCGGGTGGTCCTCCGGGATCAGCCCGTACAGGAACCGCGAGCGGCGCCGGTTGCGTCCCCTGCCCTGTCCGCGCGACAGCGACCACGACAGCGACAGATGCTCCCGAGCCCGCGTGACGCCGACGTAGAACAGCCGTCGTTCCTCTTCGATCGCCGCGTCGTCGCCGTCCGCGTGCAAGATCGGCATCGTGCCCTCGGACAGCCCGACGAGGAACACCGCGTCCCACTCGAGCCCCTTCGCCGCGTGCAGCGACGCGAGCGTGACGCCCTCGACGGTCGGCGGGTGCTGCGCCGCCGCGCGCTGTTCGAGCTCCGCGACGAAGCGCGGCAAATCCGCGTCCTCGACCGCCGCCGCCAGCTCCTCGGCCAGCTCCACCAGCGCGAGCAGCGCGTCCCACCGCTCCTTCGCCGCTCCGCCCGACGGCGGCTGCTCGGTGAGCCCGACCCGCGCGAGCACCGAGCGCACCGCGGTGACCAGCTCCAGCGAGGTCGGGTCCATCGACGCCGTGCGCAACGCCGCCATCGCCTGCCGCACCTCGGTGCGCTGGAAGAACCGCTCGCCGCCGCGGACCAGGTACGGGATCCCGGCTTCGGTGAGCGCCTGCTCATACGCCTCGGACTGCGCGTTCACCCGGAACAGGATCGCGATCTCGCTCGCCGGCACGTCCGCGTCGAGCAGTTCGCGGACCCGCCGCGCGACCGCGCTGGCCTCGGCGGCCTCGTCCTCGTACTCGGCGAACCGCGGGTCCGGCCCCTCCGGACGCTGCCCGATGAGCTTCAGCCGCGACCCGGCCGGACGTCCGCGCGCGGCGCCGATCACGCGGTTCGCGAGCGCGACGACCTGCGGCGTGGACCGGTAGTCGCGTTCGAGACGCACGACGGTCGCCTCCGGGAACCGCCGCGTGAACTCCAGCAGCGACTTCGGCGAGGCGCCGCCGAAGGAGTAAATGGTCTGGTTGGCGTCGCCGACGACGGTGAGGTCGTCGCGGCCGCCGAGCCACGCGTCGAGCAGCCGCTGCTGCAGTGGCGTGACGTCCTGGTACTCGTCGACCACGAAGCAGCGGTACCGGTCGCGGAACTCGGTCGCGACCGCCTCGTGCCGTTCCAGCACCGCGGTGGTCTGCAGGAGCAGGTCGTCGAAGTCGAGGACCTGCGCGTTCGTCTTCAGCTCCTCGTACCAGCGGTAGACCTCGGCGACCTGCGCGACCGGCGCGGGGGTGTCGCGCTGCATCCGCGCGGCGACCGTCGGGTAGTCGTCCGGCGAGACGAGCGACGCCTTGCTCCACTCGATCTCGCTCGCCAGGTCGCGCAGCACCTCGGTCTCGGTGCTCAGCCGGACGCGCTGGGCGGCCTGGGCGACGAGCCGGAACTTGTTGTCGATCAGGTCCCACGGCCGGTCGCCGACGACGCGCGGCCAGAAGTAGCGGAGCTGACGGCGGGCGGCGGCGTGGAACGTCAGCGCCTGCGCCGCGTCGACCCCGAGGCCGCGCAGCCGGGTGCGCATCTCCCCCGCCGCTCGCGTCGTGAAGGTGACGGCCAGTACCTGTCCGGCCGCGACATGGCCCGATCGGACCAGGTGGGCGATGCGGTGCGTGATCGTCCGGGTCTTTCCGGTGCCCGCGCCGGCGAGGACGCACACCGGGCCGCGGGGGGCCGCCGCGGCGGCGCGCTGCTCGGGATCAAGCCCGTCGAGCAGGCTCGCGCGGCTCTGCCGGCTCTGGGGAGACGATGCGATGGCCACCCCGCGATCCTCGCAGAGGGGGCCGACGGATTCCCGGCCGGGCACGCGGCCGTATCCTGGTCATATGGCGGGCAAGCAGGACAAGGAAGCGGCCAAGCAGGCCAAGCGGGAAAAGCGCGCTGCGAGCAAGGCCCGGCGCGGCCAGCTGTTCGAGGCGTTCAAGATGCAGCGCCGCGAAGACCCGATGCTCATCCCCTGGATGGTCGGTTCGATCGTGGTCGTCGCCGGTGTGCTGTTTTGCATCGGGCTCATCTTCGGCATCCAGTGGACGCTGCTGCCGCTGGGCATCGTGCTCGGCATCCTGCTCGCCGTGATCATCTTCGGCAGGCGCGTGCAGCGCACGGTCTACGGCAAGGCCGACGGCCAGCCCGGCGCGGGAGCCTGGGCGCTGGAGAACATGCGCGGCAAGTGGAAGGTCACGCCGACCGTCGCCGCGACGACCCAGCTCGACGCCGTCCACCGCGTGCTCGGCCACCCCGGCGTGATCCTCGTGGCCGAAGGCGCGCCGCACCGGGTGAAGAGCCTGCTCGCGCAGGAGAAGAAGCGCGTGTCGCGGCTGGTCGGCGACACCCCGATCTACGACGTGACGATCGGGCACGAGGAGAAGCAGGTCCCCCTCAAGAAGCTGCAGTCGCACCTGACGAAGCTGCCGCGCAACCTCAAGCCGGCCCAGATCGACGCCCTCGAGGCGAAGCTGGCCGCGCTCGGCTCGCGCGGCGCCGCGATGCCGAAGGGCCCGATGCCCGCGGGCGCGAAGATGCGGAACGTGCAGCGCACCATCCGCCGTCGCTGACACTTGGTTACTGAGAACCCCCGGTCCGCCGCGGCCGGGGGTTCTTCGCGTCCAGGGGTCAGCGCATCCGGATGACGACGGTGTTGGTGACGCGGTCGAGCCAGTTGCGGCCGTCGGCGTTGCGCACCAGCGGCGGGAGCAGCAGCACCGTGAGCACCATCCGCACCAGCGCGCGCCACGCGCCGACCATCGCCGCCCCGTCCAGGCGCGCCACCCGGATGCCGAGGGCCGCCATGCCGGGGGTGAAGCCGAAGAACGTGACCGGGATGACCGTAATGACCGCCCAGACCGCGCCCGCCCAGAGGTTGAACGTCTGCATCGCGGCGGCGTTCTGCAGGTCGTAGCGCACGAACAGGGCCGTGATCAGGGAGGCGAGCACCAGGTCGAGCACGAGCGCGAGGAAGCGCGGGCCGCCGCCCGCGACCGCGCCGACGCCCGATTCGGGCAGGCCCATCGACTCGCCGCGCCACTTCGGGGCCTCGCGCGGGCCCGCCGCGGTGGAGCCGTCGCCCGTGCCCGGCAGCCATTCACCCGTCCATCTCGCCACCCGTCCAGGGTATGCCGGTGGCGCGGACCACATCCGGCCTGGTCGACTGGGCAGTGACGGCGGCCCGTTAACACCCGCGAAACATTCGGGTGACGGTCGGGCAACACCGCCCTCTTAGCGTGAGCCGAAGAGAGTACAGCCGCCGGTAACGAACGAGAAGGAGTCACCGAGGGTGCCCACTACTCCAGACGACATTCAGCGCCTCATCGCCGACGAGAAGGTCGAGTCGATCGACGTCAGGTTCTGCGACCTGCCGGGCGTCATGCAGCACTTCACGGTGCCGGCCAAGGCGTTCGACCTGGAGGCGTACGAAGAGGGTCTCGCCTTCGACGGCTCCTCGGTGCGCGGCTTCCAGTCGATCCACGAGTCCGACATGCTGCTGCTGCCGGACCCCGAGACGGCGCGGATCGACCCGTTCCGCAAGGCGAAGACGCTCTCGCTGAACTTCTTCGTGCACGACCCGTTCACCCGCGAGGCCTACAGCCGCGACCCGCGCAACATCGCGCGCAAGGCCGAGCAGTACATCGCGGAGTACGGCGTCGCCGACAACGTCTTCTTCGGTCCCGAGGCGGAGTTCTACATCTTCGACTCGGTCCGCTTCGAGGACGCCGAGCACCTGTCGTTCCACGAGATCGACTCGGTCGAGGGCTGGTGGAACACCGGTGCCGACACCGAGGGCGGGAACCAGGGCTACAAGACGAAGTTCAAGGGCGGATACTTCCCCGTCCCGCCGGTCGACCACTTCGCCGACCTGCGCGACGACATCGTCCGCACGCTGACGAACTCCGGCTTCGAGATCGAGCGCGCGCACCACGAGGTGGGCACCGCAGGCCAGACGGAGATCAACTACAAGTTCAACACGCTGCTGCACGCTGCCGACGACCTGCAGCTGTTCAAGTACATCGTGAAGAACACCGTGTTCGCCGCGGGCAAGACCGCGACGTTCATGCCGAAGCCGCTCGCCGGCGACAACGGCTCGGGCATGCACTGCCACCAGTCGCTGTGGAAGGACGGCCAGCCGCTGTTCCACGACGAGTCCGGCTACGCGGGCCTGTCCGACACGGCGCGCCACTACATCGGCGGCCTGCTCAAGCACGCGCCAAGCCTGCTGGCGTTCACCAACCCGACGGTGAACTCCTACCACCGCCTGGTGCCGGGCTTCGAGGCCCCGGTTTCGCTGGTGTACTCGCAGCGCAACCGCTCCGCGTGCGTCCGCATCCCGATCACCGGCAACAACGCGAAAGCCAAGCGCGCCGAGTTCCGTTGCCCGGACTCGTCGGGCAACCCGTACCTCGCGTTCTCCGCGATGATGATGGCCGGGCTCGACGGCATCAAGAACAAGATCGAGCCGCCGGAGCCGATCGACAAGGACCTCTACGAGCTGCCGCCCGAGGAGGCCAAGAACGTCAAGCTGGTCCCGGGCGACCTGGGCACCGTGCTGGACACCCTGGAGCAGGACCACGACTACCTGCTCGAGGGCGGCGTCTTCACGCCCGACGTGATCGAGACGTGGATCCAGTACAAGCGCGAGAACGAAATCGACCCGCTGCGGCTTCGTCCGCACCCGTACGAGTTCTCGCTGTACTACGACGTATGATCTGAACTCGCACTCCTCGAATGGCCCGTCAGCATCGTGCTGACGGGCCATTCGCGTTTGTCAGCCGCGGGCGGCGATGAAAGCGGCGACGCAGCGGTCCAGGTCGTCGAGGGAGTGTTCCGACGAGATCTGCACCCGGATGCGGGCCTCCCCCAGCGGCACCACCGGGTAGCTGAAGGCCGTCACGTACATGCCTGACCGCAACATCCGTTCGGCCATGCGGACGGCCTCGGCTGCGTCGCCGAACATCACCGGCACGATGGGGTGTTCGCCGGGCAGTAGGTGGAAGCCTGCCTGGCTCATCCGAGAGCGGAAGGCGGCCGTGTTGCGGTGGAGCGCCGCGCGGCGGGAGGGGTCGGCGAGGTCTAAGGCGGCGAGGGTGCCTGCGACGATCGCGGGTGGGAGGGCGTTGGAGAACAGGTACGGGCGGGAGCGCTGCCGCAGCAGGTCCACGATTTCGGCATGGGCGCTGACAAAACCGCCGGACGCGCCGCCGAGGGCTTTGCCCAGGGTGCCGGTGACGATGTCGACTCGGTCGCGTACGCCTAGGAGTTCGGGGGTTCCGGCTCCGGTCTCGCCGAGGATACCGGTGGCGTGTGAGTCGTCGACCATGACCAGGCAGTCGTGTTTATCGGCTAGGTCGCAGATTTCTCGCAGCGGGGCGATGGAGCCGTCCATGGAGAAGACGCCGTCAGTGACGATGAGTCGGCGGCGGGCGGCAGTGGTCGCCAGTTGGGTTTCTAGCTCGGCCAGGGTGCGGTAGCGGTGGCGGCGCGCCTTGGAAAGTCTGATGCCGTCGATGATTGAGGCGTGGTTGAGAGCGTCGGAGAATACCGCGTCGGGTTGGTCTAGCAGAGTGGCGAATACGCCGCCGTTCGCGTCGAAGCATGAGGAATAGAGGATTGTCGCTCGGGGTCTCCGTGTTCAGCCGCACCACCAGGAGCATTTCGCTGACCGACGAGGGCCGCCGCTATTACGCCCGCGCCACGGAGATCCTCCGGCTGGTCGAGCAGGCTCAACAGGAGGTCGAAGACGCCAAGACCGGCGCGTCCGGGAAGGTGCGGATCTCCTGTTCGGCCTTCTTCGGGGTGATGCACCTGAGCCGGTTGATCTTCGGCTTCCAGGATCGCTATCCAGACATTCGCGTCGACTTCGCCCTCACCGACGAACGCTCCGACCTGGTCCGCGACGGCGTGGACATCGCGATTCAGCTCGGGCCGCAGCCGGACAGCGAACTGCGCCTGCGTCCGCTCGGGATGGCGCATCAGATTCTGGTCGCGTCACCCGACTATCTCGCGCGGCGCGGAACGCCTGAGTCGCCGGAGGAACTCTCGTCGCACGACGTGATTCGCCGGACCAGCGTCGCCAAGAGCGGCGAGTTGACGCTGATCGACGAACAAGGCACGGAGCACGTCGCGACCTTCACGCCTCGGCTTCGGGTCGATCACGGTCTCGCGGCTCGGGAAGCGCTCGTTGCTGGCCGCGGAATCGCGCCCGTACCGCGGTGGCTGGTGGACGACCTTCTGCGCGACGGAGCACTGCGGGCGGTGCTGCCTGGGTACGGTTGCGCGCCGGTGCCGGTGAATCTTCTCGTCGTGCCGGAGCGGGCGGAGCTGACGCGGGTGCGGCTTTTGCGGGACTTTCTCGCGGACGAAATCACCCAGGTTCCGGGAGTGGGGCCGCTGCTTCGTCAGTGAGGCTTGCTGGCGCGGATGATCGCCGAGTACAGCTTGTTTCCGACCTCGTGCGTACGCCGGATGTCCACGTCCACGAGACCCGCAGCGTGGAGCAAGGCTCGGTAATCGTCCGCCGTCAGTGCTCCGCCGAGGCATTCCTCGTCGGCGGCTGCGCGCTCCGCCGCGGTCAGCGTTTCCTCGGCGAGGAGGTCGGTCACGCCGAGGCGGCCGCCGGGACGCAGCACGCGCGCGACTCCCGCGAAGACAGCCGGTTTGTCCGGCGACAGGGCGATGACGCAGTTGGAGATCACGACGTCGACAGTGTTGTCCGGCAAGGGAATCGCTTCGACCGCGCCTTTGACGAACTCGACATTCGCGACCTCCGCCTCCGCGGCCTGTCCTCGGGCGAGAGCTAGCATTTCGTCGGTCATGTCGAGGCCGATGGCGCGGCCGGCGGGTCCAACACGCCGCGCGGAAAGCAGGACATCCAGGCCGCCACCGGAGCCGAGGTCGAGGACAGTTTCGCCGGGGCGCAGGTCGGCGACGGCGAGCGGGTTTCCGCAGCCGAGACTGGTGGCTGCCACGGTTTCGGGGACGTCTTCCCCGGCGTAATGCAGTGCGCCGAGTTCCCCGGTGGCTTCGCCGGCCAGCGCTCGTCGTGCGGCGTTGGCGTAGCGTTCCCGGACCGCGTCCTGATCTGGACTCATCTCGGTACCTCGCAAGCGATGTCGGCGAAGGGGACGGCGGCGCGGCCCATGACGACGTCGGCCGCGCTGGGGAAGCAGGACAAACACCGCTCGTTCACCCGGTACAGCCGGGCGGTGCCGTGCGGCTGCACGAGGACGAACCGAGCTTCGGTGAGGATCTTCAGATGCGCTGAGACGGTCGATTGGCTCACGCTTACCTGCTCGACGATTTCGCCGACCGACAGCGGGCGATCCGCGGAGGCGATCAGGTGCAGGATTTGGACGCGCGTCGGATCCGCGAGCGCGCGGAACCATCCGGCGTAGGTCTCCGCCTCGGCTCGGTCCAACACGGCAACTCCCTTCATCGTCCATCGACGATAGACGATGAAGGGCTCAGTTGGCTAGTTCGGCGAGCAACGCCCGGACTCGGCGGTCGATCTCGTCGCGGATGGGCCGGACCTGCTCGGCCGGGAGGCCTGCCGGGTCGTCGAGCTGCCAGTCCAGGTAGCGCTTTCCGGGGAAGACCGGGCAGGCGTCGCCGCAGCCCATGGTGATGACGACGTCCGCCGACTGGACGCCCTCGACGGTCAAGGGCTTGGGAAATTCGCGGGACAGGTCGATGCCGAGTTCGGCCATGACCGCGACGACGGCGGGGTTGACCGTGTCGGCCGGCGCGGATCCGGCGGACCGGACGACGACCTTGCCGCGCGCGTGATGGTGCAGCAACCCGGCCGCCATCTGTGAACGCCCGGCGTTGTGCACGCACACGAAAAGCACTTCGGGGACGCTCATGACGCAACCGCCGCGGTCGCGAATCGGCGGCGAAGCGCGAGAGACACGTAGACCAGCGCGACAAGGACCGGCACTTCGATGAGCGGCCCGACCACTCCGGCGAGCGCTTGTCCGCTCGTGGCGCCGAACGTCGCGATCGCGACCGCGATGGCGAGCTCGAAGTTGTTGCCCGCCGCGGTGAACGCCAGGGTTGTGGTCCGCTCGTACGACAGGCCGACCGCCTTGCCGAGTGCGTAGGAGCCCGCCCACATGAGTCCGAAGTAGACCAACAGCGGCAGTGCGATCCGGGCGACGTCGAGCGGGCGGCTGGTGATCTGGTCTCCCTGCAACGCGAACAGGACCACGATGGTGAACAGCAGCCCGTACAGTGCGACCGGGCCGACCTTCGGCAGGAAACGGGATTCGTACCACGTGCGGCCCTTCGCGCGCTCGCCCAGCCGCCGGGAAAGGTAGCCGGCGAGCAGCGGGATGCCCAGGAACACCAGCACGCTCTTGGCGATCTGCCACGCGGAAACGCTCAGATCGGCTTGCGGCAGGCCGAGCCATCCGGGCAGCACGGCGAGGTAGAACCAGCCGAGGACGCCGAACATGACGACCTGGAACACCGAGTTGAGCGCGACCAGCACGGCGGCGGCTTCCCGGTCGCCGCAGGCGAGGTCGTTCCAGATGATCACCATCGCGATGCAGCGGGCGAGGCCGACGATGATCAGCCCGGTCCGGTATTCCGGCAGGTCGGGCAGCAGCAGCCAGGCGAGCGCGAACATCAGCGCCGGGCCGATCAGCCAGTTCAGCACCAGCGACGGCCACAGCAGCCGCCGGTCGGCGGTCACGCTGCCGAGCCGGTCGTAGCGGACTTTCGCCAGCACCGGGTACATCATCACGAGCAGCCCGACCGCGATCGGCAGCGAGATCCCGTCGACCTCCACCGCGGACAACACGGTGTTCAGCCCCGGAATCCACCGGCCGGCCAGCAGCCCGAGCACCATCGCGGCGGCGATCCACACCGGGAGGAACCGGTCCAAAGTGGACAGTTTGCCGACGACGCCGGTTTCCGCCGTCATGCCCTAGCCTCCGCGTCGCTCGGGACGAGCACGGCCGAGAGCCGGGCGAGGACTTCCGGGTGGACGCGGTAGTAGACCCAGGTGCCGCGCCGCTCCCCCGTGATCAAGCCGGATTCGCGCAGCACCTTCAGGTGATGGGAGATCGTGGGACCGGTCAGGTCAAACGCGTCGGTCAGGTCGCAGACGCACGCTTCCCCGCCCGCGTGGGACGCGATCAGCGACAGCAGCCGCAGCCGCACCGGGTCGGACATCGCCTTGAACAGCTTCGACAACTCCGCGGCCTGATCCTCGGACAGCGGTTCGCGCGCCAACGGGGTACAGCACGCGCTGATCGCCGCCAGCAGGATTTGCTTCGACATGCGTCTATCTTGACAGATCTCTAGATAGACAGCAATCTAGGTCCATCCTGTTTCGACAACCATCTATTCAAGGAGTGCCGATGTCTCGAGTTCAGCTCGCCCTGCGGGTCGGTGACCTGGCTGGTTCGATCGACTTCTACTCAAAGCTGTTCGGCGTCGAACCGGCCAAGCTCCGGCCGGGTTACGCCAACTTCGCCGTCGCGGAGCCCGCGCTCAAGCTCGTGCTGCTGGAAGGCGAACCGGGACAGAACACCGTCCTGGACCACCTCGGCGTCGAGGTCGAATCAACCGACGACGTCAACGAGGCCAGCAAGCGGCTCACCGGAGAAGGCCTGGAGACACTGACCGAGGACAACACCACCTGCTGCTACGCCGTGCAGGACAAGGTGTGGGTGCACGGTCCCGGGCAAGAGCCTTGGGAGGTCTACACCGTCAAGGCGGATTCCCAGACGTACGGCTCCGACAGTGCCGCGCTCGCCACGTGCTGCACGTCCGATGAGGCGGCCAAGCCAGAGGGTTGTTGCGCCTGACAACCGGTGGCGCGTTCCACGGTGCTTCGCGGGCACGGACAGGCACGCCCTACGCTGCCAACGTGCCCGCTTCGGACCGGCAAGGACGGTAAACCCACCGTGCGCATGTATTTCGCACCCGAGGACGCCGACGCGTTCGAGGCGGCCAAGGCCCTGCTGGTCCGGCGCTGCGCGGCCGATGACGAGCACGTCGATCCGCTGACAGTGGAATCGGCGCTGAACTTCCGGCACCACAGCATCGACGGTCGGCTGGGCTACTGGACGACAGGTCTGGTCGCGGAATTCCTGTTGTCCTACACGCCTCGGACGCTGTCGGCCGCTCCCGAGGACGCGGCCGGCGTCCCGGAAGATCTGCGGCTGTTCCTGCGCTGGCTGCACGCGAATGAACTCGCCGACCCCACGGGTGATCCGCTGACCGACCTCGACGCCGCGGCGGTGAACGCCAGCTACGGATTCGCCGCGGCGATGGCCGACGAACGGAACTTCGGCGTGGCCAAGTTCTGGGTCATGAACGCGCTCCGGCAGGGCATCGATCCCACGGACAACGCTGCCATGGAACGTTTTCTCAACGAAGTTCGTGCGGGGAACGTCGACTTCGACGAAGCAGTGCTCGAAGAGATCGCCGCCCGGCACCTCCTCGACGGCGGCCAGCCTGAACGTGCGGTGCCGCAGCTGCCGGTGTCGCTTCCGCCGGACGCGGAGCTCGCGGAGGCAGCCGAGCGGACACCGGTCGTCGCCCGGTTGCGCGCACTGGTCGAATGGGTCGGCGACGGCCGGGCGCTGACCTCGACCGGCCAGCTGAAACTGGCCGATGCGCGCGAGCTGGTGGACCTGCTGGGCACTGGCGACCGGATCGATCCGACGATCGGCGACCGGGTTTTCCGGACCCAGAGCAGCGCCGACCTGCCCGTGCTGGCCGGACTGGTCGAGCTGGCGAAAGAGATCCGCGTCGTCCGGGCGGTCAAGGGCAAGCTGGTGCGCGTCGCGAAGAACGCGCGGCTGCTCCGGGACAGTCTCGCTCTCTGGATCGCGGCGTTCGACGCACTGCCCTCCCCCGAACTCGTCGTGCAAGGACGCTGGGTGCCGCAGTACACCGTGCTGTTCGGCGAAATCATCGACATCGTGCTGCCGGACGTGCTCAACACTCTTTACGGCTTTCCCGAACCGATGCCGGTGGTCCGGCTCGAGGAAACCGTCTGGCTGTCCTTCCTCGAAGCCGTCTGGCTTGAGGACCCGGACGATCCGGAGACGCGTCACGGAATCGGCGCCGATCTGCGCCGGGTGTTCGCCACGCTCGCGGACTTCGGCGCGGTCACGCTCACGACCGGTGCGCCCGATCCGATTTTCCGCGCCGATCTCGGCCCGGACGGGCCCGCCGGGTTTCCGCCGGACACCGATGCCCGCCTGCGGACCGCGCTTTCCGGCGAAAGCACCGACCTGGTGAGCCTGACTCCGTTGGCGGCTCGGGCGGTCCGCGCCCGCATGGTCGCCGAAGGCCGCCACGCCCCGCTGATCGGGGAGCTGTCCGACGCCGAACCCGCCGGGTTGCTCGGCTTGCTCTCCGAGCACTACCCGCCGGAGGCCGCGAAAGCGGAATTGACCAACTGGATGGCCGCGTGCGGAGGACGGCGACTCGCGCTGCCGCTCCTGCTGAACGCAGTCCGCCGCAGCCCGTTCCGCACGCGCGCGCGAGCGATGCTCGACGTGACGGTCCAGGCTCTTCCCGACGGCACCGCGGTGCTGCGGGAACTGAGCCACGACCGGCAGCTCGGACCCATCGCCGTGCAACTCCTCATCGACGACGGCGAGTTCCCGATGGAGGACCTCGGCGAACAGGAAGCACTGCGCGGCATGGCCGAGCACTTCATTCACCTGCTCGAAACCGGCGGCCCCGAGGCGGTCTCCGACACTCTCGCCACGATCCCGCCCGACGAGGTTCGCGGCTTGACCGCGAACGTGCTCGCCTGCGGCCATCCCGACGAGACGGGCTTGGCGGAGCTTCGCGAGGTGTTCGCCCGGCCGCGGCCTGGACACTCGACCGCGCATCCGCTGGCCGGGGTTTCCCGGTCTTCGAACAAATCGCGCAAGAAGCGGCGCTGAGCCCACGCGGGCGAGCACCCCGGCTGTCCTGACTGGCCCGGACCGACGTCCGGGGCTCCTGCCTGCGCGCCCGACCGATCCGCGCCCATGATCCGGACCGCATCCGCTGATGCCGGTGCCAGCGAGCGCCCCCGGCCGGTCGTTGATCCGGAGCGGCGACACCTCTTGCCACCAGCTGTCCGGCGCCGTTATGTTAATGAGAAATCACTTCTTCCGAGACTGTCGACAGGGGGCGGCGAGCAGCCCCTGGCCGGTGATGGGATGGCAACGACGCCTACCAGAGAGGCAGACAAGTACATGGAGAATCTCAGCAGAAGGAAGGTGCTGACCCTCGGCGCGGCGTTGGGCATCGCGGGGATGGCGGGCACCACCGGCACCGCGTGGGCTTGGTCGAGCAAGGGGTCCATCGCCGGGAGCGGGACGGGGGCCGATCCGTTCCAGGTGTGGGACGACAGCGCGGACGCGGTCGCCAAGGCGTTGCTGGCCGAGGGCAAAGTAGCGGCGGTCAACAAGGCCTGGGAAGGCTGGATCGACAACAGTGCGCCGTTGCCCGCCGGCATGCCGGACTATCTGGTGACGTATCTGCAGCAGGTCAACAAGCTGCCGTCGTGGGCGGATCCGGCGAAGCTTGCCGCGTCGGAGAAGCTTTATACCCGGTTGAGCAGTTATCTGTTCGTCTCGGAGACGCTCGGCAGCGGGATCATGAGCACCGTTATCCCGCGGGAGGCGCGGGCGGTTTACTGGTCGGCCGGCGGCGCGGACATGAAGCAGCGGGCGGCCAAGACGTTCACCTTCGGCTACGACCTGCACAACTCCAAAGCTTGGGCACCGGACGGGCATTTTGTCGTTACGGCCAACAAGACTCGCCTCGTGCACGCGGCGGTGCGGAATTTGCTGCCGACGTCGGCGAAGTACCAGGCGGGCGCGGATCAGCTCAAGCCGATCAGCAACGGGGACATTCTGCGGACGTTCCATTCTGTGGCGACTTTCGCGCGCAGCAACATGCTCAAGTGGCACATCGCGTTGTCGACGGCGGAGCAGGACGCGGATCTGCATGCCTGGCAGGTCGCGCTCCATCTGCTCGGCGTCCAGGAGCAGTTCATTCCGCAGACGTGGGCGGACGCGGAAGCGCAGGCTCAGCAGATGTTGTGGCCGGTGCTCGGGCCGACCGAGGAAGGGGTCAGCCTGGCGAAGACGTTGCTCGGGTATATCGAGAATCCGACGCTCGGGCTCGATTCCGGGTTCGTCAACGAACTGGTGCGGTATCTGCTCAACGACCAGATGGGCGATTGGCTCGGACTCCCCCGCGACTACGCGCAGGCGGCGTTGGTGCGGATCGAATGGCCTGCCTATGTGGCGTTCCGGGAAGGGGCGTCCAAGATCATGCCGGGCAGCTTCTATCTTTTCGATCAGTTCGTGCGCGGCATTTCGATGCTGTACCTCAACAACGGGACCTCGCCGACGCAGACGCCGATCACGCTTCCGACGGCGAATCGGCCGGGAGCCTAGAGGCCCAATGCGCTCAACAGGAAAGCGGTAGCGGCGGCGCGGTGGCCGGGGGTGTCCTCCCACCGCAGCCGCCGGCCGGTTTCGACTACTGCGCCGAAGCCCGCGTGCACCAGTACGCGGGCTTGGTGCGCGTCCAACTCCGGCCGGGCCTGGCGGAGTTGTTGTTCCCAGACCGCGATGTGCTCGCGTTGGGCGAGGATCAGCGGGCGTTGCAACGCGGCGGGCAGGCCGCCCAGTTCGGCGGCGGCGACGTTGGTCAGTGCGGTGTGTTCGAAGCTGTACGCCACGTAGGTCGCGGCCAGAACGGGCAGGGCTTGCGCACCGGTGGTGCCGTGGAGGTTTTGTTCTACGGCTTGCGACAGGAGTCCTGCGGCTTGCAGGCAGGCTGCCGCCAGAATCTCGGCCTTGTTGGGGAAATGGCGATACAGCGCGGAAGGCACTATGCCCACGGCTTCGGCGATGCGGGCGTTCGTGACGGTCGCGAATCCGTCGCGCTCGAACAACGGCACCGCGGCGGCGAGGATCTGCGCGCGGCGGGTCCGTGCCACAGGCTGGGCGGGCAGCTCCACCGAAGGCGCGGTCGGGGTGATCGTCGACGTGGCGAGGCGGAGGGCGGATTCGGTCAGCAAGTTCTCGGCGCGATGGTGGGCGATCGACGTGCGGTGCATGGTGATCGAGCCGATCGCGCCGAGTGCGGCTACGGCCCGGAGGTCCGCGTCCGGGGACGGCTGCACTACCTCGGTCACGCGCGCGACGACTTGGGCGAATTTCGCGCTCAGCACGCGCCGGTCCGGTCGGTCGAGGTAGCGGGCTTCCCAGCGGTACAGGCCGCCGGACTCGCGGTGGGCGACCGTGACCTGGGCCAGCGGACGGAGGACGGCCACGGCTGGTGCGTCAGCGGGCAGCGCGCCGAGGGCGGCGACGAGGCGGTCTGCCATCACGTTGGCGCACTCGGTGAAGAGGGCGTACTTGTTCGGGAAATGCCGGTACAGCGCCGCGGCAGTGATCCCGACGGCGGCGGCGATCTCCTCCATCGACGCCGCGTGGTAGCCGCGCTCGCTGAAGGCGCGGCCCGCCGCTTCGACGATGAGCTGCCTGCGATTGCGCGGACGCGTGGCCGCAGCCGGTTCGGAGGTCACTGCGGACCCCGAACACGCGGATGCGGAAGTACGGCCATGCCGGCCAGTCAATCACGAGACGGGCGGGTCTTCACGTGCGCGGACGCGTGGTTACCGCCACCGCCGGATCCAGGCCAGGAGGTCCGCGTCGCGCAGGGACGGGACCACGACGTCGGCGGGAAACTCGGTGCCGGACAACGTCGGGACCCCGACCACTGGCACGCCGGCGGCGCGGGCGGACCGAAGGCCGGTCATCGAGTCCTCGAAGGCGAGGGCCGAAGCCGGAGCCACGCCGAGCCGGGTGCAGGACGTCAGGTAGATCTCCGGAGCTGGCTTCGGCGCGACGACCTCGTCGGCAGCCACGCTGATCGAGAACTCGAAGCCGCCTCGCTTCAACGCGGCTTCCAGGAGAGCGCGTGGCGAGTTGCTGGCCACCGCGACCGGCACCGCGGCGGCGGCCAGTTCGACCAGTTCGTGGGCACCGGGCATCGCTTCGGCTTTGGCGGACACCACGTCGGTCACCAAGGCCAGCAACTCGTCCGCGATCGCGGGACCGTTGCCCGGTTCGCCGAAAACCTCGGCCATGGTGTCGGCCGCCGCGGCGAGCGATTTGCCGATGACCAGCGCCTTCTGCTCCGGTCCGAACGGGAGTCCACGGCGGGCGAAAAGCTCCGTTTCGCCGACCGACCAGCAGGGTTCGGTGTCCATCAGCAGGCCGTCGCAGTCGAAGACGACCGCCTGTGGCGTCCAGTCGAACAGCATTGGATCCCTTCCGTCAGCGGATCTTCAGTCTGTCATCGTCCGGCTCCCTGCTCGAGGTTTCGGCGGATGCGCTCCCGCGCGGCCGAATCGCCCGTTCCCAGGTCGGTGTTGCGGATTTCGTGGCGAAGACCGTCCGCCAGGACGAAACGCGGGTGATGCAGCGAAGCCAGCGACTCGGTCGGGTCGCCGTCCACCGCGATCACGTCCGCGCGCAGACCGGGGACCAATCGACCGGTTACGTCCGACAGGCCGCACACGCGAGCGGCGACGGAGGTGGCGCTGGCGATCGCTTGGCGCGGAGTCATTCCGGCTTCGGCGAAGGTGTCCAGACAGTCGGCGTAGCGTTCGAAGTGCACGAGCGGGATTCCAGCGTCCGTCCCGGCGACGATGACGGCTCCCAAGGCGATCAGCGCGCGCAGGTTGCCGACCACGGCGTCGCGTTCATCCCAGGGGCACATGTAGTCCGCTGCGGTGCAAGCGGTATTCATGGTCGGGCTCACGGCGATTCCGCGGGAAACGATCATCTCGGCGATTCGCGGATCGAATTCCGTACCGGTACGGGTGACCCAGCCGCAGTGTTCGATGCAGTCGACCCCGGCGAGTACGGCTCGTTCGATGCCTTCGACGCCCAGCGCGTGTGTCGTAACCGGCAGCGAACGGTCGTGTGCTTCGGACACCAAAGCGGTCAGCTCGTCCACGGTGTAGCGCGCTTGCGCCGGATGGCTGCCAGGGGTCATGAAGCCGCCGGTGGTCATGACTTTGATCAGGTCGACGCCGTCCTCCGCGTGCTGTTTGACCCTCGCGCGGACCTGGTCGACGCCGTCCGCGATGCCGCCCATGGACGCGGCGTGGCCGTTGGTGACGGTGATCGGGGCGTTCGCGGCGAGGATTCGCGGAGTGGCGTTCGGGGCGGCGGCAAGCAAGTCTCGTACGCGGGTGCCCAGGGTGCCGGGCGCGCCTAGATCGCGGGCGGTGGTGACTCCGGCGTCGAGCAATCGCTGCGCGTTGGCGATCATCCGGCGGCTCAGCACGTCGTCATCGCTGGGCATTTCCAGGCTGACTTCGCCGGAACCCGGGTCCTGGCAGAGGTGGACGTGACAGTCGATCAATCCGGGCATCAGGGTGACGTCGCCGAGGTCGGTCACCGGGCCGTCCGGAGCGGAATTCCGGGGTCCGGCATAGGTGAGCACGCCGTCCGAGACGGCGACGGCGGCGTCGTGGACCAGCGGGGCGGACGCGTCAGTCAAGAGCCGCGCGGCGGTGAGGATCATGCTTGCCTCCGGTATTCCGCGAGCGCCGTGCACAGGCGGTCGATGTCGTCGGTGGTGTTGTAGCAGTGGAAGGAGATCCGCAGGTTCGACCCGCGCGGCGCGGTGACGATGCGGCGGGCGGCGAGGAAGTCCGCCAGGGCAACGGGATCGGCGTCGACCAATGCGACTTGCGGGCCGGGGCGAGCGTCGGGGGCCGGTCCGTTCAGGGTTTCGCCAGCAGCGGTGAGGCGTTCGGTGGTTTCCGCGACCAGGCGTTCGACGTGGGCCCAGGCTGCGGCGGGATCGAGGTGGCTGAGGACTTCGATGCCGGCGCGGGCGACGTAGGCGGCGGGGATTCCGGGAGTGCCGGATTCGAAACGGCGGGCGCTGGTCGGGACGTCGAGGAGCGCGGGATCGAAGTCCAACGGGTCGACGCGGCCGAACCAGCCGGTCATCCGCGGCGGCTGGTGGTCTTCGACGCCGCTGCGGGCGAACAGCACCGCGATTCCGGGCAGGCCAAGCAAATACTTGAGGGTGCCGGTGACCAGATAGTCGCAGTCCAGTTGTGTGACGTCTACGGGGACGACGCCGACCGCTTGGTAGGCATCGACTAAAACTCGGGCCCCGACGGCTCGCGCGTGTTTGGCGATTTCGTTCACCGGTTGCAGGGAACCGTTGGTGTACAAGGCGAACGGGATCGATACGAGCCGAGTCGACGAGCCGATCTGAGCCCGGTAAGCCTCGATCACCCCGAGCGAACGCATCGCGTCCTGGCTGACCCACCGCATCTGCTCGCGTGCCGGACGTTGCGCGTGCAGCACCTGCCCGACGCTGGGAAACTCCGACGCCATCGACACAATCACGCCGCCGTCGTCGAAGTCGACCGCGTTGACCGCCTGAAAAGCGGCGTGCGACGCAGAGGGCACCAACGCGATCTCGTCCGGGTGCGCGTGGAGGAAACCCGCCGCGGCGGTGCGCAAACGCTCGACTTCGGTCATCCACGGACCCCACGGCGCACCCTGGTCGCGCAGCGAATACGCCAGCTCCCCCAATGCCGCGGTGACCTGCGTGGAAACCGCGCCCTGGCTGCACGAAGCCAGGTGCGTGGTGTCGGCCAAACTGGGGAACTGGGCACGGAACCGGTCGGGATCCACGAGTCACCTCCGCGAGAACTGCCGTCAGCCACAGTGAACAGTGAGCACTTCCACTGCGCAACCCTCTCTCGCGTCGCCACGATTGTCGTGATTGACGCAACACAAGTCATCGCTCACACTGATGCACATTCATCCAGGCTGAACACATCGACGTGGGTAGCTGAGGAGCGATCATGACCCGAACCGCACCAGGCAACCGCCGCCGCTGGCATTGGCTTCTGCTCGTCGTCCCGTTCGCGTGGTGCGTCGCGGCGATCCCCCTGGTCAACCGGATCGACTACGTCTTCGGCTCGATCCCGTTCCTGCTGGTGTGGATGACCGCGGGCGTGCTGATCGGCTCGGGCGCGATCGGTCTCGTCTACGCGATCGACCGCCGCCGCGGCGACCTGGACCGGGTGTAGCGCGATGGCACTGGCACTCGCTCTCCTGATCGCGGTCGGCTCGATCGTCTGGGGCACCGTCGCCGCCGCGCGCGGCCGGGCGATGAATCTGCAGGAATGGTCCGTCGGCGGACGCCGGTTCGGCACCTGGCTGTTCTGGTTCCTGCTGGTCGGCGAAACCTTCACGACGTTCGCGCTGCTCGGCGCGTCGCAGGGCGTGTTCAGCAACGGCGCGCCCGGGTTCTACGTCCTCGGCACGGTCGTGCTGACCGCGGCGGTCGGCTACTGGGTGGTGCCGAAGATCTGGCGCGCGGGCAAACAGCACGGCCTGGTCACCATGGCCGACTACTTCACCACCCGCTTCGAAGCCCGCTGGTTCGGCGGCCTGATCGCGGTCTTCGGGATCGTCGCGCTGCTGCTGTACGCGCAGGTCCAGTTGACCGGGCTCAGCCTGATCCTGGCGAGCCTGTTCGGCAGCGAGGTCCCGTCGCTCGTCTATGTCGTCGCCGGCGGGGCGCTGGTCGCCGGGTTCGTGCTGGTCGGCGGGATGCGCAGCGCCGCGTTCACCGCGATCGTCAAGGACGTCCTGCTGATCGCGATCCTGCTCGTGGTCGCGATCGGCGCGGCGGACGCGGCCGGCGTGAGCGGTCCGCTCGGCGTGTTCGACGCGATGAAACAAGCGCATCCGAACGGCGCGACACTGCCCGGACTCCACGGTTCGACCGCCACGAACACCTGGTGGTGGATGAGCTTCCTGCTGCTCACACCGCTGGGCTCGTTCGCGCTGCCGCACATGTTCCAGGTGTCCTACAGCGCGAAGGACGTCGCGACGATCCGCCGCAATCAAGTCGTCCAGCCGCTGTATTCGCTGTTCTACGTCCTGATCGTGATGATCGCGCTCGCCGCGGTGCTCGCACTGCCGAAGCTGACCGACAAACAGGCGAACGCGTCGCTGCTGATTTTCGTGCGCGAGAAGTATCCGGAATGGGTCATCGGGTTGCTCGGCGGTGCGGGCATTCTCGTCGCGCTGGTGCCGACCGCGGTGCTCGTGCTCGCGGCCAGCAGTCTGTTCACCCGCAACGTGCTCGGGGCCCGGTCGAAAAAATGGGCCTCGTCGCTGACTGCGATGCGCGTGGGCGTCCTCGTTTTCACTGCGCTTTCCGTACTTCTTGTCGCGCACAGCAACGAAAAACTGCTGAGCATCATGACGAACGTGTACAGCGCCGTCGGCCAGCTGGCTCCCGCACTGTTCCTTTCGATGCTGTGGCACCGGGTCACCGCGCCCGGACTGGCGGCGGGTGCGTTGTGCGGCGGGCTGATCGTCGGCGTGCCCGCGCTCGGTTCGCTCGTCGCGCACGCGATGCCGCCCGGAACCGTCGTCGGATTGCCCGCGCTCGTCGTCAACCTGATCGTGACGGTGGCGGTCAGCCTGGTGACCCGCCCGCCGTCGCGCACCGCGGTCGAAGTCGGGGCAGGGGACCGCCCAGCGGGACCCGCGGAGGCCAGTGACCTGCGCCGGAGCACCGTTTGACGATAATGATCGGGTGACCGTGACGAGGATCCGCGAATTCCGCACCCTGCGCGGGCTGACCGTGCGCCAGCTCGCCGACCAGGCGGGCGTGTCGACCGGGTTGATCAGCCAGGTCGAGCGGGGCGTCACCGACCCCAGCCTGGAAACCATGCGGCGCATCGCCGAGGTGCTCGACATCCCGCTGTTCAGCCTGTTCCAGGAGCCGGACGAGGAAACCGTCGCGGTGATCCGGCACGACGACCGGTACCGGATCTCCTCGCCGCACCACGCGATCACCTACACCCGCGCCTCCCCCGGCGGCGCGAAGCTCGAGGTGCTCGAAGGCGTGCTCGAACCCGGCGGCGCCTCGTCCGACGAACTGCGCTCGCATCCCTCCGAGGAATGCGTGGTGGTGATCGCCGGACGGCTGACCGTCCAGGTCGGCGAGCAGACGCACGTGCTCAAGACGGGCGACAGCTGCCACTTCGATTCGACCATCCCGCACCGCTTCCGCAACGACGGCCGGACCACCGCCCGTTTCCTCGTGAGCGTCACTCCACCGAGTTACTGATACTTCCGTCGGAAGTATCGTGGCCAAAATTGGTCTAGACTTTTCGTTCCGAAACCGGCGAAAAGGACGGACTGATGCGAGGGACGACGGTGCCTCCGGGAATGTGCTGCCGACCGGTCAAAACCGGTGAACTTCCGCTGCACCGGCTCGAGGTGCCCGCGCCCGACGCGGTGCCGTTCGCGGTCGGGTCTTTCGACGCGGTGGGCCCGTTGTCGAGGGCGGAATTCCCGCACCGGCACACGTTTTACGAAATCGTGCTCGTCACCGGAGGGACCGGCGCGCACGTGGTCGACCTGACGCGGTGGGAGCTGAGCCCGCCGCACCTCGGCGTCGTCACGCCGGGCCAGGTGCACCACTGGGAGGCGAGCGAACTCGCCGGATCGGTCGTGCTGTTCACCGACGATTTCCTGTTCGACCATCCGGCCGACCGCGAAACCCTGCGCAGGCTGCGCGAACGGCCGTGGCTGCGGCTGGACCGGGCCGAACACGACCGGACTGCGCGGCTGATCGCCGAACTCGAGGAGGAATTCCGCCGCGGCGGCGAGGACGGCGAATCCGTGCTGCGCGCGCTGCTGCACGTGTTGATCGTGCGCGCCGGGCGGCTTCCCGGGATTCCGTCCGCGCCGGCACCCGCCCGCGCACGTGCGGTAGCGGCGGAATTCGCGCAGCAGGCGGAAAAATCCGAGCTGGGACTGTGGTCGGTGCGCGCGCACGCCGAACGGCTCGGCGTCACTCCCGGCTATCTCACCGAAGCCGTCAAGGCGGCAACCGGGCGTACCGCGGCGGAATTGGTGCGCGAGGCGCGGACCCAGGAGGCGAAACGGTTCCTGCTGCGGACGAATCTGTCCGTGCGACAGGTGGCCAGCCGCGTCGGATTCGCTGACCCGGCCTACTTTTGTCGGTTCTTTCGGCGCGAAACCGGGTTGAGCCCCGGCGGATTCCGCCGCACCGGCGACACCGCCCCGAAGATTCACCACGACTGCATGACTCCGTCCATCGCTGCGGGCTGATCTCCTCCCTACCGTCGAGGGGAATCCCGAGCCCCACCGAGGAGCAGGCATGGACGAAGACAGAAAGTTCAGCCGCAAGGCAGTGCTGAAGGCCGCGCTGGCCGCCGGAGTCGCCGCGCCGGTGGCACTCGTCGGCGGCCCCGCCTTGGCCCGCACGAATTTCGCCGGCGGGCAGAAGGTCGAGCCCACCCCGTACTGCCACGACGGCGACGAGCCGACGATCGACCAGACCGAAGGCCCGTACTTCAAGCCGAACTCCCCCGAGCGCAGCGTGCTCGTCGACGCGAACACCCCGGGCCAGCGGCTCACCGTGAGCGGCTACGTGTTCGGGCTGTCCTGCCAGCCCGTCAGCCGCGCCCTGCTGGACTTCTGGCAGGCGGACGTGAACGGCGCGTACGACAACGTCGGCTACACCTTCCGCGGCCACCAGTACACGAACGACCTCGGCGAGTTCAAGCTGACCACGATCGTGCCCGGCCTCTACCCCGGCCGGACGCGGCACATCCACGTCAAGGTGCAGGCCCCCGGGGAGCCGATCCTGACGACCCAGCTGTACTTCCCGGGCGAGCCGCGGAACAACACCGACACGATCTTCGACCCGCGGCTGCTCATGACCGTCCGCGACGCCCCGAACAACGCCAAGGAGGCGGCGTTCGACTTCGTGCTCAACGTCCAGCAGACGCCGACCGGCGGGCCCTCGACGAGTCCGACGTCGCCGACCGGCCAGCCCGGCGGGACGTCCTGGACCGCGGGCAAGTCGTATACCGCCGGCACGCGCGTCACGTTCAACGGGGTCAGCTACGTGTGCCTGCAGGGCCACACCGCCCAGCAGGGCTGGGAACCGCCCAACGCGCCAGCGTTGTGGCAGAAGGGCTGATCCCCTCCCCACGAGAACGGCGGGCTCCCCCGGGCCCGCCGTTCTCCGTTCTCCGGGAATTTCCGAGAAGCCCGGCACGCGCTGTCGAGTTACGGTCGACGCGTTCGTCTTCCATTACGAACTCGCCGGACCGGCCCTCGGAGGACACATGCTGTATCTGCTGGTGATCTACAACTGCGACCGCCCGGAACCCGGCGATCCGGCCTTCCCGGACGCGCTGGCCAGGGTGAACGCGTTCGCCGACGAATGCCGCCGGCGCGGGGCGCTCGTGTCCGAGCATCCGCTGCAAGGCGAGCACACCGCCACCACGGTCAGCGTCCGCGACGGGAAGACGCTGATCACCGACGGGCCGTTCCTGGAGACCCACGAGCATCTCGGCGGCGTCTACGTCCTGGACTGCCGCGATCTCGACGAAGCCCTCGAACTCGCCGCGCTGTGCCCGATGGCCGCGGTCGGCACCGTCGAGGTGCGCCCGGTCGCCAGCGTGCCCGGGCTGACCGGCCACGCATGACGTCGCCGCTGCTGCGGGAGGTCTATCGCGAGCACCGGGCCCGGATGCTCGCGGCGCTGGTCCGCGTCCTCGGCGACTTCGAACTCGCCGAGGACGCGCTCCAGGACGCCTGCGCGCTCGCCCTGCGCAGCTGGGGCGACAAGCCGCCGGACGACCCCATGGCGTGGCTGCTGACCGCCGCCCGCAACAGCGCGATCGACCGGCTCCGGCGCGCCCGCCGCGGCCTGGAGAAGCTCGCTCAGCTCGGGGAACAGCCGGAGGTCACGGTGGATCGGTCCGAGGACAGCCTGCTCGCGATCGGCGACGAACGGCTCAGTCTCGTCTTCACCTGCTGCCACCCCGCGCTCGCCGAGGAGGCCCGCGTCGCGTTGACCCTGCAGGCGGTGGCCGGGCTGACCGCGGCGCAGATCGCGCGGACGTTCCTGGTCAGCGAGGCGACGCTGGCGCAGCGGCTGGTGCGGGCCAAACGCAAGATCCGCGACGCCGGGATCAGCCTCGCCGTGCCGGCCGATCATCTGCTGCCGGAGCGGTTGTCCGGGGTCTTGGCGGTGTTGTACTTGATCTTCACCCAAGGCTACACCGCGCCGGAACACCGGGAGCTGCAACAGGAAGCGATCCGGCTGGCGAAACTGGTCGCGACGCTCATGCCGGACGAACCCGAGGCGCTCGGCTTGGTTTCGCTGCTGCTCGTGCACGATTCGCGCACCGCCGCCCGCTACACGCCGGACGGTGACGTCGTGTTGCTCGAAGACCAGAACCGAAGCCGTTGGGACCACGGCGAAATCGCCGAAGCAATCGGCCTGCTGGACCGGGCGCTGCGCTTCGAGAACCCTGGGCCGTACCAGTTGCAGGCCGCCATTGCCGTCCAGCACGCGCAGGCTCGTTCCGCCGCGGACACCGACTGGGCGGCGATCGCTGGGCTCTATCAACGGTTGTACGAAACGAATCCGTCGCCGGTGATCGCGTTGAACCACGCCGTCGCGGTCGCCATGGCCACCAGCCCGGAAGAAGGCCTGGCGCTGATCGACGGTATCGACGGCCTTGACCGGTACCACCTCATGCACGCCGCGCGCGCCGATCTGCTGCGCCGGCTCGGCCGTACCGACGAGGCGATGACCGCGTACCGGCGCGCCCACGAACTCGCTCTCAATCCAGCCGACCGGCGATTCCTCGCCAGCCGCTTGACCACCTTGGAGTCCTGATGAGACTGTCCATTCTCGACAACGGGCATCGCTTGCGCGCCAAGATGTTCATGTCGGCCACGTCGAAACAGCCGCCGGACATAGTCAAGATGCTGTTGTACCGGCCCGGCTTTTTCGCCCGGCCGTTGCTGGACGTCACCGTTCCGGCGATGCGCGGCCCGTCGTTCTGGACGGCAGGGGAACGCGAATTCCTCGCCATGTCAACGGCGTTGCTGCACGAGTGCCCGTTCTGTATCGACTCGCACGCGGAGCTGACCCGGATCGCCGGACAAGGCGAGATCGACCCGTCGCAACCGGAAGCGGCGCGACCCGAGGTGCGCACCGTTCGGGCGTTCCTGGAGACCGTCACGCTGAACCCGGACCAGATCGTGCTGCCGGATCTCCCGCCGGAGGCGATCCGCGAAGCGCTGCGGGTGAATCTGGTGTGGAACATCGTGAACCGGCTCGCGAACGCGTTCGGCTTCGTGCTTCGCGAAGGGCAACTGGAGAGCGGGACCCGTGCCCTGCACAAATTCGGGTACCGGTTCCCCGGGTTTCTGCTCGCCGGTGGTCCGAGCGGCAAGCACGAGGATCCGGTGGAGAACCTGCGGTATTCCGTGTTCACCGCACCCGCGTCAACCGACCCGGCATTGCGCAAAGCAGCGGCCAGCGGCGACGGTTTACCTGCGCCGTTGCAACCGTTCACGGAAAAGGTTCGCGACGCGTCTTACCGGCTCACCGACGCCGATTTCGCCGAGCTGACCACGAAATACCAGGAAGACGAGGTCTACGAGATCACCGTCGCCGCGGCCGTCGGCGCCGCGTTGCGCAGTTTCGACGCCGGGCAACGGAAACTCACCGCATAATGCGAACCGGCGGCCAGGACGCACCCGGCCGCCGGTTCGCGATCCGCTCAGGGGCGGTAGAGCTCCTTGACGACGTCGATGGTGTCGTTCTTGTCGACGTGGATCTCGGCGTACAGCGGCTTCGCGCTGGTCAGCGCGTCCATCAGAGCCTGCTCGGTGCACGGGTTCGTGCCGCGGCCCTGCGGGTCGAGGGCGACCTCGCCGCCCGGGCACAGCTCGGCCGCGCCGAAGACCTGCGCGGTCTTGCTCACCGGGAGCCGGTAGGTCTTGGCGTCGGCCGGGACGAACTGGCCGTTGTCCGGGCCGCCCTTCTTCCAGGTGACCAGCTGGAACTGGGCCATGTTCACCGATCGGTCGAACCCGGCGAACTGCACGGTCTGCGTCGTGTTCGGGAAGCGGCGCATCGGGGCGGCGGGCTGCTGGCCGCCGGTGCCGCCGGTCGGCGCGGTCTTGATCATGAACTCGGTGCCGCCGTCCTTGCCGCAGTTCACGACACCCTGGGCGAATTCCTCTTCCGCGCCCAAGGCGCAGTCCCAGTGCCCTTCAATGCCGAGAACCCGGTGGCCGGGGCCTTCGCCCTGCGACGGAGCCAATTCGTAGTATTTCGTCATCACATTGAATGCTTCGGTGCAGCCGGGAATGGTTCCGTTCGCGCTTTGCACCGCGATCAGATCCATTTGCTTGCCGCCGGCCGGGCCGACCTGCCCGCCGTGCTTGCTGCAGTTGACATCGCCGTTCGACGTGGCCGTGGTGCCCGCCGCACCGGCGGAACCGCCCTGCGGGTTCTGCTTGACCGCCGCCGCGTCGGAAACGCTCTTCGCCGCGGAACCATTTCCGTCGACATTGTTTCCGCTGCACGCGGAAAGCAACGCGGTCGCGGCGACCGCCCCGCCGACCATGACCAGCTTCATCGACTTCATCGCGGTGAATCCCATTTCGTGCTCCCCGTGTCTTTTGGCGAATCTCTGCCCACAAAGACGTGAAGCACCGAATGACGTTGCCTCGAAGTTCCGCGGAGAGCCATCGTTGCCCCAATGTCGCGCCCGCCTGGTCCGTGCGGGCACGACCGCGAAGGGCGTCGCAACCCTCTAGTACACGCCGGTTTCCGATGTGCCCCCGCCGAGCGGCCAGGCGCTAGGCCGGGATGCCGAGCGCCGCCAGCCACACCCGGGTCAGCGTCGCGGCCGCGTCGTCCAGCGAACTGTCCGCGATAAACGCCTGATAGAAGACGCGTTCGGTCATCCAGACCAATGCCGCGGCGACCTCCGCCGCGGTCCCGGACGAAAGTCCGGCGCGTTCGGCGACGCCTGCCATGGTGTCGGCGAGCGCGACCACCGCGGAGCGCCACGCCTGGTCGATCGCCGGCACTGACGGGGAGAGTTCGACCGCCGTGCGCATCACCGTGCCGTGCTCGCGCCACATCCGCGCGGTCTGCTCGAGCCCTTGCCGGACCGCGTCGCCGGGAGCCGCGGCGGCCGCGTCCACCGCGTCGACCTCGGCGCGCAGCTTGGCCACCGTCCGCTCGACCAGCGCGGCGAACACCTCGTTCTTGGACCCGAAGTAGAAGTAGAGCGCGCCCCGGGTGATCCCGGCTTCCTGCGCGATCGTGGCGACGGTCATGCACGCCCCGCCCGTCTCGTTGAGCTGCTGCTCCGCCGCGTCGAGAATCGCGCGTTCGCGCAGGTCGCCCTTGGTCGGAGCCGTCCGGCGGCGGGTGCTTCGCTCTTCCACCTGCACGTTCTATCACGCCGACTATTTTTGACGCAGTGCAGATTTTTCTCGACGTGGGGTAGAGTTTGCTGCATGACCAAGCTCTTCCTGATCACCGGCGCCAGCTCAGGCCTCGGCCGGGCGTTCGCCGAGGCCGCGCTCGAAGCCGGCCACACCGTCGTCGGCACCGTCCGCAAGCAGGCCGACGCCGAGGAGTTCGAGCAGCTCCGGCCGGGGAAATCCCTCGCGCGCATCCTCGACGTCACCGATGACGACGCGGTGTTCCGGACCGTCGACGAGATCGAGGCCGAGGTAGGCCCGATCGACGTCGCCATCGCCAACGCCGGTTACGGCCACGAGGGCGTCTTCGAAGAGTCGACGATGGCTGAGCTGCGCGCGCAGTTCGAGGTGAACGTGTTCGGCGTCGTCGCGACGGTGAAGGCGGTGCTGCCGTACCTGCGGCAACGGCGGCGCGGGCACATCCTCGGCGTGACGTCGATGGCCGGGCTGATCACCGTGCCGGGCACGTCGTTCTACCAAGGCAGCAAGTACGCCGTCGAAGGCATTCTTGAAACGGTGGGCAAGGAAGTCGCACCGTTCGGCGTGCACGTCACCGCGATCGCGCCGGGTTCGTTCCGCACCGACTGGGCCGGCCGGTCGATGGTCCGCACCGACCGCTCGGTGCCGGACTATGACCAGGTGATGAACCCGATCCGCGACCACCGCCTCGCGGCCAGCGGCAAACAACTCGGCAACCCTCAGAAAGCCGCGGAAGCGGTGCTGCACATCCTCGACGTCCCGAACCCGCCCGCGCACCTGGTCCTCGGCTCCGACGCCCTCCGCCTCATCGCGAACGGCCGCGCGGCGGTCGAGAAGGAGATCTCGGAATGGGCGGAGCTGAGCCGGTCCACGGACTTTCCGGGCGGGGCTCAGCTGCCTGGCTGAGCAGCGGTGAACGTCCGCGAGGGGAAACGCGGAAAAGGCGCAACCGCACTGCGGCGCACTCCCCGACGACCCGCGAAACCGCCGAGTCCGAGCCGCCGGTTAAGCCGGAAGGGGGCGCCCGCACCCGGACGCCCCCTCCTCGGTCACTCCACCAGCAGATCCTCGATCATGATCGGAATGCTCCGCACCCGGATCCCGGTCGCGTTGCACACCGCGTTCGCCACCGCGGCCGCCATGCCCACCGCGCCGATCTCGCCGACTCCGCGGGCTCCGACCGCGTTGTGCAGCGTGTCCGGGTACTCGACGAACTGCACGTCGATCTCCGGGATGTCGGCGTTGACCGGCAGCAGGTAGCTCGCGAAGTCCGCGTTCGCAGGACGTCCGCTCGGCTCCGTTTCCAGCCCCTCGTGCAGGGCCGCCGAAACGCCCCAGATCATGCCGCCGGACAGCTGGCTCCGCGCCTGCGTCGGGTTGATGATCCGGCCGCCGTCGAAGACACCCAGCATCCTCGACACCCGGACCTCGCGGGTCAGCCGGTGCACCCGGACCTCGCAGAACTGCGCGCCGAACGAGCTGAACGAATGCTTCGTCATCTCCTCGCCCGGAGCCGAGGAACCCCTGGCGGACAAGGATTCCCGGCCGATCGCGCGCAGCAGTTCGCCGAACGGCATGGTGCCGTTGTTGCCGTGCAGCAGCCCCTCGGCGTACGTGACGACCTCGCCCTCGAACGGCGCGCCCGGCTCGGCGGCGAGCGCCACCAGTTCGTCGAGCAGTTCGGTGGCCGCGAGCATGATCGCGGTGCCGGTGCTCGCCGTGGCGGTCGAGCCGCCGGACATGCCGCCCGGCGCGAACCGGGAGTCGCCCAAGTGCGGGGTGACGCGTTCCGGGTCGATGTCGAGGGATTCGGCCCCGATCGTGGCCAGCACGGTGAGCAGCCCGGTGCCCGGGTCGGCCCCGCCGGTGGACACGTCCGCGGTCCCGTCCGCGTTGAGCACGATCTCGACCGTCGCCGGGAAGCGCAGCCCCGGGAACATCGCGGTCGCCGTGCCCATGCCGACGAGCCAGTCCCCGTCGACGTGCCCGCGCGGCGACCGGTTCGCCCAGCCGAACCGCTGCGCCCCGACCTCGTAGCACTCGTCGAGATGCTTGCTCGACCACTGCAGATCGACGCCGGGGGGAGCCAGCGAACTGTTGCGCTTCCGCAGTTCGATCGGATCCATCTCCAGCGCGATCGCGAGTTCGTCGATCGCGCTTTCGAGCGCGAACGAACCCGACGCCTCCCCGGGCGCGCGCATGAACGTGCCCGGCGGGATGTGCAGCGGCACCATTTTCTGGCTGATCGACAGGTTCTGCGTCGAGTACCACTCGCGCGAGGTGCCGTGCGACGTCGGCTCCACGAAGGACCGGCTCATCGACGTGGCCGACCAGGAGTCGTGCTGCACCGCGATCAGCGTGCCGTCGCGGTCCGCGCCCAGTGCGATCTTCTGCACCGTGGCCGGCCGGTTCGCCGTCGCCGTGAACACCTGCTCGCGGGTGAGCGCGCACTTCACCGGACGGTCGAGCGCCTTGGCGGCGGCCGCGGCCAGCATCCCCGGAGCCGAGGTGCCCGCCTTGCCGCCGAACGCGCCGCCCACGTACGGGTTCACCGCGTGCACGGCCGACGGTTCGATGCCGAGCACCCCGGCCATTTCCATGGCCTGCAGATAACTGGCCTGGTTTCCGCTGTAAAGGGTGAGCTCGCCGCCGTCCCACTTCGCGACCGCCGAATGCGGCTCCATCGCGGCGTGGTTCTGCGTCGCGGTGCGGTAGGTCTCCGAAACGACGACCGCGCTCTCCGCCAGTGCGTCCGCGATGGACTCGACCCCGTCGGCGAGCACCTCGATCGACGGCGCGCTGCCCCGGCTTTCCGGTGCGTCCTCCGCGGTCGCGAGCCCGTCCTCCATCGACGTCAGCGCGGGCTTTTCCTGGTAGGAGACCTCGATCAGCCCCGCCGCGTCCCGTGCCTGTTCGAACGTCTCCGCGACGACCAGCCCGATCGGCTGCCCGTAGAACACCACGTCCCGGTCCTGCAGCGGGAGCCACAAATCGCCCATCAGCTGCGACTTGAACGGGTGCAGTTCGAGCGGGTCGAACGGGCTGTAGACGCTCACGACCCCGGGCGCGCTCTTCGCCGCGGTGACGTCCATCGCGGTGATCTCGCCGTGCGCGATCGTGCTGAGCACGATGTACCCGTACAGCATGCCCGGGAACGTGCGGTCCAGCGCGTAATCGGCCTGGCCGGTGACTTTCCGCGGACCGTCCAGCCGCGCACTCATGCCCGGCTCCCTTCGGTCAGTTCGAGCAGCGCGCGGACGATCGTCCGCTTCAGCAGCGAAGGTTTGAACACGTTGCCGGACAACGGCTTTGCCCCCTCGACGGCCACCGCGGCGGCAGCGGCGAAGGCTTCCTCGGTCAGCTCCGCGCCGCGCAGCGCCTCTTCCACGGCGGGCAGCCGCCACGGAACCGTCCCGACTCCGCCAGCCGCCACGCGGGCGTCGGCGATCTTCCCGTCGCGCACGTCGAGCGCGACCGCCGCCGAGCACAGCGCGAACTCGTACGACTGCCGGTCGCGGATCTTGACGTACGTCGAGTTCTCCGCCCAGTCGAGCCGCGGCACGCGCACCTCGGTGATCAGCTCGCCCGGACGCAGGTCGTGCTCGATCTCCGGGGTTTCGCCCGGCTGCCGGTAGAACTCGGTCAGCGGGACCGTCCGGGTGCCCTCGGCGCCGGCCAGCACGACCTCCGCGTCGAGCGCGACCAGCGCGACCGCGACATCGCTGGCGTGGGTGGCCACGCAGGAATCACTGGTGCCGAAGATCGCGTGCATCCGGTTGACGCCGGAAATCGCCGAACAGCCGCTGCCCGGAGCACGCCGGTTGCACGGCATCGCGACGTCCCGGAAGTACGAGCACCGGGTGCGCTGCATCAGGTTTCCGCCGATGCTGGCCATGTTCCGCAGCTGCTGCGACGCGCTGAGCAACAGCGCGCGCGAGATCGCCGGGTACACGCCGGGATGCGCGGCGATGTCGCCCATCCGCTCCAGCGCGCCGAAGCGCAGGCCGTCCGCGGTGTCGATGCCCCGCAGCGGAAGGTCGTTGATGTCCAGCACCTGCTGCGGGGTGAGAACGTCGAGCTTCATCAGATCGACCAGGGTGGTGCCGCCCGCAAGGTAGGTGCCCGCGCTGCCCAGCGCGTCCTCGACGGTGGCGGGTGCGGTGAGCTCAAACGGTCGCATCGGCCTGCCTCGCCTGCTCCACGGCGCGCACGATGTTCGGGTACGCCGAACAACGGCACAGATTTCCGGACATGAACTCGCGGACGTCGGACACGTCGTCGCGCACCGCGGCGACCGCCGACATCACCTGCCCGGACGTGCAGAACCCGCACTGCAGCGCGTCCTGGTCCACGAACGCCTGCTGCACCGGGTGCAGTTCGTCCTCGGCGGACAGTCCTTCGACGGTGGTGACGGGACCGCGCACGGCGGCCGCGAGCGTGAGGCAGGACAGCACCGGCTTGCCGTCGACGTGCACGGTGCAGGCGCCGCACTGACCGCGGTCGCAGCCCTTCTTCGGGCCGGTGATGCCGAGCCGCTCGCGCAGCGCGTCCAGGAGGGTCACTCCCGGATCGACGCCGAGCTCCTCGGTTGTTCCATTGACTTCAAGGGAAATGTCCACAGTAGGGTTCGCTTTCCCGCAGCCCGTCCGCGGCGGACGTCCTGCGGCGTGATGGTGGTGGTGACGGCCCTTCGGGAACGCGAGCCGCCGGAGGTTAAACCGGATATTCATCCGCTTGGCTCGCTTTGACCGAGGCTAGCGGATTAGAATCCGCTACGCAACGAAGTGGAGCTACTCCAGGTGACGCTGGAGCAGCTCCAGGTCAGGCAAGCGAAGCACCCCGGGAGGCGCGATGCCGGTGAGCCCGCGGCGGGCGGACACCCGGCGCAACCACGAACGGATCCTCGCGGTCGCGGCGGAAACCGTGAGCCGGGCAGGAGAAGTGTCGTTCAACGCGGTCGCCAAGGAGGCGGGCGTCGGTGTCGGCACGGTGTACCGGCACTTCCCCACGCCGGAGTCGCTGGTGCTGGCCGTCTACGAACGCGAGGTGAACCAGCTCGTCGAGATCGTGCCCGAATTGCTCGCCGAGTATTCCCCCGATCAGGCGCTGCGCGTCTGGATCGTGGACCACCTGGCGCACTACATGATGACGAAACGCGGGCTGGCCAACGCGTTGCGCGCGTCGCAGAGCGAACTGCCGACGCAGGCGTACGCGCGGATGCTCGACGCGCTCGACACCCTGCGCAAGGCGAACGCGGAGGCGGGCACGATCCGCCCGGACCTGAAGACGGAAACCCTGATGCGCGGTCTCGGCGGGCTGTTTTTCCTTACCCCGGAAGGAGATTGGAAGGCCGAGACGGAAGGGGTGGTGGACCTGGTGTGGCACGGGATGCGGCTGGACTGACCCCCGGCGTCAAGCCGCGGCGAGGGTTTCGACGATGGTCCTCGCGCTGGCTTTCGGGTATGCCGTCGGACCGTCACCACGAATTCCGGGGCATCGGCCTCGCGGTCGGCCGGATTCATGCCGATCAGGGCGGCGAGTGGCTCGAGCGCCGCTCCCACGCCAGCGGTCTCGAAAGTCTGGGCCAGGCGCGATCACTCCGAAGTGGACAGCACCTTCAGGTCGACCCCGGCCCGCTCGAAATGCCCCCGCGGATCCGGCACCAGCTTGCGCTTCTCCAGATCCATCAGCCCCAGCGTGCACTTGATCTCGGCCGACAGCGTCCCGTCCAGCTTGACGATGCGCGAGGTCATCCAGAACACCTTGCCGTCGCCGAACGAGGCGTCGCAGGTCACGTCCACCACGTCGCCGGCGCGCAGTTCCCGCCGGTACACGATGTTCGATTCGAGCAGCACCGGCGCGAGCCGCGATTCGTGCAGGGTGTTGCCGCCTGCCGCCTCGAAGACTTCCAGCCGCGAAACCTCGCCGTACGAGTGGTAGACGGCGTGGTTCAGGTGGCCCAGCGTGTCGAGTTCGTAGTGGCGCACCTTGATCCGGGTGCGGAACGGTTCGCGGTCGGTCACGAGGTCCAGGCTAGTTGTCGTAGAAGAGTTCCTCGACCACGGCGTGCGCGTGCCGCGTCACACGGCGGTAGGCGTCGAGGAACTCGCCGGGGTCGTCGTCCACCGAGTAGCCGAACACGCGCGCCACCGCGGCCAGGTCGCGGCCGGTGCCGGGCACCTCGTCCGCTGCCTTGCCGCGCACCAGCATCGTCGCGTTGCGCACGCGCGTGGCCAGCAGCCAGGCCTCGCGCAACGAGTCCACCGCCTCGGCCGACGCGAGGCCCGCTTCGGCCAAGGCGGTCAGCGCGTCGAGGGTCGACGTCGTCCGCAGGCCAGGCACCTCGTGCGCGTGTTGCAACTGCAGGAGCTGGACGGTCCACTCGACGTCGGCGAGACCGCCGCGGCCGAGTTTGGTGTGCCGGGTCGGGTCGGCGCCACGCGGGAGCCGTTCGGTCTCCACCCGCGCCTTGATCCGCCGGATCTCGCGCGCGTCCGTCGGGTCGAGCCCGCCTTCCGGATAGCGCAACGGGTCGATCATCTCGATGAACCGCTGGCCGAGCTCCTCGTCCCCGGCGACGAACCGGGCCCGCAGCAACGCCTGCGATTCCCACACCTCGCCCCAGCGCTGGTAGTACGCGCGGTACGACTCCAGCGTCCGCACGAGCGGCCCGCTGCGTCCTTCCGGCCGGAGATCCGCGTCGACCACCAGCGCCGGGTCCGCGCTCGGCGCGCCGAGGATCTTCCGCACCGTCTCTGCGACCGACGAGGCGAACCGCAGCGCTTCGGCGTCCGGAACCCCTTCCGCGGGCTCGCAGACGAAGAGCACGTCGGCGTCCGAGCCGTAGCCCAGTTCCGCCCCGCCGAGCCGTCCCATGCCGATGACCGCGATCGTCGCCGGAGTACGCCCCAGCTCAGCCTGCCGTTGCCGGTAAGCCGCCGACAGCGCTCCCTGCAACACCGCGACCCACACGCTCGACAGCGCCTCGCAGACCGACGGAACATCCAGCAGTCCCAACAAATCCGCGCACGCGACGCGAAGCAACTCATGCCGACGCAGCGACCGAGCAGCGGTGACCGCCGCGCTCAGCCCAGGCTGACGACGTACGGCGGCCCGAAGCGACGTCGCCACTTCGGCGGGCGTACGTCCGGTCAACCGAGCCGGATCTCCCAGCAGCTGCAGCACTTCCGGCGCGCGGACGAGCAGGTCCGGAACCAGGTTCGACGTGCCGAGCAGGAAAGCGAGCCGCTCGACGACAGTGCCCTCGTCACGCAGCACCCGCAGGTACCACGGCGTGTCCTGAAGCGCCTCGGACACCTTGCGATACGAGAGCAGCCCACCGTCCGGATCCGGCGTGTCAGCGAGGCAATCGAGCAACACCGGAAGCAGCGCCTGCTGAATCGCCGCGCGCCGCGACACCCCGGCGGTCAACGCCTTGATGTGCTGCAACGCCCCTTCCGGCGCGGCATACCCGAGCGCGGCGAGCCGGCTGGCTGCCTGTTTCGTGGTGAGCCGCAACGCTTCCGTCGGCACATTCGCCACCGACTGCAGCAGCGGACGGTAGAAGACCTTCTCGTGCAGCCGCCGAATCCCCTGCGCGTGCCGGCGGAACTCGGCGAGCAGCGCCTCGCCCTGACTGCGTCCGCGCACCGGCCGAATCCCGCAGGCACGGGCGAGAATCCGCAGCTCATCGGTGTCCGACGCGGCCGGGAACAGGTGCGTCCGCCGCAACCGGCGCAACTGCAGCCGGTGCTCGACGGTGCGCAGGAACTCGTACGACGAGCTCATCTCCGCGGCGTCCGCGCGGCCGACGTACCCGCCGTCGCCCAGCGCGGCCAATGCGTCCAAAGTGGACGATGAACGCAGCGCGGGATCGACCCGGCCGTGCACGAGCTGCAGCAGCTGCACGGCGAACTCGACGTCGCGCAGGCCGCCGCGGCCCAGCTTCAGCTCGCGTTCGAGATGCTCCGACGCGACGTGGTCCTCCACCCGCCGGCGCATCTGCTGGACCTCGGTCACGAAGTTCTCGCGGTCCGCGGCCGACCACACCATCGGCGCGACCATCTCCGCGTACTGGCGGCCCAGCTCGGCGTCACCCGCCACCGGACGCGCCTTCAGCAAAGCCTGGAACTCCCAGGTCTTCGCCCACTTCTGGTAGTACGCGGTGTGCCCTTCGAGCGTGCGCACCAGCGCTCCGCTCTTGCCTTCCGGCCGCAACGCCGCGTCGACCTCGAAGCACGCGTTGCCGACCAGCCGCATCATCGTGCTGGCCAGCCGGGTCGCGACGCCGAGGTCGCCGGCCCCGACGAAGATGACGTCGACGTCGCTCACGTAGTTCAGCTCGCGGCCGCCGGTCTTGCCCATCGCGATCACCGCGAGCGTGCCTTCGGCGGACGCACCGACCTCCTGCTCGGCGACGACGAGCCCGGCCTGCAACGAAGCCTCGGCGAGAGTGGTCAGCTCGCTGGCCACGTCCCGGAACTCCGGATGTTCCAGCCCGGGTTCGACGAGGTGGCCGAGGTCAGCGGCGGCGATGCCGAGCAGCAACCCGCGGTAACCGGCCCGCAGCTCGGATTCGGCGGCGGTCCCGGTGAGGTACGTCCCGTCGTCCTGGCGGACCCGCTCGAGCAGCCGCTCCGCGAACTTCGCCGGGTCGGTGCACCGGTTGTCCGCGAGACACCGCCACTCGCCCGGATTGGCGACGAGAAAATCCGCCAATGCGGTGGAGGTGCCGAGCACGCCCAGTAGCCGACCGCGGAACGTGCGGTTCTCGCGGAGCGTGCTGTCCAGCTCAGGCCAGCCGGGTTCGTCGGCCTCGCGAATGCGGTCGAGACCGGCCAGCGCGAGATCCGGATCCGCGGCACGGGAAAGGGCGAGGAGGACGTCGGTGGCACCGTCGGCGGGTCCGCCTTCGGTCCACCAGCCCGCGGCGCGCAGTTGACCGTCGGCCCGGGTGTCAGTGAAGCCGTACCTGGCCGCCGAAGCTGTGGTCCGCGCGCGCTCTGCCATCGCTCACACCGTAGCCGGACCCGGGGCGGTTCAGGCAGCCAGGCGGTCCGGTTCGGTGTCGACAGCGGAGGGTTCGGGGACCTGGAAGCTGTGTGCGGTGACGGGTTTGCGCCGGGAAAGGAGGTAAATCCCGGCCGCGAAGAGAATCCCGGCGACGCCGACCGCGATCGTCCCGGCCTCGCCGAGCGAGGCGATCTTGCCCGCTGCGGCACCGACGATCGCCGCCGCGGGCAGCGTGAACAGCCACGCGAGCACCATCCGGCCCGCCATCCGCCAGCGCACCGGAGCCTCGCGACGGCCGACGCCGGAGCCGATGATGCCGCCCGAGCAGACGTGCGTGGTCGACAGCGGGAAACCGAGGTGCGAGGACAGCAGGATCACGACAGCGCTGCTGGTCTGCGCGGAAAAGCCCTGCGGGCCTTCGATGTCGGTGAGGCCCTTGCCGAGGGTGTGGGTGATGCGCCAGCCGCCGAGATACGTGCCGAGCGCGAGCGCGGACGCCGCACTGATGATCACCCACACGGGCGGCGCGGACCCGGCGGGGAGACTGCCGGCCGCTACGAGGGTCAGGGTGATGACACCCATGGTTTTCTGCGCGTCGTTGGTGCCGTGCGCGAGCGAGACCAGCGACGCGGAGACGATCTGCCCGACTCGGAAACCCCGGCCGCCGCGCTTGCGCACCAGGAACCGGTAGACGAAGTACGTGACCGCGGCCGCCGCCACTCCCGCGATGATCGGCGACGCCGCGGCCGGGACGAGCACCTTGTCCACGATCTTGGCGAAGTGGACGGAGTCCGCGCCCGCGGACACCCAGGTCGCGCCGATCAAGCCGCCGAACAGCGCGTGCGACGAACTCGACGGCAGGCCGACGTACCAGGTGAAGAGGTTCCAGACGATCGCCCCGATGAGCCCGCCGAACACGATGGCGGGCCCGATCCTCGTCTCGTCGACGAGACCGCTGGAAATCGTTTTCGCGACCTCGACCGACAGGAACGCGCCGGCCAGGTTCAGCACCGCGGAGATCGCGACGGCGACGCGGGGCCGGAGTGCTCCGGTGGCGATCGAGGTCGCCATCGCGTTCGCCGTGTCGTGGAAGCCGTTGGTGAAATCGAAAACCAGCGCCGTGCAGATCACGACGACAACGAGCAGCGAGGGGTCCACCCCGACCTCCGAACCCTACGGAAATACCTCTCGCAAGGTACCTGACCGTTTGGGTGAACCGTTAACTCGCCGTAAGTGATTCCGACGTCATCCGTTAAGCGAGCGGCAACTGGCGTTGACTTTCCGGAGCCGCCTCCAGCCGACCGGCGGCCAACTGGACGAACCGGTGCGCGAACGGACGCCACGTCTCGGCGATGTCCGCGTGCGCAGAGATCAGGCTCTCCTCCTCCAGCGCGCCCGGACGGGTGAGTTCCGCCATTTCCGGTGCTGCCTCGGCCCAGGCGCGGACGACGTCCGGCGTGGTCTCGATGTGGAACTGGACACCGTAGACACAACGGTTCATCCGGTACGCCTGGTGCGGGTACTTCGGAGTGGACGCGAGCAGCTCGGCGCTCTGCGGCAGGACAGTGATGACGTCGCCGTGGAACTGCAGGACGTCCGGGAGGAAGGGCATGTCCGCGAAGAGCGGATCGACCCACGCGGCGTCCTTCTTGGACACGAGCCCCGGCCCGACCTCGGGACCGGACTCGCCCTTCGCGACCTGCCCGCCGGTCGCGACGGCGAGCAGCTGCGAACCGAGACAGATCCCGAGCGTCGGCAAGGCATGCCCCGCCGCGGTGGCGAGCAGCTTCCGGACGTCGGCGAGCCAAGGGTGCTTCGCGTCGTCGAGCGCGCCCATGCCGCCGCCGAGACAGATCAACCCGTCGTACCCGTCGAGGCTCGAGGGCAACTCCTGCTCCGGCGGCAGCCGCACGTCGAGTTCCGCGCCGGCCTCGGTGAGCCACTCCCCGAGCGGGCCGATGGGATCGCTGGCGTCGGGCTGGATGATGAGCAGACGAGTCACGGCGTCCAGGGTACGGGCTCTCCGGCCTCCGTCGGATAGCCGTGGGCGAGCCAGGTCGTGATGCCGCCGGAGAGCCGTTTCACCGTGAAGCCGAGCTGCGCGAGCCGGTACGCGCCCTGGGTGGCGGCGTTGCAGTAGATGCTCTCGCAGTAGCAGACATAGACGAGATTCCGGTCGAGGTCACGGGTGCTTTCCTCGGTCATTTCCCGGTACGGCAAGCAGATCGCGCCGGGCAGGTGAGCTTCGGCGTACGCGCCCGGGCTGCGGGTTTCGACGAGGACGTAACCGTCGGTGCGTCCGTCGGCGAGGTCCTGGGCGAGGTCGACCGGGTCGACCTCGAAGGCGAGCTCCCGCCCGAAGTACTCGACGGCGTTGGCGGCTTCGCGGGGAAGGGAGAGGATGCGCGGTTTCACACTGATGATCCTCCCGTTCCGGTCCTGATGCGGGACAGGGGAAGATCCAGGTGTTCCGCCGTCCTCACCAGGGTTTTCCGGGTCTGGACGGCAGTTGGCCTTGAGTTTCTGAGAGGGTGCCGCCGATGGACCTGGACGACGTTGACCGGCACCTGCTGGAGCTGCTCCAGTCCGACGGCCGCCTGACGTTCTCGGAACTCGGCCGCCGGGTCTCGCTGTCCGCCCCCGCCGTGACGGAACGAGTGCGCCGGCTGGAACAGCGCGGGGTGATCACCGGCTACGCTGCACGCGTCGATCCGGAGAAACTGGGCCGCCCGATCCAGGCGATCGTCCGGGTTCGCGTGCGGAGCCTGGACGGCCCGCGCTTCCACGAGACGATCCTTCCGCTGCCGGAGATCACGGACGCCGATCACGTCACCGGTGACGAGTGCTGGCAGCTCCGCGTGCACTGCCGTACGACAGCCGAGCTGGAGCGTTTTGTGGAACAGGCACAGCGCTACGGCGAGACGACGACCTCGCTGGTGTTCTCGTCTCCCGTCCGAGGCCGCGGGCTACCGCTGTGACCCGGACATGACGAAGGCCCGGTTCCCCGTGGGGGTTCCGGGCCTCGTACTTGTCCGTGAAAATGAGTCTGGGCCCCGGGAAAACCCTCTTCGGGTTCTCGACCGGGGCCCAGACTGTCAGGTTAAGTTCGGCGGTGTCCTACTCTCCCACAACCCTTCGGTTGCAGTACCATCGGCGCAGTCAGGCTTAGCTTCCGGGTTCGGAATGGGACCGGGCGTTTCCCTGACGCTAAAACCACCGAAACACTCCGAAACAACACACACCCACCCCCCGAGGGGTGACCGGTGTGGTGTTTCAGAACCGTAGAGTGGATGCGAGCGATCTTTGTGGGCAAGTCCTCGGCCTATTAGTACCAGTCAACTCGACAACACATTACTGTGCTTCCATTTCTGGCCTATCAACCCAATCGTCTCTTGGGGGCCTTAACCCACAAAGGGGTGGGATACCTCATCTTGGAACAGGCTTCCCGCTTAGATGCCTTCAGCGGTTATCCCTTCCGAACATAGCCAACCAGCCATGCCACTGGCGTGACAACTGGCACACCAGAGGTCCGTCCGTCCCGGTCCTCTCGTACTAGGGACAGCCTTCCTCAAGTATCCTGCGCGCGCGGCGGATAGGGACCGAACTGTCTCACGACGTTCTAAACCCAGCTCGCGTGCCGCTTTAATGGGCGAACAGCCCAACCCTTGGGACCTACTCCGGCCCCAGGATGCGACGAGCCGACATCGAGGTGCCAAACCATGCCGTCGATATGGACTCTTGGGCAAGATCAGCCTGTTATCCCCGGGGTACCTTTTATCCGTTGAGCGACACCCCTTCCACCAGGAGGTGCCGGATCACTAGTCCCGACTTTCGTCCCTGCTCGACATGTCTGTCTCACAGTCAAGCTCCCTTGTGCACTTGCACTCGACACCTGATTGCCAACCAGGCTGAGGGAACCTTTGGGCGCCTCCGTTACCCTTTAGGAGGCAACCGCCCCAGTTAAACTACCCATCAGGCACTGTCCCTGAACCAGATCATGGTCCGAGGTTCAGATTCCCAATCCGACCAGAGTGGTATTTCAACAACGACTCCACACCCACTAGCGTGAGCGCTTCACAGTCTCCCACCTATCCTACACAAGCCGAACCGAAAACCAATACCAAACTATAGTAAAGGTCCCGGGGTCTTTCCGTCCTGCCGCGCGTAACGAGCATCTTTACTCGTAATGCAATTTCGCCGGGCCTGTGGTCGAGACAGCCGGAAAGTCGTTACGCCATTCGTGCAGGTCGGAACTTACCCGACAAGGAATTTCGCTACCTTAGGATGGTTATAGTTACCACCGCCGTTTACTGGCGCTTAAATTCTCAGCTTCACCCACAAAGTGGGTTAACCGGTCCTCTTAACGTTCCAGCACCGGGCAGGCGTCAGTCCATATACATCGTCTTGCGACTTCGCATGGACCTGTGTTTTTAGTAAACAGTCGCTTTCCGCTGGTCTCTGCGGCCAACCACCCCTCCGTCCGCAAGGGACTTCAAGATGCTTGGCCCCCCTTCTCCCGAAGTTACGGGGGCATTTTGCCGAGTTCCTTAACCACAGTTCACCCGATCGCCTTGGTATTCTCTACCTGACCACCTGTGTTGGTTTGGGGTACGGGCCGTGCATGCACTCACTAGAGGCTTTTCTCGACAGCATAGGATCACCCACTTCGCCTCAAACGGCTACGCATCACGTCTCAGCCTATATGCCATGCGGATTTGCCTACATGACGGCCTACACGCTTACACCAGGACAACCATCGCCTGGCGGAGCTACCTTCCTGCGTCACCCCATCGCTTGACTACTACGGAATCAGGTCCCACGCTCCACACACGGAATCCGTCCGAAGACTTCAACCGCGGCTTCGGGTGGTTAGTGTCAACCGCCTCGCCATGGGCGCACATGCTCGGGTACGGGAATATCAACCCGTTGTCCATCGACTACGCCTGTCGGCCTCGCCTTAGGTCCCGACTTACCCTGGGCGGATTAGCCTGGCCCAGGAACCCTTGGTCATCCGGCGGCAGAGTTTCTCACTCTGCATTCGCTACTCATGCCTGCATTCTCACTCCCGCACCCTCCACGACTCGCTTCCGCGGCCGCTTCCCTGGATGCAGGACGCTCCCCTACCCATCCACACCACTGCACAAGAACCCGAAAGCTCTTGCGGATGTATTGTGTGAATGACACAGCTTCGGCGGTGTGCTTAAGCCCCGCTACATTGTCGGCGCAGGACCACTTGACCAGTGAGCTATTACGCACTCTTTCAAGGGTGGCTGCTTCTAAGCCAACCTCCTGGTTGTCTGGGCAATCCCACATCCTTTCCCACTGAGCACACACTTAGGGGCCTTAGCTGGTGTTCTGGGCTGTTTCCCTCTCGACGACGAAGCTTATCCCCCGCCGTCTCACTGCCGCGCTCTCACTAACCGGTATTCGGAGTTTGGTTGATTTCGGTAACCCGGTAAGGCCCCTAGACCATCCAGTAGCTCTACCCCCGGCAAGAAACACGCGACGCTGCACCTAAATGCATTTCGGGGAGAACCAGCTATCACGGAGTTTGATTGGCCTTTCACCCCTACCCACAGCTCATCCCCTCAGTTTTCAACCTAAGTGGGTTCGGGCCTCCACGACGTCTTACCGTCGCTTCACCCTGGCCATGGGTAGATCACTCCGCTTCGGGTCTAGACCACGCGACTCAATCGCCCTATTCAGACTCGCTTTCGCTACGGCTACCCCACCCGGGTTAACCTCGCCACGCAGCACTAACTCGCAGGCTCATTCTTCAAAAGGCACGCCATCACGCCGAAACGCTCTGACGGCTTGTAGGCACACGGTTTCAGGTACTCTTTCACTCCCCTCCCGGGGTACTTTTCATCTTTCCCTCACGGTACTCGTCCGCTATCGGTCTTCAGGAAGTATTTAGGCTTACCGGGTGGTCCCGGCAGATTCACAGCAAATTCCACGAGCTCGCTGCTACTCGGGAACACCAGACAAACACACGCAACATGTTTTCGCGTACGGGACTCTCACCCACTCCGGTCCGCCATCCCAAGCGGTTCCACTAACACGCGCGCACATTCCGAGGACTGTCAGATCCTCGACGCTGGGTCCCACAACACCGCCTGCACAACGCCTGACAGCTTGATATGCAAACGGTTTAGCCTCTTCCGCTTTCGCTCGCCACTACTCACGGAATCACTTTTGTTTTCTCTTCCTGCGGGTACTGAGATGTTTCACTTCCCCGCGTTCCCTCCGCGCCGGCTATATATTCACCGGCGGGTAACACCACATCACTGGTGCTGGGTTTCCCCATTCGGAAATCCTCGGATCACAGCTCGGTTGACAGCTCCCCGAGGCATATCGCAGCCTCCCACGTCCTTCATCGGCTCCTGAAGCCAAGACATCCACCATGTGCCCTTAACAACTTGACCACAAAGATGCTCGCATCCACTCTACAGTTCTCAAACACCACACCAGAAACAACGTGTGTTGCCTCAGGACCCAACAGCGTGCTGAGTGAACAAGAACCCGCCCGGATCCGCGGCCGCCGTTCCACGCGAAGCCGAAGCCCCGCAGTACTAAGTCGGCGGCATCACCACCGCGAGAACCCATAACCAGTAGTTCCACAATTCCTTGAGCAACCAGAACAGACCTGCATTCGAGGCCTAAGCTCCGGCCACTCCCAGCACGATGACTGGGATGTGTTGTGCTCCTTAGAAAGGAGGTGATCCAGCCGCACCTTCCGGTACGGCTACCTTGTTACGACTTCGTCCCAATCGCCAGTCCCACCTTCGACCACTCCCTCCCTTGCGGGTTGGGCCATGGGCTTCGGGTGTTACCGACTTTCATGACGTGACGGGCGGTGTGTACAAGGCCCGGGAACGTATTCACCGCAGCGTTGCTGATCTGCGATTACTAGCGACTCCGACTTCACGCAGTCGAGTTGCAGACTGCGATCCGAACTGAGACCGGCTTTAAGGGATTCGCTCCACCTCGCGGTATCGCAGCCCTCTGTACCAGCCATTGTAGCATGTGTGAAGCCCTGGACATAAGGGGCATGATGACTTGACGTCATCCCCACCTTCCTCCGAGTTGACCCCGGCAGTCTCCCACGAGTCCCCGCCATGACGCGCTGGCAACGTAGGATAAGGGTTGCGCTCGTTGCGGGACTTAACCCAACATCTCACGACACGAGCTGACGACAGCCATGCACCACCTGTACACCAACCACAAGGGAAGCCCCATCTCTGGGGATGTCTGGCGCATGTCAAGCCCAGGTAAGGTTCTTCGCGTTGCATCGAATTAATCCACATGCTCCGCCGCTTGTGCGGGCCCCCGTCAATTCCTTTGAGTTTTAGCCTTGCGGCCGTACTCCCCAGGCGGGGCGCTTAATGCGTTAGCTACGGCACGGACAACGTGGAATGTCGCCCACACCTAGCGCCCAACGTTTACAGCGTGGACTACCAGGGTATCTAATCCTGTTCGCTCCCCACGCTTTCGCTCCTCAGCGTCAGTATCGGCCCAGAGACCCGCCTTCGCCACCGGTGTTCCTCCTGATATCTGCGCATTTCACCGCTACACCAGGAATTCCAGTCTCCCCTGCCGAACTCAAGTCTGCCCGTATCGACTGCACGCTGAAGGTTAAGCCTCCAGATTTCACAGCCGACGCGACAAACCGCCTACGAGCTCTTTACGCCCAATAATTCCGGACAACGCTCGCACCCTACGTATTACCGCGGCTGCTGGCACGTAGTTAGCCGGTGCTTCTTATCCAGGTACCGTCACTTGCGCTTCGTCCCTGGCGAAAGAGGTTTACAACCCGAAGGCCGTCATCCCTCACGCGGCGTCGCTGCATCAGGCTTGCGCCCATTGTGCAATATTCCCCACTGCTGCCTCCCGTAGGAGTCTGGGCCGTGTCTCAGTCCCAGTGTGGCCGGTCACCCTCTCAGGCCGGCTACCCGTCGTCGCCTTGGTAGGCCATTACCCCACCAACAAGCTGATAGGCCGCGGGTTCATCCCATACCGCCGGAACTTTCCACCCCCGAAGATGCCTCCGAGAGTCGTATCCGGTATTAGACCCAGTTTCCCAGGCTTATCCCAGAGTACAGGGCAGATTACCCACGTGTTACTCACCCGTTCGCCACTCATCCCCGGCCGAAACCGGTTCAGCGTTCGACTTGCATGTGTTAAGCACGCCGCCAGCGTTCGTCCTGAGCCAGGATCAAACTCTCCAACAATGAACAGTTCGATCGAGACTACTTCTCAATCATTTCTCAAAGGAAACCCCGACGAGGGGGTTTCATATAAGCTCTACTGGCTTAGTTCACTAGCACACTGTTGAGTTCTCAAGCAACACACCCCGAACCAGCCCCGGAATCAACCAGGCCAAGCTCGATGCGTTATTTCAAGCTTTTGGTCGAGCATGCCGGTACCTACAAGGCTAGTCGTAGGGAGTCGGCGACCGCTCGTGGGCCGACGCTGAACATTACCTGGTCCGTTTCGCGGTGTCAACCCGCTCAGCCCTGGCTCCTGGTCGGTGAGGCTTTCGGCCCCGCCGGCCCGGTGTTCCTGGCGACGAAGAGAAGATTACATGCCTTCCAACCACCCGAAAACAGGGGGGTCACTTAACGGCATCGAGCCTGGTCAGAGGGTTGCCAGCAGGCTGATTCGACCGCTTCGAGGGCCGCGGACCGCGCTCGGAAGGGTCCCGGAAAGGCCCCGAGTGACCCAGGTCTCCCCCGTCGGGCGAGCCTCCTGCTGCCGAAGACCTCCGAACCAGACCCGATTCAGCAGGTCAGCGCCCTGCCCGCCCACCGCGGCGCAAGCCAGCTCGCCGGAAAAGCAAGCCGCCGGCCAGTGCAAGGGCACTGACCGGCGGCCGCCACAAACCTTCACCCGCTCCGGGCAACCCCAACCGGATTACCCGGGCAGCTTCGGCAGATACCGGGGCGGAACCCGGACCGGCGCGACCCGCATGTAGTCCGCGGCCAGCGCGAGCATCTTGCCGTCCGTCCACTGTCCGCCCATGAACGAAATCCCCACCGGAAGCGGTCCGACCGAACCGGCCGGGACCGTCACGTCCGGGTAGCCCGCCACCGCGGCCGGCGTCGAGGACGGGATCACGTCGTTGTCGCCGACCTTGCAGTCCGTCTTCCAGGCCGGCGGGTTCGTCGGCGACGCGATCGCGTCCAGGTCGTACTTCACGAGGGTCTCGTCCAGCGACCGGCGCGACAGGTCGGTCAGCTCCGCGCGGTTCTTCAGATAGGTCGGATCCTGCGGGCCGGGTGCGGCGAGCGCCTGTTCGAACAGCTCCTGACCAGCGAAGCAGGTGCGTTCCAGCGGGTCGGCGCGGTTGTACGCGATGAGGTCCGCCAGGTTCCGCGGGCCGGTGGGCCGCGTGGCGAGGTACGCGTCGATGTCGCGGTGGAACTCGGTCAGCAGCGCCGGGAACTCCAGCTCGGAGAGCCGGTCCTGGTACGGCAGCGTCACCTCGACGACCGTCGCGCCCGCGCGTTCCAGCGAAGCCTTCGTCTTGCTGACCACGGCGTCCGTGTCCGGGCCGAGCACCGGCAGCCGCCACAGGCCGATCCGGGCGCCGCGCAGGACGCCGGGACGGAGAAGTCTCGCGTAGTCGGTCGGCTGGGTCGACGGGTAGCGCAGGGTGGCCGGGTCGGACGGGTCGCGGCCCTGCAGCACCGAGAGCGTCAACGCGGTGTCGACGACGTTGCGCGCGATGGGTCCCGCCGTGTCCTGCTCCGCGGAGATCGGGACGACGCCGGTGCGGCTGACGAGCCCGAGACTCGGTTTGTGCCCGACGGTCGCGGTCATCCCGGCCGGGCACACGATCGACCCGTCGGTCTCGCTGCCGATCGCGACCTGGGCGAGCGACGCGGCGACGCCCGCCGCGGATCCGGCGGAAGAACCGCACGGGTTGTGGTCCAGGACGTACGGGTTGTTGGTCTGGCCGCCGACGCCGGACCAGCCGGAAGTCGGCTTCGCGGCGCGGAAGTTGGCCCATTCCGACAGGTTCGCCTTGCCGAGGATCACCGCGCCCGCGTCGCGCAGCCGGGTGATCAGCGTGGCGTCCTTGGCCGGACGGCTGCGCAGCGCGCGCGAACCGGCGGTGGTCTGCTGGTCGTGGGTGTCGACGTTGTCCTTGACCAGCACCGGGATCCCGTCGAGCGGACCGCGGGTGCGGCCGGTCCGGTGCCGGACGTCGCTGGCCGCGGCTTGCGCGAGCGCCGCCGGGTTGAGCGCGAGGACGGCGTTGACCTTCGGGTCCAGCACCCGGATCCGGGCGAGATACGCGCTGGTCAGCCGGGTCGCGGTGAGCTGCCCGGCCGCCATCCGGTGCTGCAGCGACGGGATGTCGGCGCGGTCGAGGTCGAAGTGCAGCTCGGCCGGGTCCGCGTGGTCAGTCTCCATCGCGACCGCCGGCGGCGCGGTGGCCAAGCCCGCCGCCGCGACCAGTGCGGCGAGTACGGCGGGCAGTCTTTTTCCCATGTTCCGATGCCTCCCCAACGTCGGAGCACGGCCCCGGGGTCCGGGTCAGAGCATCGGCAACAGGGTCCGGAGCTCGTACGGAGTGACCGCGCTCCGGTAGTTGTCCCACTCGACCCGCTTGTTGCGCAAGAAGAAGTCGTAAACGTGCTCGCCGAGCGCTTCCGGCAGCAGCTCGGACTTCTCCATCTCGGCGAGCGCCTCGCCGAGGTTCTGCGGCAACTGGGAGTAGCCGGCGGCGCGGCGTTCGGAATCCGACAGCTGCCAGATGTTGTCCTCGGCGGGCGGCGGCAGCTCGTAGCCCTTTTCGATGCCCTTCAGCCCCGCGGCCAGTATCACCGAGTAGGCCAGGTACGGGTTGCACGCCGAATCGAGCGTGCGGATCTCGACGCGCCGCGACGAGGCCTTTCCCGGCGAGTACATCGGCACGCGCACGAGGGCCGAGCGGTTCGCCCTCCCCCACGACACCGTCGTGGGCGCCTCGCTGCCGCTGATCAGCCGTTTGTAGGAGTTGACCCACTGATTGGTGACGGCGGAGATTTCCTTGGCGTAGTGCAGGACGCCGGCGACGAACGCCTTGCCGGTCTCGGAAAGCTCGTGCGGGTCCTCCGCGTCGTAGAACGCGTTGCGGTCGCCTTCGAACAGGCTGACGTGCGTGTGCATGCCGGAGCCGGGCTGGTCGGTGAACGGCTTCGGCATGAAGGTCGCGCGCACGCCCTGGGTCAGCGCGACCTCCTTGACGACGTAACGGAACGTCATCACGTTGTCGGCCATGGTGAGGGCGTCGGCGTAGCGAAGGTCAATTTCCTGCTGGCCCGGCGCGCCCTCGTGGTGGCTGAACTCGACCGAGATGCCCATCGCCTCGAGGGTCTCGATCGCGTGCCGGCGGAAGTGCGTCGCGGTGGCGTGGCTGGCCTGGTCGAAGTAGCCGCCGTTGTCGGCGGGCTCGGGCTCGCTGCCGTCGTCGGGGAGGTTGGCGAGCAGGAAGAACTCGATCTCCGGGTGCACGTAGCAGGTGAACCCGGCTTCGCTGGCCTTCGACAGCTGGCGGCGCAGCACGTGCCGCGGGTCGGCCCAGGACGGCGAACCGTCGGGCATCGCGATGTCGCAGAACATCCGCGCGGAGTACGGGCCGCCGTCGGGGGTTTCCCACGGGAGCACCTGGAACGTCGACGGGTCGGGCTTGGCGACCATGTCCGACTCGTAGACGCGCGCGAAGCCCTCGATGGCCGAGCCGTCGAACCCGATGCCCTCGCTGAACGCGCCCTCCAGTTCGGCGGGCGCGACCGCGACGGACTTCAGGAATCCCAGCACGTCGGTGAACCACAGGCGGACGAAACGGATGTCGCGCTCTTCCAAGGTGCGGAGCACGAATTCCTGCTGGCGATCCATGGCCGAACCCTAACCAGCACGTGTTAACGCCATGTTTCACGGGTCACCCACAACGGCGGCGGATTCACGCCACCTGTGCGAGCTGGGTTTTCCCGGGTTTCCTCGACCGGGTGATCGACAACGACGCGACCGAGGCGATCACCGCGAGCCCGGCGGCGACGTACCAGGCGATCGCGTAATCGCCGAACTGGTCCCGCACCGCGCCGGCGGCGGAGGCGGCGAACGCCGCCCCCAGCTGGTGGCAGGCGAAGACCCAACCAAACACGATCGGACCGGCTTCCCCGAAGGAGCGGCTGCAGAGCGCGACGGTCGGCGGGACGGTCGCGACCCAGTCGAGGCCGTAGAAGAGGATGAACGCCCACATGCTCGGCTGGACCGAATTCGTGAACAGCTGCGGCAACAGGGCGAGCGAAACTCCCCGCAACGCGTAATAGATGCCGAGCAGGATCCGCGGATCGACACGGTCGGTGAGCCATCCCGACGCGATCGTTCCCACCACGTCGAAGACGCCGACCAGTGCGAGCAGACTCGCCGCGGTCGTCTGCGGCATGCCGTGGTCGTGCGCGGCCGGGACGAAGTGCGTGCTGACCAACCCGTTCGTGGTCGCCCCGCAGATCGCGAACCCGACAGCGAGTAGCCAGAACGTCCGGGTGCGCGCGGCCTGGAACAGCACCGACAGACCACGGCGGACCGTGCCGACCTTCGGTGCCGGACGCGCCACTTCGGCGTCTTCGGGCGCTCCGTACGCGACAGTGCCGACATCGGCGGGGTGGTCGCGTACGGCCAACAGCACGACCGGGACCACGGCGAGAGCCGCGATGGCGATGACCATGGACGCTGTCCGCCAGCCGTCGTCCGCCGCGAGCGACGCGATCAAGGGCAGGAAGATCAGCTGTCCGGTCGCCCCGGCTGCGGTGAGCACGCCGGTTACGACGCCGCGGTGGCGGATGAACCAGCGCGTCGCGACCATCGCGGCGAAGCTCATCGCCATCGAGCCGGTGCCGAGGCCGACGAGCACGCCCCAGCAGAGGATCAATTGCCAGCTGGCACTCATGAAGACGGTGCCGCCCGCGCCGAGAGCGACGACGCACAGCGCGGTAGCCGCGACCCGGCGGATACCGAACCGTTCCATCAACGCGGCGGCGAAGGGCGCGAAGAGGCCGTACAGAACGAGATTGACCGAGACGGCGGACCCGATCGTGGCGCGGGACCAGCCGAACTCTTCGTGCAACGGATCGATCAGGACGCCCGGCGCGGCGCGGAAACCGGCGGCGGCGAGGAGGGCGACGAACGCGGCCGCCGCGACGAACCAGGCGCGATGCAGGCGGCGGGCAGGACGGGTCTCAACGGTCACGAGCAGACAGTCTGGTGCGCCGGAAGCCTCGATGACAGTGGCCGGAAGGACACTGTGCGAAAGGATCGGGCCAGCCAAGTAGGCTCTCGGCCATGCTCAGCCGACGTGTCCTGCCGGCGCTGCTGCTCCTCGGGCTGGTCGGCGGTTGCACCGCGGCACCCCCCTTGCCCGCGGCGGACGGGTTGCTCGCCGCCGCCAAGACGAACTTCGCCAAGGTCGCCAGTCTGCACTTCTCGGTCGGTGTCAACGGAGTGCTGCCCGGCCTGCCGATGACCAAGCTCGTCGGCAACGCGACCCTCAAACGCGGCGGGCAAGCGAGCGGCAGCGCGGAATTCACCGATCGGTCGTTCTCGTTCACCGTCTCCGGGCAGACCGCGACCACAAAGGACACGAAGGGTCGCGAAACGAACGGCCCCACGCCCTTCACCGTCGACCGGTTCCTCGGCCCGCACGGCGGGTTGATCCGGCTCCTCGACTCGCTCCAGCAGCCGAAAACCGAAATCCGCGAGACGATCCAGCACGTCGACGGCTACCGCGTCGGCGGAACCGTGCCCCAAGCGGTCGCGGCGAACCTGGTGCCGCAGATCCACGACGACGTGAACGTGAAGATCTGGGTGACGGTCGCCGAACCGCACCGGTTCGCACGGATGTGGCTGCAGGTGCCGCCAGCGACGAACCGCGACAGCCCGGTGATGTACGAGGTGCTGTTGACGGACCAGCAGCCTTAGTTCTTCCAGCGCTCGCGGCAAATCGCGCACGGCCCCGCTGGCTCGCGCAAGTCGTAGCGAGCATCATCGCCGCCACGGCTGTCGCGAGCCAGCGCAACCTCAGTTGGCCTTACAGCGCGTGCCGTCCGGAGGCGTGGTGCCGTCGATCAGGTACGCGGTGGCTGCCTTATCGACGCACGCGTTGCCTTGCAGGAACACCGTGTGCTGCGTCCCCTCGAAGGTGAGCAGTGATCCCTTCAGCGCCTTCGCGAGGTTCACGCCCGCCTGGTACGGCGTCGCCGGGTCGTTCGTTGTCGAGATCGTCAGCGTCTTCGGCAGGCCTTCAACGTTCGGTTCGTGCGGCTTCGACGTGTTCGGCACCGGCCAGAACGCACACGCGTCGCGGGCGGAGCTGGGTTGGCGGCCGTCGTCCAGGAAGGGCGCGGCCTTTACGTATTTCTCCTGGCCTTCGAGGATCTGCTTCGGATCGGTGACGCGCGGGTCGTCGACACAGCGGATCGCGACGAAGGCGTCTTGCGTGGTGCCGTAGCTGCCGTCCGGATTGCGCTCGTTGTAGATGTCGGCCAGCTTCTCCAGCGTGGCGCCGCGCTGCAGCTTCAGCTCGTTCAGCCCGGTGTTCAGGTACTCCCAGAGATTCTGCTGGTAGAGGGCCTGTATGGCACCTGTGGTGGCGTCGTCGTACGACAGCTTGCGGCCGTCGCCGACCGGAACCGGGAAGTCGATCAGCCGGCGCGTGAGGTCTTGAAACTGCTTCGTCGCGTCAGCCGGGTTGTTGCCGAGCGCGCAGTCCTGACGCGCCGCGCACCACTTCGCGAACTCGTTGAACGCGCCGCCGAAGCCCTGGCCCTGCGCGACGAGCGAGTCTTCCGGGCTCTGCGTCGGGTCGACAGCGCCGTCGAGGACGAGCGCGCGCACGTTCTTCGGGAAGGTCTCCGCGTACGTGGACCCGATGCGCGTGCCGTACGAGTAACCGAGGTACGTGAGCTTCTGGTCGCCGAGGACGCTTCGCAGCACGTCCATGTCCTTGACGACGTCGCGCGTGCCGACGTGCGCGAGCATGTCGTCGCCGTACTTCGTCCGCTGTGCGCACTTCGCGGCGAAGTCCTTCTGCTCTGTTTCCTGCTTCGTGACGCCCGCGGGAGAACCGTCGGTCTCGCTGTCGTCGGCGCGGTCGGCGTCGCGCTCGGGTCCGGTCAGGCATTGGATCTGCGGTTCGCTCGCGCCGATGCCGCGCGGGTCGAAGCCGACGAGGTCGAACCGGTCGCCGAGATCGGACTTCGACACCTGGTCGATCAGTCCTGCTGCGGCGACCATGCCCGAAGCGCCCGGTCCGCCCGGGTTCACCACCAGCGAACCGATTTTCTCGCCCGGATCGCTCGCGCGGTGCCGCAGCACGCCGATGGTGATCGTCTGGCCGTCCGGTTTGTCATAGTTCAACGGAACGGTGAGGCGTCCGCACTCGATTCCCTGCGCCTTGAACGCCGACCGGGCGTCGGCCGAGGTCGCGTAGGGTGCACACGCGGACCAGGACATGCTCTGCCCGTAGAACCGGTCCAGTCCGGCGGGCACCGGGCCCACCGGAGCGTGCGATTCGACCGTCGGCGCGGACGCGGCCTGGTCGGGCTTGGACGTGCACGCCGCGAGCGTGGTCGCGAGCAGGCCGGCAGCCGCGAACACGACTAACGGATGGACTTTCGGGCTGGCGCTGGGATGACGGGACACGGTTTGATCGTGCCATCCGGGCGCGGAACTCGAACGCACCGTCGGCGCGTTGGGCAGTGCGGGTGCGACCGGAGACACATCGACACGAGGAGACCAGGGGTGGCACTGATCAGCCGAGTGGGCAAGCGGCTCCGCCGGATCATCCAGCGGCCGGGCAGCGTCGAGCTGACCCGCTACGAAGCGCTGCTGCCCGCCGTCGAGAAGCTCGAACCGGAGCTGGAGAAACTCGAGAACGCCGAGCTCACCGAGCGCGCGGGCAAGCTGCGGGACTCCATCGGCGGGGCCGCCTCGTTCACCGACAGCCAGCTCATCGAGATCTGCGCGCTCGGCCGCGAGGCCGCCCGCCGCGAGCTCGGCGAACGGGCCTTCGACGTGCAGTTGCTCGGCACCATGGGCCTGCTCACCGGCCACGTCGTGCAGATGGAGACCGGTGAGGGCAAGACGCTCGCCGGCGCGCTGGCCGCCGCCGGGTACGCGCTGCGCGGCCGCCGCGTGCACGTGGTCACGGTCAACGACTACCTCGCCCGCCGCGACGCGGAGTGGATGAGCCCGGTGTACGACCTGCTCGGCGTCACCGTCGGCTGGGTCGAACCGGCGCACTCGAAGGAGGAGCGCAAGGAGGCCTACGGCAAGGAGGTCACCTACGGCGCGGTCGCCGAAATCGGCTTCGACGTGCTGCGCGACCGCCTGGTCACGCACCCCGACGACCTGGTGCAGAAGGCTCCCGAGGTGGCGATCGTCGACGAGGCCGACTCGGTGCTGGTCGACGAGGCGCGCGTGCCGCTGGTCATGGCCGGTTCGATCGACCACAACGACGCCGACGAGGAGGTCGCCAAGATCGTCCGGCGGCTGCGGCTCGGCCTGCACTACGAAACCGACTCCGAGGGCCGCAACGCGTGGCTGACCAGCGCCGGCGCGTCGGTCGTGGAGAAGTCGCTCGGCGGCGTGGACCTGTACGACGAGTCCGGTTCGGACCGGCTCGCCGCGGTGAACGTCGCCCTGCACGCGCACGCCCTGCTCACCCGGGACGTCGACTACCTGGTCCGCGACGGCAAGGTGCAGCTGATCAACGCCGCCCGCGGCCGCGTCGCCGAACTGCAGCGCTGGCCGGACGGCCTTCAGGCCGCGGTCGAGGCGAAGGAGCAGGTCACGGCCACCGACCGGGGCGAAATCCTCGATTCGATCACCGTGCAGGCGCTGCTCGCGCGCTACCCGGAGGTCGCGGGCATGACCGGTACCGCGGTCGCGGTCGCCGAGCAGCTGCGCGAGTTCTACAAGCTCGAGGTCGCGGTCATCCCGCCGAACACCCCGAACGTCCGCGAGGACCTGCAGGACCGGGTTTTCGCCTCGCCGTCGCAGAAACTGCGCGCGATCGAGGAGGAGATCCGCACGGTGCACGAGACCGGGCGGCCGATCCTCGTCGGCACCCAGGACGTCGCCGAGTCCGAGGAGCTGGCGGAGAAGCTGGCGAAGGCCGACCTGCCGTGCGTCGTGCTGAACGCGCGCAACGACGCCGAAGAGGCCGCGATCATCGCCGAGGCGGGCAAGAAGGGCGCGGTCACCGTGTCCACGCAGATGGCGGGCCGCGGTACCGACATCCGGCTCGGCGGCAGCGACGGCGCGTCCCGCGAAGAGGTCGCCGAGCTGGGCGGCCTGCACGTGATCGGCACCGCGCGGTATCCCTCCAGCCGCCTCGACGGGCAGCTGCGCGGCCGGTCCGGACGACAGGGCGACCCGGGCAGCGCGATCTTCTTCGCGAGCCTCAACGACGACCTCGTGCTGTCGAACGCGCCGGACCTGCCGGACGGCATCGACGCGGACACCGAGACCGGCGAAATCACCGACCCGGCCGCGCACCGGCAGCTCAACCACGCCCAGCGCGTCGCCGAGGGCGTCGACCTGGAGATCCACCGCAACACCTGGCGCTACACCCGGCTGATCGAGCGGCAGCGCGCTGAGCTGCTGGAACACCGCGACCAGGTGCTGCACACCGGGCTCGCGGCGGAGGAGCTGGAGAAGGCACAGCCGGAGAAGTTCGCCGAGCTGAAGGAAAAGCTGGACGACTCCGAGCGGCTCGAGCAGGTGTGCCGCGAGGTCCGGCTGTTCCACCTCGACCAGCTGTGGTCGGACCACCTGGCGTACCTCACCGACGTGCGCGAGAGCATCCACCTGCGCGCGCTCGCCCGCGAGACGCCGCTGGACGAGTTCCACCGCGCGGCGATCCCGGAGTTCCACAAGATCATCGCCGAATCCGCCTCGCGGGCGGCGAAGACGCTCGAGGAAGCCGAGATCACCGACAACGGCCTCGACCTCGAGGACGTCGGCGTGCGGCGAGCGAACACGACGTGGACGTACCTGGTGCACGACAACCCGTTCGACTCGGACTTCGAGCAGACGGTCAAGAAGGTGCGCAGCATGATGCGGATGAAGAAGTCCTGAGTCCTTCTTTCGGAGGGCCCCTCGCCGCGGGTGAGGGGCCCTTCGCCGTTCTCTGGCTCACCTCTGCGTAGTTTCTGTCGGTGCGGTGGGACAGAATGGCGGCATGCCGCAACTGCGCATCGCACTGGCCCAGGTCAACACCACCGTCGGCGACATCGACGGGAACACCGCGCTCACCGTCGAGTGGACCCGCAAAGCCGCCGAGGCGGGCGCGCACGTCGTCGTGTTCCCGGAGATGTCCCAGACCGGTTACCCGGTCGAGGACCTCACGCTCCGGCGCACGTTCGCCGACGCGTCCCGGCGCTCGGTGACCGAACTGGCGCGCCGGCTCGACGAGGCGGGTTGCGGCGAGGTGCTCGCGTACGTCGGCTATCTCGACCACGACGAGGTCGGCCCGCGCGACGCCGCGGCCGCGCTCTACCGCGGCGAGGTCGTGGCCCGGCAGTTCAAGCACCACCTGCCCAACTACGGCGTGTTCGACGAGCACCGGTACTTCAAGCCGGGCACCGAACTCGAGGTGCTGCGGCTGCACGGCGTCGACATCGGCATGGTGATCTGCGAGGACATCTGGCAGGACGGCGGCCCGATCTCCGCTCTGGGCAAGGCCGGGGTCGACCTGGTGGTCGCGCCGAACGCGTCGCCGTACGAACGGTCGAAGGACGAACAGCGGCTGCCGCTCATCGCCCGCCGCGCGGCCGAAGCGGGCGCGCCGCTGGTGTACACGAACCAGGTCGGCGGACAGGATGATCTGGTTTTCGACGGCGACTCGCTCGTGGTCGGCGCGGACGGGACGCTGCTCGCGCGGGCGCCGCAGTTCGTGGAGCACCTGCTGGTGCTGGACCTGGATCTCCCCACTGCGGACGCGTCGGCCACGGGCTCTTTCGACGGCTTGGAGGTCCACCGTCGAGTGCTGACCGATGCGCCGTTGCCCGCGTACGAACCGCTTTCGGCCCGGACGATCAGCGAACCACTGTCGGACGAGGCCGAGGTGTGGTCCGCGCTGGTGGTCGGGCTGCGGGACTACGTGCACAAGAACGGCTTCTCGACGGTCACGTTCGGCTTCTCCGGCGGAATCGACTCCGCGGTATGCGCGGCCCTGGCGGCGGACGCACTCGGCGGCGACAACGTGTACGGCGTTTCGATGCCGTCGAAGTACTCGTCCTCGCACTCGCGGGACGACGCTTCGGATTTGGCGGAGCGGATCGGCGCGCACTACCGGGTCGAGCCGATCGGCGAGATGGTCGATGTGTATGTCAACCAGCTGCAGCTGACCGGGCTCGCCGAGGAGAACATCCAGGCGCGGGTGCGCGGAATGCTGCTGATGGCTCTGTCCAATCTGGACGGACACCTGGTGCTGGCGACCGGCAACAAGACCGAACTGGCCGTGGGTTACTCGACCATTTACGGCGACGCGGTCGGAGCGTTCGCGCCGATCAAGGACTTGTTCAAGACGCACGTGTGGCAGCTGGCGCGGTGGCGGAACGAGGAGGCGGCCAAGCGAGGGGAAACGCCGCCGATCCCGGAAAACTCGATCACGAAGCCCCCGTCGGCGGAGCTGCGGCCGGACCAGAAGGACTCGGACTCGCTGCCGGACTACGAGCTGCTGGACGACGTCCTGGACGACTACGTCGAGAACGACCGCGGGTACGCGGATCTGATCGAGGCGGGGTTCGATCCGGAGACGATCGACCGAGTGGTGCGGATGGTCGACCGAGCCGAGTACAAGCGGCGGCAATATCCGCCGGGCACGAAGATCACGTTCAAGGCGTTTGGGCGGGACCGGCGTCTTCCGATGACGAACGGGTGGCGGGAACGGAAGTCCTGAGCGGGGGTTTCTGACGCTGGTTGTTGTTTGGACTCGGTTGGCCGGGCTGGCTGAGTTGGCTGGCGCGGTCGGCTGGGCTGGCCGGGCTGGCTGGCGCGGTCGGCTGGACTGGCTGGATTGGCTGGCGCGGTTGGCCGGTCTGGCTGGATTGGCCGGCGCGGTCGGCTGGATTGGCCGGGCTGGCTGGCGCGGTTGGCCGGTCTGGCTGGATTGGCCGGCGCGGTCGGCTGGGCTGGCCGGGCTGGCTGGCGCGGTCGGCTGGACTGGCCGGTCGGCTGGGTTGGCCGGGCGGCCGGGCGGGCCGGGTTGGCCGGCGCGGTCGGCTGGGTGAACTTGGCTGACCGGGATTTCCGGCTCCACGGCCTGGTTTTCGGCCTGGCTCGCTGAAAATCCGATGCCCGTCCGGCTCGCCGGGCGCGATCAGCCGCGTTGCTGAATGCGGCGGCAGGGTCATGTCGTTTTCTCGCCAGTTTCTGTCGGTGCCGGGTCGTACGCTGGCGATATGACGGTTGGGTACACGGTGTTCGACACCCCGATCGGGGCGTGCGGCCTCGCCTGGCGGGACGGTGCGGTGGTCGGAACCGCGCTGCCGGGGAGTACGGCTGAGCGGACTCGCGCGCACCTCGCGAAGCGCTTCCCTGATGCGGTGGAATCGCCGGTGCCGGAGGAACTGCGCGCGGTGGTGGATGACGTCGTCGCGCTGCTGTCGGGGGATGCTCGCGATTTGCGTGCGGCTCCGTTGGATTACCGGGATGTGCCGGAGTTCAACCGGCGGGCGTACGACGTCGCGCGGGCTATTCCGCCCGGGAAGGTGCTGACGTACGGGGACATCGCGCACCAGCTGGGTGCGCCGGGCTCCGCGCAGGCTGTCGGGCAGGCGATGGGGAGCAATCCGTTCCCGATCATCGTGCCGTGCCATCGGGTTTTGGGTGCGGGCAAGAACACTGGCGGCTTTTCGGCACCGGGAGGGGTCGAGACCAAGCGGCGGATGTTGGTGATCGAAGGGGCGTTTCCGGAGGAACCGACTTTGTTCTGACGCACCGGCTGCGGGAATCGGACCGGCCTCGGTGCCTGAACGGATTGGGCGTCGGCGCGCTCGGTCGGGTTCCAGCCGCACCCCCAGTGCCGCTGGACGCCGACCGAGCACGCCCCAAACCTGCTGAGCCCAACCGAATGAATTGGCTGCCCGGCTCCGCACGCCTCCCCCAGTGCGGTCAGGCCAGATCGCTTGGCTTCGCGGTCCCGGACCCATCGGCGCGCCTCGGCGAGCCGACCTGCCAGCCCGCCGACGAGCGCTCCGACTCCCCGGGGCAGTTCGGTCCGCTCATCAGCCAAGCCAGCTTCCCGACCGCATCGGCCGCTGGGAAAACCCGACCCGGGCAGCTCAGGCACTGCTGCCGGAGCGACGACTCACCAAGCCAGCCCCTGGGCGGCCACACCAGCTCCCCGGCCGCCACCTGGCAGACCTAACCGGCATGGCTCAGGCCCAGCTAGCGAAGCGATCGCCTCGCCGATCGATCAGGTCAGCTGTCCCGACCGCGTCAGCCACAGGGAAACACGAGCCGCATGGCTCAGGCCCAGCCATCGGGGAGAGTGCCCCGCCGACCGCCCAAGCCAACTCCCCCGACCGCATCTGCCACCGGGAAACCCGACCCGCATGGCTCAGGCCCAACCACCGGAGTGACAACCTCGCGGAGCAACCAAGCCCTGTCCCTCCCGCAACCGAACCAGCCCCAACAGCCATCCGGAAAAGCTCGGCCCGTCTCGATCAAGCCCAGCCCGCGCGGAAAGTCAGCTCATTCAGCCGGTTTCCAAGGCTTCAGCCAGTCCGTCTCCGGCCAGCCCTCGGCGGCGGCTTGCAGGGGCATGGCGGTGGCTCCGTCGATGGACTCGCGGACGATGTCGGCGTGGCCGGCGTGCCGGGCGGTTTCTTCGATCAGGTGCAGCAGCACCCAGCGGACGGACCAGGCAGACGCGTCGTCCGGGTACCAGGGGACGCCTTTCGGGATGGGGACTTCCTGGTTCAGGTCCGCGATCCCGGCGATGACCTCTTCGGTGCGGGCGGCGACCTGGTCGTAGGCGGCGATGACCGACTCCAGCGTTTCGTCCGGGCCCAGCCGGTAGTTCTCCTGGAAGGCCTCCACGGCTTCGGCGAAGGGTTTTGGCTCGATCTTCAGCACCAGGTCGATCCAGCCGCTTTCGGTGGACGACACGTGTTTCAGCAGGCCGCCTACGCTCAGGGCGCTCGCGCTGGGGACGGCGCGTGCCTGGTCGTCGGTCAAGCCGTACGTGGCGACCTTCATTGCCTGACGCTGTTGTGCCAGGAAACCGAGCAGACCGCCGCGTTCGTCGGGGGTCGGGGAGAGCTTTCCAGCCATGGTGGCCTCACTTCCGGTGTCTGTTGCTCCGCAGCATCGCACCTGCCACCGACAATTTTCGGCCGCGGACCGGAACGGGAGTCTGGACGATGTACGCGCCGCCGATCACGACCTGCGCCGAGTGCACCACCAACTGCACCCTGGTGAACACGCCTTCCAGGTGCCCGGTCAGCTTCGACGCCACCACCAGCGCCCACGCGAGCAGCACGACTACCAGGCAACCCACCGCGCAGGCTCGCCAGCCCGAGGGCCACCAGAAGACGAGGCTCAGCGCTCCGACCGCGACGGCGGCGCTCAGCAGGTTCGGGGTCACCGCGGTTTCCGGGACCCCGGCGTACACCATCAGCATGATTCCGAACGCGGACACCGAAACCGACGTCAGCCGTCCGCTCCAGTGTGCTGGCGCGAGTCGCATGAGGGCGGGGCCGGTGAGAAGAAAGGCGAGGCCGCCGATCGCCGTCGCTACCGGGAAGACCGGTTGCGCGCTGAACAGGTCCCAGACCGGCTGTTCGGTCGGCGACACCCCGGTCTGCATGAAGAACTCCAGCAGCCACGCGGAATATCCCGCCAAACCCAGTCCGAGCAGGACTATCGAAGCCACCCGCGCAGCATGCACTTGCCCACCCTAAGCGAATCTCTGCGACGAAGTGCCGGATGGTGTCACACCCGTGACTTACCGGAGGTTCCGGACACCATCCGCTACCACGAACTCACGCACCGAATCCCTGGTGGAGGTTACCGGATCCGAGTTGGCGGACTGCCAATACCTGCCTCGGGGACGGGCCGGGACTGACAGCGGACAGCCGGATGAGGGCGAAGCGGGCCGGGCTGACCGCGGCCAGCCAGATCAGGGCGAAGAGGGCCGGTGCCGAGCGAGGCGCATCAGGGTTGTGCAGGCAAGGGGTCCAATGCCGAACGAAGTGCGTAGGGCCAGGCAGGCGAAGCGAGTCGATGCCGAGCGAAGCGCACCGGGGGCAGGCAGGCGAAGGGGCCAAGGGCGAGCGAAGCGCGTCGGAGCCGGGCAGCAAAAGCAGGCCGAAGCCAAGCAAAGCGCACCGGCATCAGGCAGGCAGGCGAAGCCGAGCAAGCGTATCGGCGCTAGGCAGACAAAGCAGGCGAAGCCGAGCAAAGCGCATCGGGGCCAAGCAGGCAAAAGACAGCCAGCCCCGAAACGCCAGCTTCACCCCTGCGGTCGGACGAACGGAAAAAGCACCGTCTGCCGAATAGACGTCCCGCTCAGCATCATCAGCAGCCGGTCCACTCCGAGGCCCAGACCACCAGTCGGGGGCATTCCGTGTTCCAGTGCCAGCAGGAAGTCCTCGTCCAACTCCATCGCCTCGACGTCCCCGCTCGCGGCGCGCAGCGACTGTGCCTCCAGACGGCGGCGCTGTTCTAACGGGTCGGTCAGTTCCGTATAAGCGGTCCCGACTTCCGAGCCGAACGCGATCAGGTCCCAGCGTTCGGCCAGGAGCGGGTCGGTGCGGTGCTGGCGGGTCAGCGGGGAGACCTCGGTCGGGTAGTCCGTGTAGAAGGTCGGCAGGACCGTCGAGCCTTCGACCAAGTGCTCGTGTGCTTTCAGGACCAGGTCGCCTGCACCGGCTTCCTCCGGCACCGGAACTCCGGCGGCGGCGCACAGTTTTCGCAATGTCGCGACCGGCGTCTGCGAGTCGACTTCTTCGCCCAAGGCCTCCGACACGGCTTTGTGCACCGGGATCACTGGCCAGTCGCCGGAGATGTCGTGTTCGACGATGCGGCCGTCGGCGTCTGGGCGTCGCACGATCTGTGCGCCGTACGCGGCTTCGGCGGCGTACTGGATCAGGTCGCGCATCAGGTGGCGCATCGCGTTGTAGTCCGCGTACGCCTGGTACGCCTCCAGCATCGTGAATTCCGGGTTGTGGGTCGCGTCGACACCTTCATTGCGGAAGTTCCGGTTGAGCTCGAAAACCCGCTCGACGCCGGCCACGCACAGGCGCTTCAGGTACAGCTCCGGGGCGATGCGCAGGTACATCCGCATGTCGTACGCGTTGATGTGCGTGACGAACGGCCGTGCGTTGGCACCGCCGTGGATGGTTTGCAGCATGGGGGTTTCGACTTCGAGGAAGTCGCCCTGGTGCAGGCGTTCGCGGACGGCGCGGACGACCGTCGAGCGCAGGCGGAGCATGTTCGCGGAGTCGGGGTTGACCGCCAGGTCGAGGTAGCGCTGCCGGACTCGCGTCTCCGGGTCGGTGAGGCCCTTTCGCTTGTCCGGCAACGGGTGCAGGCACTTCGCCGTCACGGTCCATTCGTCCACCAGCACCGACAGTTCGCCGCGGCGGGAGGTGATGACCTCGCCGCTCACGCCGACGTGGTCGCCGAGGTCGACGCCGGTGCGCCAGCCGGTCAGGTCGAGGACCTTCGCGTCGAGCATCAGCTGCAGTTCGCCGGAGAAGTCCTTGATCCGCGCGAAACACAGGCCGCCAAGGGTGCGCAGGGCGAGCACCCGACCGGCTACCCGGACGCGTTTTCCGGTGTGGGAATCCGGTTCCAGTCCGGAAAACGCGTGCACGATGTCGCCGAGGTGGTCCTCGCGGGAGAAACCGACCGGGTACGGGTCCACCCCGAGTTCCCGCAGTTTGTCCACTTTGGCCACTCGCACGCGGACCTGTTCCGGACGGCGCTTGGCGCGCGGCACGACCTGCGCCGCTTCCTCGTCGATCCGCCGGACCTGCGCGACGAAATCCTCGCCGACGTTCTCCAGCCGCAGCGACCGCGCGCGCCCGGTGGGCACGAAGCCCTCCAGCGCGCCCGCGACGATGCCGACTCGCGGGAGCCGTCGCGCCGACGAGTAGCAGAGGAACCGCGGTTCCCAATCCGGGCCGTACTTGGCGTTCGACCGGTACAGCGATTCCAGCTGGAAGAACCGCGACGCGACGCCGAGCACCGCCCGCCACGCGCGCAGTACCGGACCTGCGCCGATGCGCTCGCCTTCGGAGAACACCGCGCGGAACATCGCGAAGTTCAGCGAGATCCGCTGTGCGCCGATGTGCTGAGCGGCCGAAACGACCTCGGCGACCATGAACTCGTTGAGCCCGTTTTCTGCGTCCCGGTCACGGCGCATCAGGTCGAGAGAAAGGCCTCGGCGGCCCCACGGAACGAACGACAGCAAGCCGCGCAGCTCGCCGTGCGCGTCGTACGCCTCGACCATCACGCTGCGGCCGTCGCTCGGGTCGCCGAGCCGGCCGAGCGCCATCGAGAAGCCGCGTTCGGTCTCGTCGACGCGCCACTGCTGCGCGCGGGCGAGCAGTTGCACCATCTCGTCTTCGGGGATTTCGCTGTGCCGCCGGACCTGCGAGGTGTACCCGGCGCGCTGGATCCGCTTCACCGCCTGTCGCACGGACTTCCGCTCAGGACCGGTAAGAGAGAACTCTCGGACGTCGAGGACCGCTTCGTCGCCGATCTGCAACGCGCGCAGCCCCGCGGCGGCGTACACCTTCGCGCCCTTCTCGCTCGCGCCGAGCACGCCCGGCGTCCAGCCGTACGTACGCGCTTCGTGGAGCCACGCCTGCACCGCGTCCGGCCACGCGTCCGGGTCACCGATCGGGTCCGCACTCGCCACTGTGGTCCCGGCGAGCACGCGGTACGTCACCGCGGCGCGGCCGTTAGGCGCGAACATGACGCTCTTGTCGCGGCGCGTTGCGAAGTAGCCGAGAGAGTCGTCCTCGCCGAACTCTCCCAGCAGACGGCGCAACTGCAGCTCTTCGTCGTCTGTCCGAATGCGACGGCTGCGTACGCCGCGGAAGAGCGTGTACAGCGCGGCTGTGGACACGAAGGTCGCGCCGAGGTCGAGAACCACGTCGATCCACGCCGGGCCTTCGCCGACGCCGATCCGGCGCAGTTGCAGGTTCTCGCCGGTGGCGTGGTTGACCACCCAGGCGAAGCGCTCCCACGCGTCGCCGAGACTGCCCGGGAACACCTCGGTGAGTGCCCAGCCGAGCACGATCACGCCGAGAAACCCGACGAACAGCACGGAAAGCCCGTTCCACCAGGCACCGGGGGCGAGCCGCGCGGGGAACGCCGGACGCAGCGACAGCAGGAAGACGATCAGCAGGATCGAGATCACGTCGGCGATGGCGAGCGCGCCGACCTGCGTCGGGATGTGGCGCATCTGCCGGGCGTTGAGGGTGAGCAGGTCGGGAGCCCACAGCAGCAGCGCCTGCAGGACCAGCGTGGTCACCAGGCCGGCGACCTGGAACAGCACGAGCACGTACAGCGCGGCCTTCTTGCGCCTGCGCAGCGCCGCGCCGAGCACGACGAGCAGCAGCACGATCACCAGGCTCGAACTGGTCGGCACGCTCACCACGCCGAACGCCATGTCGATGCCGTTCAGCAGGTGCCCGTGCCGTCCGCCAGCGAGCAGCAGCACGATCGAGAAAAGCGCTGCCAGCTGCACGACAGTGGCCACGAGGCCGCCCGCGCGGGCTTTCCAGCCTAGGCTGCGCGGACGGGTCACTGGGGTTCCCATCGGTACCTTTCTTGCGGCGCGACCGCGTCGCGGGACGCGCCGGACCTTCTCACCCACCAGGCGCAAATCGGCCCGATGCCTATCAAGACGTCACAGGAGGCAAAACGGTTGTCGCTACCCGGCCGTGTGAAGCTGGTCGCACGACCTTGGGGCCCTCCGGCGCGCGTGTCACGCTGTGTCCGGTACTGACTCCACGACCCGGGGACCTCTGCGAGGCCTCGAGGGAAGGACGGTCGACGACGATGTCTGCCCAGTCTGCCCAACCCGACGGCACCGCCGGCGAGGTGGCCGCCCCTTACGGAACCGGCCCCGCGACCAGTGCGGGCCCGGGCAAACCGAGAAAAGTCCGGATTCATCATCTGCGCGAGCTGAAGGACCGCGGCGAACCGTGGCCGATGCTCACCGCTTACGACATGTATACCGCTGAGCTTTTCGACGAAGCAGGCATCCCCGTGCTGCTGGTCGGCGACTCCGCGGCGAACAACGTGTTCGGCTACGACACGTCGCTTCCGGTCACCGTCGACGAGCTGCTCCCGCTGGTCCGCTCGGTCACCCGGGCGGCGAAACGGGCGCTCGTGGTGGCCGACCTGCCGTTCGGCTCCTACCAGCTTTCCCCGGAGCAGGCGCTGGCCACCTCCGTCCGGTTCATGAAGGAGGGCCGCGCGCACGCGGTCAAGCTCGAGGGCGGGCACCGGTTCGCGGCGCACGTCGAAGCGCTCACCTCGGCCGGGATCCCGGTCATGGGCCACATCGGCTTCACCCCGCAGAGCGAGCACAACCTCGGCGGCTACCGGGTGCAAGGGCGCGGCGAGGCGGCGGAGAAGCTGCTCGCCGACGCGCTGGCGCTGCAGGAAGCCGGCGCGTTCGCGGTCGTGATGGAGATGGTGCCCGCCGAGGCCGCCAAGCGCGTCACGCACGAGCTGAAGATCCCGACGGTCGGCATCGGCGCCGGTCCGGACTGCGACGCCCAGGTGCTGGTCTGGCAGGACATGGCCGGGCTGCGCCGCGGCAAGGCGCCGCGGTTCGTGAAGCGGTACGCCGACGTCGCCGGGGTGCTGCAGAGCGCCGCGACGGCGTTCGCCGAGGACGTCCGGCGCGGCGAGTTCCCGGCGCCTGAGCACGCGTTCCACTGAGCTGCCTCGTGAGTGCCGGTGCGAGCCGGCACTCACGAGCGGCGGAACCGTTCGGCGAGTTCCGGATCGTTCTCCCACCACAAGCCCTTCGCCGGTGCCTCGCCTGCCGCTGCCTCCTCGTCCAATTTCCGGTCGAGCCGTTTCGCCCGTTTTTCGTCGTCGCGGGCCCACCTGATGAAGAGCGCGCCGACGAACGGCAGCCCGGCGACGTCGCCGCCGATCCACAGCACGCCCGCGCCGATGATCTGGTCCGTGCGCCGGTCCGGACCCCAGTCACGGTGCACCGCGTCGTAGTGCGCGGGCGCGAGCAGCGGACCGAGCCACAGCACGAGGCCGAGCGCGCCGTCGAACACCACTTCGGTGAACGAGATCCACACCGACACCAGGTGCGAGCCGTTGCGCGGCGTCGGATCGAGCTGCACGCGGCTGTAGAAGTACAGGAAGCCGGCCAATACGAGCGCTACGCGTACGAGGCCGCCGACGACCGCTGAGTCGAGCGAAAGCTCGTACAGCGGTGTCAGGTAGATGAGCAGGAACGGCGCGATCAGCACCACGGTGACGCACAGCGGGAAGGTGATGAACTGCGCGAAGCGGCCACGGCCATGCGTACGCAACCACGTGGCGAGCTTCGGCGGCGCGGTGCGCATCAGCAGCGTCACGGGCGCGCCTAGCGCGAGAAGCAGCGGCGTGACCATGAGGAGCACGGTGTTCTGCGTGGCGCGTACCCAGAACAGCGTCGTGTCGTACACGCCGAGGAACGAGCACGTGACGAGGACGAGCGTGGCCAGCCCGGCGAGGAACGCTGTGGTCCGCCCGGCGCTCCACTCCTGACGGCGAGCCGCGGCCACGTATCCGACGCCGAGCGCGAGCGCGACGAGCACGGCCGGGACGTCGAAGGTCCAGGCCGTCAACAACGTCGATCCGCTCAGCGGTGGCAGGTCAGGCACGATTTCGATGCCTTCAGTGTGCACCCGGCGAAATTGCGCCTTACGCCGCCCCTGACACCGTGAAGAAGATCAGGCTGCCGATTCCGGCGACCGCGCAGTAGATGGCGAAGGGGGTCAAGGTGCGCGTTTCAAAGTATTTCGTCAGAAAACGGACAGAAATGTAGGACGCCGCGAACGCGACCACGCTGCCGACCAACGCCGGCCCGAGCGACGGCTTGTTCTCCGGCGTGAACAGCGACGGCATCTTCAGCGCGCCCGCGGCGAGGATCACCGGGGTCGCCAGCAGCCAGGCGAACCGGGCGGCGTCCTCGTGGTCGAGCCCGCGCCGCAGACCGGCCACCATGGTGATGCCGGAGCGGCTGATTCCGGGCAGCAGAGCCAAAATCTGCGCCGAACCGATGAGCACGGCCTCTTTCACGCTCAGCTTGGACAACCGGAGGTCGGTGGCTTCGTCGACGGTCACCGCGCGCATCACCATCGTCTCCTCGGCGCTGAAGTCGATCGTCTCCTCCTCGCGCGCGACCCGCGCGACCTCCGGCTTGGGCTTCCGGGAGAACTTCTCCGCCGCGTAGAGCACGCCGCCGTTGAGCGCGAGGAAGATCGCCGACGGCACCGGTTTGCCGAGGACGTCGCGCAGCAGGCTTTCCAGCAGCAGCCCGGCGATCCCGACCGGGATCGTGGCGAGGATGAGCAGCCACGCGAGCCGCTGGTCGGCCGTGCGAACCTCGCGATCGCGGACCGACGTCCACAGGCCGGTGACGATGCGCACCCAGTCGCGCCGGAAGAAGAGGATCAGCGCGATCGCGGTGGCGACGTGCATCGCCACCAGCACGGCAAGATACGGCGAATCCTTCCCGATGCTCAGGTCGCGTCCCCAGCTTCCGCCGACGAGCGCGGGCAACAGGACGCTGTGCCCGAGACTGGACACCGGAAACAATTCCGACACGCCTTGCAAAGCGCCGACGACAATGGACTCGAGGTAGCTGACCGCGGACATTCACGAAGCCTTTCTCGCCGCAGTTCGGGCATTCCGCGGAAAAGCTACCGAGGATCGGGTTAACTCCGAGCAAGCCGGGCGGGAACAGGCGCAGCCGACACTTTCCGGCCACGCTTTGTTCATCCCGTTCACATCCATGAACATCAATCATGTACTTGACCAGTGTTCTCTCGATGTCTTAGCGTGAGCGCACGCCGCATCCGAAGTCATCGAGCCTCGACGAGGAGGGTTGGAATGCGCGTCCGCGACCGAGTTCTGGCAGTCACTGCCGGAGCCGCAGCACTGCTCGCACTCGCCACGCCCGCGGCGTCCGCCGGGACCGTCCCGGTCAAGAACTCCGCCGAGCTGAAGACGGCGCTGGCCTCGGCCAAGCCGGGTACCACGATCCAGCTGGCCGCGAACACCACCTACACCGGCAACTTCAAGGCCGCCGCCAGCGGCACCGCGAACGGGCGCATCACGCTCACCGGCCCGCGCAGCGCGGTCGTGCAGGCGTCCGGCGGCCGCACCATCGAGCTGACCGGCAGCTACTGGACGCTGTCCGGGTTCACCGTCACCGGCGGCCAGAAGGGCGTGATGGCGCTCGGCGTCAACCACACGCTGGTCGACGGGCTCAAGGTGACCGGCATCGGCAACGAGGGCATCCACTTCCAGCACGGCAGCAGCGACAACGTCGTGCAGAACTCCGAAATCTCCGACACCGGCAAGGAAAACGGCGGGTTCGGCGAGGGCATCTACTTCGGTTCGGCCAAGAGCAACTGGCCGGACGGGCAGCCCGATCACAGCGACCGCAACAAGGCGATCGGCAACAAGATCGGGCCGAACGTGCGCGCGGAGTCGATCGACGTCAAGGAAGGCACCACCGGCGGCGAACTGCGCGGCAACACCTTCGACGGCACCGGGCAGAGCGGCGAGAACTACGCCGACAGCTGGGTCGACGTGAAGGGCAACGGGTACCTGGTCACCGGCAACAAGGGCAGCAAGGTCTTCGTGCACGACGCGACCTACGGGTCGTTCGAGGTCCACGTGCAGCTCGACGGCTGGGGCAGGGACAACACCTTCTCGGACAACACCGCGGACGTGCAGGTGCCCTCGGCCTACGGTTTCTACGTGGTCAAGGCGGCCACCGGGAACAAGGTCTGCGCCAGCAACAAGGTGACGAACGCCGGGAAGGGCTTCGCGAACGTAGCCGCGACACCAGGCTGCTGACCGCGATCACAGACGGGGGCCCGCTCAGCCCGGCGGCGGGGGCGGGCCCCCACCCTGCTTTTGAGATGCCGGGAGCTTTCGGGAAGAGTGCCCGGTATGGACGAGCTCTACCCGCCGATCCCGGTGCGCGCCGACGGAATGCTGGACGTCGGCGACGGGCACCGGATCTACTGCCAGGAGGCCGGGAACCCGCAGGGGAAACCGGTGGTGGTGCTGCACGGCGGGCCCGGGAGCGGCATCGCCCCGATGACCCGGCGGCACTTCGACCCCGAGGCGTACCGGATCATCCTGTTCGACCAGCGCGGCGCCGGCCGCAGCACGCCCAACGCGGGCGACGACCTGTCGGCGAACACGTTGTGGCACTTGGTGTCCGACATGGAGCTGCTGCGCGAACGGCTGAACATCGAACGCTGGCAGCTGTTCGGCGGGTCGTGGGGCTCGACGCTTGCCCTGGCGTATGCGGAAACCCATCCGTCGCGGGTGTCCGAGATGGTGCTGCGCGGGATTTTCACCGTGCGGCAGCGGGAACTGGACTGGCTTTACCGCGGTGGCGCGGCGAATCTCTTCCCCGCGGAGTGGGACGCGTTCCTGGAGCCACTGGACAATGTGGACGATCCGCTCGCCGGGTACGCGGAACTGCTCCACTCCCCCGACCGCGCGGTGCGTGAACGAGCCGCGATCGCTTGGAGCGTCTGGGAAGGCGCGACGGTGGCGTTGCTGCCGCAACAGTCCTTTGTGAACCAATACGCGAATCCGCAGTTCGCGCTGACGTTCGCTCGCCTTGCGGTGCACTACTTCCGGCATGGCGCGTGGCTCGAAGAAGGACAGCTGATCCGCGACGCAGGGAAGCTCGCCGGGATCCCGGGAGTATTGGTGCAAGGCCGCTACGACGCGGTGTGCCCGCCCATCACGGCGTATCAGCTCCACCGCGCCTGGCCCGGCTCAACGCTGAAGCTCACCGAATCCGCGGGACACGCCGTCACCGACCCGGGCATCCTCGCCGCTCTCCGCGAGGCCACCGACAGCTTCCGGTAAAAGCGTGAAGGGCTCCTTGCGGAATTCCCGCAAGGAGCCCTTCACGGACCTTCGGAGCTAGATCCGGCCGCCGCTGGAGCTGTCGCCGCCGGAAAGCCGCTGTGCCAGGTAGACCGGCACCGTCGAGACGATGATCAGCACCGCCGCCACCACGTTGACCACCGGGGCCTGGTTCGGCCGGAACAGGTTGTTGTAGATCCAGATCGGCAGCGTTTCCATGCCGGTGCCGAGCGTAAAAGTCGTCACGATGATCTCGTCGAACGACAGCGCGAACGCGAGCAAACCGCCTGCCAGCAACGCGGATCGCAGCATCGGGAACGTCACCAGGCGGAACGTCGTCATGCCGTCCGCGCCGAGGTCCATGGACGCTTCTTCGAGATTCCCGCCCATCCGGCGCAACCGGGCGACGACGTTATTGAACACCACGACGATGCAGAACGTGGCGTGCGCGACGATCGCCGTCATCAGGCCGAGATCGAGCCCGAAGATCGTCCGGAACGCGTTGTTCAGCGCGATGCCGGTGACGATGCCGGGCAGCGCGATCGGCAGGATCACCAGCAGCGACAACGAGTTCCGGCCGAAGAACCGGTACTTCTGCAGCGCGAACGCGGCCATCGTGCCGAGCACCAAAGCGATCGCGGTCGCCGAGAGCCCGGCGATGACGCTGGTCCACAAGGCGTGCAGGGCGCCCTCGTTGGTGATCGCGCGGCCCCACCATTCCAGGGTGAAGCTCTTGGGCGGCCAGCCGAACGTGGTGTCGGCGTTCACCGAGTTCAGCAGGACCACCAGCAGCGGGAAATAGATCACCGCGAATCCGATGCCGAGCGCGGTCCACAACAGCACCCGGGCGGGTTTCGACATCCGCACGGCGGTCTCCTAGAGGTTGTCCAGCGCACCGGTGCGACGCACCGCGGCCAGGTAGACGAGCATGATGACGACCGGAACCGTCGCGACGGTCGCGGCGAACGGCAGGTTGTTGGCCGCGCCGATGTTGTCGTACACGACGTTGCCGAGCATCTGCGAGGTGCCGCCGACGATCTTCACCGCGATGTAGTCGCCGAGCGACAGCGAGAAGGTGAAGATCGAACCCGCGACGATCGCCGGGAACGTCAGCGGCAGGATCACCGAACGGAACGTGCGGAACGATTTCGCGCCGAGGTCGCCGGAAGCGTCCACCAGGGACGTCGGAAGCTTTTCCAGGCCCGCGTAGATCGGCAGGATCATGTACGGGAGCCAGAGGTAGGACAGCGTGATCACGGTCGCGGTGACGCCGTATCCCGGCCCGGACAGGCCGAGCGGGTCCAGCAGCCAGTTCAGCACCCCGTTGCCGGACAACAGGGTCCGCCACGCGTAGGCCTTCACCAGGTAGCTCGCCCACAGCGGCGTCATCACCATGATCACCAGCAGCCGCTGCGCCCGCGGCGACGCGAGTTTGGCCATGGCGAACGCCATCGGGAACGCGATCACCGCGTCGATCACCGTCACCAGCAACGCGATGCCGACAGTGCGGAACGTGATCGTGCGATAAACAGAATCACTGAAAAGAGTGACAAAGTTGTCGAAGGACCAGTCGGTGACCACCTTGCCGGTGAAGACGTCGGTGGACCAGAAGGCCGTGATGAAGAGGGCGGCGAGCGCGCCGAGGTAGGCCAGGCCGAGCCAGAGCATCGGCGCGGTGAGGAGAAGTCCGAGGCGCAGCTGGGGTTTGCGGTGGAAGAAAGCCGAGATGCGGTGACTCGGCGGGCTCACGGCGGTCATGTCTTAGCGCTTTCGGGTGCGGAAGGGAGAAAAGCCGGGGGCTGCGGGAACATTGGGGAGGGCCCGCAACCCCCGGCGGGCTCGCGGACGCCGGCGCGGTGGGTACCGGCGTCCGCGAGGGTCGGTCAACCCTTGATCTCGGTCCAGGCCCGGGTCCAGTCGCCGTAGTCCTTGCACTTGACGTCCGTGCGGCCGTCGAGGCACTGCGGGATCGGCGTGGTCCAGTACTGGATCTTGGCGGCGTACGCGGCGTCGTTGGCGTGGTAGGTGTCGCACAGCGACTTGTCCTTGAACTCCGCACAGGCCTTGGAGTTCGCCGGGGCCTCACCGAAGTACTCGGCGACCTGGGCGTTCACCTTCGGGCTCGTGATGTAGTCCATCCACTTGTACGCACACGTCTTGTGCTGCGACTTCGCGGACACCATCCAGGTGTCCGACCAGCCGGTCGCACCCTCGCTCGGCACCGTGGCCGCGATCGGCGCGCCCTCGCTCTTCGCGAGGTTCACCGTCACCTGCCAGGCCGTGCCGATCACGCCGTCGCCGCTCTTGAGCGACTGCGTTTCCTTGAGGTAGTCCGACCAGTACTCCTCGACCAGCGGGCGCTGCTTCTTGAGCAGGTCCGTGGCGGCCTTGAACTGCTTGTCGTCCAGGGCGTACGGGTTCTTGATGCCGAGGTCGGGCTGGTGCGCCATCAGGTACAGCGCGGCGTCGGCGATGTAGATCGGCGAGTCGTAGGCGATGACCTTGCCCTTGAACTGCGACTTCTCGTCGAACATCGGCGACCACGACTTCGGCTCCGGCTGCACCTTGTCGGTGCGGTAGGCCAGGACGTTCGCGCCCCAGCCGTGCGGGATGCCGTAGGCGACGTTGTTGACGCTGTTCCACGACTTGTTCTTGAGGAACGGGTAGATGTCGTTGTAGTTCGGCACGAGCGCGGTGTTGACCGGCTCGACGTCGCCCGAGGCGACCAGCCGCAGCGAGGCGTCGCCGGACGCGGAAACCACGTCGTACTGCCCGGTCTTCATCAGCGTCACGGCCTCGTCGGAGGTGCCGAACGGCTTGACGTTGACCTTGCACCCGGTCTGCTGCTCGAACGGCGTGACCCAGTTGACCTTCGGGTCGTTCGAGCCGTTTTCCGCATAACCGGGCCACGCCAGCACGTTCAGCTGGCCTTCCGGCTGGCCGAGTTGCGTCAGCGCGTTCAGCTTCGGCGGCGTGAAGCCCTGTGCGCCCGGCGCCGACCCCGCTTTGGAGTCGGAGCCCGAGGTGCCGCAGGCAGCGAGCAGGAGGCTCACGCCGCACAGCCCTGCGAGCAGCGTCTTCCTGTTCTTCATAGCGAGAGAAACCTTCCCGTGAGGAACTAGCCGGCTTCGGGGACCCGGAAACTGTGTTCGCGGCGCCAGCGCAGGCGAACGCGACCGTCGGCGAACTCGGTCGGCTCGCTGGTGTTCTGGCGGACAACGGACAATTGGCCCCCGGCATCGAGCGCGACAGCGTAGCGCACTGTCGACCCGGCATAAACGACATCCGTCACCGAACCGGTCGCGGAGGTCTCGCCGGGGCCCGCCGGAGACGCGAGATCGCCGTCGATGCGGATCTTCTCCGGCCGGATGCTGTACACGCCCGGCCTGCCGATCACCGCCTCCGCGCTGCGCCCGCTGAGCAGGTTCGACGTGCCCACAAACCCTGCCACGAAAGCGGTTGCCGGGCGTTCGTACACCTCGACCGGAGTACCGACCTGTTCGATGCGGCCCGCGTTGAACACGGCGATCCGGTCGCTCATCGTGAGCGCCTCGTCCTGATCGTGGGTGACGAAGACGAAGGTGATGCCGACCTCGCGCTGGATCTGCTTGAGCTCGACCTGCATGGTCTGGCGCAGCTTGAGGTCAAGTGCGCCAAGGGGTTCGTCCAAAAGCAACACTTTCGGGCGATTCACTAGAGCGCGCGCAAGTGCTACACGCTGCCGCTGTCCACCGGACATCTGCGACGGTTTGCGGTCGCCGTAGTCCTCCAGCCGCACCGTGCGCAGGGCTTCCTTCGCCCGGTCGCGGCGTTCGGCTTTCGCGACCCGCTTGACTTTCAGGCCGTACTCCACGTTCTGCTGCACCGTCATGTGCGGGAAGAGCGCGTAGTCCTGGAAAACCGTGTTCACGTCGCGGTCGAACGGAGCCAATTGGCTGACGTCCTTGCCTTCGAGTTCGATCGTGCCCGCGGTGGGCAGTTCGAACCCGGCGATCATCCGCAGCACGGTGGTCTTGCCGGAACCGGACGGGCCGAGCATCGAGAAGAACTCGCCGGGCGGGATGTCGAGGTCGACCCCGTCCACGGCGCGCACCTTGTCGAAGTGCTTTTCCAGTCCGGTGAGCCGGATCGCCGGCTGTCCGGTCTGCGGACGCCTTCCCGGCGGCCGGGTCTCGGCGGGGGCTTGATGGGGCATGACAGGCCTTCCGATGGATCTGGTCACGACGGCTACAGCGCACTCATCACGTGCTTGACGCGGGTGTAGTCCTCGAGGCCGTACAGCGAGAGGTCCTTGCCGTAGCCGGACCGCTTGAACCCGCCGTGCGGCATCTCGGCCACGAGCGGAATGTGCGTGTTGATCCACACGCAACCGAAGTCGAGTTTCGCCGAGAACTTCATGGCTCGCTGGTGGTCCTTGGTCCACACCGAGGAGGCGAGGCCGTAGGGAACCCCGTTGGCGTGCTTGAGCGCCTCGTCGTCCTCAGTGAACCGCTGGACCGTGATGACCGGGCCGAAGACCTCGTTCTGGATGATCTCGTCGTCCTGGCGGAGCCCGGAAACCACGGTGGCCTCGTAGAAGTAGCCCTCGTCGCCGGACCGTCGTCCTCCACAGTGGACAGTCGCGTGCTCCGGCAGCCGGTCGACGAAACCGGCGACCTTTTCCAGCTGCGCGGCGTTGTTGAGCGGACCGAACGCGACGTCCTCGCCCGTGCCGGTCTTGTTCGCCTCGGCCTGGCGGGCGAGCGCGTTGACGAACGTGTCGTGCACGTCGTCGTGCACCAGCACGCGAGTCGCGGCAGTGCAGTCCTGGCCCGCGTTGAAATACCCGGCCGCGGCAATGGCTTCGGCGGCGGCTTCGAGGTCGGCGTCCGGGAACACGATCACCGGGGCCTTGCCGCCCAGCTCGAGGTGCACGCGCTTGACGTCGTGCGCCGCCGAACCGGCGACCTCGATGCCCGCTCGCACCGAGCCGGTGATCGACACCATCGCCGGAATGTCGTGCTCCACCAACGCCCGTCCGGTGTCGCGGTCGCCGCAGATCACGTTGAACACGCCCGCGGGCAGGTGCTCGCCGCAGATCTCGGCGAGCAGCAGCGTCGAGGCAGGGGTGGTGTCGGACGGCTTGAGCACGATGGTGTTGCCCGCGGCGAGCGCGGGCGCGATCTTCCAGATCGCCATCATCAGCGGATAGTTCCAGGGCGTCACCTGCGCGCAGACGCCGACCGGCTCGCGGCGGATGAACGACGTGTGGCCTTCCATGTACTCGCCGGCCGAACGGCCTTCGAGCACGCGCGCGGCACCGGCGAAGAAGCGCACCTGGTCGATGACCGCGGGCAGCTCCTCCTCCATGGTCAGCGCGAACGGCTTGCCGGTGTCCTGCGCTTCGACCCGGATGATCTCCTCGCCGCGCGCCTCGAGCGCGGCGGCGATCTTCAGCAGTGCGAGCTGCCGCTGCGCCGGGGTGGTCTCGCGCCAGCTTTCGAACGCTTCCGCGGCGACCTTCAGCGCGCGGTCCACGTCCTCGGCGCCGGCCACCGGCGCGGTGCAGTACGCACGGTCGGTAACCGGGTCGACGATTTCCGCGACCTTTCCGGACAGCGAGTCGACGTAAGTCCCGCCGACATAGTGCTTCAACTCCTGCACGCGTGCGCCTCCTGACTCTCCGTGGCAGGATGAAACATATAACTCCATATTTCAAATGACAAGGCCCTGGGGCAGGATTGGCTCCAACGGATGCCGAGACGGGTGGACCAACGATGCGCAAGGAGATGTCGAACAGCGCACGACTGGCGATGTTCGCCCCGCTGGAACAGGTGGGGCGCGCGGAGGCGGTCGCGGCGCGGCTGTTCGACGCCATCACGCTCGGTCTCCTCGACGACGCCGAGCAGTTGCCGAGCGAGGCCGAACTCGCCGCGCAGTTCCGCGTCTCCACGGTCACCGTGCGCGAGGCGCTCGCGGTGCTGCGGCAGCAGGGTCTCGTCGAAACGCGGCGCGGACGCGGCGGCGGCAGCTTCGTGCGCACCCCGGACTGGCCCGCGCAGAGTTCGTGGGCCGAACGCCTGCGATTGGTCTCAATGGCTGAACTTCGCGACTTCGGCGACCACTACCTCGCCGTCGCGGGCTCGGCGGCGAAACTCGCCGCGGAACGCAGCACTCCCGAAGATCTCGAACGGCTGCGGCTCACCGCGGAAGACCTCCTCGGCGCGAGCGGTCCCGACGCGACCCGCGCGGAACGGCACTTCCACCTCGAAGTCGCCGCCGCCGCACAGTCCCCTCGGCTCACCAACCAGGAAGTTCAGCTGCAGAGCGAACACGGCGTATTGCTCTGGGCGCCCCTCGGCGACAAGGAAACCTGCCGCGGGTCTTACGCTGAGCACCAGGCGATCGTCTCGGCGATCGCCTCGGCCGACGGCGATCGGGCGCGCGCCTTGACCGAAGAGCACCTTCTCGGCGCGCTTGATCGGCTCGCAGATCTGCACCTGACCCTCGAAACGCCGTAAGCTCCGATGACCCGCATCACGAGGTGAGCATCGTGCCCGACACCCGCACGCTGACCGGCGAAGAGGTAGTGACCCAGGTTTCCTCCCTCGTCGAGGAGATTTTCGCGCGCCTGAAACCGGTTCTGGCCGCCGCCGAGACGCTGCTCGCCGAATCCGGCGAGCTGTCCGCCGATGCGCTGCACACGATCCGGCCGCAGGTCATCGAGGCGCTCGGCGGCCTCGTGGTCGGCGCGGGCTTCGTGAGCGCGCCGAATGTCCTTGCCGATCAAGAACTCGGCTTCGAATGGTGGACCTCCTGCCGTGCCGACGACGGGGCTCCGGAACAGCTGTTCATCAGCCTCGACCCGGAGAGCCCCAATTTTCTCGACTACACGCGGCAATCCTGGTTCACCGTCCCGCGCGACAGCGGGCGGCGGCATGTCAATGGGCCGTACGTGGACTATCTCTGCACCGACGAGTACACGCTCACCTTCACCATTCCCGTCACGCGCGGTGAGGAATTCGCCGGAGTCGTTGGTGCGGACGTGTATGTGCGCGAGTTCGAGCGCACGGTGAGTCGCCGGCTGCGCGCGCTCGGCCGGACCGCCGCGTTGCTCAACGCGCAGGGGCGAGTGATCGTGTCGAACAGCGTGCGGAAGGCGACCGGGTCGCTGGTGCGCGAGATCGACGTGCCTGCCTGGTGGGCATCCGGCGCGGAACCGTATACCGCGCCGGGCGGGATGACGTTGCGGCGGTGCGGGGATTCCCCGATCACGCTGCTGGTCACGACCTGATCTGCAGCGCGAACCACAGTTCCGCGCGGACGCCCGGCGCGTCGAGGTCCCGGCCCAGCAACTCGGCGGCTTTGGTGACCCGGTTGCGCAAGGTGTGCCGGTGCACGCCGAGCTTCGTCGCGGCGAGGTCCCAGTGGCCGTGGTGTTCGAGCCAGCAGCGCAGCGACAGTTCCAGGTCGCCGCGGCCGGTCCGGTCGAACTCCCGTACCGGCGCGAGCAGCTGGTCGGAAAACGCTTGCGCGGCTTGCTGATCGATCAAGCTGAGCAACCCGGCCCCGGCGTGATCGGCGTAGCGCAGCAGCGGCACACGCTGGGTCTGAGCTGCCTCGGCCGCTTCTTCCGCCTGCCTCAACGCGGTTGGAAAATCTCCTGTGGACAGTCCACTGTGGAATTCTCCGGTCTCCCCGACGATCGCGGTCACCTCGTCGTTCTCGGCCAGCACGATCAGCTTGTCTCCGCGATGCGCGGCGAACACCTGCCCGGCAAGGGTTTCCAGCCGCTCGTACAGGGTGTTCCGGGCCGCCTTGCTCCCCTTTACCGCCAGCACCGTCCACGGCTCTGCTGGGAGATCCGGTACGACCTCGCGGGCGAGCTCGTCGTGTCCGGCGGCGAGTAGCTCCAGCACGCCGGTGTGCAGCTGGGACAGCGAGAGCCGCTGTGCGCGATCCTGTTCCAAGGCAAGGGAAAGTAGCGAGACAGCTGTGTTGACAATGTGCTGTCCGGTGCTGTCCAACGGTTCCGCAGTACCGACCGCCAGCGCACCCCGCGTATGCAGAGTCTGGATGACGACCTCGTCGTCGCCATGAGACACCACGCGCGTGCCCGCGCGAAGACTGGTGACGTCCAGTTCGACGCCGCGCGCTTTGGCCGACGACGCCTCGCGCACGCGTCCGGCGGAGTCGTACAGCACGACCCAGCCGTCGATGAGTCGCGCGAGCCGACGCACCACTCCCCCGGCACCGCTGCGCCCGACCGCGGTACGGGTCAGTTCCTGCTGGGCGCGGCCGATCCGCACTGTCGCGGCGTACTCGTCAGCCGCGACCGACCGGGAGACCGCGCGCGTGATCGCGATGAACGGTGTCTTCCGCGGTACCTCCAGCACCGGCAACCCGACTTCGTCGGCGATGGCCACCAACGCGTCCGGTACCTTCGCGTGGCTCAGCCCGACGCCGAAGCCGAGCCCGGCGACGTCCGCGTCGACCAGCCGCCGGATGTAGGGCGCGTACGTCGCGCTGTAGAGCGTCAGACCGGTCGTGAGCAGCAGTTCGCCGCCTTCGAGGAAGACCTGGGGGTCGGTCAGCTCGGTGGGGTGCACCCAGCCGATCGGGCGGTCCAGCCCCGCCTCGCCCGCGACCACGCGCAGGCCGAGCGCGGGTTCGGCGGCCAGTGCCCGCAGGGTGAGTGCCATAACGGCCAATTGTAGACGTCAAGTTGGACAGAACGGCCAGCTGACGGCGGGCGGCGCAGGCCCCATCCTGAGGGCGACCCACCCGAAGCTCGTGAACGCCGGTCCTCACCGGCACGCACGACCGCGACGTAGGAGCGCCGTGACCACCAGCACCGCCGCCGAGCCGCAGGCTCCGGCACCCCGGCAGCGCAGGCTGCAGACCGAGATCCCCGGGCCCGTCTCCCGCGCGCTGCAGGAGCGCCGCGCGAACGCGGTCGCCGCCGGGGTCGCGTCGACGCTGCCCGCCTACATCACCTCCGCCAGCGGCGGCCTGCTCACCGACGCCGACGGCAACGTGCTGATCGACTTCGGTTCCGGGATCGCGGTGACGAGCGTCGGGCATTCCGCGCCCGAGGTGGTCGACCGGGTGCGCGAGCAGGCGGCGCTGTTCACCCACACCTGCTTCATGGTGACCCCGTACGAGGGTTACGTGGAGGTGTGCGAGGCGCTGGCCGAGCTGACGCCGGGCGACCACGCGAAGAAGTCGGTGCTGTTCAACTCCGGCGCGGAAGCGGTCGAGAACGCGGTGAAGATCGCCCGCACCGCCACCGGTCGCCAGGCCGTCGTGGTGTTCGACCACGCCTACCACGGCCGCACCAACCTGACCATGGGCATGACCGCGAAATCGGTGCCCTACAAGCACGGTTTCGGGCCGTTCGCGCCCGAGGTGTACCGCGTGCCGGGCTCGTACCCGTACCGCGACGGGCTCGCCGGCCCGGAGGCCGCGCGGCAGGCGATCGACCGGATCGAGAAGCAGATCGGCGGCGACCAGGTCGCGGCCGTCGTGCTCGAACCGATCCAGGGCGAGGGCGGGTTCATCGAGCCGGCACCCGGTTTCCTGCCCGCGATTTCGTCGTGGTGCAAGGCGAACGGCGTCGTGTTCGTCGCCGACGAGGTGCAGACCGGTTTCTGCCGCACCGGCAACTGGTTCGCCTCGGAGCACGAGGACGTCGTCCCGGACCTGGTCTGCACGGCCAAGGGCATCGCGGGCGGCCTGCCGCTCGCCGCGGTGACCGGGCGCGCGGACCTGCTCGACGCGGTCGGCCCGGGCGGGCTCGGCGGCACCTACGGCGGCAACCCGATCGCGTGCGCCGCGGCGCTGGGAGCGATCGAGACCATGCGGGGCGAAGGCCTGACGGGTTCCGCGAAGCGCATCGAGGAACTGGTGCTGCCGCGGCTTCGGGCGCTGGCGGAGGAAACCGGCGTGATCGGCGACGTGCGCGGGCGTGGCGCGATGCTGGCGGCCGAGTTCGTCAAGCCGGGCACGAACGAGCCCGACGCTGACCTCACCAAGCGCATCGCCGCCGCCTGCCACGCACAAGGCGTCGTGGTGCTGACCTGCGGCACGTACGGCAACGTCGTCCGGCTGCTTCCCCCGCTGTCCCTGTCCAACGAGTTGCTCGACGAAGGCCTCGCCGTTCTCGAGTACGCGATCGCCACGGAGGCCCGCAAGTGACTTTTCCGTTCTGGGTGGCCGGAAAGCCGGTAACCAGCAGCGAAACGACCGTCGTCCGGCATTCGTTCGACGGCTCCGAAGCCGGTTCGCACTACCTGCCCGAGCCGTCCGAAGTGGAGACCGCGGTGCAGGCCGCGGCGGACGTCGCCGACGAGTACGCGACGCTGCCCGCGCACGTCCGCGCGGGCGCGCTCGACCACATCTCGCGGCGGCTTTCCGAGCGGACGGAGGAGATCGCGCAGCTGATCACCGCCGAATCGGGCAAGCCGCTGAAGTGGTCGCGCGGCGAGGTCGGCCGTGCGGTGTCGACGTTCCGCTGGGCGTCCGAGGAGGCCCGCCGGTTCTCCGGCGACCTGCAGCGCCTCGACACCGACCCGGGCGGCACCGGACGGCTCGCGCTCGTCCGGCGCGTGCCGCGCGGTCCGGTGCTGGGCATCACGCCGTTCAACTTCCCGCTGAACCTGGTGGCACACAAGGTCGCCCCGGCGATCGCGGTCGGCGCGCCGATCGTGCTCAAGCCGGCCCCGGCGACGCCGCTGACCGCGCTCCTGCTCGGCGAAATCCTTGCCGAGACCGCTCTTCCGGCGGGCAGCTGGTCGATCCTGCCGCTGGGCAACGAGGCGACCGCCGAACTGGTCAAGGACCCGCGGCTGCCGGTCGTGTCGTTCACCGGTTCGGTGCCGGTCGGCTGGGCGATCCGCGACAGCGTGCCGCGCAAGCACGTCGCACTGGAGCTCGGCGGCAACGGCGCGGTGCTCGTCTGTCCGGATTGGACTGACCTGGACTTCGCCGCGCAGCGGATCGCGACGTTCGCCATGTACCAGGCGGGACAGTCGTGCATTTCGGTGCAGCGCGTGTACGCGCACGCCGACGTTTACGACGAGTTGCAGAAGAAGGTGCTGGAGCAGGTCGCTGCGCTGCGCACCGGAAACCCGCGCGAGGACGGCGTCGACGTGGGCCCGCTGGTCAACGAAGCCGCCGCGTCGCGAGTCGAAACCTGGGTCACCGACGCGGTTGTCGCAGGCGCCAAGCTGCTGACCGGCGGCGGCCGTTCGGGCGCGACGGTGGAGCCGACTGTGCTCTCCGAGGTTCCCGAGGACGTTTCGGTGATGGCGGACGAGGTGTTCGGCCCGGTGGTCTCGCTGGTCCGGGTGTCCTCTGTGGACGACGGCGTCGAGCGGATCAACGCGTCCCGCTTCGGTTTGCAGACCGGCGTGTTCACCCGCGACCTGCCGACCGCGTTCGACGTGTCGGCGCGGCTCAAGGTCGGCGGCGTGCTGGTCGGCGACGTGCCGAGCTTCCGCGCCGACCAGATGCCTTACGGCGGCGTGAAGGACTCCGGTGTCGGCCGGGAAGGCCCGGCGGCGGCGATGGCGGACTTCACCGAGGAGCGCGTGACTGTCCTTACCGGACTGACTCTCTGAGCGCCGCGTAGGCGTCCACGAGAGACGGTCCGTACCACGTGAGGTAGCGCCCGGAGATCAGTACCGGGCGCATCTCCGGGAAGAAGCCGGGGCCGTCGTCCTGGGTGAATTCGTACGGCTCGTCGGGCAGTACGACCAGGTCGGCCCCGGTCTTCTGGAGCTCTTCCAGCGCGGGCCGGGGATAGCGCTCGGAGTGTCCTGAGTAGACATTCTCGACCCCGACCCGGCGCAACATGTCTCCGGCGAAGGTGTCGCGGCCCAGCACGATCCACGGCTTGCGCCACACCGGGATCACCGCGCGGTGGCGCACCGGTGCCACTTCGCGCCACAGCTCGTCCGCGGTGTCGAGCCATTCCGGTTCGTCGATGCCGTACACCTGGCCGAAAATCCGCCGCAGCGATCCCAGCGCGGCGGGTACGGATTCCGCCGCGGCCATCACGAACACCGGGATCCCGTTGGCACGCAGGGTTTCCACGTCCTCCGGCCGGTTCTCCTCGGAGTTCGCCAGCACCAGATCCGGTTCGAGCGCCAGCACCCGGTCGAGTTTCGGGTACTTCGACCCGCCGACCCGTTCCACGTCCAGCTCCGCCGGATGCGTGCAGTAGTCCGTCGCCCCGACCAGCCGCCCCGGCGCACTCACCTCGACCGCCTCGGTCAGCGACGGCACCAGCGACACCACGCGCCGCGGCGAGCCCTCGATCGGCACCGGCTCGCCCAGATCATCGACCAGTTCCGCGTTCCTCATACCCGTTCGAACGACACCTTCCGCTGCTCGACGTCCACTTCGGTCAGCCGCACCGCGATCCGCTCGCCCTCCGGGAACTTCTCGCCGGAGCACTTCGCCATCACCGGCGGGTTCTCGACCAGGATCTCCGCGCGCGTCTCGTCCGCGCGCAGCACCACCGCGGTGAACTCGTGACCGACATGCTCTGCGAGTACCCACGCTTCGACCTGATCTATGCACGCGCGCTCAACCCGTGCGGCCAGACTGTCCGAAGCGGACATGTACGCAGGCACCTCGGACAACGCCTCGCGCACCCAGTCCGGCACCTCGCGTCCGGCCGTCACCGCCAGGCACACCTCGGTCCCGAAGCGGTCGACCAGCCGTCGAATCGGTGCCGTGACGTGCGCGTATGCCCCGCCGATCCCCGCGTGCGTCGTAACCGCGGGCAATTCCCCGGCGAAGGCCGTGTACCCCGCGCCGCGCAACAGCCGCGTGGTGTCCGCGTACAAGGCCATCGACGCGGGCTGCCCAGGGTCCAATGTGGACAGGAACTCGGACACCGTCAGCTCGACCGGCCAAGCCAGCCCGACCGCCGTCGCCGACCGGCGCAGCCATTCCACCGCGTCCGGCTCCGGGGACGGCAGCGTCCGCAGCACCCCGATCCCGGCGTCGATCATGATCCGCGCCGCGGCCATCCCGGTCAGCAAAGAGATTTCGGCATTCCACGCGTCGACGACCGTCCGCGGGCGGCGCGCGAGAATCCAGCCGCCGTCGACGTCGCCGCTGATTTCCTGCTCCGGCAGCTGCAACTCGACCGCCCCGCGCCGCACCGCGAGACTCCGCCGCAACCGGCCGAGTTCCGGCAGTGCCGCCACCGAGGGATGCGGCCGTCCCGCGTCCAGCGAGGCTTGCACGCCTTCGTAGTCCAACTGCTCGGTCGACCGCACCAGCGCCCGCCGAACCCGGGTGGCGACGATTTCCCCGGCCTCGTCGACGTCGATCGTCCACAGCACCGCCGGCCGCACCTCGCCCGGCAGCAGGCTGGCCGCGCCCTCGGACAGCACCGGCGGGTGCAGCGGGACGTTGCCGTCCGGGAGATACAGTGTCTGACCGCGCCGCCGCGCCTCGTGATCGAGCGCCCCGCCCGGCGGGACGAACGCCGCCAGGTCCGCGATCGCGTACTGCACCCGGAAGCCGCTGCCGCGCCGCTCGATCACCATCGCCTGGTCGAGGTCCTTGGACCCGGGCGGATCGATCGTGACGAACGGCAGGTCGGTGGCGTCCTCGCGGCCGCCCGCGGACGCGAGCGGATCGAGCACCGCCGTTTCGGCCTCCGCGAGCACCGCGGGCCCGAATGACTCCGGCAGCGCGAACTCCGTCCGGAGACGACCGAAGTCCCCTCCCGACGCTGGTGTCCTCAGCACGAGTGGCGGCACGGTCCAACACTATCCCGCCGAACCGCCGGTGATCGCCCGTTCGGGCGCGGGCCGGTCGGGTGTAGCCTGCCTGGCATTGATAATCGTCTTCATTTTCAGAAGGGGCCGGATCGGTGAAGATCGCGTTCGTCGGCAAGGGCGGCAGCGGGAAAACCACGCTCTCGTCGCTGTTCGTCTCTTATGTGGCCGCTGCGGGCAAACCGGTGCTGGCGATCGACGCCGACATCAACCAGCACCTGGCGGTCGCCCTCGGCGCGACCGAGGAACAGGCGCTGGCGTGGCCGACGCTCGGCGACAACATGCCGCTGATCAAGGAGTACCTGCGCGGCGACAACCCGCGGATCCCGTCGGCCGACGCGATGATCAAAACCACCCCGCCCGGCCGCGGCTCGCGACTCGTGCGGCCGTTCGAGGACAACCCGATCTTCGACGCCTGCTTCCGCCCGCTCGGCGGCGTCCGGCTGGGCGTCACCGGCCAGTTCGACGAGGACGACCTCGGCGTGGCCTGCTACCACTCGAAGGTCGGCGCGGCCGAACTGCTGCTGAACCACCTGGTCGACGGCACGGACGAGTACGTCGTGATGGACATGACCGCCGGTGCCGACGCGTTCGCCTCGGGTCTGTTCACGCGCTTCGACGTGACGTTCCTGGTGTGCGAACCGACCCTGCGCAGCGTCGGCGTTTACCGTCAATACGCGGATCACGCACGGGACTTCGGGGTTCACCTGGTCGCGATCGGGAACAAGGTCACCGACGGCGACGACGTCGACTTCCTGACCGAGCAGCTGGGTTCGGCACTGCTGGGCTGGATGACGACGTCCGGCCACGTCCGGGCCGCCGAACGCGGCACGACCCGGCCGATCGGCGAACTGGAACCGCGCAACCTGGCGACGCTGGCCGCGATGCAGGACCTCGTGGACACGACGCCGCGCGACTGGGCCCGGTACCAGCGCCAAGGCGTGGAGTTCCACCTGCGGAACGCACGGGCCTGGGGGAACGGACGCGCGGGAACGGATCTGACGGAGCAGGTGGATCCGGAATTCGTACTGGATCCGGCCTTGGTGATGGGGTAACCGCACACCTCGCCGAATCCGCCACCGGGGCCGGAGCCGCGCCGCCATAATGCCGCGCATGGACTGGAAACCCTGGCTGTCCCGGTGGAGCGCGGAGTGGATCCAGAGCTCCGAGCCCGCCGATCTCGACCCGCAGGTGCTGCGCGATCGATGGCTCGGCTTCGCCCCGGCGAGCGAGGAGGCGGTCGCGGCGGCAGAGGCACGATTGGGTCTGCCGCTGCCGCCGTCCTACCGGGATTTCCTGCTGACGACAGACGGCTGGCGCGACGCCGGATCGTTCGTCTGGCGCATGCGGGACACCGCCACGCTCGGCTGGCTGCGGGACATCGAGCCGTACTGGGAGGGCTGGGAAGAACTCTCCGAGGAGGAACCGGCCGAGAGCAACAAGTTCAGCCGGGGACTGCTGATCTCGCTCGAGGCCGACGCCGGGATCCTGTTCCTCGATCCCGGGGACGTCGACGAGTCCGGCGAGTGGGCGGCGTACAGCTTGTTCTCCTGGATGGCTGAACCGCCCACCCGGTTCGCGTCGTTCACCGCGTTGATGGAGAGCCTGTACGCCGAGTTCCACCAGATGCGCCGTCCGGAAGGCGAAACTCGCGACTCGTGGGACGCCAAGGTCGAACAGGCCAGGCTCGACGCGCTCGCCGGCGATGCCGACGCTGCCTCGGCGGTTCTCGCTCAGGCCGAGGAATTCGGCCGCGACCGGGCCACGATCCTGCTCGTCCAGTTAGACCTGCTGCTCGGCCGGGAGTACCAGGCCAGCCAGTCGTTCAGCAGGCTGCTGCATCAGGCGCCAGAAGGCTTTTTCGCCGATCCGCTGTTCACCGAGGAATTCCTGCCGTGGCTGTTCGCCGAGCACGCTCGGACCGCGACGAACTACCGCCACTCGGTGCTGCAGACGGCGATGATCGGCGAACGCCCGGAGATCCAGCTCGCCATCGGCGAGGGCCAAGCCCGGCTTCGGCGGGACGGCCCGAACTTCGGCGAGCCAGCGTTCGATCAGCTGGTCAGGAAGGCCCTGGACGACCACACAGGCGACGCGGACGCGTTGTGGCGGGCCGTGCGGGCGGCGATGGAGCACTGGCGGCCGCGGAACGCCGACCACATCGCCCCGGTCGCGCTGCTCGCCGACCCGATGCTCGCCGCGACGCTCACCCCCGAGCGTGGCCGCGCCCTGCTGGCCCGACCCCGAGGTGACCGATGAGACCCGTCCCGACCCGGGAAGACGTCACCATGGAACACATCCTGCGAGCCTGCGGCAGCCCGCACGACTTCCCCGACTTCGCCCTGGAAGCGACCGAAACCCAGACCGACGCGTCCGGCCGGACCATCTGCATCAGGCGGGACGCCTGCCGAACCTGCGGGACCGTGTCGGTAAGCCAATGGCAAGGCCCCTTGCCCGAAGGCCCCGGCCAGATCGCGGTCGTCAGCAGATACGAACGGCCGGAGCCAGGAGACGTCCCCGGCCTCGCCGAGCGCACCCGGCAGGTGACCGACGCCCAGTTCATTGAATTCCTTGCCTCGAACGGCTTCCCCGACGGCATCCCCGAGGACTTCGCCCCGTACCGGCCCGCGACCACGCACCTCGATTTTCTCCTGCGCGTCCGGGCAGGGCAGTTCATGCTGCTAGACCGAGGCCGTTCACTCGGCGACATCCTGCCGGTACCCCCGTCCGCCGAATCCGCAAACCTGATCGACGCGGTCCCCGGCGCGGCGCTCTTCTGGCCCCCGATCCACGACGGCGAACTTCCGTTGACGGTGGTGCTCTGCCCCGCGGATCCGGGCCCCGACCGGTCCTATGCCCGGATCGCGGAGCTGAGCTGCCGTTTTCATTCCGGCCACGTCGTCCTGCGCGAACTGGCCGGACAGGAACGGGAGCTGCCACTGCTGCCCGCCGGACACGGCGACTACCGGCTCCGCTTCCACACCTCGGATTCCGGCTGCCTGCTGCAGTTGTGGGGGCAGCCGCGTACTAAACCGCTCTACCCTGCCTGACCGCCCAGTCAGTCACGGTCGGCGGCGTCGGCTTGCCGGGTGCGTTAGCCGCATCCGCACTGCGGCCTCCGGCTGCCTGCTGCAACTGTGGGGACAAGCGCTCTACCCCAACTGACCGCCCGGTCAGCCGCCACCCAGGCACGGTCGGCGTCGGCTTGCCGGGTGCATTAGCCGCTTCCACACCGCGGACTCCGACTGCCTGCCGCCCCTATGGCGGCAGCCACGCACCAAACCGCTTTACCCCGCCTGACCAGCCCAGTCAGTCGCCGTCCCAAGAACGGTCCGCCGCGTCGGCTTGCCGGGTGCGTTCACGGGCGATGTCGAGCGCGCGGCGGGCCGTGGCCTCGTCCGGGTACGGGCCGAGGAGGTCGACTCCGCGGCTGCGTTCCAGGTGCTCGACTTCGTGGGTGCGGGTGTTGTAGTACCAGCCCTGGTCCGGGTTCGGGTCGTCAGACATGGGTTCAGCCTGACACCTGCCCGCTCACTTGCGCCAGCGGAACGGAACCTCCGTGGGCTGCCCGGTGGGCCCGAAGTCGGCCGGACCGTCGTCCTCGTGGTCGGGATGCTCGTCGAACCACCCGCGAGGATCCCCGACCGGAATGCCGCGAGGCGGGGTCGCCGCGTCGTCCGCCGGGGAGGAAGCACCGTAATCCGGAACCGGCGGTACGGCCGATTCCTTGCCCGGAAACACCGGCAGCTCATCCCGATACGGCCGCACCGGCGGCGGCGTGGAGGTGCCGGTCTCCTGCCCAGGGAAGACAGGCAAGGGCCGCCCGTCCGGCCCGGTCTCAACCGCGCGACGGCGACCGCTGGGCTGCGGAAGCTGGAACGGAGCACCCGAGGCGGGAGGTGCTTGCGGCTGGGCCGGAGGATTCGCAGGTGGTTGCGGTGCGGAAGGGGCGGGCGGATTTGCCGACTCCGCGGGTGCAGGAGGAGCAGTCGGGGGCTGTTGCGGTGCAGGAGGCGCGGACGGGTTCGCCGACTCAACGCCGAGCGCGGGAGGAGCAGGCTGGTGCGGTGCAGCAGACGCGGGCGAGTTCGCCGACTCCGCGCCGGGTGCGGCGGGAGCAGGCTGGTGCTGCACCGGTTGCGCCGCAGCAGGAGCGGGCGAGCTTGCCGATTCGGAGCCGGGTGTGGCAGGAGCCGTCGGCTGCTGCGGTGCAGTAGGCGCGGGCGGGGTCGCCGACTCAGCGCTGGATGGAGCAGGAGCCGGATCGCTCGCGGGCGGAGTCGGTTGCGAGGCACCAGGCGCGGGCGGAGTCGCTGCCTCCGCGCTGGGCGAGACAGGAGCTGTCGGCGGCTGCTGCGGCACCGGTTGCGGCGCAGCAGAGGCGGGCGAGTTCGCCGACTCAGCGCCGGGTGCGGCAGGAGCCGTCGGCGGCTGCTGCGGTGCAGTAGACGCGGGCGGGGTCGCCGACTCAGCACTGGGTGAAGCAGGAGCCGGATCACTCGCGGACGGTGCCGGTTGCGACGCACCAGGCGCAGGCGGATTCGCCGACTCAGCGTTGGGCGCGGGAGGAGCAGGCTGCATCGGAGCGCTCGCGGGAGGAACCGGTTGCGCAGCACTAGCCGCGGGCGGGTTCACCGACTCCGTGTTAGGTGTGGCCGTAGGCGGCTGCTGCGGAGCCGGTTGCGACCCACCGGACGTGGGCGGAGTAACCGGCTGTTGCGCAGCTGGCGGAGCCGGGGGTTGTGGCGCTGGCATCGACGGGTTCGCGGGTGCGGGGGGCGAACTCGGGCCGTACTGCTGCACCCCGGGCTGCGGAACCCGACTTTGCTGTTCCGCCGGGTTCTGTCCATGCCACCCGGGAGCGGCCTCATGCCGACCGTGTGGCGGAACCACCGGATTCCCCTGTTGCGGCAACGGTTCCGCCGGGCGGGCAGGCTGACGCGGCTCGTGCACGTACGGCTTCGGCTGCCACGCCTGCCTCGCCTGCAACTGAGGATTGACCGCAGGCTGCGCGGGTGGCGGCATCGAGGACGGGACGCTGGTGTCGGGCGGTGGCGCGGCAGGCGGAGCCTCGACAGCCGGGCTGGGCTGAGGTGTCTCGTCCGCAGCAACCGTCTCCGGACCAGCAGCTTCCGAGGCCTGCTCAGCGGGCGAAACCGCCTGTTCCGCCGCGGAAGGAGCCGGAGCCGAACCCCCATGAGCGTCTGAAGGGCGTACAGCCGCCACCGGAGCGGACTTCGTCGGCAATTCATCCCCCACCGGCCCCTGAGGCGCCGAAGATCGCCAAACCGGCGCCGGTCCGATGTTCATCGGTACCGCCGCGGCCAGCGGGCCTACCGGGGGCGCCTCGCCTGAAGGCACCGGGCCAGCGGCAGCCGGGCGCGGGATCGGGTCCAGGCAGGACACCAGCACCGTCGTCCGGTCGGGGTCCTGGACCTTCCGGCCGCTCCGTTCCCGGTAGACCATCTCGCCCTCGGCGTCCATCTCCACCAGGTAACCCGCCTCCGCGAGCTGCTCCTCGTCGAGATCCACCAAGCGCTCGTAGCGGGACGGGACCACCCGGTACACCGGCCACGACAACCGTGCGTGTTCGGCGTGGAACTGGGCCAGCAAAGCCGCCATCTGCTGTTGCCACGGGAGCGACATGCCCTCGGCCAGGGAACGCGGCAGGACGACGTACCCGCCGTCGACGCCGGGCATTCCCTGGTTCAGCAGGTCCGCCAACGGGGTGCTGGACGCGGGGTGCGCGGACTGGCGCGGCGGCTGCGGTGCGCCGAACAGCGCCGCCGGGTCCTGGGGCTCGCTTTGGCCGGTCTTGCCTCGCTTGCCGAATTTCCGTGCCACGTGTGCCATCCTCTGCCAGCGCGCGGCCACGTGCTCGTGGACAGGCCGCGACTTCGGGGTGAATCCGGACCCGCGGTACTGGGCAACCCGCGGGTCAAGAGCCGGTGCCTCCCGCACCCATGCTAGACGCCGGGGCGCACCGCCTGCGGCACGACTTCGTGCTCGTCGAACGAGAACGGGCGCACGTGCACCGGCACGCCGGTCTGCTGGGCCTCGACGATCTTGCCGTCTCCCAGGTACATCGCGACGTGGTGGATGGTCGTCGGGTCGGCCGGGTCGGTGGCGAGGAAAATCAGGTCACCGGGCTGCGCGTCGCGCACCGGCAGCATCGCGCCCGCCTTGTACTGGTCCTTCGACACGCGCGGCAGGATCACGCCCGCCGACTCGTAGGCGCGCAGCATCAGGCCGGAACAGTCATAGGAATCCGGGCCGGTCGCGCCCCAGATGTAAGGCTTGCCCTGCTCGCCGAGCGCGAACTTGATCGCCTGCGCCGCGGCCTGGCTCGGCGGCAGCGCGGCTCCCATGCCCTGCCCGCAGCCGACCACGTCGGCGATCTGGCCCATGTTCTGCACCAGCGCGGCCGCCATGGCCTCCCAGCGGTGGTACCGGTCCGGGAAGCCGGACCGCTCGACCCGTTGCGCGGCGTCGCCGGGGCGCAGGTTCTCCCAGTCCGGGACGCCGAGCAGGACGTCGAAGAATTTGTTGATCGCGTAGTTCGGGTCGGTGACCTGGGCCGCGCTGCCCCAGTTCATCGACGGGCGCATCTGGAAGATGCCGAGCGAATCGCGGTCGCCGTAGTTCACGTTGTGCAGCCGCGATTCGGTCATCCCGGCCTGGATCGCGACCTGCCACGCCCGCGGCGCGAGGCTGCGCTGCTTGCCGATCGAGATGATCAGCGAAACCGTGTTGCGCGACTCCTGGTCGAGTTCCGCGGCGTCCGCCCCGCCCTGCTCCGGCTGGCCGGGCTGGGTGGGGCCGATCGCGGCGTCGCACGAGGTCAGCGCGACCCCGCCGGCCGCAGCCTGCTGCTGGTCGGTCACCGCCTTCTGCACGACGTTGGTGGTGAGCACCGTGGCGAAAACGGCGGCGATCACCACCGAGACGAGAATGGCCAGCTTCACGGTCAGCTCGCCTGGTCATAGTCCGACACTCGCCATCCCGCCGCGGTTTTGACCACGGTGATGCTGAGTTTCGGACCGTCGGTGGGGACCACGACCTTGACCGAACTGGAGTAGGACTGCGCGACCGTCGGATCGCCGGTGACCTTGGTCGCCGGGATGTTCGCGGGGTCCACAGTGGACATAATCGGGAGGTACTCGTCGGTGGTGAGCGCGCGCATCCCGTTGAGCCAGTCGGCGTTCGAGATGCCCGCCGGATGGTGCACCCACGCCGTCGCCCACTGCTTAGCGACGGTCAGCGCCTGCGGGTTCGGCGCCGCCGACGACGGGGTGACCAGCGGCTGCGACAACCGGGTCGGCAGGGTCTCCGTGCTCGGCACCGGGGCCGCGACGCCGGTGTGCGGCCCGGCCGACGAGTTAGGCGGAGCCGTTCCCGGATGCGCGGACGCCGGTTTGCCCAGGAGCTTGGGCAGGCCGACGCCCAGCGCGGTGATCAGCACGGCGAGGAACACCAGCGTGCCCACGAGATGCCGGGGCGAGCGGAGCGGGAACCCCCACAGGCGGCGGTAGACCGCGGTCCGGCCGCGGTTGGTGCGGATCGGCATCGGTCACCGCCCCATGACCTGGTCGGTGTCGCGGACCTCGATGCCGCGCGACGGGCGGTACAGCACGAACACCGGTTTCCCGGCCACGACCTCGGGATCCACCCGGCGCGGCTGGGCCCGGATGCCCTGCGTCGGCACGGTGAAGCCCGGCTGGTCCGGCGCCGGAGCCGAGTAGCCGCGATCCGGCGCGCTCATCCGCGACGGGACGACCACCGGTTCCGGCTCGTCGCTCCACCGCCGGTCGGCGACCGGGGACGTGTCGACCTGGCGGCTTTCCTTGACCGGCCACCGCGCGCCCGCCATCACGTAGTCGCCGGGCGCACCGGCGACCGGGTGGTACTGGCCGAACGCCGGCGCACCGCCTCCGCCGCCCGAGGGCAACGCGCCCGCGGCGGACTGCGCGGGGCCGACCGCGCCCGGCCACGGAGCACCGGACCAGGCCGCGGCGGGACGGGCCGCCCGGGAGCCGTTGTCGAGCCGCTGCGAGCTGGCGAAAACGGCCGCCTCGGGCCGGTACCGGCCGCCGCCGACGGTCGCGCCGATCGGGCCGCGCTGCTCGCCGTCCACGACGTCGTCGGTGTCGCGGACGTTCTGCCAGAACTGGTCCTGCGGCGTCGGCTCGTTCTTCCGGCGGAACCGGGACAACAGCCCGCCGCCCGGCGACGGCACCGCGCCGCCGACCATGCTGACCGACATCTCGACCATCTGCCACAGCCGCCGCACCGGGCGTCCGACGAGGAACAGCAGCACCGTGATGAGCCCCGCGAGGACCATCTTGGTGAGCAGGTTGAGCCCGTCGCCCGCGGCGAAGATCGCCTGCAGCAGCAGCGCGTGCACGCCGGCCAGCACCGACAGCACGACCAGGTTGAACGCGATGCCGCCGGCGACCTTGAGCACGCGGCGCAGGATCTCCGGGTTCAGCAGCGCGACCAGGCCGATCAGCGGCGCGGTGAGCGCGAACAGGCGGATCAGCACCTGCGCGAGCAGCACGGACGCCTTGGCCAGCAACTGGAAGAGCGAGTAGACGAGGCTCTGGCCCAGCGCGAGGAACCCGGCACCGGTGCGGCCGCCCGCCTCACCGGTGAAGTAACCGGTGGCGGGGCCGAGTTTGGTGGAGATGTCCTTGAAGGCGGCCTTCTTGGCGTCGACGACGTTCTGCTTGCCGTCGTCGCCGTTGCGCAGTTGCTCCCAGGTGAAGGCTTGGGCGTCGAGCAGCGGGCGGCCGTACTGGGCTGCCTGCGGCGCGTCCGGCGACCCGAATTCCCCGCGCAGCCAGTTCTTGTAGACCACTTCGTTGTGCAGGTCGGTCGGCAGGATGTGCCGCACCACCCGGTTCTCGGACTCGTCCACGAACCCGGCCTGGATGTTCGTGGTGGTCTGCACGATCGCTTTGTCGATGGGGTCGAAATAGCGCAGCATCGCGAGCGACGAGGCGGCGAGCCACACGCCCGCCATCGCGTACAGCGCCCGCTTGCTGACCCCGGCCAGGTCGCCGCGCCAGATGTTGCGGAACAACATGATCGACATAATCAGCGCGACCAGCCCGAACAACTGCGTGTAGATGTTGTTGTAGACCTTCTCCGCGCCCGCCTTGACCGCGTTGTAGATCGGGTTGAGCAGACCGCCCTCGAGCACCGTGTAATGCAGCGAGTTGGTGGCGCCGACGATGTTCTTGCCGACATTGAAAAGCTGGTTGCCCGCCCAGGTGTCGATCGTGGAGCTGGGCGAGGCGATGGCCGACAACGCCGTGCAGTTCGTCTGGTAGGTGTTCCACACGAACCCGGCGTAGCTGTAATCGATGTACGGACTGCCCGCCTCGCCGTGGCCTTCGGCGGGGTCGAGCGCGCCGACCATGCCCGCCCCCGGACGCTCCGGGTTCGGTGATTCCCCGCAAGCCGCCGCGTTGGCCGACGGGGCGAACAGCACCGTCTGCAGCCCGATCACCGCCACCACCGCCAGCAGCGACGCACGCCTGCTGGGACGGCGGCCGCCCGGCTTGGGGCCTTCCTTGACGCGTTTGCGGAGCGCGTGCCAGCCGGCGGCGAACGCGAGGACGAACGCCAGCGTGAAGACGGTGTTCACGCAGGCCTCCTCACGGCCGGCGCGGGCCGGCCCGGATCACCGGGGGTCATGCGGCATCCCTGCCGGTTCCGCCGCCCTTGCCGCCGGCGCGGGCGTGCCGGTCCTCCTGCCGTCCGTTGCGCACTGCACCCTCCACCTCGCCGGTCTCGGACGCGAGCGGGTCCGGCGAGCCCAGCAGCTGCTCGTCGGCGAGACCGACCTCGAGTTCCGCTTGGAGTTCGAAGTCGTGTTCCAGCTCGTCGTCCTCCGGTGGGGCGGGGACGTACGGCTTGGCCTCGTCCTCGTGGGGTACCACGAGTTCGCTGCCGGGTTTGCTGCGCGCGTCGGGCGAGCCCGGGGTGGTGTCCATGACCGCGCGCAACGGGTCGAGATGCGGGCCGGAGAAGTCGACGCGGATGCGCTCCACGCCGCCGGCGCCGTCGCCGAAGATGAACTGCCGGGGCTCCATGTCGCGTTCGAGCCCGCGCTGGGCTCCGGGGCGGCGGCCGAGCGCGGCGACGACCTGCTCGTAACCCACGCCGACCGGCACCTTCAGCAGCCGCAGCGCGTCCGCCTGGGCATCGTCGTCGTCGAGGCGACCGACGAACACCGAGTCCAGCAGCGCCACGAAACCCTGGATCTTCAGGAAGTCCGCCGGGATCTGCGACGACAGCAGCACCCGGACGTTCCACTTCCGCGAGTCGCGCGCGAACCGGTTCATCAGCACGCGCCCGGTCGGCACCTCGGACAGGAAGAACGCCTCGTCGATCCAGACGCCCTTGCGCAGTTCCTTCGGCTTCTCGTACACCGACCGCTGGGTCAGCCAGGCCGCGAGGTTCAGCATTTCCACGCCGAGCGATTCGGCGTCGGTCCAGTACTCGCGCGGCACGCCGTCCTTCGGCAGGGTCAGCCCCGCCATGGTCAGCACGGTCATCCGGTCGTCGCGGGTCTCGGCGTACGGGTCCGCGTCGGTTTCCGGGATCAGCAGCGCCATCCGCTCGCGCATTTCGTCCAGGAAGTCCGCGACCACGACCGCGTGCTCGTGGTGCTCGCTCGAATCCCGCCGCAGCGCGTCGATGACCTGGCCCGGGTCCGCGTCGAACCGGCCGCCGACCGCGCGCACCGCGCGCAGGAGCACGATCCGGGTCTGCGCCATCCGCGACACCTCGTACGGCAGCACGCCGGTGAGCACGTCGAGCACCAGCCGCCGCCGGGTCGCTCCGGCCAGCGCCTTCTCGCGCCGCCACGAACGCTCCGGATCCTCCTCGTCCATGAAGTGCTCGATCAGCGGATCGGCGACCACCCGGTACGGGTTGAGGATGCCCGGCTGGGCGTTGAGCAGATTGATCGGCCGCGCGTACGGCCGGATCTCCGGCAGGTCGCACAGCCGCGACAGCGGGCCGGACGGGTCGAGGATCGTCCAGTGCGCCCCGGCCCGCAGCGTCTTGTAGACGATGCCGCCGCCGAGGAACGACTTGCCGCCGCCCAGGCCGGCGACCATCGCGGTGAGGCCCGATCCGTCGCGGATTTCCTGCGCCATCCACGGGTCCCAGGCCACCGGCCGCCGCGTCGCGGTGACGGTTTCGCCGAGCAGGATGCCGCGCCGGTCGCCGACCTCCGCGGTCGCGGTGGGCACCGCCGAAGCCGTCCACACGACCGAACCGCGGCGCATGTACGCGCCCGAGGCCAGCGGCTCGCCCGGGATGAACTCCCGGGCCATCGCGTACTGCGCTTCCGGGTGTTCGATGGCGATCTTCGGCTTGTACAGGTCGAGCAGCTGCTGGGCCAGCCGCAGCGCGTCGCGCTCGGTCAGACCGGACACCGCCAGGCGCCACCACGACCGCACGCGCGTGGCCAGCGCGGTGAAGCCCGACGTCATCTCGTCGTCGATCTCCAGCACCCGGCCCGCTTGCCGGGCCAGCGACTGCGGCGGCTCCAGCTCGTGCTCGTCGGTGTAGTGCTTGACCTGCGAGCGGACCTTGTTCATCTGCCGCTGCAGTTCGCCGGACACCTCTTCCGGACGCCGCACGTAGATCCGCGCGGACACCTCGACCGCCGCGGGCAGCCGGTCCGCGTGCTGGATCCACGGGTCGTCGACCTCGGGGATCTGCAGCCCGTGCATCTGTCCGACGGTGAGCACCGCGAGATGCCGCGACACGCCGGCGTTGGACCCGGTACGGCCGCGCACGGTGACCGTGGGCGCGTACGGGTCGGCGTGGAAATCAGCCGCGTCGGTGAAGCTGGCGAGGTCTTCGGGCTCCCACGCCGCGCCCGGCACCGCGGGCATGTTCCGCGGCGCGGGCAGGCCGAGCGAGCACGAGCGGTGCATCAGCCAGGACATCTCCTCGGCGTGCACCGGACGGCCTTCCAGCCCGGCGCTGCCGATGACCTGGTCGAGGTGCTCGATCTCGGAGTCGAGCGCGGCCAGTTCGGCGTCGACCGCCTCCGGAAGGATCCGGCGCAGCACCGGCGCGGCGCGTTCGACCGCGCGGTCCACCATGCGCCGGGTCTGCACCTGAACGCCGAGGTAGACCTCTTTTTCCGCCATCGAGCGGCCCATCAGCTGCTGCTGCTCGCCGATCAGGTAGTCGTCGAACGACAGCGCGCCCGGCACGTCGTTCGGCCTGCCGACCGCGTTGTGCACGTGCGCCTCGGCCCACATCCGGATCGGGTACGGCCGGTTGGTGACGCGCAGGTGCAGCCAGCGGCCCTGCAGTTCGGCGTACTGGCCCGCGATGGCCGCGATCAGGTCGCGGCGCTGCGAATCGGAACGGAACGACCAGCGCTGCGGCGCGAGCCGGTACCAGGCGTACACCTCGTACCCGGTGCGCAGCAGATGCCCGTCGATGCTGCGCGCGGCGATCGACGGCGTGTACGCCGGTATCGCCTGCTCACCGGGCAGCCTGCGGCCCTTGCCGCCGGACTTGCTGCCGCCGGACGGCGGACGGCCCTGCGGGGGCGTGTTCCACGCACCGGCAGGGACGTCTTGCTCCCGCTTCCCTCGGCTTCCGCCGCGACCGAACAACGACTACCTCCCGGCCCGAGCCGCGGGGCGGCTCCGGCGCGCTCGTGGTGCTCCCTGTTTCCCGGCACTCGTGCCTGCACCGCGACGCGGGTCGCGGTGCTGGTATTGCCGCCTTCTCTTGTGCTTCGGCAGCGGGCGCTCCGCCCGCACCCGGACCCGGCTGGCGCTCACCGCGCCGCCCGCGCCCGAGGTCCGTTCTCTCGGCGCGCGCAGTTCCTGGCCCATCATCGCGATCACCGCGCCCAACGGGCGTTCGTGGCTGATCTTGGCGGTGATCAGCCTGGTGATCACGATCGTGGCCACGAACGCCCACGCCGTGGAGAAAAACCCGAAACTCCAGCCGACCCACCGCTCCACGGTGAGCACGACCAGGAAGACCGGAATGCCGACGAGCCATGCCACGTAGCGGGCTCGCCAGGGAAAAGTCGCCTTCGGCGGGCCGAGCCAGACGGCATCGACCCGGTACACCTCGTCATCGGTCCTGATCCGCACGCCTGCTCCGCCTCAGCCGGTGAACAGGCCGGCGATCCACTGGCCCACGTTCACGCCCGCGCCGCTGACCGCGAGTCCGATGATCGCGAGCGCGATGACCACGCCGGCGAGCCGCCGCATGACCCCCGCGTTGTCGCCCTTGCCGCCGCCCAGCCACAGCAGCAGCAGCGCCACCGCGAGGAGCACGAGCGGGATGATGTTGTCGAGCAGCCAGGTCCGGACGTTGCCGGTGCTGAGCCCTTCGGCCACAAACGTCTCGAGGGCGGTCATGCTGGTCATCGCGATACTCCCGGTGCACGGCGGGCGCCGCGCTGTTCTGGCTTCGGCGAAGCTACGAACACCATCATGGCGTTACAAGGGGTAATGGTCAAAGCGCGCTGCGTAGATGTCGACTTGTGGTCAATGGGCGGGTATTGCGGTCCGATGGTCAGGATTCCTCGCCCTCCATCATCGTGGCAAGGGTGCTCCGGAATAACCCAAGCCACCCGGATTGCGCAGTCTTCCGGCGGTGCGGCTCCGCGAAACGTGCGGCGCTCACTCTCGGTGCGCCCCGGACCGGCGTGTCGGGCAGGCACCAGTGTGGCATGCCCCGATCGGCGTTCCGCCGCGAGTCCGGTGAGTGACAACCGGATTGGAAAACAATCTGGAATTGATCACTCTCCGATGCGATAACGGTCACCATCGCGTCCGATGTGCGCATTTGTTCACTACAAAGCGTGATCCCGGGCAGTTCCGGACCGTCTCGCGGATCAGGGCCGGAACGCCGCGCTCGGGATCGCGCCCGCTTCGATCACCCGGCGGCTGAGCGGAGCGCACAGCTGCTCCAGCCGGGCCGTCTTCTCCTCGCCGAGGTGCTCCCACGGGCCCCGCGCCGCCGCGTTCGTCGCCGTCTCGACGCGTTCGCGCAGCTCGAGTCCGCGTTCGGTGAGCGCGCCGCCGGCGTCGAGGATTCCGTCGGCGGTCAGCCGGGCCGCGGCCGCGTCCCACTCCTCGTCGCTCCAGCCGCGGGTGCGCTTGGCGGTGTCCGGCGGGGTGCCGTTCGTGGTCGCGCTGTGCGTGACCAGCGCTTCGAGGCCGGGCAGACCATTCGTGGTCAGCGCCGCGACGTGCCCGTCTCCGCGGTGCTCGCGCAGCAAGGTGACCGCGTGCCAGAGCGCGAGGTGCGGTTGTTCGGGCCAATCCAGGTCCGCGTGCGCGGCGTAGAGCGGACGGCCTTCGGGACGGCAGCCCTCGGTGGCTTCCCGGGCGAGCTCGGCAGCTTCGGCGACCTCGGCGGACGCGAGCGTCTCGTCGCCGAACAGCCGGCGGTAGATGTCGTCGACGGCGGCGAGCCGGGCTTCCAGCACGGCCTCGGGGGTGGCGATCGTCCAGACGCGCGGGACGAAGTGGGCGATCAGGCTGGGGCTGAAGCTGTAGAAGGTGGCGGTGACCGTGCCCGGCCCGACCGCGCCCATCGCCGCGGCGCGGCTGGCGAAGTAGGTCATCGACCCCGGTTTGAGCCCGGCGGCGGCGAGCCGCTCCTGGGTCTCTGGCGCGAAGTAGACGGGGGCGTGCAGAGTGTCGAAGGTGGTCCGGAAGGCGACAGCGGCGGCGACGGCTTGACCCATGCGCCCGATCGTAGCGATCGGGCGGACGAGCTGGCATGTAAGCCGGATCCTGTTCCCGGGCAGCCTCGCGGCGGACCGGGCGACGGTCATCCATCTCGGCCTGCCGTCGCCGGCAGGCTCCAGCGGCCTACCCGCAGGCATCGGGCGGGCCGCCCTCGATCGCCTGCGCAGGAGCGAACTCCCTCTTGGCCTTGCTCCGGGTGGGGTTTACCGAGCCATCCCGGTCACCCGGGATGCTGGTGGTCTCTTACACCACCGTTTCACCCTTACCCCCGTCCGGGGACGGGGGCGGTCTGTTTTCTGTGGCACTGTCCCGCGGGTCGCCCCGGGTTGCCGTTAGCAACCACCCTGCCCTGCGGAGTCCGGACTTTCCTCGGACCGGGAGAACCCGGGCCGCGACCGTCCTGCCAGCTCGTCCGCCGAAACAGCGTACCCGGGAGGCCGTGCGGCCCCGGGCACCGGCTGGCACATTCCACCGCGTGGACGCGCTTGGCCCGGCGCCCGGCCGCTGTTTCACTCCCGGCATGACCGCACCCGAACCCCTGAAATTCGCTTACTGGGTCCCGAATGTGAGCGGCGGCCTGGTCACCAGCGACATCGAACAGCGCACCGACTGGGGCTACGAGTACAACCGCGAACTGGCCGTGCTCGCCGAGAACAACGGCTTCGAATACGCGCTCACCCAGGTCCGCTACACCGCCAGCTACGGTGCCGCCTACCAGCACGAATCCACCGGTTTCAGCCTGGCGCTGCTGCTCGCGACGCAGCGGCTGAAGGTCATCGCGGCCGTCCATCCCGGACTGTGGCAGCCCGGCGTGCTCGCGAAGTTCATCGCGAGCGCGGACGTCATCTCCGGCGGCCGGGCCGCGGTGAACGTGGTCAGCGGCTGGTTCAAAGACGAGTTCACCGGTCTCGGGCAGCCGTGGCTCGAACACGACGAGCGCTACCGCCGCTCGGAGGAGTTCATCCGCGTGCTCAAGGAATTGTGGACCGACGACCACGCCGAGTTCGGCGGCGACTTCTACCGGATCCACGATTTCGACATCAAACCCAAACCGGTCGCCGGGCCTGGCCGGCCGCATCCGGAGGTCTTCCAGGGCGGCAACTCCACCGCGGCGCGCAAGCTGGCCGGTCGCGTCTCGGACTGGTATTTCAGCAATGGCAAGGATTTCGCCGGGTTCAGCGAGCAGGTCGACGAGGTGCGCGGATACGCCGCGGAGAACGACCACGCAGTGCGGTTCGGGCTCAACGGGTTCGTGATCGCCCGCGAGTCCGAAGCAGAGGCGCGCGAGGTGCTGCGGGAGATCGTGGCGAAGGCGAACGTGCCTGCCGTCGAAGGATTCCGCTCGGCGGTCAAGCAGGCCGGGAAGTCCACTTCGGACACCAAGGGCATGTGGGCGGATTCGGAGTTCGCCGACCTGGTGCAGTACAACGACGGATTCCGGACCGGCTTGATCGGAACGCCGGAACAGATCGCGGACCGGGCGATCGAGTACAAAAAGCGCGGCGCGAACCTGTTGCTGCTCGGTTTCCTGCACTATCTGGAGGACGTCGAGCACTTCGGCCGGGAGGTGCTGCCGGTGATCCGGGAGAAGGAGCGGGTGCTGGACCGCGGCGCGGGAGTGCCGGAACCGGCGGGGATCTGAGGATTCGCGGCGGCTAGCGTTCGGGGGTGAACGGTCCCCTGTCCCTGCTGCTTCTGGCCGGAACGCTCTGGTTCGCCATGGCGCGTCCGCGCGGCCTGCCGGAAGCTGTCTTCGCGGTCCCCGCCGCCGGTGTCGTCCTCGCGCTCGGCCTGACTTCGCCGCACGAAGCGGGCGAACGGGTCGTCCAGATGCTGCCGACGATGGGCTTTCTCGCAGCGATCCTGCTGGTCAGCCACCTCGCCGCGGCGGAAGGCGTCTTCACCTGGCTCGGCGCCGAACTAGCCGAAATCTGCCGCGGCCGGCAACCTCGGCTCCTGCTGCTCACCTTCGCCGCGGCAGCGATCGTCACCGCCGTGCTCAGCCTTGACGCCACCGTCGTCCTGCTGACCCCGGTCGTCCTCGCCACTGCGGCCGAACTGAAACTCACCGCGCGACCGCATGTCTACGCGTGCGCGCACCTGGCCAACTCGGCGTCCACGCTGTTCCCTGTCTCGAACCTGACGAACCTGCTCGCTTTCACCGCTTCCGGCCTCACCTTCGCCGGTTTTACCGCGCTGATGGCGTTGCCCTGGCTGGTCACGCTCGCCGTGGAGTTGGCTGCGTTCGCCTGGTTCTTCCGCAAGGACCTCCGCGAACCGGCCAGCACCCGGCAACCCGAACATCGGGAAGCGCCAGTCTTCACCCTGGTCGTGCTGGCGGTCATGCTGGTCGGCTTCGCCACCGGACAGCTGGTGCACGTCGAACCGGTCTGGATCGCCGCGCTGACCGCACTCGTCCTGGCCGCGAAAGCGTTGGCGGAGCGGAAGATCCGGCCTTGGCAGGTGATCGCTGAAGCGTCTCCGCTGCTGGTGCTCTTCGTGCTCGCCCTGGCGGTGGTGGTGGAAGCGGTCGACGAACACGTCCTCGGCGGCCTGCTGCGCACTCTGCTGCCGACGACCGCCGGGCTGCCCGAGCTGCTCCTCGCCGCGGGCGTCGCGGCTTTGCTGGCGAACGTCGTCAACAACCTGCCCGCGACGCTGATCCTGCTGTCCGTGCTCGGCCCGCACCCGAATCAGGGCGTGCTGCTCGCCGTGCTGCTGGGCGTGAACATCGGCCCGAACGCGACGTACCTCGGTTCACTGGCGACGCTGCTGTGGCGACGGGTGGTGGTCCGGCACGGGGAGCATCCGCCGGTGGGGGAGTTCCTGAAGCTTGGCGCGCTCACGACGCCGCTGTCGTTGGCTGCGGCGACGTGCGCACTATGGCTGGTCCTCTAACCCCGAGGCGGGATCGTGCTCCCCCGCGACAACGTCGGGCCGCAGTCCTCGAGGCCGTTGCCGAATCGCTGTGCCTCGACCGACATCATCGTCACCTGTGCGTAGTGCTGAACCGCCGCGAGCTTCGCCGGGTCGGTTACCGCGTCCTTGCGGACGAAGTCGCCCTGGCGTTTGCCCGGGCCGGGGTACACGAGGATCGGGACGTAGTCGCGGTCGATGCGCGGGTCGATGCTGATCTCGTTGCCGTCCGCCCACGGGCCCCACGAGTGGATGAAGGTCGGCTTGACCGTGTCGAACACGTAGTCGCGCAGGCCGGCGATGTCTTCCTTGTGCGTGAGGTCCGCGATCGGGGCGTTCACGAGTCCGGCCATGTCGACCAGTTCGAGCCGGCTGGTCATCGACGAGCCGCCGAGGTCCGGCAGCAGCAGCGACGCGTGCTGGAGGCCGAGCATGTCCGCGTACGTGTTGAAGCCGCGGCCGAAGCGGTCGGCGATCAGGCACGCCGGCACGGTCGGGCTTTTGACGAATTCCTCGTCGTGGTGCACGAAGCCGATCGCCGACGGGACCGCCGCGGCCACCAGCACGAGGGCAGCGACCGCCTTCAGCGGCACCTTCGGCAGGGAACGCAGCAGCTCGGCGAAGGCCATGACGCCGCACAACGCGCCAAGGACCCACACCGGCGTCGCGAAGCGGTACTGGGCCATCCAGTCCGGGACCATCACGCCGTACGCGATCACGCCGAGCACGAGCGGCGTGACCAGCCCGATCAGCGGACGCCGCCACGAAGCCTTGAGCAGCGCCCACACGACCACGGCGACCAGCACGAGCGTCAGCGCGATGCCCGCGTACTCCACCAGTTGGTGCGGCCGGATGAGCGAGGCGAACGTCGGCAGGCCCTGCTTCTTGGCGACCGACGGGTTGGCCAGCAGCCGGTGGAATTCCGTGTAGCGCCAGACGACGTAGCCGCCGAACAGCACGGCGAAGGCCGCGATGGACACCAGCGCGGACCGGAAGCTGGGCCAGAATCCTTCGCGCTTCACGCCGAACAGCAGGACGATCGGGTACGCGCTGGCGTAGATCAGGCCTTCCGGCCGGGTCAGCGCGGCCGCGGCGACGAGCACGCCGGCGACGATCGCGACCTTGAACGACAGCGAGTTTTCCTTGCGCAGCGCGGTGAACAGCAGCGCGGCCAGCGCGGTGGTGAAGAACGCGAACAGCGAGTTCTCGAGGCCGGAGACCACCCAGATCACGAACGACGGGATCGCCGCCAGCGCGAGACCGGTAGCCAGCGTGATCGCCCACGCGTGCCTGCGGAACACCTGGCGGGCCACCAGGTGGCACAGCACCAGGATGCCCGCGGCGAAGAACAGGCCGAGCAGCTTGGGGAACAGCACGTAGTCCGGGATGCCGAACAGCAGGCCCTTGTCGAACAGGCCGACGACCTTGCCCAGCGCGAGCAGGATCATCCAGGTCGGGTCGGAGAAGCCCTCCACCGGCGGCGCGCCCGGGGCCAGCACCGGGCCGAGGCCTTCGGCGACGCTGCGCGAGTAGGAGAACGTGATGGCCGCGTCGTCGACGATCCAGTGCCCGTAGCGGGTGGCGTGCCACGCGACCGCGGCCACGCCGGCCAGCACCGCCAGCGTCGACGCCAGCCAGCTGAGCTTGAACCGCGCGGGCGGGTCGGTCGTCTTCTCCCCCGGCAGGTCGGGCTCGGATACTGCGGTGAGTGCGCTAGCCGTCATGTCCTCGTCACTGTTTCCACTTGCGGATGCTGCCGAAGAAACGCACGAGCCTGCGCCCCCCTTGAAGTCCCGGCCGGGACCTGCGCCGCGGCGCCGCGGTCGACACCGCACTCTAGCCAATACCTCATCGGGGGCGTTTCACACGTCATCCCCGACCGTGACCTGCCTCACATTTGTCCGGTTCAGGACAGATGCGAGATGTCGTTCACCAACCGGACCGAGGCGTTGCCGTCCGGGTAGAACTCGACGATCGACAGCGACGCCAGGTCGAGGTGCAGCCGGAACAGCAGCGACGGCCCGGCGTCGAGCCCCATCCGCAGCAGGGTCTTGATCGGCGTCACGTGGCTGACCACGAGCACCGTGCGCCCGTCGTACTGCTCGACCAGGTCGCGGCGTGCCTTGCCGACCCGCTCGTGGACCGCGTCGAAGCTCTCGCCGCCGGGCGGCGGGCAGGAGGAATCGCTCAGCCAGCAGCGGTGCAGTTCCGGGTCCCGCTGGGCGGCCTCGCCGAAGGTGAGGCCCTCCCATTCGCCGAAGTCGGTCTCGATGAGCCCGGGGTGGGTTTCGACCCGGCCGCCGAGCGCGTCGACGACGGCCTGCGCGGTCTGCTTGGTGCGGATCAGCGGCGACGAAACGATCGGTGCCGGTTCGCCGTCCTCGCCGATCAGACCGGGCATCGCGGCCAGCCGTTTGGCGGCCGCGGCGGCCTGGCCCCGGCCGTGCTCGGTGAGCGGGACGTCGCCGCGCCCGGAGTAACGGCGGTCGACCGACATCTCGGTCTGGCCGTGGCGCAGCAGGAGCAGTTTGGTGGGCGTGCCGCGGGCGCCGGTCCAGCCCGCCGGGGACACCCGGTCCGGTTCGGTGACCTTCGCCCGGGGCCGCGTCTCGGCGACCGGCGCGGGCGAGGTCGCGCCGGACCCGGCGCTGTCCATGGCGACGTTCGCGAGCCGGTCCGCGTGCGAGTTCTCCGCGCGCGGGATCCAGGTGTAGCCGACCCGCTCGAAACCCGCCGCGATCTCGCGCGCCTGCGCGGCGAGCGGCTGCAGCGCGGCGTGCTTGATCTTCCAGCGCCCGGACATCTGCTCGACCACGAGCTTCGAATCCATCCGGACGTCCACAATGGACACTCCGAGTTCGGCGGCCGCGGCGAGCCCGGCGACGAGCCCGGAGTACTCCGCGACGTTGTTCGTCGCGATGCCGAGGTATTCGTGGCGTTCGGCGAGCACCTCGCCGGTCGCCGCGTCCTTCACGACCGCGCCGTAGCCCGCCGGGCCCGGGTTGCCCCGGGACCCGCCGTCGGCCTCGACGATCGCCCGTTCGGTCACAGCCCCGACTCCAGCGTGCGGACCAGGATCGCGCCGCAGTTGTCGCACTGCACGACGCTGTCCTCGGCCGCGGCCTTGATCTCGGAGATGGTGTTGCGGTCGAGTTCGAGCTGGCAGGCGCCGCACCGGCGGGCCCGCAGCAGCGCCGCGCCGATGCCCTTGTGGTCGTAGACGCGGGTGTACAGCTTGAGCAGCGGCTCCGGGAACCGCGGCAGCAGCTTCGCGCGGTCCTCCTTGCGCCGGGCCTCGGTGGTGTCGAGGTCCTTGAACGCCTCGTCGCGGCGGGCCGCGGCGGCCTCGACCGCCTGCGTCGCCTTGTCGACCTCGGCGCTCGTGCGCTGCGCGTCCAGGCCCAGCGCCTCGCGCTGCTCCATCAGCTCCAGCAGGTCGTCCTCGAGCGCGCCCTTGCGGCGGCCGAGCGTCTGCAGTTCGTGCTCGATGTCGGTCATCTGCTTGGCCCCGACCGAACCGGATTCCATCAGCTTGCGGTCGCGGTCCTCGCGCGCCCGGACCGATTCGACCTCTTTCTCCTGCCGGGCGATCTCCCGGTCGAGGTCGGACGTCGCGGTCTCGACGGACACCAGCGCGTCGCGTTTCTCCCGGACGGTCTTCTCCCCGGCCTCGATCTCGGCGAGCTCGGGCAGAGTGCGGCGGCGGTGCGCGACGCGCGAAAGCTCGGCGTCCACCTTCGCGAGTTCGAGCAGCTGACGCTGGACGGCGGGGTCGGCCTTCACTGTGCTCCCTGATTTAGTTACTGGGCGGTAGCGCGGATGGTCCACGGGTCGGTGCACCGCGTGGAGACGTGAGCTTCGACGGTACCCGCAAAGGCCGCGCCGACAAGGGCCGAGGCCTGTCCGCACCACGGCCACTCGCTGGCCCAGTGCGTCAAGCCGACCAGCGCGGGCACGGTTCCGGCGGACGCGAGGTGTTCGCCGGCGGGATGGTGGCGCAAATCCGCGGTCACGTACGCGTCGACACCCTCGGCCGTCGCCTTCGCCAAATACGAGTCGCCCGCGCCGCCCGACACCGCGACCGTGCGGATCAGCCGGTCCGAATCTCCAGCGCCGAGCACGCCGGGCACGGTGGCCGGCAACGCGTCGGCGACCCGCTGGACGAACTGCGCGAACGGTTCCGCGGCGGGCAGGTGCCCGATGCGGCCGATCCCGGTGGCGCCGCCGGGTTCGTGCGGGTCCAGCGGCCGGTCGACCTCGAGGCCGATGGCTTGCGCGAGCGCGTCGGACACGCCGGGGTCGGCCGAGTCGGCGTTGGTGTGCGCGCAGTAGAGCGCGATGCCGCCGCGGATCATGCGGTGCACGAGCGAGCCCTTGGCGGTGTCGGCGGGGACGCCGTGCACGCCGCGCAACAGCAGCGGATGGTGCGCGACGATCAACTGCGCGCCGATCTCCTCGGCCTCGGCAAGCGTCTCCTCGACCGGGTCGACGCAGAAGAGCACGCGGCGGACGTCCTCGGCCGGGTCTCCGCAGACGAGCCCGACCGCGTCCCAGCTTTCCGCCAGCCGGGGCGGGTAACTGCGTTCGAGGACGGCGATGATCTCGGCTAATGCAGGCACCCGGGGATCCTCGCACGGTCGCTCTGGAAGACTGCGGACCATGCCCAAGCTGGTGTTTGTCTGCTCCGGGAACATCTGCCGGTCCCCCATGGCGGAGCTCGTCTTCCGCAAGAAGCTCGCCGACGCGGGTCTCTCGGACGCCGTGCGCGTGTCCAGCGCGGGCACCGGTCCGTGGCACGTCGGCGAGGCGGCCGACCGGCGGGCGCGCGCCACGTTGAAGGCGCACGGCTACCCCACCCAGCACATCGCGGCCGAGGTCAGCGACGAAGACCTCGAAGCCGATCTGCTGCTCGCCGCCGACGAGAGCCACCTGGGCTTCCTGCAGTCGCGCGTCGAGGACCCTTCGCGGGTGCGGTTGCTGCGTTCGTTCGACCCGTCCGCCCCGGAGGGCGCCGAGGTGCCGGACCCGTATTACGGCGGCGACGACGGCTTCGACGACGTGCTCGGGATGATCGAGCGGAGCGTGCCGGGACTGCTCGACTGGGTCCGCGAACAGGCGTGACGTCCGGTCCGGGTGCGCGCACGGAACGCGACGGCCTACCGTAGAGGGGTGCGGTTGCGGTTTCTGCTCCGGCCGGGATGGCTGGCGTTGACAGTGGTGGTGTTCACCTTCGCCATCTGCTGTTACACGCTGCTGGCCCCGTGGCAGTTCCGCCGCGACAACGAGCAGGTCACCCAGAACAACGCGCTGACCACGTCGTTCACCGCGAAACCGGCGCCCGCGGCGCAGCTGTTGCCGCCCGGGACGAAGCCGGACAAGAACACCGAGTGGCACCTCGTGACGATCACCGGCACATACCTGCCTTCGGCCGAGGTTGTCGCGCGGCTGCGCACTGTGCAGGGCCAAGGCGCGTACGAGGTCCTCACGCCGCTTCGCGCCACCGACGGCACTGTGTACCTGATCGACCGCGGCTACGTGGGGCTCAGCAGTGACTCCGGCGTGCTTCCGTACGCGGCGGCGCCGGGCGGGCAGGTGACGGTCGTCGCGCGCGTGCGAAGCGACGAGACGGACCCGAAGAACCGCGACGCGTTCGCCGACGCGTCGACGAACGGGAAGCTGCAGAGCTACACCGTCGACTCGCGCGTGGTGGCGAAGTCTTCCGGCCTCACGATCCGGCCCGGGTACTTCCAGCTCGACCAGAACCAGCCCGGCGTGCTCAGCCCGCTGCCGCTGCCGCAGCTCGAATCGGGCCCGTACTTCTCGTACGCGCTGCAGTGGCTGGCGTTCGGCACGATGGCGTTGCTGGGCTGGCTGTATTTTACGATCCGCGAACTGCGTCCGGGCGGCGCGCTGACGACCGAGCGCCCGCAGCGCGGCCGGCGCAAGTCCGTCGCGGAGATGCTCGCCGAAGACGAGGACGAGTACACGCCGACCGCCTAAGTGGCCTGGTCGTTTCTCGGGAAAATGGCTCTTTGTCGGGGCCACTTGCGGCGCTGATACTGACGGCATGCTGATCCACCCCTGGGACGCCGCGGACGAGAACGAATGGCGGGAATGGCTCGCCGGACACGATTTCGGCGAATTGGTCGCCGGCGGCCGCGGCCGCGATCTCCCCGTAGTGGTGCCGACGCACTTCGTCTTCGACGGCGACGCGACCGTCCGCCTGCACCTCGCCCGGCCGAACCCGGTGTGGCCGCTGCTGGAGGAACACCCGCGCGCGCTGCTGACGGCGACCGGTGACTACACCTACATCCGCTCGGACTGGAACACCGCCGACGATCCCGCGCTCGGCGTGCCGACTTCGTACTACGCCAGCGTGCAGCTGGGCTGCGACGTCCGGGTCATCGACGATCCCGAGGAGAAGGCAGCGCTGCTGAACCACCAGCTGGCGCATTTCGAACCGGACGGCAAGCGCACCCCAGTGTCCGCTGTGGACGCTCCGGATCGGCGGCTGCTGCCCGGGATTCGCGGCATCGAGCTGACGGTGACCGAGGTGCGGGCCAAGTTCAAGTACGGCGGGAACAAGAAATCCGAAGACCGGCAGCGGATCGGCGCACTGCTGTCCGAACGGGACGGTTTCAACGACGCGGAAGCCATCGCGCACCTGAAACCCTGACAGCTCAAGGGTTTCGGCGGCGCACCCCGGTCAGTACCGCCACGAGCACCGACGTTCCCGCGGCCAGCCAGCCGACCACCCGGGACAGCTCCACCGCGCGCGTCACGTGCCCGGCGTCCGGATTCCGGCCGACCCCGAGCACCGGCAGCTCCACGACCCCTTGCGGGTACTCGGTCCGCCCGCCGACGCGAATCTCCAGCGCACCGGCGAAAGCCGCCTCCACCCGGCCCGCGTTCGGGCTCGGATGCGCGATCGTGTCGCGCCGCCAAGCCCGCCACGCGCCGCCCGCCGAACCACCGACGACCGGCGCGCCGAGAACCGTCAACGCAGCCGCCACCCGGGTCGGCAGAAGGTGCACGAGTTCGTCGAGCCGGTCGAGGACCCAGTGCCCGGGAAGCAGCCGGCGCAGCAAGCCGATCGTCCGCGCCGCGAGCAGCCCGGGCACGCCCGCGACCGCGCCCCACAGCAGCGGCGTGACGACCACTTCGGACGTGTTCTCGGCCAGAGTTTCCACCGACGCACGGGAAAGCCCGATCGTGCTGAGGCTGTCCGTGACGCGCGGGTCCAGTTCGGACAGTGTGTCGCGCGCGGGTTCGAGACGGCCTTCCTCGAGATCGCGAGCGAGCTCCGTGCCCTGCGTCGCCAGCCCGGCCGCGCCGACGACCGCCCAGGTCGCCACTGCCGTGGTCGTCGCTTGCAGCACCGGGCTGCGGCGGCCGGTCCGCTCGACCAGCACTCCGGCCGCGACTGCCGCGCCCGCGATTCCCAAGCCTGCCGCGCGTCGCGCCCCCGTGGCGGCGACGACCTGCCGGAAGGCGGTGACCGGCGGACGTCGCCGCGGGTCGCCGAGTGCCCCGTCTGCGGCCAAACCGAGAATCAAGCCGATCGCGCGCGCCGCGCTCACCTGTAGCCCCCCGAACGTGGACGATTCAGTCGCCGAGATTACTCGACACCGCGGCGGCGATTTCCTCGCGTGCCTGCTCCACGATGTCGCGCATCGCGCGTTCGGCGCGAGCCGCGTCGGCGAAGTCGATCGCTTCGGCGACCTCGACGTGCAGCGCGACCGCCTCGGGCTGCGGTTCGTCCGGCATCAGGCCGTGCCCGGTGCGGCCGGCGAGCACTTCGGCGACCACTGAGGACAGCTGCGCGAACATCGGATTCCGCGACGCGGACAGCAGCAGATCGTGGAAAGCGACGTCGTGGCCGAGGAAGGCGTCCAGGTCGCGGGCCCGCGCCGTGCGCTGGAGATGCACCGCCAGCGCGCGCAGCCGTCCGCGTTCCTCCGGGGTCGCCCGGAGCGCGGCGAACCGCGCGGCGCACGGTTCGACGGCCGAACGCAGCTCGGTCAGCGTGCGCAGCGCGGTCGGCCGGTCGGCTCCGTCGAGCTGCCAGCGGATCAGCCTCGGGTCATAGTGGTTCCACTCGGCCGGCTCGCGGACGGTGACCCCGACGCGGCGGCGGCTGCTGGTCAACCCCATCGTCTCGAGGACCCGGACCACCTCGCGGGCGACCGTCCGCGACGCCCCGTACCGCTCCTGCAGCTCCTCCGAGCGCAGCACCGCGCCCGGAGCCAGCTCGCCGCTCGCGATGGCCGCGCCGAGCTCGTCGAGCATGTCCTCGTGCCGATCATTCCCCACCGGCTCAACCTAACCCTCTGACTCGATTAAGTACTACTTCTTCTTGATTAAGTAGTACTTTTGAGTTTGACTCTCCAGGGCACAAAGACGTGGGAGGTGCGCATGACGGTCATCGTGGTGATGGGCGTATCGGGCTCGGGCAAGACGACAGTCGGCACGGCGCTCGCGAAGGAACTCGGGACCGTGTACGCCGAGGCAGACACCTTCCACCCGCGAGCGAACATCGAGAAGATGACCGCCGGGCATCCGCTGAACGACGAGGACCGGGCACCGTGGCTCGCCGCGATCGCGGAGTGGATCGGCAAGCATCACGAAAACGGCGCCGTGGTCAGCTCGTCCGCGCTGAAACGGCGCTACCGCGACGTGCTGCGCGGCGGCGGGGACGTGTGGTTCCTGCATCTGCAGGGCTCACGCGACCTGCTCGCCGAGCGGATGAAGACCCGCAGCGGCCACTTCATGCCGGTCTCGCTGCTCGATTCCCAGCTCGCCGACCTCGAACCGCTGGAAGCGGACGAGCCGGGAGCGACCTTCGACATCAGCCGCCCGCCCGCCGACCTCGTCGCGTCGGCGCTGAAAGCGTTCCAGGAGCGCGCATGACCGCCCTCGCCGCCGGCTGGACCGGCCACGACACCCGCCTGATCGTCGCCACGGTGCTCGCCATCGCCGTGATCGTGGTGCTGATCAGCAAGGTGAAACTGCATCCGCTGCTCGCGCTCACGCTGGGCTCCGGCGTGCTCGGCCTGGTCGCCGGGATGCCGATCGACAAACTGCTGAAGAGCTTCACGAACGGTGTCGGCAGCACCGTCGCGTCCGTCGGCGTGCTGATCGCGTTCGGGGCGATGCTGGGCAAACTGCTCGCCGACTCCGGCGGCGCGGACCGGATCGTCGACACCGTGCTCGGCCGGGTCCGCGGTCCGGGGCTGCCGTGGGCGATGGCGCTGGTCGCCGCGCTGATCGGGTTGCCGATGTTCTTCGAGATCGGCCTCGTGATGCTGATCCCGGTGGTGCTGCTGGTCGCCAAGCGCAGCGGGAAACCGGTGCTGCTGCTGGGAATCCCGGCGCTGGCCGGCCTGTCGGTGCTGCACGGCCTGATCCCGCCGCACCCCGGCCCGCTGGCCGCCGCCGGATCGCTGAACGCCAACGTCGGCCTCACCCTGGGGCTCGGCCTGCTGGTCGGCATTCCCACGGTGATCATCGCCGGCCCGCTGTTCGGCCGTCTCGCCGCCAAGATGGTGCCCGACGCCGCTCCGCCCGCCCGACTGGTCCCCGAATCCGAGGGCACCGACGAAAAGCACCGCCCGAGCTTCTTCGCGACGCTGGCCACGGTACTGCTGCCGGTGGTCCTGATGCTGGCCAAGGCGCTGGCGGACATCTTGGCGGACAAGGGAAACCCGGCGCGCCGGGTCCTGGACTTCATCGGCGACCCGCTCGTCGCGCTGCTGCTGGCGGTCCTCGTCGGCATGGTCGTGCTGGGCCGCCCGGCACGGCTGAACCGGGAACGTCTCTCGTCGATCATCGGCGACTCCCTCGGCCCGATCGCCGGGATCGTGCTGATCGTGGCCGCGGGCGGCGGGTTCAAGCAGACCCTCGTGGACGCCGGGGTCGGCGACGTGATCACCAGCCTCTCCAAGGGCGCGGACCTGTCCCCGCTGCTGCTCGGCTGGCTGGTCGCGGTGGCGATCCGCCTGGCGACGGGCTCGGCCACGGTCGCGACCGTCTCCGCGGCGGGCATCGTCGCCCCGCTGGCCGCGACGCTGGACCCGACGCACAACGCACTGCTGGTGCTGGCCATCGGCGCCGGGTCGCTCTTCTTCTCGCACCTGAACGACGCCGGGTTCTGGCTGGTCAAGGAGTACTTCGGGATGTCGGTCGGCCAGACGCTGAAGAGCTGGTCGGTGATGGAAACGGTGATCTCGGTGGTGGCGATCGCGTTGATCCTGCCGCTGGGCGCGTTGCTTTAGCGCTCCCCCTCCGGCCGCTGGGTTTCCCTCGTTGGAAGCCCAGCGGCCGTTCTTCTGGTTGACATGTGACCTTTTGGTCACCTATTCTCGGTGCGTGCCCGACGAGGACCTGGTTTTCAAGGCTCTGGCGGATCCGACCCGCCGGTTCCTGCTCGACCTGCTCTACGAGCGCGACGGCCGCACGCTCACCGAGCTGGAGTCCGAAGTGGACATGACCCGGTTCGGGGTGATGAAACACCTCAAGCTGCTCGAGGAGGCCGAGCTGGTCGTCTCGCGCAAGGAGGGCCGGGAGAAGCGGCATTTCCTGAACCCGGTCCCGATCCGCCAGATCCACGACCGCTGGATCGACAAGTACACCGCACACCACACCGCGGCGCTGCTGGACCTCAAGGCCCAGCTCGAAGCCGAAGAATCCCAGAAGGAGCCCGGACCATGAGCGACACCACGACTGTGCTGGTCAACCGCGTCTACATCAAGGCCTCCCCGCAGGCGGTGTGGGACGCCGTCACCAAGCCGGAATGGACCGCGAAGTACGGCTACACCGGCCTGGCCGAGTTCGACCTCAGGCGCGGCGGCAAGCACCGCGCCAGGCCGACTCAGGAGTTCATCGATTTGGGTGTCACCAACGATCTTCTCGACGGCGAAGTGCTCGAGGTCGATCCGCCGCGCAAGCTGGTGATCACCTGGAAACTGCAGATGGACCCGAGCCTCGTGGCCGAGCCGTACACCACGCTCACCTACGACATCGAGGAAACCCAGACCGCGGGCACCCGGCTCACCGTCACCCACGACGTCACCGGCGCGCCGAACCACGCGGCGCTCGTGTCCGGTCAGCACGAGGACATCAACGCCGGCCCGGGCGAGAACGCAGGCGGCGGCTGGGCGTGGGTGTTGTCCGACCTGAAGTCCGTGCTCGAGACGGGGAAGAACCTCACGGCCTGACGCGAGTTCGGGGTGGCTGCTTTCGGGCAGCCACCCCATTTCTCACACGCGTTGCGTCGCGGCCTTCAGCGCGGCTTTCGCAGAGTCGGTCGCCCCGAGCTTGTCCAAACCGAACAGCGCGGCACCGACCACCGGGTTCACCTCCACCACCCGCACCTGCGCCCGCGGGGCCACCTTCAGGCAGCGGCGCTCGTGTCCGGTCAGCACGAAGACATCAACGCCGGCCCGGGCGAGAACGCAGGCGGCGGCTGGGCGTGGGTGCTGTCCGACCTGAAGTCCGTCCTGGAGACGGGCAAGAACCTCACCGCCTGAGACGAGGGCGGGGTGGCTGCTTTCGGGCAGCCACCCCAAAACTCACGCCCGTTGCGTCGCGGCCTTCAACGCAGCCTTCGCGTCGTCGGAAGCCCCGAGCTTGTCCAAACCGAACAGCGCGGCACCGACCACCGGGTTCACCTCCACCACGCGCACCTGCGCCCGCGGTGCCACTTTCAGGCAGCGGCGTTCGATGTCCGCGATCACGGACGCGCCGACGCCAGTCAGCACTCCGCCGCCGAGGATGACCTCGGGGGCCGACGTCGTGAGGTCCAGGCGGCGCATGATCGCGGCCACCAGCAGGCTCACTTCCTCGGCGAACCGCGTCACCACGTCCTGCGCGACCTCGTCGCCGGCCGCGGCCACCTCGAACAGCAGCGGGCAGAGGCCGTGGATCGAGGCGGCGTCAATCTCCTCGAAGTGCAATCCCTGCACCACATCCAGCAGCGTCGAGGCACCGTAATACTCCGCGACCGCAGATTCCAGCGCAGTTCGCGGACCACGACCGTCCTCGGCGCGGACAGCCCACCACAGGGCTTCCTCACCTAGCCGGTAGCCGCCGCCCCAGTCGCCGGAAACCTTGCCTAGCGCGGGGAATCGGTAGGACCGGCCGTCCGGGGCGAAGCCGGCGCCGTTGATCCCGGCACCGCACACCACTGCCACGCCGGTGCCGTCGGAGCTTCCCGCTCTCAGCAGCGCGAGCACGTCGTTGCCGACGTCCAAAGTGGAACTCCACCCGCGCGCCGACAAAGCCTTGTGCAGTGCCTCTTCTTCCCGAGGGAAGTCGAGGCCCGCCAGGTACGCCGAGGTATGCACGGCGAACGGCGGTTCAGCGGGCAAGCCGCCGGAGCGGAGGGCTTCCTGGACAAATTCCTCAAGTGCGGCAACGCATCCGTCGACTCCGACCCGCTGGGGAGAAACGCCGGGGCCGCGGGAAGCGCCGAGCACGACGCCGTCCCGCGAAACCACCAGCACCTCGGTCTTGCTGTTCCCCCCGTCGATCGCGACGACGGTGTCGCTCATGCCCGCGCCCAGGGCAGGAAATCCCGGTTGCGTGCGACGAGTTCGTCCGCGAGCTGGTCCGCCTTGGTGTACTGGCCGACCAGCGGATGCGCGAGCAGTGCGTCCGCGACCCGGTCCCGGCCGCCCTTGATCGCGGCGTCCAGAGCCAGGTACTCGTACGCCGTGACCCCGGCGATCAGCCCGGCGAACCGCGGGTCCACCGGAGACTGCGGAATCGGGGTCGCGCCCGCCGATTCCACAGTGGACGAAACCTCGATCACCGCGTCGTCCGGGAGGAAATCGAACGTGCCGTTGTTGCGGACGTTCACCACGTGTTCCTCGGCGGCACCGCCCGAAGTGAGCGCGTGCACGAGCTGCACCGCTGCCTCCGAGTAGTAGGCACCGCCGCGCTTCTCCAGCGATTCCGGCTTCGTGACCTGCTCCGGGTCAAGGTAGATCTTCAGCAGTTCTTCCTCGACATCGCTGACCACCTCGGCGCGCGGACGCTCGGTCTGCTGCTTCGCGACCTGCGCGTCGTGCGAGTAGTAGTACTTGAGGTAGTACGACGGCACGGCCTGCATCCGCTGCATCCACTCGACCGGAACACTGACCTCCTCGCCGAGGTGTTCCGCGTGCTGGGCAAGGAGTTCCGGCAGCCGGTCTACGCCGTCGACCAGGACGCCGCGTTCCCAACTCAGGTGATTCAGTCCAGTGTGGACCAGCTTGACGTCGCCGGTCGAAGCGCCGAGCAGCTTCGCGAACTTGCGCTGCAGGTTGATCGCGACGTTGCACAGGCCGACCGCACGGTGCCCTTCCTGCAACAGCGCGCGGGTGACGATGCCGACCGGGTTGGTGAAGTTGACGATCCAAGTGTCGTCACCGGCGACCTTGCGCACGCGCTCGGCGATGTCGAGCACCACCGGCACCGTGCGCAGCGCCTTCGCGAGGCCGCCCGCGCCGGTCGTCTCCTGGCCGACACAACCGCACAGGTGCGGGAACGTCTCGTCCGACGCGCGCGCCTTCTGACCTCCGACGCGCAGCTGGATGAGGACCGCCGACGCGCCGTCGACGCCTTCCTCCAGGTTCGCCGTCGTGCGCACGCGGGCCGAATGCCCCGCGTGGTTCAGCAGCCGCTGGCTGAAATCGCCGACCGCCTCGACCCGGTAGGCGTCCGGGTCGATCAGCACGATCTCGTCGACGTCGAGCGAGGCCCGCCGTCCGGCGATGCCGTCGATCAGCTCCGGCGTGTAGGTGGACCCACCGCCGACCACTGCCAGTTTCATCCCTTGACTCCCGTGAACGTGATGCCCTTGACGAACGACTTCTGCGCGAACACGAACAGCACGATCACCGGCAGCATGATCAGCGCGGTGGCGGCCATCGTGAGGTTCCATTCGACGTGGTGCATGCCTCGGAAGGACGCGATCGCCAGTGAAAGCGGCCAGTTGTCTTTGTTCTCGCCCGTGTAGAGCAGCGGGCCGAAATAGTCGTTCCAGGTGAACAGGAAGCAGAACATCGCGGTGGCCGCGATCCCCGGCTTCGCCATCGGGATCAGCACCCGCGTGAGCACCCGGAACTCGTTGCAGCCGTCGATCTTCGCCGCTTCCAGGTAGTCCTTCGGAATGGTGAGGAAGAACTGCCGCAGCAGGAAGATCGAGAAGGCGTCGAAGAAGAAGTACGGCACGATGAGCGGCACCAGCGTGCCGGTGAACCCGAGCCGCACCCACAGGTCGTACAGCGGGACGACGGTGACCTGCGGCGGCAGCATCATCGCGACCACCACGAGCATGAAGCACAGGTTCTGCCCGCGCCACCGCAGTTTCGCCAGCCCGTACGCCGCCGGGATCGCCGAGACCAGCGCCCCGATCGTCGCCAGCGCCGAATACAGGAAGCTGTTGCCGAAGTACTCCAGCAACGGGGCCTTCCGGAACACCTCGACGAAGTTCTCGAAATGCCATTCGGTGGGCCACAGGCTCGACGTCATCGCCTGGTCGCTCTTCATCACCGAGGTGAGGAAGACGAACAGCAGCGGCAGCATGAAGATCACGCCGAGCGCGATGCCGACCGCGTGCGTGGCCACAAAGGACAGTTTCTTGTCCCAGCGCCGCTTGAACTTCTCCCGCGGATGCACCGGAGGAGCCGGACGCGGCGGTGCCGAAAGCGTCGTCATGCTCCGTCCTCCTGATGTTGCGTCTTACGCATCTGCCGCACCAAAATCCACGTGAACCCGGCCGAGACCAGGAACAGCAGCACGGCCATCGCGGCTGCGTAACCCATGTTGAAGTACCGGAAACCCTGTACGTACAGCCAGATCGGATACGTCAGCGTCGAGTTTTCCGGCGCACCGATCAGTTTCGAGTTCCCCGCGACGTCCGCGGTGCCCGCGGAAGCAGACGCGGCGACGATTGCTTGGGTGAAGAACTGCAGTGCGTAGATCATCGAGTTGACCACGCCGAACAGCAGCACCGGAGAGATCGACGGCAGCGTCACGTGCCAGAACCGGCGCACCGGGCCGGCCCCGTCGAGTTCCGCGGCCTCGTACTGCTCCTGCGGGACGTCCAGCAACGCGGCCAGGATGATGATCATCAGCTCGCCCGAACCCCACAGCGCGAGCAGGGTCAGCGCGGGCTTCGACATTTCCGGGCTGTTGAACCACAATCCGCCGTCGATGCCCACGAACCGCAGGAACCGGTTCACCGGACCGAATTCCGGGTTGAACACGAAGACGAACGCGAGCGTCGCGGCCGCGGGCGGGGCGAGCGCGGGCAGGTAGCAGAGCGTGCGGACGATGCCGACGCCCGACTTCAGCCGCGAAATCACCGACGCGACGCCGAGCGAGAACAGCACCCGGCAGACGGTCAGGATGATCACCAGCCACAACGTGTTGTACGCGGCGGTTTTCACCAGCGGCTCGCTGGTGAACATGCGCACGTAGTTGTCGAACCCGATCCACTGCGGAGGGTTGATCAGGTCGTAGCGGGTGAACGAGTAGAACAGCGTCGCGCCGAGCGGGTAGGCGAAGAAGATGAGGAACCCGATGGTCGCCGGCGCCATGAACCAGAACACCGTGCGCCTGCGCTTGGCCCGGGGAGACCCCCGCCGCGCCTGGTTCGGCGCGGAGGGGGTTCCGGTTTCCGCTGCGGTCAGCGTGGTCATCCGCCGGCGCCCTTCTGCGCCAGTTCGTCGTTGATCTGCGCGTCGACCTTCTTGAGGCCCGCGTCCAGATCAGGCACCGACCCGGCCTGCCACTTCTCGGCGAAGTCGTTGACCGCCTTGAGGAACGCGTCGCCGATCGGCGTCGTCGGGTTGGCGACCAGCTTGCCGCTGTTGTAGATGTCGGTGAAGGTCTTGAACTGCGGCGGCATCTTCAGGTTCGGCGAGTTCAGCGAATCCTTCGTGCTGGGCACGTTGTTCAGGCCGTTGGCCATCTCGACGAGGGTGTCGGTGTCGAGCGAGGCCTGCTTGATCAGCTCCCACGCCGCGCCGGGGTTCTTCGCGCCCTTCGGGATCGCGATGATCGTGCCGGTGCCGAACCCGCCGCCGTACTGGCCGGCCAGGCTGTCGAGCACCGGAGCGGGCGCGGTGCCGTAGTCGAGCGAGGGCACCTGGTCCTTGATGAACGCGGTGCGGAATTCGCCGTCGTAGATCATCGAAAGCTTGCCGGTCTGGAAACCGTTGTCCTTCGAGTATTCGTCACCGAGACCGGCCTTGAACTTCTCGACCTTCTCGTGCCCGCCGTAGAAGTCGATGAGCTTCTTCTGGAACTGGAACATCTCCTTCCAGCCGGGGCTGGAAGCGAGCGACGATTTGCCGTCCGGGCCCATGAACTTGGCCCCGAAGTTCGGCGCCCAGTACTGCGCCTGGTTGGCGTAGAACGGCATCGACGGCAGGAAGCCCGCGGTCTTGATCGAACCGTCCGGGTTGAACTCGGTGAGCTTCTTGACGTCCTCGAACAGTTCAGTGGTGTTCTTCGGCGGGCCTGCGATGCCCTTGGCCGCGAACTGCGTCTTGTTGTAGAAGAATCCGTACACGTCGGCGAGCATCGGCATCGCGCACCGCTTGCCCTGGTACGACGTGTAGTCGCGGACCGCCTGCGGGATCTGCTCGAGGTCGATCTTGTCGCGCTCGATGTAGGGCTTCAGGTCCTGGAAGCTGCCGGTCGAGCACCACGCGCCGAGGTTGTCGGTGTAGAACGAGATCGCCACGTCCGGCGGGTTGCCGCCGCGGATCGACTGGGTGAGCTTGTCGTCGTCCTGGTTCCCCTCGTGCTTGATGGTGATGTTGGGGAACTTCGCCTTGAGCTTGTCCAGCGCCTTCGTGACCACGCCGTACTCGCGGTCGGTGAACTTGCTGTAGACGGTGATGGTGAGCTTGTCGTCCTTGTTCGGCGGGGCCGCGGCGTCGCCGCCGCCTGCGGGCGCGGCGGCGCCGCACGCGGCGGTCGCCAGCAGCGTGCTCGCCGCGAGAGCGCTGAGCACCAGGGATCCGCGCTTGCGCGCGAGACCCCGGATGCGGGTGGGAGCGGACATGAACCCTCCTGTCCATCGGGTGGGTCTACTCGGTCGGGGACGGGGCTTGCTCTCCGGCGGACCGACGCGGCCCGAGGAGCGTGGGGGTGACGACGCCGAAGACGTCCTCACGGGCGGTGGCGAGCGCGGACTGCAACGCACCGGCGCGCACCGCGTTGCCCTGCACCGAAGCGACGCCGACCGGCGTGCGCGGCAGGACAAGTTCGTGCAGTTTTTCCGCGACGATCCCGGCGAACTCGTCGCCGCCGGCGCGGCTGGTCTCGCCGCACAGCAGGATGAGCTGCGGGTCGGCGACCGCGACGAGGCTGGCGACCCCGCTGGCGACGCGCCGCGCGAGATCGTCCAGAAACCCTTGGTGGGCAACGCGTCGCGCCTGGGTGACGGCGTCCCATCCGCTGTCCGCGGAGATGCCGTGCGCCTTGGCGAGCCGGACGATCGCGGACGAGTCGACCAGGTTGCCGTACCGGGCTCCGGCCGACGGCCAGCTGTCGCCAGTGTCCACAGTGGCCGGATCGGGCACGCGCATCCAGTCGATCTCCCCGCCGCCACCGGTCGCGCCGCGCAGCAGCCGCCGTCCGATGACGACCGCGCCGCCGACGCCCTCGGACAGCCAGACCAGGACGAAATCGTCGACGTCCTGCGCATTGCCGACGGTCATTTCCTCAACGGCGACAAGGTTTACGTCGTTCTCGATCTTGACCGTCACGCCGAGTTCGTCGCTCAGCCGCTTCGGCACGTTGAACCCGAGCCAGCCCGGGATGTGCGGCGCCGAGGACAGCAATCCGGTGCGCGGGTCGAACGCGCCCTGCGCCCCGATGACCACATTGGCCAGATCGTCGAGCTGCATGCCCGCGGCCTTGGTGACCCGGCGCAGCGCCTGCCCGAACGAGCCGACGACGTCGGCGTCCTCGGCCACCGGAAGCTGCACGCGGTACTCGGCGAGCACGGCCCCGGCGACGTCGGCGACCACGAAGTCCGCGACCCGCGGGGTGAGGTCGACGGCCGCGACGTGCGCGAGGGCGCCGTTGACCGCCCACAGCTGGGCGCGGGGCCCGCGTCCGCCGCCGGCGCGCTCCCCGGCTTTGCCGACGAGATTGTCCTGCTCAAGGCGGGTGAGCAGCTGCGCGGTAGCGGGTTTGGACAACCCGATGGCGGCCTCCAGCTCGGCCCGCGTGAGCGGCCCGTTCCGCAGCAACGCCTCGATCGCCGCGCGGTCGTTCATCTCGCGCAACGTTCGCGGACTGCCGGCTCGCACCTGGCTGCTCCTTTATTAGGAAACTTTACATACGGTTTTCCGGGACTGTAGTGAGCGCGGCCACACGCCGTCAATGGGCTCGGGAAACAGCGCGGTAACGGCTTGATACCGCGGGATGTCCGCGCTAGGCGCAGGGTGACCAGGCGAACGCGCAGGGTTGGCCGAGGCGGACCGCGGGCAGGGCGTGGTCCGGGGCGGGAAGGCCGCAACGCAACTGGGCCTCGTGAGTGGCTAGACCGGTTAGAACCGGCGTCGCCGCTCACGAGGCCCAGAGACTCGCATCGCGGGTGAGAGTTACTCCTCGGCGTCCGCCCACGCTTTCAGCATCACGCGGGCGATCGACGAGTTCCCCGGCAGCAGCAGATTCGACGCGCCACCGGCGATCGGCGTCGGCACCCCGGTTCCGGCGTTGCGGAACGCGGCCCGGACGTCCGCACGGGACACCCACAGCGCTTCCTCGATCTCGCCCTCAGCGGGAACGAGCGGCGCGTTGCGGTCCGCGCGCGCGGTGAAGCCCAGCATGATCGAGCGCGGGAACGGCCACGGCTGGCTGCCGAGATACCGCACGTCCCCGACCTCGATCCCGGCCTCCTCGCGGATTTCGCGGACGACGCAGCCCTCCAGGGACTCCCCCGCCTCCACGAATCCGGCGAGCACCGAATACCGGTCCGGCGGCCAGATCGGCTGGCGCGCGAGCAGCACGTGCGAACCGTTGACGCCGTCGAGGTCGTGCACCAGGCAGATCACTGCCGGGTCGGTGCGCGGGTATTCCTCGTGTCCCTTGGCTTCGCAGCGGCTGGCCCAGCCGAACTGGATCAGCTGCGTCGGCGAGCCGTCCCGGGTGCAAAAGCGCGACTGCCGCCGCCAGTGCCGCAGCGCCTGCGCGGTGGTGAACAGCCCGGCCGACGTGTCGTCCAGCTGCTCGCCGTAGCCGCGCAGTTCGACCCACAGCTCGCCGTTGGCGCGCGGGACCTCTTCGATCACACCCCAGCTGCCCGCCAGCCGGACGCTGTCGACGTCGCCCTCGATGGAGCCGGGCAGCGACCAGTAGTCGACGTCCTCCCACTCGCCGAGGAACACCGCGTCGGCGGGCGGTTCGGTGCCGAAGTCCATCGCCTTGCGGGTGGCCAGCGATGAGCCGCCCTCGAGGACCGGCGTGCGGCCGGTGTCGTCGAGCAGCACCACGCGGGCTTCCGACCATTTCGCGGCGAGCCGCTCCGGGTTGGTGCGCAAGGTTTCCTGCCGGTCCACTGTGGAACGCGACAGGGTCGGCAGTGCCCCTAGTTCGAACGGAACGCTCATCAGTCCTTCTCGCTGGTGGAAACTCCGAGCGCGGCCAGCTTCGGCGCGAGCAGGTCCGCGTCGCCGACCACGACTCCGGTGAAGCGGCCCGGCGCGAAGAACTCCGCCGCGGCTTCGGCGACCTGCTCCGCGGTGACCGCCGCGAGCCGCTCCGGGTGGCTCTGCAGCCATTCGATGCCGAGGCCGTTCGAGGCCAGCGCCATCAGCTGCCCGGCGAGCCCGCCCTGCGACGACGTGCCGGTGACGAGCGAGCCCATCGCGTACTGCCGCACCGATTCGACCTCTTCGGCCGTCGGCGGCACGGTGCCGAGCCGGAACAGCTCGTAGCGGGTTTCCAGGTACGCCGCCGCGGTGACCTCGTTGGCGGTGTCCGCGTCCACATTGACCACTGCGGTGTCGCCGGTGAACTCGAAGCCCGAGTGCGCGCCGTAGGTGTATCCCTTGTCCTCGCGGATGTTTTCCACCAGCCGCGAGGAGAAGTACCCGCCGAACGCCAGGTTCGCCAGCTGCAGCGCCGGATACCGCGGGTCGACGCGCGGCACCGTCTGCGCGGACAGCCGGATCTGCGACTGCACCGCGCCGGCACGCGGAACCAGCAGGACGTTGCCGCCGGTCAGCGCGGGCAGCGGTGGCAGCACCACGGCCGAACGGTCCGACTTCCAGCCGCCGAGCGCGCGCTCCAGTTCGGCCGGAATCTCTTGCGGGTCAAGGTCTCCGACCAGCACGAGCACCGCACCGCGCGGCAGCACCGAAGCGTTGTGCAGCGCGCGCACCTGCTCGGGAGTCACCTCGGCGACGTCCTCGGCCTGCGGGACCTCGCGGGTCGCCGGGTGGTCGCCGTACCGGTGCTTCTGCAGTGCTTCGCGCGCGATGGTGCGCGGCTGCGTCCGCGACACCGCGATGCGCTCGATCAGCCGCTCTCGCTCGCGCGCGACCTCCGCGTCGCCGTACGTGGCTCCGGTGAGCACGTCGCCGAGCACGTCCAGCAGCGTCGGCAGACCGTCGGACAGCGCGGTGCCGCCGAAGTACAGCCGCTCCGGGTCCACGCCCGCGTTGAGGTCGCCGCCGATCAGCGCGACCTCGGCGTCGATTTCCACCCGGTCGCGCCGCGCGGTGCCGGTGAGCACGGTTTCCGCGAGCACCTCGGCAGTGGCCGCGTGCATCCGGTCCTCGCCCGCGAACGGGATCCACAGCCGCAGTTCGACCATCGGGACGCTCGCCTTGCGCACCGCGAGCACGCGCAGCCCGTTGGACAGCGTGGTGTCCACATGGGACAGATCGGCGGCGGCGCGCTGGTGCCCCAGCGCGGGCAGCGGCCGCGGTCCGGCGGCGGTGCGGCCGATCTCCTCGGCGCTGCGGTGTGCGGCTTTGACCTGTTCAGCCGAGGTCACTGTTCCGTCCCTTCGGTGCTTGCGGGCTTCACGACGAGCACGGCGCGCGCGTCCGGGCGCAGCGCCTTCGCCGCCGCCGACACAGCTTCGCCGGAGACCGCGGACAGGCGGTCCGCGAGCTGGTAGACCAGCGACGCGTCGCCGTAGAGCAGTTCGAACGCGCCGAGCGCCAGGGTGCGCGACACGAGCCGGTCGTGCTCCGCGTGCAGGCTCGCCGCCCAGCGCGCGGTGACCTTCTTCAGCTCCTGGTCGTCCGGCGGCGTGGACGCGAGCTTCTCCAGCTCCTCGTCCAGCGCGGCCAGCACGCGCTCGCGCGGCACGTCCGGCGGGTGGATCGCGGTGATGGTGAACGTGTCCGGATCGCGCGCCTCGAACGGGCCGAAGAGCCCGGCGCCCGCGCCGACGTCGACCACCAGCGGTTCGACGTGCACCAGCCGCTGCTGCAGCCGCGAACCGTCACCGTCGGTGAGCACGCCCGCCAGCACCAGGTACGCGAGGTAGCCGTCGAGGTCGTTGATCGGGTCCGGCATCCGGTAGCCGACGGCCAGCGCGGGCAGCGGCGCGTGCGGGTCGGTGTGCTCGCCGTTCAGCTGCGTGGTGGGCAGCGGCTCGGAGAACGACGGACGGACCGGGGCCGGCCGGTGCGGGACGTCGCCGAAGTGCTTCTGGACCAGCGCCTTCGCCTCTTCCACGTCGAAGTCGCCCGCGACGGTCAGCACCGCGTTGGCCGGCGAGTAGAAGGTGTCGAAGAAGGCGGCGCAGTCGTCCAGCGTCGCGCCCTCGAGGTCTTCGAAGGCGCCGTAGCCGTCGTGCGCGTTGGCGAAGGTGGAGTACAGCACCGGCGGCAGCAGGATCCACGGGAATCCGCCGTACGGCCGGTTGCGCACGTTCAGCCGGATTTCCTCCTTGACGACCTCGATCTGGTTCGCCAGGTTCTCCGCGGTCAGCTTCGGCGCGCGCATCCGGTCGGCCTCGAGGAACAGCGCGCGTTCCAGCGCCGCGGCGGGCAACACCTCGTAGTAGTCGGTGTAGTCCGGGTGCGTGGAACCGTTGAAGGTGCCGCCGCTGGACTGCACGTGCCGGAAGTGCGCCAGTTTCTCCAGGCTTTCGCTGCCCTGGAACATCAGGTGCTCGAAGAGGTGCGCGAAGCCGGTCAACCCCTCCGGCTCGGAACGGAAGCCCACGTCGTAGTGCACGCTGACCCCGACCACCGGCGCGGTCGGGTCAGGAGCGAGCACCACGCGCAGACCGTTGTCGATCGTGAAACGGAAGAGCTCGGGATCGGCCATGCCTCCACCCTACGCAGGCGCGGGCGTCTTCGGCTCGTCCGGTCGGAGGTCCCTCACGCCCTCGAACGCGACGGTCAGTGCGGTCACGAATCCGCTGGTCCGCGCCAACGGCACGGCGTCCTCGCCGGAGCTGCCGTACCAGTACGCCGACAGCGAACAAGCGTTAACTAGCCAAGCGTCTGCTTCCCCCAGCGCGTACGCGTACGGGAGCGCGCGAGAGCCGAGCAGTTCGTCGTCCGGCGCTTCCATCGTGCGCAGCTGTGCGTTAAGGCCGAGAAGGCGGTCTCGGAGGTCCAGTCCGGCCTTCGTCCGCTCCGGCAGGAGACGCGCGGCTGCCGTCACCACGATGCCGGTGGCGAGAAGCACCAACCCGAGTTGTGCGTAACCGACGGTGAAGGCCAGCAGGACGGTGAGGAAAACGCCGTACCCACATAGCCGCGGGCCGATCTTCGACAGTCGCTTCGGGGAGCGCCAGCCGCGACGGACAGTGTCGGCGGCTAGTTCGCGTACGCCCGCTTCGCGGACTTCGGCGAGCGTCGCGGCTTCGCCGGGCACGGCGGCTGTGTACACCGCGCGCTCGAAGGCCGTGAGGTGTTCGTCGGGTGGGTTGCGGCGTACGAGGACCCAGTTGCGCGGGCCTTCTTCGCTGATCCATAGGTAGTTACGGACGCATAGGTCCAGCACTGTCGCGGCTAGGTCGACGGAGCTGACGCGTCCGGTGAGAAGCAGCCCTACGTGCCCGGGGAGCACGCCGTCGGGCGAAGAGAAGCGGCCGTTGTCGAGGAGCTGTACGGGGGTGGCGTGGCCGGGCTGTTGGTCGCGTCGGCGGCGTACGTACACCGCGACGGCACCGGCGATCGACAGGACGGCGAAGGCCAGCCACGACCACCACACTGGCGCGGTCGCGACGAAGGGGCCGCTGGGGATGAGCTTCTCGGTTGCGGCGACGGTGCCGCCGGGGAGTTCGGCGGTCAGCTGTATGCGGGAGCCGGGCTCTAGTTTCGGCACCGAGACGCGGGTCAGGCCGGAGTGGTCGATCTGCGCGGCACCGCAGCGGGTCGTCGAACCGGGCGGACCGGCGAGGCAGCTGAGCGCGTCCGGGATGGCGGGCGCGGCGAAGGTCGCGCGGACCAGTTCGAGACGGGTGTCCCAGCCGCCGGCGACGTCCCAGGTCACGTGCTCGACGCCGAGGCTCGTGCCGACCGCACCGTCCACTGTGTACCGAAGCACGGACGTTCCGCCACGCAGATAGAAGGTCACTTGGTCGTTGCCGGATTCGGCGTTGCCCGCGCCTTCGATGCTGATGTCGTGGATGCCGAGCACGCGGTCGTTGGCGCGCAACGGGATGGTGCGGGTCATCGAGGTGTCGCGCGGCACCGACACTGCCTCGGTGACGGAGAGGCTGCCGTCGCGCTGGACCTTCAGGGCCACTTCGACACTCTGCGGCAGACCGGGCAGCGACGGCTGATCTTGCGCCGCAGCGGGTGTCGCGGAGAGGAACGGGATCAACAGCAGCGCGGCGAGTTTCATTGCGCGGACACCGCCGAGCGTCGTTCGGCCATGGCTTGGATCGCGCCGATCTCTGCCGCCAACGGAGATTCGACCCGCCCGGCCGGAGTCCCCAACGCGCGGCCACGGCGGGGTTGAACCAGCGGAGCGGCGGCGAAGGTGGCGATTCCAGCGATCAGGAGCGCGACGCCGATCAGCGCCTCGCCGACAGTGAGGGCGAGGACGACGGTCGTCACGATGCCCGCAGCGGCAAGGATGAGCCCGGCCCAGCGGACGAGCGGCTGCCTCGCGGAAAGCCAGCCTTGGCGATGTGCTTCGGCGCCGAGAAGGGCGCGCAGCTCATCCTGATCCGGCCGCGCGGCAGCGAGCGGACCCGGCGGGAAGGCGGTCTTGACTGCCTGCTCGAACGGCGTGAGCGGATCGGCTTCGCCATGGCTGACCTGTCCGTCGGCGATGTGCAGATGACCGCGAGCGACGAGGTCGAGGACCGTGCCGGTGAGGTCGAGTTCGCCGCGCGGCCTGGTGCGGCGACGCAGCACGCTGGCACCGATGAGCAGGTAGAGCACTAACGCGAGACCACTGAGGACGGTCGGAAATCCAGGCGCGAAAACAGCCAGCGGTCCAGTCGGGACAAAGCGGGCGTTGTCCGGCAACGGTCCGGTTTGGACTGCCAGATCGATCCGTTCCCCTTGGCGCAGACCGTTCTGTTCGGCATGCGCTCCCCCGCTTCGGAGTTCGGAGAACGTGCATTGCCGAGACGATCCCGGCTGACCGGCGTAACAGTCCGCAGTGGACACTTCCGGCCCGTTGAAGGCGGCCGTGACCCGATCAACCGTCCGATCCCAGCCCCCGGTGAGCTGAAACCGGACCTGCCCAGCCGCGACCGCACCGTCCACTATGTACTTCACGGTCGCCGGCCCGGTGACCGTGACCGTCGTTCCGTCGGCGGCAGCGGCACCGGAGACCTGCAGATCGGTGATCGAGTAAAGCCGGTCCTCGTCGTCGGTGACCGGGACGCGTTCCGCGATGCGGTGGACGGCTGGGGCGTCGGTGACGATGCGCTCGATGACCGTGAGCTGACCGTCCTGCGCGGTGGTGACGGTGACGTCGTCGGCGAGCATGTCCTCAGCTCGGCGGGGTGAAGGGGTTGTCGGACTTCGGCGGCGCCGGAGGCTGGACCGGCGGCGGAGCGGAGGCGGGCGGGCCGTAGTGCATCGGCGCGAGCCGGGCGTGGTCGCGGTTGCGGCGTTCGGCCAGCACCGCGGTGAGGAACACCCACGGCGGCATCCCGTACGGCATCGGCACCCCGATCGCCGCGGAAACCTGCTGCGCCAGGCCGAAACCGAGCGACGCGGCCGCTTCCGGGCGCAGTTCGTGGTAGCGGCCGAGGTACTGGCGGGCGGCCATGGCGAGGTCGTCGGTGAGGCCGCTGAGATCGAAGTGCGCGGCCCACGCCTCCAGACCGGGCGGCACCACGAGAATCGCCTGCGCGGACTGCGGCACGCGTTCGCGGATCACCAGGGTGCCCGCGAGATAGTCGCCGACGCGCCGGCCGTTCGACGACGTCAGCGAGACGATGACGGCCACCGCGCCGAGGAAGCCGAGCGCCCAGAAGTCGACGAAGAAGCCGGCGAGCGCGCGGGTCAGCGCGTGCCGGAAGCTGATCGGGCCGCCGTCGAGGCGCACCACGCGCAGGCCGAGCGCGAGTTTGCCGAGCGAACGGCCGCGGCTGAGCGTTTCGAACAGCACCGGATAGCCGATCACCACCAGCACGAACACGGTCAGCATCAGCGCGACGGTGAGCGCCGAGTCGAACGACCCCGCGGTCAGCATCAGCGCGACGAGCACGAGCAGCAGCAACGCGGCCTGGACGAGGACGTCGAGCAGCATCGCGACCGCGCGGCTGGCGAGCTTCGCCACCCGCAGGTCGAGGACGACGGCCTCACCGGTGACGAGATCGGACTCTTCCTGCACGAGGCCAGCGTAGAGCGCCTGCCTCTATCCTGGCGGGAGAGGAGGTGGCCGGTGGACGTCGACGTGTTCGTCGCGGCGCACAGCGCGGAGTGGAGCAGGCTCGGCGAACTGGCCGGACGGCGCAGGCTGACTGGTCAGGAGGCAGACGAGCTGGTCACGCTCTATCAGCGGGCGGCGACGCATCTGTCGATGATCCGCTCGACCGCACCCGACCCGGCCCTGCTGGCGAGGCTGTCGGCCCTGGTCGCACGCGGCCGTTCGGCGGTCGCCGGTTCGCACAGCCCGGCGTGGCGCGAGGTCGGGCTCTTCTTCACCCACCGCTTCCCGGCCGCGGTGTACCTGAGCCGCCGCTGGTGGATCCCGGCGGCGCTGCTGTCGGTCGCGGTGATGGCGGTGCTGGGCGTGTGGATCGCGGGCGACCCGCAGGTGCGCGCGTCGCTGGTCTCGCCGGACGAGGTGAAGGCGATGACCGCGCCCGGCGGCCAATACGAGACGTACTACTCGAACGGCCCAGCGGCGTCGTTCGCGGCGAAAGTGTGGACGAACAACGCGTGGGTCGCGGCGACGTGCCTGTTTCTGGGCGTCGCGCTCGGCCTGCCGGTGATCGCCGCGCTGTGGATGAACTCGCTCAACGCCGGGGTCGCGATCGGCCTGATGTCCTCAGCGGGCCGCGGCGATGTCCTGCTGGGCCTGCTCCTGCCGCACGGTCTGCTGGAACTGACGGCGGTGTTCATCGCGGCCGGGACCGGACTGAAACTCGGCTGGACGGTGGTGGATCCGGGCCGCCGGTCGCGTAGCGCGGCGCTGGCCGAGCAGGGCCGTTCGGTGGTGGTGATGGCGCTGGGACTGGCGTGCGTGCTGCTGGTGTCGGGCGTGATCGAGGCGTTCGTGACGCCGTCTGGCTGGCCGACGTGGCTGCGCATCGGCATCGGGGCGGTGGTGGAGCTGCTGTTCCTGACGTACGTGTTCACGCTGGGACGCCGAGCCGCGCTGGGCGGCGAAACCGGGGACGTGGACCGGCGGGCTGCCGGAGACGCGCTTCCCGAGGCTGGGTAGAAGTCCGTGAAGGGCTCCTTGAGGGACCTAGATTCCCTCAAGGAGCCCTTCACGGACCTACAACCGGCCTGCGGCTTTCAGGGCCAGGTAGCGGTCGGCGAGCGCAGGCGGAAGTTCCTCCGGCACCGCGTCCACCACCCCGACCCCGTGCCGGGTCAGCCAGGCCACCGAGGACTCCCGGTCCGCCAACGCCCGTTCGGCCGCGGCCGCGTCGTAAACCGCCTCCGCGGAACCCCGCGAAGCCGCCATCTCCGCGACCCGCGGGTCCGCCACCGAAGCCACCAGCACCTCGTGCCGTGCGGTCAACGACCCCAGTACCGGGAACAGCCCCTCCTGCAACGGTGCCGGTTCCAACCCGGTCAGCAGCACCACCAAAGCCCGCCGACGGGTCCGGCGCAGCACTTCCGCCACCATGCCCCGCGCGTCCGTCTCGACCAGTGACGGTTCGATCGTCGCCAAAGCGTTCACCAAAGACGGCGTCGAAGCGTTCGGCACCGAAGCCTGCACCCGCCGGTCGTAAGCCACCAGATCGACCCGGTCCCCCGCGCGGGAAGCCAGCGCGGCCAGCAAAAGCGCCGCGTCCATCGCCGCGTCCAAGCGGGGCGCGTCGCCGACTCGGCCCGCCGAAACGCGGCCAGTGTCCAGCACCAGAACGACCTGCCGGTCGCGTTCCGGACGCCACGTCCGCACCATCACGTCCGACGCGCGGGCCGTCGCGCGCCAGTCGATCGACCGGACATCATCGCCGATGACGTACTCGCGCAAGGAATCAAATTCCGTTCCCTGGCCCCGAATCAGCACCGCGTTGCGGCCGTCCAGCTGCTGCAGCCGAGCCAGCCGCGAAGGCAGATGCTTGCGACTGTGGAACGGCGGCAGCACGCGAACCGTCCACGGCACCTCGTGCGAACCCTGCCGCGCGGCCAACCCCAGCGGGCCCACCGCGCGCACGGTCACCCGGGCCGCAATACGGTCGCCGCGGCGGGTCGGCAGCAGCGGGGTGACGAGAGCACGCCGTTCGCCGGAAGGAACCGCGAGCGGGTGCCGGTCGTCGGCACCGGCGCTCGGCGGCCAGGCATCCCGCAGCGAGCCGCGAACAGTGCGTCCGCCGGGATTCGTGACGGTCAGCGTGACCTCGGCGGGCTCCCCCAGCCGGACGGAAGTGGTGCCGCTGCGCGAAAACCGCAGCGCTCGCACACTCCCGGCCAGAACGAGGTCCACGACGACCAGCACCAGCAGCACCGCGACCACGACCGCGACGCCGGTGCCGGACGGGAACAGCAGCCCGACCGCCAGCGCCCCCAGGAGCGCCAGCAGCCCGAGCCGCCCGGTGACGGCCATTTAGCGCGGCACCGGCACGGAGGCCAGCACCCGGTCGAGAACGCCGTCCGCGGTCACGCCCTCGAGTTCGGCTTCGGGCCGCACGTCGAGCCGGTGCCGGAGCGCGGGACGGGCGAGTGCCTTGACGTCGTCCGGCGTCGCGTAATCCCGGCCGGACAGCCACGCCCACGCACGCGTCACGGCGAGCAAAGCCGTTGCGCCACGCGGAGAAACGCCGATGCGCACGGCCGGAAGTTCCCGCGTCGCGCGGCAGAGGTCGACGACGTAGCCGATCACTTCCGGGCCGACGGTCACCTTCGCGACCGCTTCCCGAGCGGCAGCGAGATCCGCCGCGCCAGCGACCGGACGGACGCCCGCGGCAGCGAGGTCGCGCGGGTCGAAACCCTGTGCGTGCCGCCAAAGAATGCCGATCTCGTCCTCGCGCGACGGAGCCGGCATGGTCAGCTTCAGCAGGAACCGGTCCAACTGCGCCTCGGGCAACGGGTAGGTGCCCTCGTACTCCACCGGGTTCTGCGTCGCGACCACGACGAACGGATCCGGCAGCGGACGCGAGGTGCCGTCGATCGACACCTGCCGTTCCTCCATCGCCTCCAGCAGCGACGACTGCGTCTTCGGCGGCGTCCGGTTGATTTCGTCGGCCAGCAGCAGATTCGTGAAAACCGGGCCCTCGCGGAAGGAAAACTCGCCGCTGTGCGCGTCGTACACAATGGACCCGGTGACGTCGCCCGGCATCAGGTCCGGTGTGAACTGCACCCGCGTCGTCTTCAGGTCCAGCGACGCCGCCAACGCCCGTACCAGCAACGTTTTCGCGACGCCCGGCACGCCTTCCAGCAGCACATGCCCCCGGCAGAGCAACGCGAGGATGAGCCCGGTGACGGCCGCGTCGTTGCCGACCACGGCCTTCCCGACCTCGGTGCGCAACGCGATCAGGGCCGCCCGCGCGTCCTGCATTTGTTCGGTACTCAAGAACGCTCCACCTCTCGTTCCACCGCGTCCAATTCGTCCGCCAGCCGCACCAGCGCCGCCTCGTCGGACGGCGACGGGCCGTACAGCACCGCCCCGACCTCGTTCGGCGCCCGGCCGGTCCGCGCGCTCACCGTCTCCACCACCGCGGGCGGACCGGCGTCGCGCGGCAATCCCAGTCTCTTCCGCAGCCGCGTCCGGGCCGCCTCGCGCAAGGTTTCCGCCGCGTGCCCGGTCGCGCCGCCCCGCCGGTACAGCCGGGCCCGGCCCTCCGCCGTTTCCGCCGACCGCACGACCACCGGCAGCGGTTCCCGCACCACCGGCCCGAGCCGTCGCGCGCGCCACAGTGCGAACAGGACGATCGCGATCCCTACGGTCAGCGCGCCGTATCGCCAGCCCGGCGGGATCAGGTCGACGAAGGGCTTCTTTTCGCTGTCCAGCGCGGGGTCCTCTGTGGACGGGACGTACCAGATCAGCTGCCGGTGATCGCCCAGCAGCCGCATGCCGAACGCCGCGTTGCCTTCCTTGGCGATCTGGTCGTTGGTGAACGCTTCCGCCGAGCCGAGCACGGTCACGGTGCCAGTCCGGTCGGCCAGTTGCACGAAAGTCGGTTCGCCGCCGTCGCGATAGCAGGCACGCGCGGTCTTGTCGTCCGTGCGGTAATGGCGTCCGCCGAGCGTGACCGAACCCGCGCTCACCGCCGCGCCGACCGTGCAATCCGGTTGCAGCGTACGGATGTCTCCCGCCCCCGCCGAGGAAACAGTCGGCGCGGCCATGTCCAGCGCGGTCGAGCCGGGCGCGACGAGCACGAGGTGCGCGACCCGGCGGCGCAGATCGGCCAACCCGTTCGCGGGCACCAACTGCGGGTTGGTGATCAGCAGGGTTCCGCCGTCGGCGGCCTCGCGCGCTTCGGCAAGCGAATGCGCGGCGCGGATCTGAACGCCTTGCTGCTCCAGCAAATGCGCGAGCGCGTGACTTCCGCGCGGTTCGTAGGAACCGGGGTCGAACTCGCCGCTGGTCTGTTTGCCGCGACTGAGCACAATGGCCAGTGCGATGATCACGATCAGCAGGAGCAGCGCGAGCGGAACCCGGGCACCGCGCCAAATTCGGCGCAGATCCGGCGAAACGGCCGTGCTCATGCGTCCGCCAGCACCGGTCGGGCACGCCGGACGCGATCGTCCAATTCGGACAATGTGCGGTAGCCGGATTCGGTGCCCGGCCGTCCGCCGTAGTGCACGTCGTCGAACTGCCGTGCGGCGGCGATGAGGTCAACAGCCAGGTCCGGCAGGAACCTCCCGGCTTCGGCGACGGCTTCGTCGGCGGTCCGGCCGGAGCGGACGTCCAGCAGCGCGCGTTCTTCCATTCCCCGCACCAGCGCGCGGAACCGATCCCGCACCGCGTCGGAGAAATCGCCGCGAGCAGCGGCTTCCTCGGCGGCTTTCCGGTACTCGTCCGCCGTTTGCCGCCGTCCGCTGAACACCTCGCCGGACGTTTTCGCCGCCCGGCCGACCTTGCCGACCCGCAGCCGCACGACCACGATCAGCACGATCAGCAGCGCCACCACCAGCAGCAGGCCGAGCGGGCCGCCGGGCACTCCGGACAACGCGTCGAACAGCTCGGAAATCCGCTGTCCGAGCCATTGCCAGAACCGTTCGAGCACCCCCGGCCGCGCGGCCGCGTAACCGGGATCGGTGAGTTCCTGGATCGCCCGCAGCCGGGCGGGGTCCCGGTCGATGTCGACCGGGACGTCGGCGAGGAAGCCGATCACCACGCCTGCCGCGGCGGCTGCGGCGGCTGGATGCCCGCCGCCCTGGCCAGTTCGATGTCCATGCCCTCGCGGCGCATCCGCTGGTCGATGTAGAGCACCACGGTGACCAGCGCGGTGAACGGCATGACGATCGTCTCCGCGATCACCTTGCCGACCGACTGCAGCACCAGGCCGCCGGTCGTCACCGTCGGCAGGGTCGCCTGCGGGTCGAAGATGCCGCTGAACGCGCCCGAGCCGAGGCTGAACGGAATGCCGATGATCGCCGAGATCAGCCAGCTGATCACGGCCGCCAGCAGCAGCACCCCGAACACCCGCCAGAACATCCCGGCCACGAGCTGCCGCGACCGCGTGAACGCCTGCCCGATGGTGCCGCGTTCCAGCACCAGCGCCGGACCGGCGAGCGACCAGAACACATACGGCAGCACGGCCGGGATCAGGCAGAACACCGCCGCGACCATCGTGGCCAACGTGTACAGGACAGTGACCGCCAGCAGCGGCAGCAGACGCGGCGCGGCTTCGCGCATCGCCGACCCGAAGTCGACCGGACGGCCGAGCACCGCCTTGCCCATCACCACGGTGAGGAAGCCGGTGAGGAAAGTCTGCGTCAGCATGGAGATCACGAGCACGGGCAGCAGCGAGGTGAGCGCCGAGCCGAGCAAGCTGTAGGCCGCGTCGAGCTGCTGTTGCTGAGTCGCGGCCGGGCCGAGCTGGGCGACCCGGTTGAAATCGGGAACCAGCCACAGCGACGCGACGAGGTTCAGCCCCGCCGAGATCACCGCGACGACCGCGGACACCCCGAGGATCAGCAGCGGATACCGGCGGATCGCGGTGATCGCGCCGTCGAGGATGTCGCCGACGTTCAACGGACGCAACGCGATCACGCCCGGTTTGCCCAGCCCGTTCGGGCCCCAGCCCGCGCCGGGACGGCCGTAGCCGCCGCCCGGGTACTGCGGAAGCGGTTGCTGGCCCGGGGATTGCCACTGTGCGCCGCCTGCCGGAGGCGGAGTCCCACCGGGCGGCGGGAACGCACCGGGCTGCGACGGGGTCGCGCCGGGGGACGAAGCCGCTCCGGCCGAGGTCTCGCTGCCCGGCTGCGGGGTGGCGCCGGAGCTTTCGCTGCTCGACTGCGACGTCGTGCCCGCGGGGCTTTCGCTGCCCGGCTGCGGAGTCACGCTTTCGCCGCTCGGCTGGGATGTCGCGCCAGCAGGGCTCGAGCCGCTCGACTGCGGCGTCGCGCCACCCGGGCTCACCCAGCCCGGCTGCGATGGCGCAGGATCCTCACCGGCCGAAGGCGAAGTCCCACCGACCGAACCGCTCGAGCCACTCGACGGTGGCGTCGCACCAGCGGGATTTTCGCTGCCAGCCGAAGGATCCGCGCCGGTCTGGTTCGTCCCGGCAGCCGGATTCGTCCCGGTCGAAGCGGCGTTTTCGCTGGCGGACGACGAAATTCCGGCGCTCGTGCCGGACGGCGCGGACGAGGTGTCCGTTTCGCCGGTCTCCGGCGGGGTGGCGGCGGACGCGTCCGGATCGGGAGCGGCGAAGCCCCGGCTCGGCGTAGGCGTGTCGTCCCCCGGCCCGGGCGAACCGGGTGAATTTGTCATCGGAGCCCCTCGTCTGCACGGCCCTTGCGGTTGCTGCCGTCACTCTTCCAGAGCCGTCCGCACCCGGCCAGACCTGGGGGGACGTCCGGACGGGAAGCCAGTCCGGCGAAGTGCTGCGGCGGGCCGGGCGTCCCCCGATATGCTGAACGGCAAGCCGGGGGACGCCCGGCCCGCGCCGAGACCCACCGGGACTGCCCTGATGACGCAACCGCCCTACGGCCAGGTGCCGCCACGCGGGACCGTTCAACCCCCGCCGGTGCCGGGTCAAGGACCGGTGCCGCCGGGCCAGTACCCGGGCCAGGCGCAAGGCGGCTACCAGGCCCAGCCCGGGCAGGGTCCGTACCAGGGGCAGCAACCGCCGTTTCAGGGCCCGCCGCCGCAAGGGCCGCCGTGGCAGCAGCCGCCGCCGTCCTATCCGGTGCCGCCGCGCAAGCCGACCGGGCTGATCGTCGGGCTATGCCTCGGCGCGGTCGCGGTGCTGGCGCTGGGCGTCGTGGCGATCGTTTCGCTGAACCGCGGGTCGGGGCCGAGCAACGCCGGCTACCAGGCCGCGCCGCCGTCGCCGTCGTCCGCTTACGAATTGCCGCCGACCAGCGGCTCGTCCGCCCCTTCGAGCACGCCGAGCAGTCCGTCGGAAAGCCCGAGCACCTCGACCAGCGCCGGCCCGCACAAGATCCTCAAGCTGGCCGACCACCCGATCCTGCAGGATCCCAACGCCGGCCTGCAGAACCGTGTCTGCAACCTCCCGCCGTGGACGAGCACGCAGGACGGCGCCGAAGCCTTCTTCACCGCCGCGAGCAAATGCCTCGACGCGGCGTGGGGCCCGTTCCTCGAGTCCTACAACCTGCCGTTCACGCCGCCCGCGCTGCACTTCCCGACCGGCCCGAGCTTCGACACCGAATGCGGCACCATCCAGGTCGGCATCGCCACCGCGGCGTACTACTGCGAGAACAATCTGTACGTTCCGTTCAAGGGACTGCAGACCGACCAGTACGGCAACAATCCCGGCGTCTACCTGGCGCTGTTCGCGCACGAGTACGGCCACCACGTGCAGGAAGTCGCGGGCATCATGGACGCCGCGTGGCAGAAGATCTACGCGGCCGGGCAGAACAGCCCCGAAGGCCTCGAGATGTCGCGCCGCAAAGAACTCCAAGCGCAGTGCTTCTCCGGAATGTTCCTGGGCGCGCACGTCGACCGCGGCGGCACGATCACCCGCGACATGTACAACAAGGCCTGGAACGACCAGGAAACCCGCGGGGACAACACTTCCCGCAGCCACGACCACGGCACCAACGCGCACTACGCGCAGTGGTGGCGCGCCGGGGCGAAGGACAACCGGATCGCGGACTGCAACACCTTCGCCGCTTCCTCGTCGGACGTCAGCTGACCTGGCAGCCACTGCGCCCGTAGTGGTTCGCGTCCAGGCACTACGGATGTAGTGGTTTCCCGCTGCGGCCGTGCTTCGGGCCGCGTCAGCTGAGCAGCGCGAGCTTGCCCGGACCGCGGATCACCAGGTACGCGTACATCCCGCCGCAGAAGCAGGCGAACACCAGCAGCGCCAGCGCGATCGGCGCGCGGAGGTCCTGCGCGCCCGCCGAGGTGTCCGGCATGGTGACGGAGACGATCCCGTCCGCCGGGGCGTCGTCCGGGACCAGCACCTGGAGATGCTCGTCCTTCCCGTGCCCGCAACTGTCGAGGGTGCCCTGCCGCGGTTTGCCGCCGAGCTGGAACGAGACCGATTCGGCCGCCCCAGGAACGGAACAGTCGACGGCCTTGGTGACCTGGGCGTCCACCGGCGCACCAGGAGACTTCGCGCGGATGCCGAGCATCCCCGGACCGGCGAGCCACACCAGGACCACGACGAGCACCCCGACCGCGACCGGGATGCCCACCTGAAGCCACCGCTTGACCGCGCTCTTATGCGGGGGGTCGGAAACCTGCACGACGCCATGCTTCCAGATGCCGGGGGCAAAACCCAGTGAGGTGCCCGCGCACGGGGGACCCCGGGCGAGGTCGCGTCCGCCGCTGCCGGTGGATGCTGCCCGCTACCCGGCGCTGGTCAGCCCTCGCGTCTGTCCTGACTCGGGGTGGTGGGCTGCGTCTCTGTCCCGGCGAGCGTCCCTGCCGCGGTCGGTGCATCTCGCCACACGCAACCGAGAAGGCCTCGATGCGGCGTTCGGCACACCCCGCCCACTCAACGCGGCACCCGGCGCATCCCCCGCCCCGAACCCAACCGAACCCCAGCGAGCCCACCGCACCTCACCGCTCGATGTGATCCACCTGCGTGACCTTCTTGACGTACAGCAGCCGGTCCCCCGGCTCCAGCGCGTCCGCCTGCGGAGCGTCCACCCGGTAAAGCACCCCGTCGCGCACCACGCCGAGCACCGTGTCCGCCAGGTGCCGGGGCGAGCCGCCTTCCTCGCTTGGTTCGATGCCTCGCTCGGCGATCGCCAGCCCGGATTCCGGGGTCAGCAGGTCCTCGACCATGTCCACTACAAGCGGAGTGGATGTCGCCATCCCGAGCAGCCGCCCGGCGGTCTCGCTCGACACCACGACCTGGTTGGCCCCGGACTGCTTCAGCAGGTGCACGTTCTCCGCCTCGCGCACCGACGCCACGATGTGCGCCTTCGGGGCCAGCTCGCGCGCGGTGAGGGTGACCAGCACGGCGGTGTCGTCGCGGTTCGGAGCGACCACTACGGCCCGTGCGTGCTGCACGCCCGCGACGCGCAGGACGTCCGCCCTGGTCGCCGAGCCGTGCACGGTGACGAGGCCGAGCGCGCTCGCCGCGTCCAGCGCCTGCTGGTCGGTGTCGACGACCACGACGCGGTTGGCCTGCACCTCCTCGTCGCCGAGCAGCGCGTTGACCGCCGAGCGGCCCTTCGTGCCGAAACCGACGACGACGGTGTGGTCACGCACCTTCGTCCTCCACTTCTGGATTTTGAACGCCTGCCGGGAGCGCTCGGTGAGCACTTCCAGGGTGGTCCCGACGAGTACGATGAGGAAGAGCACCCGCAGCGGCGTGATCACGATGACGTTCACCAGCCGCGCGGACGCGGTGGCCGGAGCGATGTCGCCGTAGCCGGTGGTCGAGAGGGAAACTGTCGCGTAATAAAGCGAGTCGAGAAGGGAAAGGCCGTCGCCGTTCGCGTCGCGGTAGCCGTCCCGGTCGAGATAGACGATCAGCACCGTCGCCAGCAGCGCCAGCATCGCCCCGATGATCCGCTTGACGATCGACCGCATCGGGCTGACGGTCAGCTCCGGCATCCGGATCACGCCGACGAGCTCGTGGTCGGGCCGGTCGTTCAACCGGACGTTGAGGGGCAGCCGTTTCAAGGCCTTCATGCACCGGCTCCCCGCGCGCGTTCGGCGTCACTCACAGCCGGGAGGATAACCCAATCGGAGCACCCGCACACCCGTCGCGGCGATCATGCTGTGGCAGGCTTGCCGCATGTCCGAGCCTCGCGCGTCGCAACGTCCAGCGCTTCTTCTCGCCGCCGTCCTCGCCGGGGCGGGCGTTCTGCACTTCGCCCGGCCGAAGCAGTTCGACGCGCTGGTCCCGAAGGAATTGCCCGGTGACCGGCGCACCTGGACGTACGCGTCGGGCGTCGCCGAGCTGACCGTCGCCGCCGGGATCGCGATGCCGCGCACGCGCCGGCTCGGCGGATTGGCGGCGGCGCTGCTGTTCGTCGGGGTGTTTCCGGGGAATGTGAAAATGGCGTTGGATTATCAGCGGCGCGGCCGTCCGGCCCGCGACCGCGCGGTGGCGTGGCTTCGGTTGCCGCTGCAATGGCCGTTGGTGAACTGGGCGTTGACCGTCCGGGATCGGGCCTAGCTTCTATTCCTGCGGAACGTTGCGCAGCAAGGCGCGCAGGCCTTCCGCGTCCAGCAGGTCGGCCGGGCGCAGCGTGTGTCCATGCCGGACATAGTGGAAGGCCGCACGCACCCGTTCCACCGGCACTTTCTTCAGCGCGGCCCATGCCAATCGGTACGCACCGAGCTGAATAGCCAAGGCCGGCAGCCGTTCTTCGGACGGGACGGAACCGGTTTTCCAGTCCACGACGGTCCAGCCGCCGTCCGGGTCCGCGTACACCGCGTCCATCCGGCCGCGCAAGGTAATGCCTTCGACGTCCGCGGAGAACGGCACCTCCACGGCGACCGGGACCCGGTCGGCCCATTCGCTGTTCTCGAAAGCTTCTTGCAGGGATTCGAAATCGGTATCCGGTGCTTCGCCGACGTCGGCCGCGCCCGGGAGGTCGTCGATCTCCAGCAGCCGGTCGCCGGAGAACCGTTGCTCCAGCCAGCTGTGGAACGCGGTGCCGCGACGAGCGAAAGTATTGGGCGGCAACGGAAGCGGACGGCGCAGGCGTTGCGCCAGAGCGTCCGCATCGGACGCCAGGTCCACCAACTGGCTCACGCTCAGCTGCGCGGGCAGCGCAACGCGATCCACAGTGGACTGCGAGCGCGCGCGTTCGGCGAGGAGGACGTCGGTGTCGGCAGCCCAGCCGTCCGGGTCTTCCGGATCGATGACGTCCTCGTCGTCTTCGAAGTACTCGTCGTCCGGCAGGAATTCTTCTTCGTCCTCGGGTTCCGGCGGCAACGGGATTTCGTCGTCGTCAGCGGCCGGAAGCGGCTCGGCTTCCGGTTCGCGCTCCGGTTCCTCTTCCAGGACGGCCATTTCCGCCAGCAGCAGATCCACCCCGGTGGCGACGCCGGACCGCCGCTCGCCCAGCGGGTCCACCGGCCACTGCGCCGTGCGAGAGTCCGCGACCAGCGGGTTCTCCTCGCCCTCCTCCGGTTCCTCGGCCCAGACGTCCACCACGCCCAGCGGCGGATCGGCCTCGTTCATCACCTCGGCGATTTCGGAGAGGAAGATCGACGGCCCTTTGGCTCGCGTACTGCTTTCGTTCCACCAATGCCCGGAAACGAGCAGCGCCCGCTCGGAACGGGTCAGCGCGACGTAACACAACCGTCGTTCCTCGTCGGCCTCGCGGGCGACGAATCCTTCCTCGTGCAGTTCCAGCGCTTCCTGCACTTCTTTGCGGTCATAGCCTTCCGCGATCTGCAGCTTCGGCAGATCCGCCGCGTCACCGCGCAAATGCGCGGGCAGCGCGGTAGAAGTACGCAACCACGACGACGAACGACGCTTGCCCGGGAACACCTCAGCGACCAGATGCGGGACCGCCACCACTTCCCACTCCAGCCCCTTGGCTGAGTGCACAGTGAGCACCTGGACGCGATCCGGCACCACCTGCACCTCGCCAGGTGTGAGGCCGTCTTCCGCGTGTGCAGCGGTGTTCAGGTAGTCCACAAAGGACAAAAGAGTCGCTGTCGGCGCTGTCTCGGCGTAGTCAGTAACGACTTCGGCGAACGCGTCCAAATGCGCGCGACCCGCTGACCCAGGTCGGGCGAGCGATTCAACGTCGAGCAGCATCGTGCGTTCGACGTCCGCCACCAATTCCGGCAGCGACTGATCCAACCGACGGCGCAACGCCGTCAATTCCGCGCCCAGACGGCGAATTCGCCGGTACCCCTCCGCGGAATACCGCTCAGGCGCACCGGGTTCGTCGACGGCGTCGATCAGCCCGGCCTGTTCCGCGCGTTCGGCGACCAGTTCCGGTTCTTCACCCTCCTTCGCCCGAGGCTCGGGTGAGGTGAGTTCGTTGGCCCGCCGCCACAACGCCGCGACGTCCGCCGCCGCGATCCGCCAGCGCGCACCGGTCAGCAATCGAGCGGCCGCGCTGCCGGCCAGCGGATCGGCGAGCACCCGCAGGGTGGACACGAGGTCGGCGACCTCAGGTTCGTCCAGCAACCCGCCGAGGCCGACGACCTCCACCGGCAGCCCGCGCATCCGCATTTCCGCCGCGATCGGCGCCATGTCCGCCCGGCGGCGCACCAGCACTGCGGCGGTCGGGGGCTTGCCGGATTCTTCTTTCTCCGCATGCCAACGCTGAGCCATCGCGTCAGCGACCCACTCGCGTTCCGCGCGCACATCCGGCAACAGCGCGACCGCGATGTCCGCCGGACCGGCGCCGTCCCGCGCGCGTAGCCGTTCAACGCCAAGTCCGCGCTGCCGCAACGGTTCCGAGATCGCGTTGGCCAGTTCCAGGATTTCCGGCGGATTGCGGAAACTGGTGAGCAGCCCGAATTCGTGCGCGGTTTCGAGCCGTTCCTCGCCACGGCGCGGGAAGTCCGTGGTGAACCGGGGCAGGTTCGCCGCGCTCGCGCCGCGCCAGCCGTAAATCGCCTGCGCCGGGTCGCCGACCGCGGTCACCGGCATCGGCGAATGCTCAACGCCGCCGAACAACGACCGCAGCAACACTCGTTGCGCGTGCCCGGTGTCCTGGTATTCGTCCAGCAGCACCGCGCCGTACCGCTCGCGCTCCCCCGCCACCACCGCCGGATATCCGTCGGCGAGCTGCGCCGCTAGAGACATCTGATCCGCGAAATCGAGCGCACCTTCCGCCCGTTTGCGGCGATGATAGTCCTCGACCAACGGCAGCAGCGCCAGCCGGAACCGTTGCGCTGCCAGCACTTCCTGCAGCTTCACCGGCAGCGACGCGCGCTGGCCTTTAGCCCGTGGAGCATTCTCGATGACCTCGCACAGCCACTCGGTGTACTGGCCGAGCTTCTCCGTCGAGATCAGATGCTCGCCAAGTTCCCCGGCCAAAGCGAGCAGCTGTGCGGTGACCGTGGGCGGCACGCGGTCGGTGTCCAGGTCATTGTCCCAAGTGGACACCACTCGATGCGCCAGCTGCCACGACGAAGTCTCCGACAACAACCGGACACCAGGCTGCACCGGAAGCCGCAACCCGTGCTCCGAAAGCAAACGCCCGGCGTACGCGTGATAGGTCAGCACCGTCGGCTCACCGGCGACCACAGTGGCCCGCAATGCGCCCGACGGATCGATCCGCTCCAGCAGCCCCGAACCAGCGAGCCGCCGCAACCGCGCCCGCACTCGCTCCCCGAGCTGACGCGCGGCTTTCCGGGTGAAGGTCAGCCCGAGCACGCGTTCCGGGCTCACGATTCCGTTAGCCACCAACCACACCACGCGCGCGGCCATGGTTTCGGTCTTCCCCGCGCCCGCGCCCGCGACGACCAGCGACGGCTCGACCGGCGACGCGATCACGGTCGCCTGCTCGGGCGTCGGCCGGTGCAACCCCAGTGCGTCGGCGATTTCCGCGGGCCCGACGGGATTGGCGATCACCACCGGGCTCACGGTCCGGTCACCTGCCGGCCTTCCGGGCGCAACGGGCAGCAACCGCGCGCCGGGCACCGGTCGCAGTCGGCGTTCTCGTGCGCCTGGTAGTCCGGACCGACCGCGGCGGCCGCGGCCGAGCGCACCAGTTCCAGCCACTCGCGCCCGTTGTCCTCGTCCATCGGCGCCTGATCCCGTTGGGTGGCCCCGGTTTTGTTGTTCCCCTTCGCGACATACACGAGTTTCGCGCCGCCGGGCGTCGTCTTGCCCTCGACCGCGCCCAGCAGCACCGCCAGCTGGTACGCCGCGAGCTGCGGGTGCTTCTCCGCGTCCGCGCCGGACACCGGGACCTTGCCGGTCTTGATGTCCACGATCACCGGACGGCCGTCCTTGTCCATCTCGACCCGGTCGACGCGCCCGCGCAGCAGCACGCGCACCTCTTCGTCGCCCATCGGCAACTCGACCTCGATGTCCTGCTCGACCCCGGCCTCGATCAGCTCCTGCCGCGATTTTTCCAGCCACGACACGAAGTTGCGCAGCATTTGCTCCACCCGGGACCGTTCACGCCGGGAGAACCACGGCGCGCCGGCGTCCACGCGCACCCACGCTTCGTCCAGCGCGGCCTGGATCTGCTCCTCCGTGCTGCCGCCCGCGATCGCCTGCGCCAAACCGTGCACCAGAGTTCCGGTCACCGCCGCCAGTTGCGCCGGATCGCTGCCGCCGTGCCGCTCGATCAGCCAGCGAAGCGGACACTTCACCAGGATCTCCACAGTGGACGGCGAGATCCGCATCAGGTCGCCAGGCCCGTGCACCGGGTCCTCAGTGGACGCTTCCATCAATCCGTACCAAGTGTCCGGATGCGCCCCCGGAACCCCGGCCGCGGCCAGCCGGGCGAGCTGTTTCGCCGCCCGCTTCCGGCGTTCCGGATCCGTCTTGTCGTCGCACACGACCTCGCGCAGCTCGCCCACCAATTCGGCCAGCACGAGCGACCGGCCCGGCGGTTTCATCCGGGAGTCGAGCATGCCGTCGTCGGCGCCGTTCTCCTCGAGGTCGTCGAGGAACCGGGACGGCTGCTCGTCTTCCCCGGCGACCGCGGTCACCAGCAGCGTCCGGCGCGCGCGGCTCGCCGCGAGGTAGAACAGCCGCCGCTCCTCGGCAAGGATCGGCGCGATAGCGGACACCTTGTCGTGTTCGTCCACTCCGGACAGGAGGTCGACCAGCCGCTCGACACCCAGCAACGAGCCGCGCAGCCGCATATCCGGCCACGCGCCCTCCTGCACCCCGGCTACCGCGACCACTGTCCACTCGCGACCCGCCGAAGCGTGCGCTGTCAGCAGGGAAACCCCTTCACCCGGAATGGCCGCCGGTGCGAGCGTGTCCCCCGCGATGTTCTGCGACGACAGGTAATCCGCGAACGCCGCGACGCTCGCCTTGGGCAACCGATCGGCATACCGGCCCGCCGCATCGAACAACGCCACCACGGCGTCCAAGTCGCGATCAGCCTGCGCGCCGAGCGAGCCGCCGCGATCCACCAGACGCAGCAACCGTTCCTGCAGCCCGCTCGCCTGCCACAGCTCCCACAGCACCTGCTCGACGCTTTCGCCGCGGCTCACCGCCTGGTGCGTGACGCTCAGCAGCTTGCCGACCCGGCGAACCGGCAACGCCTCGTTGTCAGCGAGACCGACGAGAATGTCTCCGCCCCGCAACGCTTCCACGAGCAATTCATCACTCGACCGCTGCCCGCCGCCAGCCAACTCCAACCGACGAAGACCGCGCCGCAACCGTCGCAACGCCAACGGATCCGCCCCGCCGAGCGACGAGGACAGCAACATTTCCGCGATGTCGACGTCCAGCAATTCCGGCTCCGCCGCGATCCGCAACACCGCCAGCAACGGCCGCACCGCGGAGTGCTTCGCCAGCGGCAATTCCTCAGTGGCCGAACCGATCGGCACCCCAGCCGCACGCAAGGCACGTTGCAGCACAAGGAAAGTCCGCGCTGGAGACCGGACCAGCACCGCCATTTCCGACCACGGGACTCCGTCAACGAGATGTGCCCGCCGAAGCTGGTCGGCGATCCAGCTGGCCTCCGCCGCCGGAGTCGGCATCAGCCGCACCCGCACCTTGCCGCCGCGTTTCCCTTGCGGGGTAACCAACTTCCGATGCGGCGAGGCACCCGGCAACGTAGCACCGAGCTTCGCGACCGCCGCCCGGACCGTCGGAGCGAGCCGGTGCGAGGTGGTCAACATGACCGTTCGGTCGCCGTCATTGTCGGAATCGGCGAACAATTTCGGGTCCGCGCCGCGGAAGGAAAACACCGACTGGTCCGGATCACCGGCCACCACGAACTCCTCCGCGGTGTGCCCGATCGTGCAGATCAGCTGCACCTGCAACGGATCCAGGTGGTGCGCGTCGTCCACGAACAAATGCCGGACGCGGCCGCGCTCGCGTTCGCGCAATTCCTCGTCGTCCTCCAGCGCGAGCAACGCCGACGTCACCAGCTCCGCGGCGTCCAGCGCGGGCGCGGCAGGCAGGCCGAGCGCGTTGCCGCCCGCCCCCTGCAGCTGGGTGACCTCCTCGTACTGCGCCCAGAAGTGCCCCGCCGCGACCCACTCCTCGCGGTCCTGGCGATGCCCGAGTTCCGTCAGATCCTCCGGCCCGAGCCCGCGTTCGGCCGCCCGCATCAGCAGGTCCCGCAACTCCTCGGCGAACCCGGGCACGGTCAGCGCCGGACGCAGTTGCTCCGGCCAGCCGGTCGCGCCCTCCTCCAGGTCGCCCTCCAGCAGTTCGCGCACGACGACGTCCTGCTCCGCCCCTGCCAGCAACCGCGGCGGCGGCAGTTCCTCGGCGCGAGCTTCCAAGCGCAGCAAGGAAAACGCGTACGAATGCACTGTGCGCACGAGCGGTTCACTCACCGTGCGCGGCAGCGGAGACTCCTGATCCGGGTCCGACGTGAGCCGCCGCGTGAGGTCGGCGCGCAGCGCGTCGGCTGCCCGGCGGGACGTCGTGAGCAGCAGCACGCTCTCCGGATCCGCCCCCTCGGCGATCCGGCGCGCGGCAGCGGTGGCGAGCAGCGCCGTCTTCCCGGTGCCCGGCCCGCCGAGCACGCGGCGGAATCCCGCGGGCGCCGACAGCAGCCGTCGAGCGTCCTCGTCCCAGGTGAACGTGGGTGCGGCGGGGACCGGCGGGCGCACCAGCCGCGCCTGCCCAGTCCCTGCTCTCCGCACGTGCACATCAGCGATGGAACCATGCCCGCTCACCCGGGTGGCGCACCGGCACACCCCTCGGCGGGACTATCATTCCCCGGGTCATGAACGACGAACTGCACGAGCGGATACGCGCAGTCATCGCCGACGTACCCGCGGGGACAGTCGCGACGTACGGCGACGTCGCAGCGCTCTCCGGTGCTCCCTCTCCGCGCATGGTCGGCCGCGCCCTCGCCGAGGACGGCCACGACCTGCCCTGGCACCGCATCCTCCGCGCGAACGGGACCCCCGCGCCGCATCTGCTGCACGAACAGCTGGAGCGACTGCGCGCCGAGGGCGTCCTCGCGGACGGCGGCAAGGTGGACCTGCGGAAGTACCGCTGGCGCCCGGACGGGGACGAGCCCGGGGAGGACGAGCCGGTCGGCTTGTTCTAGTGACGGCTTTAGCTTCCTGCTGACGCTGCGGCGTCCGCGATACTGACGACCGTGAAGGACTCCCCGAGGGACTCTGATTCCCCCAAGGAGTCCTTCACGGACCTCTGCCGAAACCCGCCGCTTGGTCCGGGCCGCACCTGACCGGGCCGTCGCGCACGACCCGCACCTCGGCGTGCCGACCACCCGGTGCCCTTGAGCGACGCCGCCTCCCAATCCGGAAAGCGCCGTGGCCTCACCGCACCCTGGCCCCGCTGACCACGACCGCACCCCGACCGACGCCACCCAATCCGGCAAACCGTGGCGTCCGCCATCCTCCCCGGCCATAGCCCGCCTCGCCCGTTTTAGGTTAGCCTCACCTCATGAGCGTCCTGACTTACCACCCCGGCAGGGTCACCGCGGTCCGACGGGTCACTCCGCACATGGCGCGGGTCACCTTCGACTGCCCGGGGCTCGCGGCGGCGGGTCCGGCGGCGCCGGACGCGTACGTGAAGGTGTTCTTCCCCCTCCCCGGCGACGAGGAGCCGCACCTGCCGCCGGCCGAGGTGGGCGAGGACGACGTCCTGTCCTGGTATCGCCGGTACCTCGCGATGCCCGACGACGTCCGGCCGCCGATGCGGACGTACACGGTGCGCGCGGCGCGTCCGGAGACCGGCGAGGTGGACGTCGACTTCGTGCTGCACGAGGAGAGCGGCGGCCCGGCGTCGACGTGGGCCGGGCAAGCGGAGGTCGGCGCCCGGGTGGCGTTCCTCGGGCCGCACGGGCTGTACGACGTGCCGGACGGGACGACGTGGCAGCTGCTGGTCGGCGACGAAACCGCGCTGCCGGCGATCGGCGGGATCCTCGAGCGGTTGCCGCAGTCGGCGCGCGCGTCGGTGTACGTCGAGATTCCGGACCGCGCGGAGCGACAGACCTTCGAGACCAACGGTGTCGTCGAGGTGCACTGGGTGGTCCGCGGTGCGCGTACGCACGGCGAAGCGCTCGTAGACGCCGTACGCGCGGCTGAGCTGCCTAACGGCACGCCGTACGCGTGGGTCTCCGGCGAAGCAGGCGTCGTGAAGCTCGTTCGGCGACACCTTGTCCGCGAGCGCGGCTTCGACAAGACAGCCATCTGCTTCACCGGCTACTGGCGACAAGGTCTCAGCGAAGAAGCTGCGGGACGACAGCAGGCCGAAGCGTCCTAACCGAGCTTCGCGACCACCAGCTTCACCAACGCGCCAAGCCGCTGACGCTCCGGCTGTAACGTGCTGATCCCGGCTGCCTCCAACGGTGCCGCGGTCACCGGACCGACGCACGCGCAGACGACCGTGCCACTGCGCAGGGTCTCGCGCAGCTCGGCGCCGTGGCCGGATTCGTCGGCGAGGGTCAGGAAATTCGTCGCGGCCGGGGCGCTGGTGAACACCAACGCGGCCAGTTCTCCGGACAGCACTTCGCGGATCAACGAGAACACCGGCTCCGCATCCGGCGGGGTGTGCCAGCGGTAAGGCTGCACGGCGAGCACCGACGCGCCGGCCGCAGCGAGCGGATCGGTGAACTCCGGCAGCGGTGCCCCGTGCAGTTGCAGCGCGACGCGCGTGCCCTCGACACCGGCTTCGGTGAGCGCGCCGAACAGCTCGTCGTTGGTCTCGCCGGGCGCGGAGTACTCCTCGCGCAGGCCGACGCCCCGCACCGCGCCGACCGCCTTCGGCCCGCGCGCGAAGATGCGCGACCCGGCCAGTGCGTCCAGCAGCGCCTCGCGAAGTCCCCAGCCCTCGGCCGCGTCGAGCCAGCCGCGGAACCCGGCCCCGGTGGTGACCGCGGTGAGGTCGACCGGCGCGGCGAGCACGGCTTCGGTGCCGCGACGCAGTTCCGGATCGTCGGCCAACGGGACGATCGTGATCGTCGGCGCGTGCCGCACTTCCGCGCCGTGCCGGAGCAACGCGCCGATCAGGTCGTCCGCGCGCCGCTCGGCCGTGACGCCGATCCGCACGCCGTCCAGCTCACCCATTCGCTTGCCCCGTCTCTTGCGAAAACCCGATCAGCTCGCTCATCCGCTCGTCCTGTCTCCGGCAAAGGCGGGCAGCCAGCCGAACCCCGCCGCACTCACTCATACGCCTGCCCCATCTCCCGGATCGCCGCCGCCAGTTCCGTCCGCAGACCCTCCGGCGCGAGCACCTCCAGATGCGGCCCGAACCGCAGCAGTTCGCCGATCGCGGCTTCTCCCGGTTCGACCGGCAGGTCGATTGTCAACCATCCGTCGCTGTCCGGTTCCGCTCCGGCGGCGGTTGCCTCGCGCAGCGCCCGGGCACCGACGCTGCCCGCGTAGAACGGTACGAGAGCTTGGGCCCTCGGCGAGAGGCGGACTGTCGCCTTTCGGGGGTACATCCGGCGTTCGAACTGCTCCGACCACTCCTGCCAGTAACGAGCGAGGTCGAATTCCGCCGGTCGCTCGAACTCCTCACCGAGGTCGGTCAGCTCGTGGATGCGCGAAATCCGGTAGGTGCGATCGGTCCCCTCGCACCGGGCGGCGAGGTACCAGTTGCCTGCTTTGAGGATCAGCCCGAGCGGCTCCAGCACCCGTTCGACCTCGCGCTGGCCCCATCGTTCGTACCGGACGCGGACCCGTCGCCCGGCCCAGACCGCGTCGGCGACCGCGGACAGGGTCGGCAGGCTTTCGATGCCGCGATGCCAGCCGGGAACGTCGAGGTAGAAGCGCTCGGCGACGCGGCCGGCGCGGCTGCGCAGCTCGTGCGGCAACGCGGCGTACAGCTTCAGCTGCGCCGCCGCCAGCACCGTCCCGAGCCCCAGCTCTGCGGCCGCCACCGGGAGCCCAGCCAGCGCCAGCGACTGGGCTTCGTCCTCGTTGAGCCCGGTCAGCCGGGTCCGGTAGCCGTCGACGAGCTGGTAGCCGCCGCTGCGGCCGCGGTCGGCGTAGACCGGCACGCCCGAGGCTGACAGCGCCTCGATGTCCCGGTACACGGTCCGGACCGAAACCTCCAGCTCAGCGGCCAGTTCCTCGGCGGTCATCCGGCCGCGGTTCTGCAGCAGGAGAAGCACGGTGAGCAAACGGCCGGCACGCATGTGGCAAGTATGACTGAAATACCTGACACAAGATGGCAGGTATAGGTGATTGAGTATGCGGCATGAACACGTTTGGCATGACGAAGTGGGAAGAGCACGTGGCGAGCGGCGAGGAGGGCGGCCCGCGCGTCGCGTACGTGCACGCCGCGATGGACTACTCGGGCGTGATCCAGGGTGCGGCCACGGGCGACTACCTGCTGTACTACCCGGGCGAGGGCTACGACGGCGGCGCGACCACGTCGCCGGGCTACGACCGGTTCGAGGGCACTGTCGACGGCCGCCGCGGCACGTTCGTCGTCCGCCAGGAGTGGAGCTTCGACCCGAAGAGCATCAGCTCGAAATTCGAGGTCGTGCCGGGCTCCGGCACCGGCGAACTGGCCGGCATCGGCGGCTCCGGGACAGTGCACGGCGTACTGGGCGAGCCGACGGTGTCGTACACCTTCGATTACACGCTCTGAAGGAGGCCGGGATGCTGGAGGTGTCGCGCGCACAGGCGCTGGCGTACCGGATCGCCGAGCAGGGGCTGCACCGCTCCGTCGCCGATCCGTACGACCTGCCGCTGCTGGACCTGGGTCTGCAGGACAGCATGCGCGACACCGCTTTGCTCTCGCTGGCGGCCCGGATGCCGGATCCGGTCACGCCGGAGTCTCTTGTGGACGATCAGCGGCTCGCCCTGGTGTGGTCGCACCGGGGCGCGCCGCATTTCCACCGGCGCGCGGATCTGCCGGAGCTGGCAGCCGCTTTGGTGCCGATCGGCGATCCGGACGCGCTGGCGCGGATGTTGTGGCAGAAGAAGGACATCCAAGCGGCAGCGGAGTCCCCAGTGGACATTGTGTTCACCACCGCGCGGGCGATCCGCAAGGTCGTCACCAAGCCGATGACCAAGGGGGCGGTGAGCGGGGAAATCACGCAGTTGTTGCCGCCCTCGTTCAGCCGGTGGTGCCGTGGCTGCAACGCCACTCACGTGCACGAACAGCTCATGCGTGTCGCTGCCCTCCACGGCGGAACGAGGCTCGAAGCCGGGCAGAGTCCGGCGACGCTGGCGCCGCTGGAGGGTCGCGGACGGATGTCCACCCGCCCGGTTCCGGCGGCGGTTTCGCGGGTGCTTGAGCAGTATTTGCGCTTCAACGGACCCGCGACGCCGGGCGACGCGGCCGGTTTCGTCGGCACCGCGAAGACGTGCATCAACGAAACGTGGCCTGCCGCGGTCACCGAGGTCAAAGTGGACAGTCGACGGGCCTTCATCCCGAATGACCGGCTGGCCGCGCTGGAGAACCCGCCGTCGCCTGCCGGAGTACGCCTGTTGCCGCCGCTCGATCCGTACACTCAGGGCCGCGACAAAGCCGTCCTCGTGCCGGACAAAGCACGGGCGAAAGAGGTGTGGAAAATTCTCGGCAGCCCGGGTGCGCTTTTGGTCGACGGCGAGATTCTGGGCACTTGGCGCATGAAGGCGTCCGGCAAACGGCTGACTTTCACGCTCGCCGAATTCGATCCGCTCCGCCGCCCGGACCACGCGGCGGCCGAGGACGAGGCGGCCCGGGCCGCGACCGCGCGGGGCTACCAGGACTTTTCCGTGACCTGGGCTTGACCGGCGGGCTACAGTTTCTGACGTGCTGAAATGGCTGCTCGACTCCGACCCGGCGCTGCGCTGGCAGGTCGAACGGGACTTGGCGGACGCGCCGCCCGAGGTCTGGACGGCCACCCGGCACAAGATCGCGACCGAGGGCTTCGGCGCGCAGCTCCTCGCCCGGCAGGACCCGGACGGTCAGTGGGCGGGCGGCGCTTACTTCCCGGCGCGATTCACCCCCGGTCCCGATACCGGGCAGCCGTGGACAGCCACCACCTGGTCGCTCAACATGCTGCGGGAATGGGGAATGGACCCGGCGGTCTTGCGCGCCAATCGCACCGCTGAATTGCTCGCGGAGAACTCCCGGTGGGAATACGACAATTTACCGTACTGGGGCGGCGAGGTCGACGTCTGCATCAACGCCTGGACGATCGCGAACGGCGGCTGGCTCGGCGTCGACGTCTCCGGGCTCGCCCGCTGGTTCACCGAGCACCAGATGGCCGACGGCGGCTGGAACTGCGAATGGGTCGAGGACTCGAAGCGCTCGTCCTTCCACTCGACGCTGAACGCGGTGAAGGGCTTGCTCGCCTACGACATCGCGACCGGCGGTACCGACGAGACCCACGCCGCCCGCCGCGCCGGCGAGGAGTACCTGCTGAAGCGTCGTCTGCTCTATCGGCTTTCGACCGGCGAACAGGTGGCACCCTGGGTCGACCACTTCGCGTACCCGACGCGGTGGCACTACAGCGCGATCAACGCCCTCGAATACTTCCGCGAAGCCGCCGTCGTGGACGACATTCGGCCCGACCCGCGCCTCGCCGACACCGTGGAACGGGTTCGCGCCGCCCGGCAGCCAGACGGAACTTGGCTGCAGGACGGCCGATTGCCCGGCGACATGTGGTTCGAGGTCGACGTCCCGGCCGGTGAACCTTCGAAGTGGCTCACGTTGTACGGCACCCGCATTCTGTCCTGGTGGGACTCCGCGCAGTCCTAACTGGACCGCGCGACGCGAAAGCCGACGTCGTCCACCCGGAACGTCGGGTGGCTCCGCCGACGCACCGACACCCGGACGCTCCAGTGCTCGTCCGCCCAGCCGCCGCCCTTGAGCACCCGGTACTCGCCGTAGACCGCCGGATCGTAGAGATCCCAGCACCAGTCCCACGTGTTGCCAAGAAGATCGTGAACACCCCACGCGTTCGGACGTTTCTCGCCAGGCAGATGCAGCCGACCGCCGGAGTTGCCTTCGTACCAAGCGATCTCGTCCAGGTCGCCGTACCTCGGTCCCTCAGTTCCCGCGCGGCACGCGTGTTCCCATTCGGCTTCAGTAGGCAGCCGGTAGCCGGACGCGGACCGATCCCACGCCACTTCTCCGCCGTCAAGGCGATACGCCGGTGCCAGTCCGTCCCGTTCGGACAGTGTGTTGCAGAACCGCACCGCGTCCAGCCAGGACACCTCGACAGCGGGGAGACCATCGCCGCCGTCGTATTGCGCCCGGGTGACCGGGAACGCGCCAAGCTCGAAAGCGGGCACGTCGACTGTCCAACTGCGTTCTGTCCGCCGGTCGGTGAGCGTCACCGTTCCCGGCGGAATCGGGACCATCCGCACCGTGCCGAGGCTAGCCGATCGACGCTGGGGTGTCGCCGGGATTCACTGCCAGCCGATACCCCCGCTTGACCACCGTCTGCACCACACCGGCACCGCCGAGAGACGTCCGCAACCGGCCGATCGCCGTCTCCACCGCGTGCGCCTCGCCGCCGGACGGAAGCTCAGCGGACAACTCCCGGCGCGCGACCACCCGGCCGGGCTGTCGCGCGAGCGCACGCAGAAGCGCCATCGGGGCCGGAGCGATCTCGCGCCATTCGCCGTCCACCAGCGCGCCAGTCCCGCGGATCTGCAACACATGTCCGGCGGCATACAGCGTCGGCGAGGCGGTGACCAAGGCGTCCGCGACCGTTCTCGCCAGCGCTCCGATCCGCGACCGTCTCGGTTGGACGGTCGGAATGCCGAGCGAAGCGAGCGGCGCGGCCGCGATCGGGCCCACGCACGCCACGACCACGCGGGTGCTCAACACCTCGATCAACGCGGCAAGCCGACCGGTCCGCCGCGCCATCGCGACAGTGGACGCGGCAGCGGGCGCACTCGTGAACGGCAACGCGTCGATCGTGCCTTCCAGGACCGCGTCCAACAGCCGGTCCAACGGTCCCGGATCGGCCGGAGCCACCCAGCGGTACACCGGGATCTCGATCACCTCGGCCCCCGCCTGCCGAAGAGTCTCCGCGAAGTACGGCAATGGCTCGCCGTGCAACTGCAGCGCGATCCGTCGTCCGTCCACTCCGGACTGCGTGAGGTACTGCAACAGCTCCGCACTGCTCTCCGACGCGGGCGAGTAGTCCTCCGCCAACCCGGCCGTCCGCACCGCTCCGGCCGCCTTCGGACCGCGAGTGAGCAACGAGGCGCTCGATAGATGCTCCAGCACCTTTTCGCCGAGACCCCAGCCTTCCGCGGCCTCGATCCAGCCGCGGAAGCCGATCCCGGTCGTCGCCACCACGATGTCCACTGAGGACTCCAGCAACCGCATCGTCGCCGCGTGCAGTTCGGTGTCGTCGGCCAGCGGCACGATCCGGATCGCCGGTCCGTACCGGACGGCCGCACCCTGGCGCACGAGCAGCGCGCCCAGCTCTTCAGCTCGGCGCGCTGCCGTGATTCCCACCGTGAACCCGGCCAACGGCCGGACGTCCGTCACGGCGAGCCCACCTCGATCACCCCGTCCCGTACGCGAACCGGATACACCGGCACCGAAACGCCTTCCGCGTCGAGACACGCGCCGCTGCGAAGCGAGAACCGTTCCTTGTAGACCGGCGACGCGACCACCGGCTCTCCCCCGGCGTCGCCGACGATCCCGCGCGACAGCACCGCCGCGCCGCTGCACGGGTCCCAATTGGACAGTGCGTACCAGCCGTCGCCGGCATGGAACACCGCGACCTGGTGGCCGTCGATCAGCGCCGCCGCTCCGGAGAACTCCGGAATCTCCGCCGCCGCGCACACCGCGGTCCAGGATGAAGTCATGGTCATCGCCGCACCTCCGGAACTCCCAGCAGCACCGGGATCTTCTGCTCCCGCTCCGCACGGAACGAGATCGACGGGTCCGGCGTCCCCGGCGCGTTCACGAACGAACTGAACCGCGCCAGCTTGTCCGGATCCTCCAACACTCCTCGCCATTCGTCGGTGTAACCCTCGATGTGTTTCGCCATCGCCGCGTCCAGGTCCTCGCAGATGCCGAGGCTGTCGTCCACGATCACCGCACGCAGGTGGTCGAGCCCGCCGTCGAGCTCCTCGATCCACGGTGCCGTGCGCTGCAACCGATCCGCCGTGCGCACATAGAACATCAGGAACCGGTCAATCGTGCGCACCAGCGTTTCGGTGTCCACATCAGACACCAGCAGTTCCGCGTGTCGTGGCGTCGCTCCGCCGTTGCCGCCGACGTAAAGATTCCATCCGTGTTCGGTGGCGATCACGCCGAAGTCCTTGCCGCGCGCCTCGGCGCATTCGCGCGCACAACCCGATACTCCGGCCTTGATCTTGTGCGGCGACCGCAATCCGCGATACCGCAGCTCCAGATCGATCGCCAGCCCCACGCTGTCCTGCACCCCGTAGCGGCACCAGGTCGATCCGACACAGGATTTGACCGTCCGCAACGACTTTCCGTACGCGTGCCCGGACTCGAAGCCCGCGTCGACCAGTCGCCGCCAGATGTCCGGCAGCTGGTCCACGGTGGCCCCGAACAGGTCGATCCGCTGTCCGCCGGTGATCTTCGTGTACAGCCCGAAATCCTGCGCGACCTGGGCGATCACCATCAGTTTCTCCGGCGTGATCTCGCCGCCGGGGATCCGCGGCACCACCGAATAGCTGCCGTTGCGCTGCATGTTCGCCAGGAACCGGTCGTTCGTGTCCTGCAGCGCCGCCTGTTCGCCGCCGAGAATGTGCCCGTTGCCCAGCGTCGCCAGGATCGACGCGACCGCGGGCTTGCACACCGCGCACCCCGTCCCGGTGCCGTACCGGCTCACTACCTCGCTGAACGTCGTCATTTGCGTCGCACGGATGATCTCGAACAGCTCCGCACGAGACTGCGTGAAGTGTTCGCACAACGCCTTCGACTGCTCGACGCCGCACGCGTTCAGCAGCTTCGCCAGCATCGGCACACACGAGCCGCACGACGTTCCCGCGCGGGTGCACGCCTTCAGCTTCCCGACCGAATCACAACCGTCCTCAGTGATCGCCCGGGTCAGCGCGCCCTTGGAAACCCCGTTGCACGAACAGACCTGCGCCTCGTCCGGCAACGCGTCCACGCCGACCGCCGCACCGCCTCCGGCCGGGGCGAGCAACGCGCCCGGGTCGGCGGGCAGCGGACGCCCGACCAACGCCCGCAGCGTGTTGTACTCCGCTGCGTCGCCGACCAGGACCCCGCCGAGCAGCGTCCGGCCGTCGTCGGTCACCACCAGCTTCTTGTACGTCCCGGCCACGGCGTCGTTCACCGCGACTTCCAGTGCTCCTTCGGTGGCGGCGTGCGCGTCGCCGAAGCTGGCGACGTCCACGCCCATCAGCTTCAGCTTCGTCGCGGTGTCCGGTTCGGGGAAGCTCGCCGTCGTGCCAGTGAGCTGCGCCGCGACCACCTCCGCCATCGCGTACCCCGGCGCGACGATGCCGTACACCCGGCCTTCGACCGCCGCGCACTCGCCGATCGCGTACACCGCCGAATCGCTGGTCCGGCACGTCGCGTCGACCAGCACGCCGCCGCGCTCGCCAACGTCCAAACCGGACTCGCGGGCCAAGTCGTCCCGAGGACGGACCCCGGCGGAGAAGACCACCAGGTCGACGTCCAGCTCCGTGCCGTTGCCCAACCGAGCCAGCAACCGCGTACCGTCCGCCTCGATCGCATCCGTCGAAGTTCCGGTGTGGACAGTCACGTCAAGGTTCGTGATGAGCCGCCGCAACAGGCCGCCGCCGCCATCGTCGACCTGCAACGGCATCAGCCGCGGTGCCATCTCCACCACGTGCGGCGACAACCCCATGTCCCGCAATGCCTTGGCCGCCTCCAGACCGAGGAGACCGCCACCGATCACCATCGCCGCCCGGCGGCCACGACCCTGCCGTTCTGCAGCGGCCCGAATCGCGTCGAGGTCTTCGATCGTCCGGTACACGAACACGCCCGGCAGATCCCGGCCCGGCACCGGCGGCACGAACGGACGCGAGCCGGTAGCCAGCACCAGCGAGTCGTACGACTCGACCTGTCCGGAAGCCGTCGTCACCGTCTTGGCTTCGCGATCCACCGATACGACGACTTCGCCAAGCCGAAGGTCGACCGTGTCATCGTCCGCGTAGTCGGAGCCCGGCAACGCCAACGCCGCCGGATCCCAACTGTCCACATAGGAGGTAAGCGCGACCCGGTCGTAAGCGGGACGGTTCTCCTCGCCGAAGACGACGACCCGCCACTCGCCCGCCTTGTCGGCCGCACGAAGTGCCTCCACGAACCGGTGCGCGACCATGCCGTGCCCGGCAACCACCACTGTAGGCATTTCAGACCTCCGCTCCTGCCAACGCCACCTGCGCGCGCACCGCCGGCTTGCGCAGGTAGCCGAACCACGTCACACCCACGCACACCGCGTAGAAGACCAAGAAACCGACGAACGCCGGAACGCCGCTGTGCGCGTCAGCGAACGACTGCCGGAACGCGAGGTTGATGAACAACCCGCCCAGCGCACCGATCGCACCGGCCAAACCGATCAACGCACCGGACAGCCGACGCGCGTTGCGCAATTCCGTCGCCTCGTCCGCACCAGCCTGAATCGCTGCTCGCGCCTTGACCTGGAAGATCGCCGGGATCATCTTGTACGTCGATCCGTTGCCGATTCCGGTGAGAACGAACAAAACGATGAACGCGGCGGTAAATGTCGCCAGCGAGTCCGCCGAGGAAGCCAGCACCAGCACCACGGTCGCCAACGCCATCGCGCCGAACGTCGCGAAGGTGACGCGGCCGCCGCCGATGCGGTCCGACAGCCACCCGCCGATCGGCCGGGACAGCGAACCCAGCAGCGGACCGAGGAACGTCACCGCGGCCGCTTGCAACGGTGTCCGGCCGAACTGGTTCTGCAGCACCAAACCGAAGGCGAAGCTGTACCCGATGAAGGAACCGAACGTGCCGACGTACAGCAGCGACATGACCCAGGTGTGTCCATAACGGACTACCTCGCGCATGGCTTTGGTGTCCCCGCGAACGCTGGCCAAGTTGTCCATGAACAACGCGGCGCAGGTGGCGGCGATGACGATCAGGGGAAGGTAGATGTAGAGCACCAGCCGCGGCACAGTCGCACCGGCGGTGCCAATGACGAGAAGTCCGACGAGCTGAATCACCGCGACACCGAGGTTTCCGCCACCGGCGTTCAACCCGAGTGCCCAGCCTTTGTGCCGTTCGGGATAGAAGGTGTTGATGTTCGTCATCGACGAGGCGAAGTTGCCGCCGCCGACGCCGCCGAGCGCGGCCATCAGCACGAAGGTGCCCAGCGAGGTACCGGGGTGCAGGACGATGGCGGTCAGCACCGTCGGAATGAGCAGCAGCACCGCGCTGATGACTGTCCAATTGCGACCGCCGAAGCGCGCCACCGCGAAGGTGTACGGGATCCGCATGATCGCGCCGACCACCGTCGGGGTGGAGACGAGCAGGAATTTGTCCGCCGCGCTGAACCCGTAGGCCGGGCCCATGAACAGCACCACGACCGACCACAGTGTCCAGATCGAGAAGCCGATGTGCTCGGAGAACACGGAAAACCACAGATTGCGCCGGGCGACGCGCTTGCCGGTCGATTCCCAGAACTCGTCGTCCTCGGGATCCCAGTGCTCGATCCAACGGCGGGTCATGGCGTCCTCCTCGTTACGGGGGGCGGTCATTGCGCGGCCAGCCAGTCCGCGACCGCGCCGACCGTGTCGCGGCAGCTGCCGCATCCCGTGGTGGCGCGGGTGGTGCGGGCGAGTGCGGCAGCGTCGGTGGCGCCACCCCGCCAGGCTTCGATCAGCCGGCCTTTGGTCACCGCGTTGCAGCGGCAGATCACTGTGGACGAAGGAAGATCCGCCGGGCTCGCCGCCGTTGGCGCACCCGCGGGCAGCGCACGGCCGAGCAGCACCGCGAGCCGGTCTTCGGGGACCGGCGTGCCCCGGTCGTGCAGTTGCGTCACGGTCGCCGCCGCGTCCGGCAGGCCGAGCAGGATCGCACCGGTCACGCGGTCGCCGCGGACGACGAGCTTGCCGTACCTGCCGCCGGACGGATCGTCGAAGGTCACGACCTCGGCCGCGGCGTCCTCGCTGGTCACCTGCGTTTCGCCGAGCGCCGCGAGATCGATGTCGCGGGCCTTGAGCCGGGTCACCGTGCGGGTGCCGCGATAGCGTGCCGTGGCGTCCGAGCCGGTGAGCAGGTCCGCGAGCACCGCGGCCTGTTCCCACGCGGGCTGCACCAATCCCGGCGGTGCACCCGGGTGGCGAGCGCAGTCGCCCAGTGCGTGGATCCGGCCGTCGCTGGTCCGGAGCAGATCGTCCACCAGGATTCCGCGGTCCACCGCGAGCCCGGCGGCTTCGGCGAGCGACGTCTCCGGGCGCACTCCCGCCGCGACGACCACCAGGTCAGCGGGAACGAAGCTGCCGTCATCGAGTTTGAGACCGTCTCCGGGCAGGTGCCGAGCAGCCGTCACCTCGAAGCGGAACGTGACGCCCAGCTCCGCCAACCGCCGCGCCAGCACCCGGCCAGCGCCGGAATCCAGCTGCCGTTCCAGCACATGCGGCTGCGGATGCACCACCGTGACGTTCGCTCCGCGTCCGGCCAGCCCTCGTGCGGCTTCCAAGCCAAGCAACCCGCCGCCGAGCACCGCGACCGGCGCGCCTGGCCGTGCGGCGTCCACGATGCGCGCGCAGTCGTCCAGCGTGCGGAACGCCACGACCTCCGGTCCGAGTTCGAGCCCTTCGACCGGCGGCAGCCAGGGCGCGGCTCCGGTCGCGAGGACGACTGCGTCGTAAGGGAAATCCTTGTCTTCAGTGCAGACGACCCGGCGCATCGGGTCGATCCGCGTCACCCGCGTTCCGAGCCGCAAATCGACTCGCGTCTGCGCGGCCCACTCGGAATCGTGCAGCCGCACCGTGTCCGGGCTCATCCCGCCAGCGACCACAGTGGACAGCAGCACCCGGTTGTAGGCCGGATGCGCCTCCTCGCCGAGCACGGTCAGCCGTACCCGGTCGCCTTCCGGATCGCGCCGCCGGATCTCGTCCGCGAGCCGGGCCCCGGCCATCCCGTAACCGATGACGACGACGTTCCGCGCGCTCATGCTTCCGCCTTCGCCAACGACACCGCGCACACCTTGAACTCCGGCATCCGGCTCACCGGGTCCAGCGCCGGATTGGTCACCAGATTCGCCCGCGCCGCACCGGGAAAATGGAACGGCAGGAAGACGAGGTCCGCCCGCATCGACGGCACACACCGCACCAGCGCGACGGTCTCCCCGCGCCGCGACCGCACCACCGCGTGGTCGCCGTCGGCCAACCCGGACCGCGCTGCGGTATCCGGATGCACCTCGACGAACGCCTCCGGCACAACCGCCGTCAACTCCGCGATCCGGCGAGTCTGCGCACCGGATTGGTAGTGCTGCAACACCCGTCCGGTCGTTGCCTGCAACGGAAAAATCTCGTCCGGCAGTTCCGCGGGTCCACTGTGGTCAACCTCGGCGAACCGTGCCCGGCCGTCTGGGTGCGCGAATCCGTCGAGGAACATTCGCCGCGTGCCCGAGTGCGTCTCGTCCAGCACCGGCCAGTGCAATGCGTCTCCGGAGCGCAGCCGTTGGTAAGTCACCCCGGAGTAGTCCGCGGCTCCGCCCTTCGACGCGGCTCGCAGCTCCTCGAAGACTTCCACCGCCTCGTCGGGAAACCTTTCCGCAGGCTGTCCAATTCGGACCGCGAGATCCCGCAACAGCGACAGATCGCTTCGTACTCCGTCCGGCGGCTCAATCGACCTTTGCCGCAAGAGGACTCGGCCCTCGAGGTTGGTCAACGTGCCCTCCTCTTCGGCCCACTGCGGGACCGGGAACACCACGTCGGCCAGCTCCGCGGTTTCCGAGAGGACGAAGTCCGCCACCACGAGAAGATCCAGTCCGGCCAACCGTTCCTGCACCCGGGACGAGCGCGGAGCCGACACCACCGGATTGCTTCCGAACACCAGCAGGGCCTTGATTGAATCGCCCAGCGCGTCGAGCAACTCGACCGCGGAACGCCCCGGTCCCGGCAAGCTTTCCGCTGGTACGCCCCAAACCTGGGCAACATGCGCACGCGCCGCCGGGTCGTCGATCTTGCGATAGCCCGGCAGTTGATCCGCTTTCTGCCCGTGCTCGCGCCCGCCCTGGCCGTTGCCTTGTCCGGTCAGACACCCGAAGCCAGATCCAGCACGCCCGGGCAAGCCCAGTGCGAGGGCGAGATTGATCCACCCGCCGACCGTCGCGGTTCCGGACGCGTGCTGTTCGGTCCCGCGCCCAGTAAGCACATACGCGTTGCCAGCCCGCGCGAGCATTTCCGCGGCCTGCCGCTGGTCCGCGGCCGAGACCCCGGTGACCCGCTCGACCCGCTCCGGCCACCAGGTCGCGGCGATGCGCCACATTTCGTCGAACCCGGACGTCCGAAGATCCACATAGGACTTGTCCAGGTGTCCTTCGGCGACGACCGCGTGGAGAATTCCCAACGCCAGCGCAAGATCCGTTCCTGGCGCCGGGGCGAGGTGCAGGGCAGCACGCTCGGCGGTCGGCGTGCGGCGCGGGTCGATGACGATCAGTTCCGCGCTCTCCAGATGCTGCATGAACGGCGGCATCGTCTCGGCCGGGTTCGCCCCGGCGAGCAGAACGACGTCCGCGTTCGCGAGATCGGTTACCGGGAACGGGAGCCCGCGGTCCACACCGAACGCGCGCATCCCGGCCGCGGCGGCGGAGGACATGCAGAATCGGCCGTTGTAGTCGATTTGCGACGTTCCGAGCGCGATCCGGGCGAATTTCCCGAGCAGGTAAGCCTTTTCGTTCGTAAGCCCGCCGCCGCCGAACACGGCGACCGAATCCGCACCGTGTTCCCGGCGCGAGGCAAGCAGTCGGTCCGCGACGAAATCCAGTGCCTCGTCCCAGGAAACCGGTTGGAGTTCGCCGTCTCGGCGGAGCAGCGGCGAGGTCAGGCGTGCGCCGGATTCCAGCAGAGCGCCGGCGGTCCAGCCTTTCTGGCACAGGCCGCCCGCGTTGACCGGAAAGTTCCTTGGGGTGACCCGGGTCTCATCCAGGCGCATCCCGCACTGCAGGGCGCAGTACGGGCAATGTGTGTCGACGTGCGGCACAGGCGCTCCTCGGGTCGGCGATGACCCGACGGTAAGGACGCTGTGTTACCTCGACGTGCCGGAATGTTTCGGGCAGTTGACATTGCCCGCCGTCATGGCGGAGGCGCGCAGTGAGTCAGAGGATCGCGCTGACCTCGCGGGCCGCCGCGCGCAGGCCGTCCAACGCGGCGTTGGTGGACCTGGGGTCGAGTGCGTGCGAGGCGAGGCGGAAGAGGATGGCGCGCAGCAGGAGCTGGGGCCATTCGGGGAGGTGGGCCCAGCGCTCCAGGAGAGCTCCGGTCGCGCCGCCCCAGACCAGCGAGTCGACCGCGGCGATCGCGGCACCCCATTCGCCTGGGCGGTAGTACGGGACGAAATCGACCACGCCGGGAGCTTCGTCACCGTCGAAGAGCAGGCCCGCCAGGAGTTCGCCGTGCGCGACCTGGTGCGGAAGCTTGATCGGACGGCGGGCCGGGGCGAGGATTTCGAACCAGCGGCCGCCTTTTTCCTCCGACAGAGGGCGGTCTAGTTCTTCCCAGGCGATCCGGTCGGCAACCGCGTCGATGTCGTCGCGGGCGGAGAGGAAGTCCGGCCTGGGGAGGTCTGCGGTTGTCCGGTGGAGGCGTACCGCGGCGAGAACCGCTTCGTCACAGCGGTGTTCGGCGGTGCCGGGGAGGTAGCGCCAGGCTGACCAGTCCCCGACGATCCAGCGGCCGTCTCGTGAGCGGACCGGTTTGGCGATGCGGAGGCCGGGGTCCTCGGCGAAGTCCAGGGCTCGGGCGGTCCAGAGGGCTTGGGAGCGGTCGGTGACGCGTTTGAAGACCACGTCGCCGGCGTGCCAGGTTTCGGAGTCCGGGAGGAGGGTGATGGCGTCGGCGTCGCTGCCGAACGCGTTGCAGACGCGTTCGGAGGGGCGTTCGAGGGTTGACCGCACAAAGGGGGAGGTTACCCCGGGGTGGGGGCGTTTCCTGGGGAGACTCGCTGGTCCGCTGTCGGCTCGTCGCCTGGCGGCGACATTGCCTTGGGGAGTGCGGTGGGGCACCCCGAAGCTTGATTGTGCTGACGGTCTGGGGTGGCTTGTCAAGGCGGGAAAGATGCCTTGACAAGCCACCCCAGACCGCAGGAGAGCTTCGTATCGGGGTGCGGGGGTGGTGTGGGTGCACCGACAGTCGGGTGCATCGGTGGCGGTTTGCTTGAGGTGGGGGCTTGCGCCCCAATGGGGATTTTTCATCCTGGTTTGTGCTGGTCATGGTGGGTTGGCGGGGTGTGGTAGTTGTCAGGCCGGGGTGGGCTGGGCGGTGTCGCGGGTGTGTTGTTCGTGCTGGGTGAGGACGAGCAGGGCGCGGACGAGGGTGGTGGCGTGGCGTGGTGCGATGCGGAGTTTGTCGAGGACGCGCCAGGTTTTGAGGGCGGCGAAGCCGCCCTCGACCGCGCAGCGCATGGCGTTGAACACGGAGTTGGCGGTTTTCTGGGCGTGGGTGAGCGGCCGGTTCGTTTCGGCTTTGTAGGGGGTGAGCACGACCTGTTCGCACGGCCCGTCGCACTGGTCGCAGCGGCGGGTGTCGCGGACGTCTTTGCGCCAGCCCTGGTAGCCCTTGTCCGCGGCGGGGGTCAGGCCGCGGGCGTGGATGCGGTCGCGCAGCCGGTGGCGGCGGGCGGCGGTGATGTCGGCGGTCCTGCCCGGCAGCACGGCCGAGACCCACAGCAGCCGTCCGTGTTCGTCGGTGAGGCCTTGGACGTTGAGGCCGTGGTGTTTGTGCTTGCCGCTGTAATTGCGGCGATTGTCTGTGCCGGTGCGGCGGCGGGTGCGGATCAGGGTCCCGTCGGCCAGCACCACCGCCGCGCCGCGGGCGGCCAGCCGCCGCAGCACCCGGTCCAGCCGCGGCGCCCGGGCCGCGAGCAGGTCGATGGCTTCCAGCAGCCAGCGGCGGATCGTGGCGGCCGACACCGCGTTGGCGCGGGACAGGTCCAGCAGCCGCTGGTCGTGGCGCAGCATCGCCAGCACCAGCACCGCCTGCTCGGCCGGGGACGCCTTGCGCCACCGCGACCCGATCGCCCGGCGGCGGCGGCCGATCAACCCGGCCAGCATCGCGATCGTGGGCGGCGACACCGGCAACACGCTGCGATACGAGGCCAGAACCTGCTGTGAGACAGTGGGACCGGAGCCCCCGGACGTTCTTTCTTGAGTCACGACTTGATCAACATCCGGGGGCTCCGCCACGTTCCGGCCACGGGCAGGCAACCGGCAGGCCCGTTGCCGCACAACCACTCCCGCCACCGTCAACCCCGCCTGACCAGCACCAACAGGATGAAAAATCCCCAATGTGGCATTGGGTGCATCTGACGCACCCAATGTGGCGTTCGGTGCGTCTGACGCAACCAATGCCACATTGGGGCGGCATCCCGAGCGGGCACGGGGCGAGCGGGCGGGCTGTGAAGGGCTCCTTGAGGGAATCCAGGTCCGTGAAGGGGTCCCTCACGGACCGTCGGCTGGTCGTGAGGGGAACCCTCACGGAATCAGAGTTCCTCAGGGTGGCCCTCACGTACGCCAAAAAGCCGTGAAGGGCTCCTTCAGGGAATCTAAGTCCCTCAAGGAGCCCTTCACGGCCAAACGGTGCTCAGTAAGTCGGCAGGCTCGGGTCGATCTGCCGTGCCCAGGCCAGGACTCCGCCGCCTAGGTGGGTGGCGTCCTTGAAGCCTGCTGCGTGCAGCGCGGCCAGTGCCTCGGCCGAGCGGGCGCCGGACTTGCAGTGCAGGACGATGGGCTTGTCCTGCGGCAACTCCGCCAATGCCTCGCCGGACAGGATGCGGTCCTTCGGGATCAGCGTGGCGCCCTTGATGTTGACGATCTCGTACTCGTGCGGTTCGCGGACGTCGATCAGGGCGAAGTCCTCGCCCGCGTCGAACTTGGCCTTCAGTTCCGCGGGGGTCAGCGTGCTGCCCGAGGCGGCCGAGGCGGCTTCGTCCGACACGACGCCGCAGAAGGCTTCGTAGTCGATCAGTTCGGTGATCTTCGGGGTCTCCGGGTCCTTGCGGATCTTGACCTCGCGGTACTTCATCTCCAGCGCGTCATAGGAGATCAACCGCCCGAGGAGCGGCTCTCCGATGCCGGTGATGAGCTTGATCGCCTCGGTCACCATGATCGAGCCGATCGACGCGCACAGCACGCCCAGTACGCCGCCTTCGGAGCAGGACGGGACCATGCCGGGGGGCGGCGGCTCGGGGTAGAGGTCCCGGTAGTTGAGGCCCTTGCCGTTCGGGGCGTCCTCCCAGAAGACGCTCACCTGGCCTTCGAACCGGAAGATCGAGCCCCACACATACGGCTTGCCCGCCAGCACCGCCGCGTCGTTGACCAGGTAGCGCGTGGCGAAGTTGTCCGTGCCGTCGAGGATCAGGTCGTACTGGTTGAAGATCTCCAGCGCGTTCGCCGATTCCAGGCGCTCGGTGTGCAGGTGCACCTTCACCAGCGGGTTGATCTCGGCGATCGATTCCTGCGCCGACGCGGCCTTGAGCTTGCCGAGGTCGGACTGGCCGTGGATCACCTGGCGCTGCAGGTTGGATTCGTCGACGACGTCGAAGTCGATGATGCCGAGCGTGCCCACGCCGGCCGCCGCCAGGTACAGCAGCGCCGGGCTTCCGAGGCCGCCCGCACCGATGACCAGGACCTTCGCGTTCTTCAACCGCTTCTGCCCGACCACCCCGACGTCCGGGATGATCAGGTGACGGCTGTACCGGGCCACCTCTTCCTTGGTGAGCTCGGCTGCCGGCTCGACGAGCGGCGGCAGTGCCGTGTCTGACATCGGGTCCTCCATACTCGCGCGGGTCGCGTAGTCGATCCCAGTATGTTCAACGCCCGCCCGCAAGGGAGACTTCCCTGCTCTCAGATCGTGGGACGTTGTTACTGGCCCGGCGGGGTCGGGTTCGGCCACGCGTTCGGCTTGCACACGCGATGGTCCGCCGCGACCTTGCCCTTGTCGCCGCCGGGGATGTTGTTGAGCATCGCGACGTAGTCGTCGGCGACGCCGAACGACTGCTGCATCATCACCGGAGCCGGCTGGTCGTTTCCGGGGCAGCCCACGTGATTGTTGCCCAGCGCGTGCCCGACCTCGTGGTTGATCGCGTACTGCCGGTACCCGGTCATGTCGGACATGTAGACCTTCGCGCCGCGCACCCAGCGGGACAGGTTGATCAGCACCCGGCCCATGCTGCGCCGGTAGCACGAGGCCTCGAATTTGATCTGGAACCCGCACGCGTCCGGCCGGTGCGTGGTGTCCGGCGTGGTGAGGCTCACCCGGAAACTCGGGTTCGGATAGCTCGCGTCCACCCGCTGCAACCGGATCTCGCCGTTCCAGGTCCAGCTGCGCGGGTCGGACAGAATGCCCTGCACCGCGGTGCCGAAGCTGTCGTCGCCCGCGTAGCTCGACGGATCGATGCCGTCCTCGACCTCGACGGTGTAGGTGTAGAGCTTCCCGCCCTTGCCCACGACGTCGCTGGACCCCGGCACGACGTGCCAGGTGCCTTTGCCGGTCTGCGTGAACGGTCCGCCTGCGGGCAGGTCGGCGGTGGGCACGTTGAGGTTCACCGGCTGCGCGGGGTTCTCCGGGATGCCGCCGCTGCCGTCGATCGCGCCGGAGGACGTGTCGCCGGACGCGACCTCGCCGCTGCTGCCCGCGACCCCGGCGTCGGACGGGCCGGAGGCGGTGTTGACCGCGACCAGCACGGTGATCACGGCCAGGATCGGCAGCGCGTACACGCGCCAGCCGTAGGTCTTCACGAACCGCGCGAACGGCGACTGCTTCTTCTTCGGCGCCGGGCGCTTCTCGGAGCCGCCGTCCTTGGGTTTCCAGGAGGCGGCGAGCGGCTCGGCGCTGGTGCGGCGTCCGCCCGGCCGGTACCGGTCGTCGCCCACGCGCTGGGCGGGCTTGCGCGCGGGCCGGTACTGGCCGACGCGCGGAGAGTCGGCCTCCGCATCGCCGGAGCCCGCCGACCCCGAGGACGCTGAACGCCGGGCCGACCCGGCGGTCGGGCCCCGCCGGTCCTTCGCTCGCGCGTCCTGCTTCAGCCGGTCCACCGACCCAGGGTGCCACACGACGGCGACGTTCCCGGCAGCGACTGGCGGGCTCCCCGGCGATCCGCGGTCCCCCGTCCGGGCTACCAGGAGCCCTTGTCCGCGCCCTCCCACAGACCCAGCACGGCCTTGGCCACCACCTCCGGACGTTCCATCTGCGCAACGTGTCCGGTGCGCGGGAGGACCAGCATCCGGGCGTGCGGAATCGTCTGCGCGGTCCGCAGCGCGCGCTTGACCGAGATCACCCGGTCGTGGAGTCCCCAGACGACCAGCGTCGGGGCCTGGACCTGTTTGGCGACCGACCACAGCGACGCGGCGCCGAGCGCGGTCCAGCGCCGGAAGATGCCGAACGTGCTGCGCTCCATCGCGGCCAGCGCCCACGGGAACCCGGCGCGCGCGGCGTGCTCCTCGACCAGTTCGTCCAGCCGGGCGTCCGGGAAGCGGGACGGATCGTGGAAGCACAGCTTGATCACCTGCGCGGCGCGTTCGCGGGCGGTCATCCCGGCCATCCGGCGGCGCACCCGCGCCCCGACCACCGGGAGGTAGGCCAGCGCCATCAGCGGATCGGACAGCCTGCGCGGGTCCGGGCGGCGGTCCGGCATCGCCGGGGAAATCAGGGTGAGAGTTCTCACCAGCTCCGGCCGCCGCGCCGCGACCAGCAGCGAGATCGCGCCGCCCATCGAGTTGCCGAGCAGGTGCACCGGCCCGCCGAGCCGTTCCAGCCTGCTCGCGATGACGTCGGCGTGGTCGTCGAGGCTGTAGGCGAATCCTTCCGCGGGCTCCGAATAACCGAATCCGGGCAGGTCAACGGCCTGTCCGGCGGCAGTCGGGGCGAGCAGCGCGGCGAGGTCGGTCCAGTTCGTGGACGACCCGCCGAGCCCGTGCACGTACACCGCGGGCGTGCCGTCCGGACCGGGCGTGTGCCGGATGTGGAGGCCGTCCTCGACCGTTCCCGGCCAGGCAGGCAGCGCCCCGTCGAGCGGCGGAAGGGGCGTAGTCGACAATGGCACCTGGGTCACCGGCGGGCGGACCGCCGCCGCGGCGGCGGGGCGGGAGGTCGTGGTGGTCACCGGTCCAGGATGCCTGACCCTTGGCATTTCGGGCGTACCCACGGGTAATGTCAGATTCACTTCACGCGGTGGTGAACCCGCCCGGCGAAGGCTGCGGACGGAGGAAGAATGACGGAGATGGCGCGACTGCAACGAGGCGTCCGGTTGCCCCGGACGGAGCGCCGGGCCCAGTTGCTGACGGCCGCGCAGCGCGTCTTCGCCGAGCACGGCTACCACGCGGCGGCGATGGACGAGATCGCCGAGGAGGCCGGGGTCAGCAAACCGGTCCTCTACCAGCACTTCCCCGGCAAGCTCGACCTGTACATCGCGCTGCTGGAAAGCCACGTCGACGACCTCGTCGGCCGCGTGCAGGGCGCGCTGAACTCCACCACGGACAACCGCCAGCGCGTCCCGGCCACGGTCGGGGCGTTCTTCGACTTCGTGAACAACGACGCCGGCGCGTTCCGCATGGTCTTCGAATCCGATCTCCGCGGCGAGCCCGCCGTGCAGGAGGCGGTGGACCGCGCGACCTCGGCGAGCGTCGAGGCCATCACCGAGACGATCACCTCCGACGCCGGGCTGGACGAGGAGAAGGCCCGTCTGCTGGCGGTCGGCCTGGTCGGGATGAGCCAGGTCAGCGCGCGCTACTGGCTGCAGCACAACCAGTCGATGAGCCGCGAGGACGCGGTGGCGCTCACCGCGAACCTCGCCTGGCGCGGCATCGGCGGCGGTTTCCCGCTCAAGGACAACTGACGCCCGTGCGCGTGGTCGCGGTGCCGGGCACGTTGTGCAGCCCGCTGATCTACGCACCGCTGGCCGCCGCGCTGCCCGGCGGACTGGACGCGGTCGACTGGATGACCGCACCGGGTCCGTGGCGGATCGAGGACATCGCGGCGCGCGTCGCCGACCGGATCGACCAGCACGGCGGCCCGGTCACCCTGATCGGGCACTCCACGGGCGGCTGCGTCGCGGCGACGGTCGCGGCCACCCGGCCGGACCTGGTTTCCGCGCTGCTGCTCGCGAACACCGGCGCGCACATGCGCGGCCACGGCGACGTCGACCGGATCCTCGCCACGATCGCCACCGAATGGGGTCCCGACCTGCACGCGGCCGTCCTCGACCGGTCCTTCGCCGCGCCGTTGCCGCCGGATCTGCGCGCTCAACTGCTCGACTACGCCGCCCGCGTCCCGGCCGAAGCCGCGCTGGAAGTCCTGACGAGCCAACGGGATCTGGACCTCACGCCGCGGCTCGCGGCGATCCGCTGCCCGGTCACGGTGCTGCACGGAATCCGCGACCGCGCCCGCACGCTCGCGGACGCCCAGCACCTCGTCGACCACCTGCCGGACAGCGAACTCGTCACCGTCGAGACCGGGCACTCGCCGATCTGGGAAGACGTCCCGGCCACCGTCGCCGCGCTCGAACGGCTCCGCTAGCTCATTCGCGCGGTTTTCGCTGGCGGGGCACCGATCTCGCCGCTCCGGGCAGTTCGACCAGCAGCTGTTCGAGATGGTCCGGCAGCGCGCCGTGCGGATCGGTCAGCCAGGCGTCGGATTTGCTTCGCCGCGACGGTTGTTCGCTGTCCGACAACAAGGCGACGTAACAGCCGTAGTCGATGGCGAACCCGTCGTAGAGCGTTCCCGGCCGCTTGCGGTTGACGATCCCGCGCCGCACCAGGTGAACGAGCCGGGCATCGTGCAGATCGCGCATGGTCTCGTCGTGTGCGCCGCTGGCGTGCTCGAGCAGGAAAGTACGCGAGCGACGACGGCCGACCACCTCGTCCACCAGCCAGCGAAGCGTCGTCAAGGCCGGTTCGTTCCCGGCGATGGCGGCGTATTTGTCGCGCAGGTACCAATCTTGCGCGGCCTGCCGGACGTGCCTGATCCCGATCGTCGCGGTATTCGCGTGCTGCGCGGCCAGCGCGGCGATGTTGATCGCGTCGCGGGGCACGCCCTCGGCCGCGCGCACGAGTTCGGGAAACGCGGTGCGGCTGAACGCCGTGGCCACAAATTCCGCCGGGTCGTCGGTCATCGGCATCCGCGGTCGTACGTGATTAAGGAAGAGTTCGGCGAAAAACTGTCTCGACTGGGTCCGGCCGTGGTCGAACAGCAGCACGTCGTCGAAGCTGACCGCGGAGGCCGCGTCCGCGCCGACCTCGATGCCGACGTAATCGCCGTCGCGGCCCGGTTCGCGGAACCGGGACCGGCGTTCGATCGCCGCGATCTTGACCGTCGTCCCGCGCGTCGGCAGTACGCTGCGACGCAGCAGATCCGCCAGCAACGGTTGCAGCTCAAGGGGAATCGAGCTCCACTCGTCCAGCAGCAGCCACAGCCGGGCCGGCGCCAACGCGGCCGTGACCCGGGCCAGCGCCCGGCTGAGCGGCCCGAAAATGACCTGATGATGCTCGGTTCCGGTGCGCCGCAAGCGATCCGAAGCCGTCACCGATTGCCGGCTGCTGTCCGACATCGTCACCCGACCGCGCGGACCGCCCGGTCCCCAGGACGCGGAAGCCCCGGCGCTGGTCGCCTGCTCGACTGAACCGCCGACGGTCGTCTCCCGCTCGACATTGCCGACGACCTCGACCGTCGTCGCCGCCTCGGTCAGCTCGTCGAGGCCCTGCAGCAAGCCTCCTTGATCGGACACCTGCGTCTCGATCGCCGTGGTCAGCAGCTGTTCGTGCACTGCTTCCAGCGTGTCGACCAGCAGCTGCGTGCCTCGAAGCGACAGCGGCAACTGCTGATTCGCATACAGCCCGCTGGTGGACCCGATCGTGCGGAGATCCAGGTACACCGCGACATCGTGCGTTTCCTCGACCAGATCGGCCAGGTACAGCAAGGCGTGCGTTTTCCCGGTGCCGCGGCGGCCGTAGAAGATCTGGTGGTCAGCCGAATGCAGCATCGCCGAAAACGACCCGGCCACCACGAAGGTCTTGGCCAGCGTGTGCCGGTCCACGCTCTCCGCCCGCCGGGAAATCGCCATCAGGCTGCGGTTGACGTGCGCGCTCAGCGGCTGCCCCATGCACCCGTCCTGTCTGTCGGCGACATCCCAGCCACCCAGCGTGACAGCGCCGGGCGGCCGGGAACAGCCGACAGACAGGTACGACCGCGAACGCGAAGGGTCACGAAACCCGCAGCAGCGCCCCGATGCGTTTCGCGACCTCGCCCGCTCGCTCCTGCGGCAACATGTGCCCAGCACCGGGGAAACGGACAAACTCCGCGTCCGGCAGCTCGTCCGCGATCACTTTCGCGTGCGGCAGCGGGCAAAGCCGGTCCTTCTCCCCCGCCAGCACCACAGACGGCGTACCGCGCAGGGTCGCCAGCGCGACGCGGCGGTCGTGCGTCGAAATCGCGTCCTGGAACGCGCCGAGGCTCGCCGGATGCGCGCACAACAGCTGATCCGCGACCAGCCGCAGGTCCGCGCGGCGCGGATGCTCCCCGAACACGAGGAACCGCGCGCCCGAACGCACCATCGCCGGGCTCAACGGCAGCCGCTCGCCCTTGCGGTGCGACAACGCTTTCGCCAGCCTGCGCTCGAACCGCGCGGAGAACTGGCCCGCCATTCCGGGCAGCCCCAACGTGATCCGGTCCATCTGCCCCGAGGACGTCGCCACGAACGCCGCGCCGACCACCCGGTCCCGGACCAGTTCCGGATGCCGTTCGGCCAGCGCCATCATGGTCATGCCGCCCATCGAATGCCCGGCGAGCACCAGCGGACCCGACGGCACGCGCGCGGCGATCAGTTCGGCCAGATCGTCGGCCAGCCGCGGAATCGTGCCGGTTTCCTTGGTCGCGGGCGCGGAACCGCCGTGCCCGCGCAGGTCGTAGCGCAGCGTCCGGACGCCGGGGCCGAGGTGGTCCATGACGCCGTCCCACGTGCGGTGGTCCTGCGTCCAGCCGTGCACCAGCACGAGCGTCACCGCGGCGTCGGCCGGACCGCTCAGTTCGACGTGCAGCGCACAGCCGTCGCTGGTCACGAACCGGTGCTCACGAGCCGGATTGCGCAGCCGTTCTACGGTAGTCATTTCGCCTCCGCGGGAAAAAGTACGTCGGCGGTAGTCATTTGCCCTCCGGCAACAGGAAAGACTTGCGCCAGAACGGTTTCCCTGGCAACCCGACCAGACCGGACTCCTGCAGGAACGGCATGATCTTCTCCCCCGCCCACGCGATCGTCGCGCGCCAGTGCGGGTTGTTCAGCGCCGTCTCGACGCCCTCGCGCGGCCGGATCCCGACCGCCTTGTAGACGTTCGGGTTGATGAACGCCCGCGTCACGAAGTACGAAATCAGCGCGATGCTGAACTGCTGGTAGGCGACCTCCGCGCGGCCGAGTTTCGCCATCCCGCGGGTGACTTCCTCGCGGGCGAAGGTGACGTGCCGCGCCTCCTCCAGCACGTGGATCCGGTTGACCATCCGGACCAGCGGCTGGATCTGGTCGTCGTTCATCTGCTCGCGCTGCAGCCGGTCGAGCACCTCCTCGGCCACCAGGATCGCGCCGTAGCGCGCCGGGCCGTAGGAGATGGTCGGCATCAGTTTCGCGAACTGCCGCAGCACCGGCACCGGGCCGTAGGTCGGGCAGCCGATCCGCGCGGACATCCGGGCGAACATCGTGGAGTGCCTGCACTCGTCGGCGATCTCGGTGAGCGCGAACTGCGCGTGCGCCGTCGTCGGGTCCTGTGCGTAGACCTCCTTGAGCAGCATCTGCATCAGGAGGATCTCGAACCACAGCCCGGTGGTCGCGATGCTGGCCATCTCGTGCTTGCCCAGCTCGATCCGCTGTTCCGGGCTCAGCCGGTCCCACAGCGGGGTGCCGTAAAGCGACGAGCGCTCCGGCAGGATGTACCTCTTGCCCTCGACCAGCGGCGCGTCCCAGTCGATGTCGACGTCCGGGTCGTAGAACTTGTTCGCCGCCGACTTCAGCAACCGCTGTGCCGTCGCCTCCCGGTCGGTCACCTTGAGCGTCCGCGTCATCATCAGCCCCTTCCAGCGCCTGACTCGCCGTTGAATCGAGAAGCCGCGTCCCGCCTGTTCCCCCGGGCTCTGTGCTCCAGAACATGTAACCCGTGGTAACAGTTACCTCTGGTAGCATGACCGCCGTGATCGAACGTGTCAAGCGCTCCAGCAAGCAGTCCGGCAAGCAGGCGGCCGACACCGAAACGAGCACCGGGGACGCGCGCCGCGATCGCTGGCGCAAGCACCGCATCGCCCGTCGCGCGGAGTTCGTCGAAGCGGCCCTGCGCGCGCTCGACGCGCACGGTCCAGACCTCGGCATGGAGGACGTCGCCGCGGAAGCGGGCGTCACGAAACCCGTGCTGTACCGGCATTTCGAGGACAAGGCCGACCTGTACGTCGCACTCGGCCAGCGCGGCACGGAGATCCTTTTCGAACGGCTGATCCCGGCGATCAACGCGGAACTCGCGCCGGTGCCGCGGATCCGGATGGCGCTCGACGCGTTCTTCGGCGTCATCGAAGAGCACCCGAACCTGTACCGCTTGCTGGCACACGGCGGACTGCCGGGCAAAACCACCGATTCGGACGTCGTCGCGGAGGACAAGGAGGTCATCGCGACCGCGCTGACCGCGCTCCTGGGCGACTACATGCGGATGTTCAACATGGACTCCGGCGCGGCCGAACCGTGGGCGCACGGGATCGTCGGCATGGTCCAGAGCACCGGCGAATGGTGGCTGGACCGGCGTTCGATGGGCCGCGATTCGGTGGTCGAGTACCTCACCCAGATCATCTGGGCGGCGATCGACGGGCTCACCCGCCAGCAAGGCGTGGTGATCGACCCGAACCTGCCGCTCGAGGAGAACAAGGTCGTCCAGCTCGGACGCACCGAGAACGACACCGCCGCCGGCGACGAGGCCGGCTGACGAGAGGACCCCGGATGAGCGACGAAGACGGCTACACGGGCTCGGCGACGCTGGTCGTCGACGGCACGGAAATCGCCGCGGACCTCGATCTGCGCGGCTATTTCCAGCCGATCGACGGGTACTACCACTGGTACGGCCGCGTCGCCGCGAACCCGAAGCTGGCCGAGGCGGTCGGCGGGCGCAAGAAGGCCTGCGAGGTGCGGGTCGGCGAGCACACGGCCGAGGGCGAGCTGTCCGATCCGGATCCGTGGGGCCGCTACCGGCTCACCGGCACGTCCACGCCCCCGTTCTCAGTCCCGAAAACGCTGGCCGAGGTCGAAGAAGCAACAGCCTGACCACGAAAAAGGCCGCTCCGGAAGCTGTGCTCCGGAGCGGCCTTTCGCGTGTACGGCTGAATCAGTCGCCGACGCCGAACCCGACCTTGCGGACGTCGGACGGGGCGATCTCGACGTACGCGATGCGGTCGGACGGGACCAGGTACTTGCGGCCCTTCTCGTCGTTGAGGCGGAAGAGCCCGTCACCGGCCGTCAGCGCCTCGGCGACCAGCTTCTCCACCTCTTCGGGAGTCTGGCCACTGGACACCACCAGCTCGCGCGGCGTGTCCTTGATGCCGATCTTGACCTCCACGTGGGACCTCCGCTGGAAACTCGTTGTGACTACGCCCGGCAAGGCTAACCGAAGCGGGCCGCCGCGGTGGCGCGCGACCAGCAGGTGATTCGCGACCACTCGCTCAGCCCAGCCCCAGCGCCTGCATGCGCTTGGTGTGCCCTTGCTGCAACCGGCGGAACAGCGCGCCGATTCCCGCGAGATCGCCGGACCCGGCGACGATCAGTTCGGCCAGGCCATCGCGCTCGGCCACCACGTACTGGGCCTGGGTGAGCGCCTCGCCGAGCAGCCGGCGGCCCCACAGCGCGAGCTTGTCGCGGGCCTTCGGATCAGCCTTGATCCCGGCGGCGACTTCGCGCTCGGCGAACGCGGAGTGCCCGGTGTCGGCGAGCACGGTCAGCACCAGGTCCTTGGTCTCCGGATCGAGCCAGTTCGCGATCTCGCGGTAGAGATCGGCCGCGAGCCCGTCCCCGACATACGCCTTGACCAGCGACTCCAGCCACGACTTCGGCCGGGTGGAGCCGTGCCAGGCGTCCACTTGCGACACGAACGGGGCCATCGCGTCCTCGACCGCGACGCCGTTCGCCGCGAGATGCTTCGTCAGCAGGTCGAGGTGCCCGATCTCGGCGGCCGCCATCGAGGCGAGCGCGGCGCGGCCGGCCAGCGTCGGCGCGCTGCGGGCGTCCTCGGCCATCCGGTCGAACGCGGACAGTTCGAGGTAGGCGATCACGCCGAGCAGGTCGACGACGCCTTCGCTGATCGCGGGCGGGGAAGTTGCGGGCGCGGCTTCGGCGGGGTCGGTCACGGCGACGAGGGTATCGCCGAACCGCAGGCCCGCGCCGCGAAGAGACCGATCCCACGCCGCGCCGCCCGCTCCCGGTATTCCCCGGAAAACACCTGACCAGGTACAGTGGGGTCGGATAAACAGAGCTTCGCCGCGCCGGACCGCCCTTTTTCGAGGGCCCCGACAGCGGCGGGAACCAGGCGAACGGCCGGTGCCACCAGGGCGGCCGGGGTTCGCCGCAAGTGTGCGTGCACGCCTCCTAGCGGCATTCCCGGGAGGGCGGCTCCGGCGCCACAGGCCTCCGCAGACGAGGCCGCGGCGTGAGTCAGGCCCCCGGTCGAGTGTCGAGTGACAACCGGCCTGTGCGCGCTGGTCACGAGAGAGGCGATCACCCTGACCGCAGAACAGTCCACAACCGAACAGACCGAAACCGCGCAGGCCACCGCCGCTGTCGCTCTCGAGCACAGCGAAAACGGACCGGCCGCGCTGGACACGTCGCACCCGCTGCAGGCCGGTGCACCGGTGACCGAAGAGGCGCCGACGTTCGAGTCCTTCGGTGTGAAGCCGGAAATCGTCAAAGCGCTCGCGGAAGCGGGCATCGTGCACACGTTCGCCATCCAGGCGCTCACCCTGCCGCTCGCCATGGCCGGCGACGACCTCATCGGCCAGGCCCGCACCGGCATGGGCAAGACGCTGGGCTTCGGCGTCCCGCTGCTGCACCGCGTGCAGGTGCCCGGTGACGGCACCCCGCAGGTGCTGGTCGTGGTGCCGACGCGCGAGCTGTGCATCCAGGTCGCGAACGACCTGAAGGGCGCCGGGAAGCACCTCGGCATCCGCACGCTGGCGATCTACGGCGGGCGGCCGTACGAGCCGCAGATCGAGGCGCTGCGCAAGGGCGTCGACGTCGTCATCGGCACGCCGGGACGGCTTCTCGACCTCGCCGAGCAGCAGCACCTGGTGCTGGGCAAGATCCGCGGGCTCGTCCTGGACGAGGCCGACGAGATGCTGGACCTCGGCTTCCTGCCGGACATCGAGCGGATCCTCCGGATGGTGCCGGACGAGCGGCAGACGATGCTGTTCTCCGCCACGATGCCGGGCCCGATCATCACGCTCGCGCGGACGTTCCTGAACCAGCCCACGCACATCCGGGCCGAGGAGAACGACGCGGGCGCGATCCACGAGCGCACCTCGCAGTTCGTCTACCGGGCGCACTCGATGGACAAGACGGAGCTGATCGCGCGGGCGCTGCAGGCCGAGGGCCGCGGGCTCACGATGATCTTCAGCCGCACCAAGCGCACCGCGCAGAAGATCGCCGACGACCTGGTGGAACGCGGTTTCGCCGCGGCCGCGGTGCACGGCGACCTCGGCCAGGGCGCCCGCGAGCAGGCACTGCGCGCGTTCCGCTCGGGCAAGGTCGACGTCCTGGTCGCCACGGACGTCGCGGCGCGCGGCATCGACATCGACGACGTCACGCACGTGATCAACTACCAGTGCCCGGAGGACGAGAAGACCTACGTGCACCGCATCGGCCGCACCGGCCGCGCGGGCCGCACCGGCGTCGCGGTCACGCTCGTCGACTGGGACGAGGAACCGCGCTGGAAGCTGATCTCGGACACGCTGAACCTCGACCTGGCAGAGCCGGTGGAGACGTACTCGTCGTCGCCGCACCTGTACAGCGACCTGGGCATTCCGGAGGGCACGAAGGGCCGCCTGCCGCTGTCGAAGCGCACGCGAGCCGGCCTGTCCGCCGAGAAGGAAGAGGACCTGGGCGGCAAACGCCGAGGCCGTCGCGGTGGTAATGGTCCTTCCTCGCCCGCCGCGGAAGAGGAAGCCCCGCGCAAGCGCAACCGCGCCCCGCGCAAACGAACCCGAGGCGGCGCCCGCTCCGCCGCGGCCATCGAAGCCGCCGACGCCGCGTCGACTGCCTCGGACCAGCAGGAAGACCGCCCCCGGACCCGCCGCCGCACCCGCTCGGGAGCAGACGCGACCGGCCCGGCGACCTCCGCGGGCAACGCCACCCCCGCGACGACGTCCGACTCCGGAGAAACCGGAGACCGCCCGGCACGCCGCCGCCGTCGCCGTCGTCCGTCCGCATCTGATACACCTGCGTCGGCAGACTGAGCGACACACCGGGAGTCAGTTACGTGAACGACCACGGGAACGGCACCGACGAAACGCCCCCCGAACCCGGATCGAACGTAGCGGGCACTCCCGCGAATCCCGACGAACGCCCCCGGCCGGATAATCCGGCCGGGGAGCACGTCCCGGACGAGAGCCCTGCTGGGGCGGGCGGGGCGCCTTCCGCTGAGCGGGGCGTTTCGTTGTCTGGGGATTCCGCTGTTGCGGGCTCTGGTTCTGGTGGGGACGCTTCGGGGTCGCCTTCCGGGGACTCGGCCGCTTCCGCTGCCGACGGTGCTTCCGCTGCAGCAGAGGAGCCGTTTGCGGGCTCTACCGGGGCGGCTTCGGGTGCTGCTGGACGCGCTTCCGCGTCGACTGCTCCTGGCTCGCAGCCTGGAGACTTCGCGCGTGATGCCGACGAAGCTCCCGCCGAACCCCACCGGCCCTCCAGCACCGCCGGAAACACTCCCGCAGCACCGGCCGCTCCCGGCACACAGCCCGGAGACACCGCCGCACACGCCGCCAACGAAGCTCCCGCCGAACCCCAATGGCTCTCCAGCACCGCCGGGAACGCTTCCGCGGCATCAGCCGCTCCTGGTTCGCAGGCCGGAGACTCCTCCGAGGAAGCTCCCGCTGAACCCCGCAGGTCCTCTGCAGTCTCCAGCGCTGCCGGAAACACTCCCGCAGCATCAGCCGTTTCTGGCTCGCAGCCCGGAGACTCCGCCGCGCACGCCGCCGACGAAGCTCCCGCCGAACCCCACCGGCCCTCTGCGGCCTCCCGCGCGGCCGGAGACACCCCCGCCGCGCCAGGCCCACAAACCGGCCAGCCGATCGAGCCTGCGCACGAAAAGGCTTCCCCCGCAGGTGCCCACGCCGCGATCCCCCCGGTCACCCCCGAGGAGCAAACCGGCCCGATCGCGCGCGTCACCGACGAACCCGCCGGGGTCAGCAGCACCTCCGCCGAGTCCTACGGTTCCGAAAACCTTCTCCCCCGCCAGCCTGCCGCCGCGGATTCCGTTGCGCCGCCGGGGAAAGCCCGTCGCTCGCCGTGGAATCGGGGGCGGGACCGGGTGATCGCGGGGGCGATCGTGGTCGTGGTCGCGGTAGTCACCGCGATCGTCGCCGTGAACAGCGACAATCTGCACACCAGCCGCGCGCTCGCGGATCCGCCGCATGCCCTCCCCGCGCCGCCGACTTCCGTGCCTGGGTCGATGACACAGCTGTGGCAGGCCCCGAGTTCCGCGACGCCGATCCCGATCGGACAGTCCGACTCCGTCGTGACCGCGGACGGCAGCGAGGTCGCCGGCCGCGATCCGCTCACCGGGCAGATCCGCTGGCACTACACCCGCAAAAATCTGCAACTGTGCACTGTGGACACCGCATGGGGCCGGGTGAACGCGGTGTACCACAAGTCCATGGGCTGCAGCGAGGTCACGCAGCTCGACCCCGCCACCGGCCGCATCACCGCTCAGCGCAACGGCGACGCCGAGCTGGGCACCCGCCTGATCAACGACGGCAGCCACGTCACGACGACCGGCAAACATCTCCTCGACACGTGGCGCGACGATCTCGTGAAGAGCATGGAGTACGGCAAAGTCCCCTTCCTGCAAAACGCGAACAAACAACCCCGCCCCAACTGCACTTACGGCACGGTAGCAGCGGGCGCCGACAAAATCGGCGTGATCGAACGCTGCCCCGGCGATCGCACGGACCGCCTGACCGTCTACAAGGCGACCGCCGAGCACGAAGACGAACCGAAGGTCACCTACACCGCCCTGCTGGCCGGCAAGCGGGCCCGGGTCATCGCGATGTCGGGCGACCTCACCGGAGTGCTGCTACCCGACCAGAAGCTGTACGTCGTGTACGGCGCGGACGGTTCGCAAAAAGCCGCCTACCCCATGGATCTCCCCGATGCGGACACCGCAAACGACCCAGTCGGCGGCACCGAGGCGACGACCCGCACCGCTGCGGGGATCTACTGGTACACCGGCTCCAAAACCGTTGCCCTGTCCCGAGACGACCTGTCCCCGCGCTGGACCTTGGACGGCACGCTCGGCCCGGGAATCACCTTCGCGACCCAGTTGGTCGTGCCCATCCGCGGCGGCCTGGCCGTGCTGAACGAAATGAACGGCGCAACGCTGCGCACAGTCGGCATCGACCGCGGTGCCTACACAGGCCCAGTCCGCCTCACCGCACTAGGCCCGGTACTGCTGGAACAACGCGGCCCGACCGTCGCCGCCCTGCGCTGACTTCGCTCAGAACCACCACAACAGACTGAACGCAACTCCCGCGACGACCAGCACCCCGGCCCCCGCCCCGACCGCCACTTTCCCGACGCGACGGTCGGCAATCCGTTGCAGCACAAGCGCAATCACCGCGGCGACGGGATGCCCGACCAGCTTGAGCGGACCTGGCCCGGGTGCTCCGTTGACGAGGCACAACACGCCGACCACGAGCACGCCGAGGGCCAGGACCGCCAGCCCCGCGGCGACCGACCCGGTGAACCCTCGCCACCACCGCCCACGCGGCTTGCGTGACGACTCATGGCGCTCGGGTGCCGCCTTGACTGGCGCTTCGTCTTCCCTGGTCGCGCGGTCTGACAGCGCCGAATCATGGATAACCGCATCCTCGCCAGGCACAAGACCATCGGCGGCGGTCGAGTCATGGATAACCTCGAACCCGGCGCTGTCCTCCGCCGCTGAACTCCGCGACGCCATCGCAGCGCGCTTCGCCTCAGAACCAGTCAGAGCAGCGTCCTCCGCCACAACACCGCTGCCCCATGCCGCACTATCGCTTCCACCATGCGACATCGCGGCACCGCGCGTGTCCGCGCGGCCGTTCCCCGCCGTGCTGACCGCATGCGAGCTGGCGTCCTTGACACGACGACCGTCACGAACCCCGCCAGATCCCGCGGCAAGATTCGTCGACACAGCAGCAGAATCCTTCCTTGCTACGCCGTGAACCGACCCGTCGCCCGCGACTCCACGGCCCCGGCCAGCGTCGCGACCATGCGCAGCACCAGCCCCGCCGCGGGACGGTTTTTCGATGTCCGGTGACGCCACGATCCTCGGGTCCAATCCACGTCTCGGGAAACCCCCTACGGCGCAAGCAAATCCCACGGTTGCGCGGCAGGGGCGGTCTGCTGTCCCGCCACGCAGCTCGGGCGGAAGTCGCACCATGCGCAGCGGCGGTCGGGGCGGGCGGGGAACAACGTGTCTCCGTCGCCGCCTGTGTCAAGGGTATCTGCTGCCAACCGCAAATCCCCCGCGGTCTCCTCGGCGCGTTCCAGGTGCCGCTTCAAGGTTTCCGGCGTGTGTTCCGCCGCGGCGATCGTGCCGGACGGCAAATGGTGCAGCTCGACCTTCGTGCACGGCATGCGCAACGTGCGGGTGGCCGCCACGGCGTACATCGCCAGCGCTTGCGACGCGCGGGCCTCGTGTTCGTCCGGGGCTCGGCGGCCGGTTTTGTAGTCCACGATCACCAGTTCGCCGCCGCGCTGGTCGATCCGGTCGGCTCGGCCTTCGATGATCATCGTCGGGCGGCCGCCGGTGGTGCTGACCGGGGCGGACACCCAGCGTTCAAGGCCGACCGGGTCGTCGCTGACGTCGTTGTCCTCCACGTACTCCGCGACCCAGCCCTTCGCGCGCGCACGGTAGCGCGCGGCCTGGTCGTCGTCGGCGAAACCGGCGTCTTTCCAGTGCTCGGCCACCAGCGCGATCCCGCGCTGCGGCGTCCGTTTCGCCACTGGCAGGTCGAAAAGCGCCCGCAACGCGTTGTGCACCACCGCGCCCAGCGTGCTGTGCGCCCACGGCCCGGTGCGCTGCGGTGTCGGCCGGTCGAGATAAGCCAGCCGGTACCGGCGCGGGCAATCGTCAAAGGTGCTCAGCCGTGCGGGCGAGACCTTGGTAAGCCGTTGCGGTTGCTCGACGCCGAAGTCGAACCCCATCTGTTCTTTCACGCCGCCCCCTTCCATCGACGCCCACGCTACGCACCACCACCGACACTTTCCGGCGTGGGCTAGCCGCCCGCGATGAAGCCCTGCACGGAGTTCGCGACCAGCTCGACGGCGATCGCGGCGAGCAGCAGGCCGGCGATCTTCGCCAGCAGCGTGATGCCGCTTTCCTTGATCAGCCGGATGACCACGCCGGAGAACCGCATGCACGTGTACAGCACGAAATGCACGGTTACGATCGCGAGCGCCAGCGCGATGTACGCGCCGAGGTGCCCGTCGGCCTGCCGGACGAACACGATGGTCGCCGCGATCGCGCCCGGACCGGCCAGCAGGGGCGTGCCGAGCGGGACGAGGGCGACGTTGACGTCCTCGGCCGCCTCGGGCTCGTTGCTGCCCGCGTTGCTGGTGAGCAATTGCAGCGCGATCAGCAACAGCAGCAAACCGCCCGCGCCCTGCAGTGCCGGGATGCCGATGCCCAGATACGCCAGGATCGCCTGCCCTGCCACCGCGAACAGCGAGATGACCAGCAGCGACACCAGCACCGCCTGCCGGGCCGCTTTCACCCGCGTCGCCATCGGCTTGCGGCCGACCAGGCTCAGGAACACCGGCACGGTGCCCGGCGGGTCCATGATCACGACGAGGGTGATCGTCGCGCTCATGAAGAGCTTCGCGTCGAAGAAATCCGAGACGGCCATCTCAGCCTTTCACCACTTGGAAGCCGGTCGCCCGCCCCACCAATTCCTCCAGCTGGTCCGGTTCGGTCGTCTCCTGGCCGAGCCCGATGGTCTTGTTCGTGCCGTGGTAATCGCTGGACCCGGTGCGGACCAGGCCCAGCTCGTCGGCCAGTTCCCGGGTGCGCACCCGGGTGGCCGGATCGTGGTTGGGATGGTTGACCTCGACGCCGGTCAGCCCGCGCGCCGCCAGGTCACGCAGGGTGTCCTCGCTGATCGTCGCGCCGCGGCTGAAGGCGAAGGGGTGCGCGATCACGGTAACCCCGCCTGCCGCGGTCACCATGTCGATCGCGTCCTCGACCGGGGTGTCGCGGCGCGCGACGTAATAGCCGCGACGGCTGTGCAGATAGTCGCTGAACGCCTCGTCGACGGAGCTGACCAGCCCGGCGCGGACGAGCGCCTGCGCGAGGTGCGGCCGCCCCGCGGGCGAGTCCGCCGGCAGCAGGCCCAGGATTTCGTCGGCGTCGACCGGGAGGCCGTCGGCGGCCATCCGCTCGGCCATCCGCCGCAACCGGGTGCGCCGTTCGATCCGCAGCCGCGTCTGTTCCGCGACGATCGCGGGCGCGGCCGGGTCGAAGAGGTACGCGAGCAGGTGCACGCTGATTTCGTAGCCGGTGTCCGGGTCGATCGAGACCGTCGACAGTTCCGCGCCCGGCACCAGCGTCAGGCCGGCGGGCAGGGCCTCGGCGGCCGGTTCCCAGCCCGCGGTGGTGTCGTGGTCGGTGATCGCGACGACGTCGAGACCGGCACGCGCGGCAGCGCCGACGAGCTCGGCAGGGCTGTCGGTACCGTCGGAGGCCGTGGAGTGGGCGTGCAGGTCGATGCGCATCGGACCCATTCTCGACGATGCGCTGCGTCACCTCGGCACCGGGACCAGGGCCGACGCGCCCGGAGGTCAGCCGACCGGCTTCTTGCCCCGCGCCGCGCGCTGCGCCTTGATCATCGAGAACCGTTCGGCCTGCTTCTGCTTGTCGCCGAACACGAGCTCGGAGATCGTGTCGTAGAACTCCTCGGGCCGCGGCAGGTAGTCGATCCGGTTCAGCGCCTGGATCTGGCCCGCCGATTCGACGACCATCGTGCCGTAGCCCAGCATCCGGCCCCAGGCCGAACGCTGGTAGGTGAGGTCGGTGACCTTGCTGATCGGCATCATCAGCACCTTGGTGGTGAAGACGCCGGTGGTCATCACGAACCGTTTGTCGGTGACGACCAGCCGTTCGACCCACCACTCGATGATCACGTAGGCGAACCGCAGCACCACCGCCAGCGCGACGTACCAGAGGATGTTCTGCACCACCCACAGCGAGGGCGGCAGCAGATACGACACCAGCACGCACACGATCAGCAGCGCGGCTGCCTCGAACGTGTCCCAGAGGAGCACCGCCCAGTGGCGGCGGATCCGGATGACCCGCCGCTCGGTGTCGAGAAGGTACTCGTCAGGGTCGCGTGGCGCGAACATGGTTCGAGGGTATCCCCTGTCGTCAGTGGAAGATGTTGCTGACGAACGTGATCACCGATTCGGCCGAGCTGCGGAGGAAGTCCACAATGTTGCTGACAAGACCAGCAGCATGGCCCGGCTGAGCGATCACGAAGAACAGCACCAACGCGATACCCACGAGTCCCGCAAGCTTCTTCGCGTTCACAGCGATCAATCCCGTCTCTTCCATGACACCCGGAAAACTGACTTTCTACGTTGTACCGCACTGACCACTCACGCGGGAGGAAAGTCCCGCGCATGGGTCAGCCAGGCGCTCGAAGTGTACCGTACGGCTACTCTCCGTGTACAGGTTCCCGAACGCTAGGGGGCGCGGCCGGGTTCGGCTACCTTCGTGGCATGGACGGCCTCGAGCGCTGCGTGGGCGGAATTGTGTTCGACGACCAGGGCAGACTCCTGCTCATCCGGCGCGCGAACGATCCGGGCAAAGGCCAGTGGTCGCTGCCCGGCGGCCGGGTGGAACCGGGCGAAACGGACCACGAAGCCGTGGTCCGGGAGCTCCGCGAGGAGACCGGGCTCGACGTGAGACCGCACACACTGGCCGGCTCGGTCGTCCGCGGCAACTACGACATCCACGACTACGAATGCACGTGGACCGGCGGAATCCTCACCGCCGGCGACGACGCCACCGACGCGCGGTGGGTCAACTCGGCCGAACTGGTCAATCTGGACGAAGCGGGCCACCTGGTGGACCAGTTGCTCATAACGCTGCGTGACTGGAATGAGTGGCCCGCCGCGTAATCCGGAGCGGTTATTTCCGTATTGCCTCCGGCGGCGTCCGCGATTGCGAACGCATTGCGGAGTTGTCGGAAAGTTTCCCCATCGTTCAAGCATCCGCGATGAGCACGGAAAATGCGCGGAACGCGTATTCGATATCGCCGGACACGCATCAGTCCGGCGGCGCGGGCGCGTGCGGGACAGTGTGACTGATGGGGTGAATGTGACACACGTTACTCACGGCGCCCGAGCGATGCCGAGCGGCACCGAGCGACGTCGTGCGCGGCGATCACGGTTCCAGCCGCGGTCGCCGCGCACGAATCAGCTCACGGCAGCCAGGTCATCCGCTGCCCGTGCGGCGCCGTCCTGGCCAGCGCGCGGGCCTCGGGTTCCCCGCCGACCCAGCTCGTCAGCCCCAGCACCGCCATCGCGGGCTCGCCGGTGGCCGAGCTGTCCGAGGACAGGTCGTCCCGGCCGGGCATGACGGTCTCCAGCCCGGCCCGGTAGAACTCCTGGCTCACCCACCACACCGGCCGTTCCGACGACAATCGCGCCAGCTCGGCCACGAAGTCCGCCCGCCGGTCCCCGAGATACGCCAGCGCGTGACTCGTCAGCACCACCAGCGGCAGTTCCTCGGGCAGGCGCGACGCCGCCGAGGCCAGGTCGTCCACCGCGTCCCCGGCGATCAGCTCCGGCGCGTGCTTCCGCTGTTCCGCGGCAGCCGTGCGCAGCAGCCGGATCCGGTCGACCTGGTCGGCCCAGACGCACGCCTCCAGCCACGCCAGTTCGTCCTCGTCCGAGAGGTCCACCGGTGCCCGGTCCAGGCCCGCTCGGGCCGCCACAGCGACCTTCTTCGGCAGCTTGGGCAGCTTCGCACCAGGCGCGACGTCGATCGCGCAGTGCAGCCCGACAGCGGCCTTCGCCGGACCCGCCGCGAGCTGTTCGCCGCCGTCGCACTGGTAGCGGTAGCCGAACCGGTCGAGCCCCAGCAGCAACCCCGCGCTGCAGCCGACCTCGAGCAGCGCGATCTTGCCGCCCGCTTCCTTCGCCGCCGCCGTGACCGCCGGGTACAGCAGCGCGGCGCGGCGCACCTCGTTCGTCTGCGTGTAGCGGGTCGAGATGATCTCGCGGGCCTGGTCCGCGCGTTCCAGGAGGAACGAGCGGAACAACGGCCACGTCTCGCCGTCGACGCCGTCGAAACCGCCGACTGACGGGTAGTACCGCGACAGCGGATGGATCGGATCCGCCTGCACCAGCCGGTGCGCGGCGGCGAACAGCAAGGTCCCGCGCGCTTCGCCGCCGCGAGCGTCGGTCAGCAGCGCGGCGACGTCGTCGTCCTCGGCCGCGTGCGTGGCGAGGTGGTCATACAGCGGCGAAACCCCGCGCGCCTCCACCTCGGCGAACTTGCGCAGCGTCTGCTTGATCTTCTCCAGGGCGATGGCCACCCGTGCTCCCCTTCGGCGGATCGATCACTCGTGCGGCGTCGGACGGCCGGGCTGCTCCCCGCCGCGGGTGTCGCCGTAGGACCGCTTCGGCACCATCACTTTGCGCCGGAAAATGCACACGATGGTGCCGTCCTGTTTGTACCCTCGCGTCTCGACGTACACCACTCCCCGGTCGTCCTTGGACTTCGACGGGGTCTTGTCGAGCACCTCGGTCTCGCCGTAGATCGTGTCGCCGTGGAACGTCGGCTTGACGTGCTTGAGCGATTCGACCTCGAGGTTCGCGATGGCCTTCCCGGACACGTCGGGCACCGACATGCCGAGCAGCAGCGAGTAGATGTAGTTGCCGACCACGACGTTCTTGCCGAAATCGGTCGTCTCGCCCGCGTAGTGCGCGTCCAGGTGCAGCGGGTGGTGGTTCATCGTGATCAGGCAGAACAGATGGTCGTCGTATTCGGTGACGGTCTTGCCGGGCCAGTGCTTGTAGACCGCGCCGACCTCGAACTCCTCGTAATACCGGCCGAATTGCACGCTTGCGCCTCCTGTCCGGGTAACACCTGCCGAACCAGGTGCGACACGTATCCGTGGTGAGGAGTACCCTCGACCATCGGTGATCGCGCGTCAACGCGACCCCTGCCACTTCGCACGCCCTGGCGTGTCCCGGCCGAAAGGAGGTGAGGAACCGCTCATGAGCAGTGGTGATAGTCCGCTCCCTAGTAGTACGTGCGTTCCCGCCTCGCCGGCCGGCCTTCTCCCTTCCTGGTAGCCCGCGTCCGGGAACTCACGGTGCCGCCGGACGGACCCCCGCAGTCCGCCTGGCCGTCGTCTTCGTGCTTCACGACGCCTGCCCAGGAGAACCCATGCCTGCCATTCCCTCGCTAGGCGGCCTTCGCGGCCGCGGCAACAACCGGGCCAAGGCCAATCTCGACCGGCCGATCCCGGTGCCGCTGTCGGCCTATGTCGTCGATTGCGCGGTGTATGTCGACGGCAAGCGGCTGCCCGGGCGCTGGACGCACGCCGAGGCGATCCGCGAGGTGCGCAAGCGCCACGCGGGTTTCGTCTGGATCGGCTTGCACGAGCCCGATTCCGACCAGATCCAGGGCATCGCGGACACCTTCGGCCTGCACGAACTGGCGGTCGAGGACGCGCTGGAGGCGCATCAGCGGCCGAAGCTGGAGCGCTACGACGACACGCTGTTCCTGGTGCTCAAGACAGTCCGCTACGTCGAGCACCAGTCGCCGACCACGGCGAACGAGATCGTGGAAACCGGCGAGCTGATGGTGTTCCTCGGCCGCGATTTCGTGATCACCGTCCGGCACGGGAACCACTCCGGGCTCGCCCGGCTGCGCCGCGACCTCGACGACGACCCGGAGCGGCTCGCCCTCGGCGCGGCGGCGGTCGTGCACGCCATCGCCGACCACGTGGTCGACCACTACCTGGAGGTCACCAGCCGGATCGAGGCGGACATCGACGAGATCGAGGCGCAGGTGTTCGCGCCGCGTTCGTCGGTGAGCGCCGAGCAGATCTACCTGATGAAGCGGGAAGTGCTCGAACTGCGGCGCGCGGTGGTCCCGCTCGCCACGCCGGTGTCGCGGCTCGCCGAGGGCTACACGCGGCTGGTGCCCGACGAGGTCCGCTCGTATTTCCGCGACGTCGCCGACCACCTCGCCACCGTGTCCGAACGCGTGGCGGCGTTCGACGAACTGCTCAGCACCCTGGTCGACGCGACCGTCGCGAAGATCTCGCTGCAGCAGAACACCGACATGCGCAAGATCACCGCGTGGGCGGCGATCATCACGGTGCCCACGATGGTCGCGGGCATCTACGGCATGAACTTCGACTACATGCCCGAACTGCACTGGCAGTTCGGCTATCCGATCGTGGTCACGATCATTCTCGCGATCTGTCTGCTGCTGTACCGAATATTCCGGAAGAACGGCTGGCTGTAGCCGCCCTCGCGGTCCCCTTTTCTTCCCCCGGTCGCAGGAGGTTTGTCTCGTCATGTCCCGGTTGCTGTCCAACCTCAAGTTCTGGGCTCTCGCCCTCTGCCTCGTCTGGATCGTCGGCATCGTCGCGATGATCGCGCTCAACCCCGGGTTCGCGCACGGCATGAAGTGACGCCGCGTGCGCCGTAACCTTGGCGCATGCCGAAAGCGCTGGTGGTGGCCGACGAGGCCGACGAGCGGCTGTGGACCTCCGCGGTCCGCTCGCTGCGGGTCGACCTCGTCGTCGCCGCCGGCGATCTGCCGTTCGCGTATCTCGAGTTCCTCGCCGGCATGCTCGACGTGCCGTGCGTGTTCGTCCCCGGCAATCACGATCCGGACCTGAGCGGCTTCACCCGCTACGGCGGACTGTCCATGAAGGACGGTTTCCCGACCGAATGGCCGGGCCCGGCAGGCGGGATCAACGCCGACGGCCGGATCGTCGACGTCGCCGGGCTCCGCATCGCCGGGCTCGGCGGTTCGATCCGCTACCGCGACGGCCCGAATCAATGGACGCAGCGGCAGCAGGCGCGCCGGGCCCGGCGGCTGGAGCGCCGGTTCCGCTGGCGGAAATGGCGCGACGGCAACGGAATCGACATCCTGCTGACGCATTCGCCGCCGCGGCATCTCGGCGACCGCGAAGACCCGCCGCACCAAGGTTTCACCTGTCTGCACCGAACGATCGACACCCTGCGGCCGCAGTGGCTGCTGCACGGACACATCCACCCGCACGGCGAACCGGTGCCCGATCGCGTGGCAGGCCGTACCCGGATCCGCAATGTGGTGGGCTATCAGGTGATGGAGTTCCCGCGATGACCCGACCGACCGGTTTCCCGCGTGCCGACGCCGAAAACGACTTCCTGCGCGCCCGCCGCAGGCAGGTGCTGTCGCGGCTTTCCACGTGGCTGCGCCGCGAACCCGACGACGTCAACATCATGCTGCCGTTCCACGAAGTGGTGCAGGCGCTCGGTTACGTCAGCGAGACGCGGATCGGGACGCGAGTGATCACTTTGGACTCGATCGTCGGCACCGTCGACCGGAGCCGCGATTTCGACCGCCGCTTCCGCCCGACGTCCGCCCGCGTCCGGCAACGCTGGGAACGGCTCGCACTGGCCGCCCGGCGCGGCGAAGCGATCCCGCCGATCGAGGTGTACCGGATCGGCGAGCTGCACTTCATCATCGACGGCCATCACCGGGTTTCGGTCGCGCTGGCGCAAGGACTGTCCACAATAGAAGCTTCGGTGACGGTCGTGCGCACCAAACTGGACCCGAGCGGCATCCGGTATCGCGGCGACCTGATCGTGAAGGACTACCGGCGGCTGTTCCTGGAACGAGTCCCGCTGTCCGGACACGCCCGCGCGTCGGTGCTGATGACGGATCCGTGGAACTACGCGCAACTCGGCGAGCACGTCGAAGCGTGGGGTTTCCGGCTCATGCAGGACGAAGGCCGGTTCACCGACCGCGCGACCGTCGCGCAACGCTGGTTCGACGAGGAATTCACGCCGGTGGTGGCGATGCTGCGGCAAGCGGATCTGATCGGCGACCGCACCGAGGCCGAGGCATACCTGTGGGTCGCGTGCGAGCGGTACCGGCTGATCCGGACGCATCGCTGGGACGAGGAGGTCATCGAGACGCTGCGCTCCCAGCGGTGACTTGTCAGGCCACCCCTGACGTGTCAGGATGATCCTGACACCAGGAGGTTGCTGATGACTTCGTACTGCTCGTTCTGCCTCAAACCGGCCGACGAGGTGGCCAAGCTGATCGCCGGCTCCGGCGTCTACATCTGCGACGGCTGCGTCGGATTGTGCGAACAGATCCTGGCCGGGAAACACGAGCCGGGAACGCCCGAGGTGACGCTGTGGGAGCGGAAGACGGACGAGGAGATCCTGGAGAGCATCCCGCGGATGGCGAAGGTCAGCGCGCAGACGGACGCGCGGATCCAGGAACAGGTGGACCTGCTGCGGAACCGCGGCGTGGCGTGGGCGCGGATCGGCGAGGCGCTCGGAGTGACACGGCAATCGGCCTGGGAGCGGTTTTCCGCCGAGCGGAAATGAGAAGGGCCCCCTCCCGTCTGGCGGCGGCAGGGGGCCGATCGAGCTCGATGGTCTGCTCAGTCGTTGGGGATGATGGCCCAGAGGATCAGGTACGCGACGAACTGCGGCCCCGGCAGCAGGCACGACAGCAGCGCGAGCACCCGGACCTTGCCCGGCGTGGTCCCGAAGCGGCGGGCGAGCCCGGCGCAGACGCCGCCGATCATGCGCCCCTCCCGCGGCCGGCTCAACCGGCGAGTGACAGGTGCGGTCATCGTCTTCCCCTCCCGTTTGGGTTCGTACCTCTATGTCACCACGTCCGGCGTCCGGGCACATCGCTCCGGGGGACGATCTGGACCCCTAAGGGGTTGGGGCGCGGCGGTGGGGAGAAGTCGGGGTCGGGGCGGGAACTCGCAGGTCAGGATCCGGCCGCGAGCCATGCGTCGCTGACGCAGCCCTCCTCGTAGGCCCACGAACCGTCCGCCCGGCCCTCCTGCAGCGCACGCTTCGCCTCGGCGAGGTTCGCTCCCGGCGGGACCGTGAACCCGACCATGCCGAATTGGCTGAACTGTTCGCCCTCGAAGCCGAACGGGGCGAAATGGTCGATCGCCCGGCCGAGGTCGCCGCCGAACGGGCCGTCCGCCCAGACGATCATCCGAATGGTGCAGTTCCCGGACCATTCCACCCGTTCGACCGGCCGGAGCACCCCCTCCTCGTCCCGCTCGACGCGGAAGACGTCGCCTTCGGCGGCGCCCCGGGCGAACCACGGAATGCTGGCCAGGCGGACGTGATCCGGTCCGAGCGGGACCGCCCACAGCCCTTCCCTGCTCACCGGCGGCCAGTCGTCGCCCTCGGAAGGGAGTTCGAACACCACCTTGACGTGGGTCGGCTGATCAAGGTCGGCGGATTGTTCAGGCACCGCCGTATCCCGCCACCCGTCCGAAACCGCCCGACCAGCGGTGATGACGCAGCGAAGTGTGGGATTTCCCGGCGAGGGCTGGATTTTTCGCCACTCACGGTGATACTGCACCCCGTGCGTAACCCACTCGGAGTCCTCGCAGTCGGCTGTTCGGTGCTGCTCGCCGCGACGGCCGGATGTGCCGCGGAGTCTGCCCCGACGACGGCGCCGACGCAGTCCACGCCGGTGCCCTTGACCGCGATCTCGGCGCTCGGGGACTTCGCCACGCTCGATTACTGCAGCCTGCTCGACCCGAAACGGCTCAAGAACAGCACTGCCGACACGCCAGATTCCTCGTTCACCGCTTGCCAGGCGGACTTCGTGCAGGCCGGGCGGCCCCGGACGGTCACCATCGGGCCGCTTGCCGCTGATCGCGATCCCAATGTGCAGGCGTACGCGTATCCGGGTCAGGTGCCGGACGGGGTTTCGGTGCAGCAGGCCGGGTTCGTGCCCCCGCGGACGTGCGGGCGGGCGGTCACGTTCGCCGACGGGGTTCGGCTTGCCGTCTCGATCACGGACAAGGACGACAGCGGCAGTGCGGAGGATCGGTGTACCGCGGCGGACGACGTGGTCGGCGGGGTGCTGGACGCGGTGACCGGCAACCGGGTACGGCATCCGCAGTTGCCGGACCGGTCGTGGGGACGGGTGGATTCCTGCGCGATCCTCAGCGCGTCCGGCGCGCAGGGCGCCGACGCGACGGCCGGGTTCGCCGGGCATTCCTGCATCCTCGACAAGGTGAGCCTGGAGTTCGCGGTGGTGCGGCAGGCTCCGGCAGGACCGTCGGAAACGCTCGGCAACCGGACCGCACGGGTGGCGGCCGACGGAGCGTTCTGCCGCGTCCGGACGGTGCAGCCCTCCCCGGCCACTCCGGGACGCGCGGAGCAGGCGACGGTGAGCGTGGTCGACACCAGCGGCGCAGGCGGGGAAGCTGCTTGCCCCGCCGCCCGCACCGCTGCTGCGACGATCTTTTCGCGGATCCCGTGAAGGGCTCCTTGACGGAATCTGATTCCCTCAAGGAGTCCTTCACGGACCGGCGGCTCAGTCGGAGTAGGTGACGTTCCGGCCGTCGGACGGGTCGAAGAGCTTCACCTTGTCCGCGTCGAACCACATCTGCAGGTCCTGGTTCTCCGCGGCCGCCGATTCGGCCGACAGACGGGCCACGATCAGCGATTCCGCGCCGGGGACGTCGGCCGAACCGCTGTCCGCGGCCAGTTCCGCCAGTTCGGCCGAGGTCGCGGCTTCGCCGTCCACGGTGAAGTGCGCGAACTTCTCCGAGCCCATCGACTCCAGGACGTCCACGTGCGCGGTGAACGTCGCGCCCGCCCGGCCCGATTCGACCAGGGCGGCGTCCTCGAAGTGTTCCGGGCGGATGCCCATGATCACCTCGCGCGGGGCGTTCGCCGCCTCGGCCATCCGGCGGATCCGGTCGGTCAGCGGGGTCGTGCCCAGCGAACTGCGCAGCTCGCCGTTTTCCAGCGTCGCGGGAACGAAGTTCATCGACGGGGAGCCGATGAACCCGGCCACGAACAGGTTCGCCGGGTTGTCGTAGAGGAACTGCGGCGAACCGATCTGCTGCACGTACCCGGCCCGCAGCACCACGACGCGGTCGCCGAGGGTCATCGCCTCGGTCTGGTCGTGCGTGACGTACAGCGTGGTCGTGCCGAGCTGCTTCTGGATCTTCGACACCGACGTCCGCATCTGGCCGCGCAGTTTGGCGTCCAGGTTGGACAGCGGCTCGTCCATCAGGAACGCCTTGGGGTTGCGGACGATCGCCCGGCCCATCGCCACCCGCTGCCGCTGCCCGCCGGACAGGTTGGCCGGTTTGCGGTCGAGATGCTGGGTCAGGTCGAGGATCTGCGCCGCTTCCTCCACTTTGGACCGGACGATCTTGTCGTCCACTTTGGCCAGCCGCAGCGGGAACGCCATGTTCTCCCGCACGCTCATGTGCGGGTACAGCGCGTACGACTGGAACACCATCGCGATGTCCCGGTCCTTCGGGGCCTTCTCGTTGACCCGCTTGCCGTCGATGCGCAGTTCGCCCGAGGAGATGTCCTCCAGTCCGGCGACCATGTTGAGCGTGGTCGACTTCCCGCAGCCGGACGGGCCGACGAGGATGATGAACTCGCCGTCGGCGATCGTGATGTCCACTTCGGACACCGCGAGCGCGCCGTCGGGGTAGCGCTTGGAAACCTTGTCGAGAACGATTTCAGCCATGGGTCAGCCCTTCACCGCACCGGACGTCAGCCCCGCCACGATGCGACGCTGGAAGAACAACACGAACAGGATGATCGGCACCGTGATGACGACCGCGGCCGCACACACCTGGCCGGTCGGGTCCTCGAACTGCGAGGACCCGGTGAAGAACGACAACGCCGCGGGCACCGTGCGCGACGACTCGGTGGACGTCAGCGAGATGGCGAACAGGAAGTCGTTCCAGCAGAGGATGAACACCAGGATCGCCGTGGTGAACACGCCCGGCGCGGCCAGCGGCGCGATCACCTTCCGGAACGCCTGCGCCGGCGTCGCGCCGTCCATTTTCGCCGCCTTTTCCAGTTCCCACGGGATTTCCCGGAAGAACGCGGACAGCGTGTAGATCGACAGCGGCAGCGCGAACGTGATGTAGGGCAGGATCAGCCCCGGCCAGGTGTCGAAAAGGCCGAGCCCGCGCTCGATGTTGAACAGCGGGGTGACGAGCGATACCTGCGGGAACATCGCGATCAGCAGGGAAAGCCCCACCAGCACCTGTTTCCCGGGGAAATCCAGCCGGGCGATCGCGTACGCGGCCATCGTGCCCAGCACCACCGCGATGACCGTGGAGATCACCGCGATGCCGATCGAGTTCACCAGCGCGTGCAGGAACTCCGTGGTCTGGAAGATGTCCGCGTAGTTCTTGAGCGTCCATTCCACCGGAATGAAATTGCCGTCGGTGAGCGTCGCCTTCGTCTTGAACGACAGCGAAAGCACCCACAGCACCGGGACGATCGCGAACACCAGCACCAGGATGTCCAGCAGGCCCCAGCCGACCTTGCGGCCGGTGGTGGCCGCACCTCCGATAGCCATCAGCGCTTCCCCCCGTCGTCCGTGCCGGGCGCGGCGGTGCCGAACACCTTGATGAAGAGGAACGCGATGATCGCCACCGTGATGAAGATCAGCACCGCCATCGTGGAGCCGATCCCGAGGTTGAGCCCCTTGACCAGGTTGTCGTAGGTCTGCATGGACACCGATCCGGTGTCCTGCGCGCCGCCGGTGAGCACGTAAATGTTGTCGAAAATGCGGAACGCGTCGAGCGTGCGGAACAGCAGCGCGACGAGAATCGCCGGTTTCATCACCGGCAGCATCACCTTGGTGAACCGCTGCCACGCGGTCGCGCCGTCCATCGCCGCGGCCTTCAGCAGGTCGTCCGGCACCAGCGCCAGCCCGGCCATCAGCAGCAGCGCCATGAACGGCGTCGTCTTCCACACCTCGGCGAGAATGATGATGAACAGCGACGGCCACTGGTCGGTGAGCGGTGCGACGCCCTCGCCCAGCGCGTTCGCCAGGTAGCCGGTTTTGGGCGTCCACGCGAAATACCACGAGAACGCGGCCACCACGGTGACGATGCCGTACGGGATCAACGCGACGGTGCGCACCAGTCCGCGGCCGACGAGCGTGCGGTGCATGATCAGCGCGAGGCCCATGCCGAGCACGAACTCGATCGCCACCGACACGACGGTGAGGAACATCGTGGTGCCGAACGCGGTCCACCAGTAGGAATTCGTGAGCACCGCGGCGTAATTGTCGAAGCCGATGAACTCGTGCTTCGCCGGGAACCGCAGGTCGTAACGCTGCAGCGAAAGCCAGACCGAATAGACGATCGGGTATCCGGTCACCGCGATCATCACGAGGAACGCGGGCGCGCACAACCACAGCCCGAGCCGCCGTTCCGCCTTCTTGCCCTCGGAGAGCTCGGGCTTTCCCTTTCGGTGCGCCGCTTCCTTGGTGGCGGCGGCGGGATCCTGGACGGTCACGGGATCACTCCCTTCGACTGGAGCGCGTCATCGAGCTGTTCCCGCAGTTTCTGCGCGGTCGTCTGCGGATCGATCGCCGAGGGCGGGGAAAGGATTTTCGACATCACCGTGGACAGGTTCTGGTAGACCGGCGTGAGCGGCCGTACCGCGGCGGTTTTCAGCGCCGACAGAATGGAGTCGCGCATCGGGTACTTCTCGGCCATGTTCGGGTTGTCCGCCGACGCGGGCTTCGAAGGATCCAGCGGGGTGTCGTCGTGGTACACCGACTCGATCGTCGGCGGCACGCCGTCGTTGATCGCGGAGACCTTCTGGTTTTCCTTGCTGCGCAGGCACAACGCCGCTTCGTACGCCTCGGGCTTGTGCTGCGAGAAGGCGCTCACCGCGAGATCGAACCCGCCGATCGTGCTCTTGGACGGAATGCCCGCCTTCGCCTGCGGATACACCGCCCACTTGAAGTGCGACAGGTCCTGCGGCTTTTCCTCGGCGTAGGAGGCGTAAACGAACGGCCAGTTGAGCTCGAACGCGGCGCCGCCGCCCTGGAAGGTCCGCCGGACGTCGTCCTCCTTCTGGTTCGTCAGCGACGGGTCGGTGATGCCCGACGACGTGACCTTCTTGAGCAGCTCAAGCGCCTGCACCGCGCCCTCGTCCATCACGACGGATTTCCCGTCGTCGGACAGGATGTGCCCGCCGAGCGATTCGACCAGCGTGTTGTAGATGACGACCAGGCCCTCGTACTGCGCGCCGGTGAACACGACCGAATACGGTTTGTGCTCGCTCTTGAGCCGCTGCGACATCTGCATCATCTCGTCCCACGTCTTCGGCGGGGTCGGGGTGAGGCGGTCGTCGTACCAGAGCAACTGCACGTTGGTGTTCTTCGGCGCGGCGTAGAGCTTTCCTTGATACGTCGCGGTTTCCAGCGGCCCCTTGAGCACGCCCTCGGACGCGGCCGCCTTGTTCTGCCCGGTCCACTCGTCGACCCAGCGCGCCTCGGCGAACTCCGAAACCCAGGTGACGTCGAGGCCGAGCACGTCCATCGACGTGTCGCCCGCGGCGAGCCGGCGCGCCATCTGGATCCGCTGGTCGTCCGAGCCGCGCTGCAGCTTGTTGTAGACGATCCGGTACCGCCCGGCGGCGGTCTTGTTGCAGTTGTCGACGACCGTCTGGAAGTGGTCCTCCGGGGAGTAGTAGACGTTGATCGTCGTCCCGGAAGCCGTTCCGCAGCCCGCTATCAGGCCGCTGCCCGCCAAGCCCGCGGCGAGCAGCGCCGCCGCGCGGGCAGGTCCTCGTTTCTTTCCGCTGGGCCGTTTCTTCCCCATTCAAGCCTCCTCGCCATGTGCACACGGCACCGTCCGGCGCCGCCCCCAGACAGCACGCCGCGACGAGGCGGACCCGAGCCAGCACCCCGACGTGCCAGTTGCCGGCAGGCCGCGCTGGAGGACACGACCGGCCAACCGGTGTCGGTCAACCTATGCCCGGCGATCACCTGCCGCAAGCAGGGTCGGTAACGATTCAGCCAGGTGCGCGCGAACCATCGGAAGGACGGGTGAAAAAGTCCCGTGGGTAGTTATGCGGTGGCGGGCGGGGGAAGGCGCTGGGCGGGTCTCGCGAGTTCAGGCGGTCGCAGGCGGCGGACGCAACGCCAGCTTCGCCAGCAACTCCCGACCCTGCTCCGCACTGCGCGGCTGACACAGCACGTCATACCGGCCAGCCACAAGCTGACTCGCCGACGAGAAATCCCGCCGCCCGCGCGAGGTGCGGTAACCGATCGCGGAGAACGCCAGCCCCGACAGCACGCCCAGCACCAGCCCGGTCAGCAGTTGCAGCGTGAATCCGCCCTGGTTGACGAACATCCCCAGCAGCAGCCCGGCGAACAGGCCGAACCACGCGCCGGACATCGCGCCCGCGGCGAGCACGCGGCCCCACGACAGCCGTCCGATGACGCGTTCTACCAGCATCAGGTCGACGCCGACGATCGTCACGTCGGTGACCGCGAACTCGCTTTCGGCCAGGAAATCGACCGCCTGCTGCGCTTCGCCGTAGGTCGAGTACGACCCGATCGGCCAGCCGGTGGGCGGCGTCGGGAGCCGCGGCAGCCCGGCCGGGCTCTGGCCGCCACCAAAGGGACTGCTCACCATCATCACCTGCGCTCGTCCGGTCCGAGGGTTCCATCTTGTCAAGAACCGGCGAAGCGCGCGAACTCCGGCGAAGCGCGGGTCAGGCTTTGTAATCCCGCAGGAGGCCGCGGCTGATGATGGTTTTCTGGATTTCGCTGGTGCCCTCGCCGATCAGCAGGAACGGGGCCTCGCGCATCAGGCGCTCGATCTCGTATTCCTTCGAGTAGCCGTACCCGCCGTGGATCCGGAACGCTTCCTGGGTGACCTCGGCGCAGTACTCGCTGGCGATCAGTTTCGCCATCCCGGCCTCGACGTCGTTGCGGGCGCCGGAATCCTTCAACCGGGCCGCGTTCACCATCATCAGATGCGCGGCCTCGACCTTCGTCGCCATCTCGGCGAGCTTGAACGCGATCGCCTGGTGCTGCGCGATCGGCTTGCCGAACGTCGACCGCTGCTGTGCATACGCGATCGCCAGCTCGAACGACCGGATCGCGATCCCGCAGGCCCGCGCCGCCACGTTCACCCGGCCGACCTCGACGCCGTCCATCATGTACGAGAAGCCCTTGCCCGGAGCTTTCCCCAGCACCTTGTCCGCGCCGATCCTGAAGCCGTCGAACACCGCTTCGGTGGTGTCGACGCCCTTGTAGCCCATTTTGTCGATCTTGCCCGGGATCGTCAGCCCGGGAAGCACCTCGCCGAACCCGGAGGGCTTCTCGACCAGGAACGTCGTCAGGTTCTGGTGCGCCTTCTCCGCGCCCTCATCGGTCTTCACCAACAGCGCGATCAGGTTGGAGGAGCCGCCGTTGGTCAGCCACATCTTCGCGCCGTCGATCACGTAGTCGTCGCCGTCGCGCTTAGCGCGGGTCTTGATCGCCGCCACGTCCGACCCGAGGTCCGGCTCGGACATCGAGAAGCTGCCGCGGACCTCGCCGGTCGCCATCCGGGGCAGGAAATGCTGCTTCTGCTCCGGCGTCCCGTGCTGCTTGATCATGTGCGCCACGATGAAGTGCGTGTTGATCACCCCGGACACGCTCATCCAGCCGCGCGCGATCTCCTCGACCACCAGCGCGTAGGTCAGCAGCGACTCGCCCAGGCCGCCGTACTCCTCCGGGATGGTGAGCCCGAACAGGCCCATCTCCTTCATGCCCTCGACGATCTCCGCCGGATACTCGTCCGCGTGCTCCAGCGCCTGCGCGTGCGGGATGATCTCCTTGTCCACGAACGAGCGCACCGTGGACAGAATCTCCTGCTGCACATCGGTCAGGCCGGCGGTCCGGGCAAGACGGGCCATCACTGGGCTCCCTTCGGCGGCGACGCCGGCTCCCGGCGCTGGGTTACCGGGGAGTATGACTGGTTCGCGCCCGAGCGGCTATGAGGGTGCTCACGCCCGGCCCCGGTTTCCCCCGTTAAGGTGCGGATAAGGTGCTGATCCACCCGAAACCGCGAAGGATCCCGATGAGCGAGGGCAGCGACGAGCCTGCTGGCCGCGACAGCTACGAGCACCCGTCGTACGAGCACCAGCCCTATCCGCCGCGGGGTCCGGCGCCCGGCGCTGGGCTCGCGATCGGGTCCCTGATCTGCTCGATCGCCGGGTTCGTGGTGTGCGGGCCGATGGCCATCGCGGGGATTGTGATGGGCCACGTCGCGTTCTACCGGGCCCGGCGCGGCCGCGGCACCGGCGGCGCGCTGGCGGTCGCCGGGTTCGTGATCGGCTACGCGGCGCTGATCGTCTGGGGCATCGCCGTCCCGCTGGTCGTGCGCGCGCTGGTCCAGTCCGGCGTTTTCGGCTGATGCCGCCGCGAAACCCGGTAGCGTCGTCCTCCGAACCCGGCACCGTGAGGGAGCCCCGATGACCACCCCGTCCGACCGCGATCCGGTGCCGTACGAGCCGCCGCCGACCGCGGACCCCGCTCCCTACGAGCCACCGGCCACCGCCGATCCCACGCCGTACGAGGCTCCGGCGGACGCCGTGTCGTCCACCGCGGAGACCGACTCGCCCGTCCCGCCGCCGGGCTGGACCGCACCCGATCCCGGACCGGTCGCGGTGCTGCCCGGTGAGCAGCCGGCTGCCGCCGCGGAACCGCCCGCGACGCCGTACCCCGTTGCGGCGCAACCGGATCCGTTCGCGCCGCCGCCCGCGTACCAGGGCTTCCCGGCTCCGCCTCCGTACGGCGGTGCCTACCGGCCGTACCCGAACACCAGCGACAGCGGGCTCGCGACCGGCGCGCTGGTGTGTTCCGTGCTCGGCCTGGTGACCTGCGTTCTCGCGATCCCCGGCATCGTGATGGGGCACGTCGCGCTGGCCAAGGCCAACCGCAACGAGGCAGGCGGCCGCACCATGGCGTTGTCGGCCGTCGTGGTCGGCTACGTCATGGCCGCGCTGTGGGGCAGTTTCTTCGTGACGCTGCTGGTCCTCGGCATGAACGGCTACCTCGACCGCTGATCCGGCACGTCGCTCGCCTCGCTCGCGGGCGGCGCGACCTGTCCGTTGCTGGCCGCTTCCGACGCCGACGGTGCTCGCGGCTCCGGCGGTTTCGCGGCCGGCGCCGCGGGGTCGGTCCGCGCGTCCAGGAACCGCAGCAACTCCACCGGGAACGGCAGCACCAGCGTCGAGTTCTTCTCCGCCGACACCTGCACCACGGTCTCCAGCAGCCGCAGCTGCAGCGCCGCCGGGGTGTCCGCCATCGTCGCGGCGGCCTGGGCGAGCTTGTGCGACGCCTGCAGCTCGCCGTCCGCGGAGATCACCCGGGCGCGGCGTTCGCGTTCGGCCTCCGCCTGGCGCGACATCGAGCGTTTCATCGACTCCGGCAGCGCGACGTCCTTGATCTCGACCCGGTCGATGTGGATGCCCCAGTCGAGCGCCGGGCTGTCGATCATCAGCTCGAGGCCCTCGTTGAGCCGTTCGCGATTCGACAGCAGGTCGTCCAGGTCGCTCTTGCCGATGATGGACCGCAGCGACGTCTGCGCGACCTGGCCGATCGCCGACCGGTAGTCCTGCACGTGGACCGCGGCCAGCACCGGGTCGATCACCTTGAAGTACACGACCGCGTCCACCCGCACGGTGACGTTGTCGCGGGTGATCCCGTCCTGCGCGGGCACCGGCAGCGTCACGACCTGCATGTTCACCTTCTGCATGCGGTCGGCTATCGGCAGCAGCAGGGCCAGCCCGGGATCCCGGACCTCCGGCCGCACCCGGCCGAACCGGAACACCAGCCCGCGTTCGTACTGTTTGACCACGCGCACCGCGGAGGCGAGCCACACCCCGCCCGCGACGACCACCGCGCTGACAATCTCGACGATCATGGCAGCTCCCGGGTTCGCCAAACCCCTATCCGTTCACTGTACGCGCGCGAAACAGCCCCGGAAACGGTTTGCGCGCCCGACCAGGATGGGCGTTGTGACCGTTTTGGAGATCCCGCCCGTCTTCGCTGAACGCGCCCCCAAGGTGCTCGGTCCGGAAGCCGTCCCGTGGCTCGCCTCGCTGCCCGCGCTCGCGCGGCGGTACGCCCGGAAGTGGGGCTTGGAGTTCGAGGACACCGCCCGGCACGGCTACGTCGGCGTCGTCCAGCCCGCCCGGCGCGCGGACGGTTCCCGCGTCGTGCTGAAACTCGGCTGGGTGGAGGAAGAATCGCGCGACGAGCCGCTCGCACTGTCCACATGGGCCGGTCGAGGATCGGTGCTGCTGCTCGAATCCGCGCCCGAGGACGGCGTGATGCTGCTGGAACGCCTCGACGACAGCCGGACGCTGGAGGACGAACCGCTGCTGCCCGCCGTCGAGATCATGAGCGAACTCGCCCGGCGGCTCGCCGTGCCCGCGCCCGCCGAGCTCACCCGCACGTTGTCCGCGGTCGCGGAGGAACTGCTCGAAGAACTGCCCAAATCGTGGCGGGAGCTGGCCGAACCGCTCCCCCGCCGAGAGCTGGACGCGGCGCTCGAGGTGTGCCGCAACCTCGGTCCGGAAGCCGGAAACGCACTGGTGAACGAGGATCTGCACTACGAGAACGTGCTGTCCGGCATTCGCAAGCCGTGGCTGGTGATCGATCCGAAACCGCTCGCCGGCGACCTCGAGTACGGCGTGCTTTCGTTGCTGTGGAACCGGTTCAGTGAATCCACACTGGACTCGAAGCTCGCCGCGAGCGGGCTGGACCGCGACCGCGCCAAGGCGTGGACGCTCGTCCGGGCGGTGCAGAACCGGCTGTGGCACGCCCAGGATCTGGTCGATTTCGGCGGATTGCCCGAGGACGACGACGGCCCGTCCGCCGACGCGCTGCCCACGCTCACCCGGTGGGCCATGGCAGGCTGAGAATTCGCCGAGTCGCGGCACGAGCGCGCTCGGGCGCCAGCCGATAGTGTCGGCGCCATGGCAGGCACAAACCGGGTTTACGCAGCACAGCTCGCGGGTCTGCCGGTGTTCGGGCCCGACGGGGAGTCGATCGGCAAGGTCCGCGACGTGGTCGCCGGGCTGCGGCTGGACCAGCAGCCGCCGCGGATCCTCGGCATGGTCGTGGAGCTGGCGACCCGGCGGCGGGTGTTCGTGCCCATGCTGCGGGTCACCTCGATCGAACCGAACGCCGTGACGCTGGCCACGGGTTCGGTCAACATGCGGCATTTCCACCAGCGGCCCAACGAGGTGCTGGTGTGCGGCCAGCTCCTCGACGCGCACGCGACGCTCACCGGCGCGGACACCCGGGTGACCGTGGTCGACGCGGCGATGGAGCCGACCCGCACCCGGGACTGGGTGCTGGCGAAACTCGCCGTCCGCGAACGGTCGACCCGGCTGTCCCTGAGCAGGCGGCGCACCGCGATGCAGGTGCTGCCGTGGAACGAGGTCGCCGGGCTCGGGCTCACCGACCTCGCCGGACAGCCGCAAGGCGCGGGCCAGCTGCTGATGCTGTTCGACACGATGCGCGCGGTCGACGTGGCCGCGACCCTGCGCGACCTGCCGATGAAGCGCAGGCACGAGGTCGCCGACGCGATGGACGACGAACGGCTCGCGGACGTCATCGAGGAGCTTCCCGAGGACGACCAGAAGGAACTGCTGTCCTACCTCGCCGAGGAACGCGCCGCGGACATCCTCGAGGCGATGAACCCGGACGACGCCGCCGACCTGCTCGCCGAACTCGCGCCCGCCGAGCAGAGCAGGCTGCTGGAACTGATGGAGCCGGAGGAATCCGCGCCGGTCAAACGGCTGCTGGCGTATTCGTCGGACACCGCGGGCGGTCTGATGACGCCGGAACCGGTGGTGCTGACGCCGGACGCGACGATCGCCGAGGCGCTGGCGCACATCCGCAACGCCGAACTCCCCGCCGCGCTCGCCAGCATGGTGTTCGTGTGCCGTCCGCCGACCGAGACGCCGACCGGCCGGTTCGTCGGCGTCGTGCACTTCCAGCGGCTGCTGCGCGAACCGCCCGCCGAACTGGTGGCCAGCGCGGTGGACACCGACCTCACCGCGTTGCGCCCGCAAGCGACGCTGTCCGAGGTCACCCGGTATTTCGCGGCGTACAACCTGGCCTGCGGCCCGGTCGTCGACGCCGAGGACCACCTGCTCGGCGCCGTCACCGTCGACGACGTGCTCGACCATCTGCTGCCCGACGACTGGCGCGAAACCGGGCTGCACGACGTCACCGATGGCGCCGACGGCGCCGATCTGGAGGAGGCCGAACGTGCCTGAACTCAGGACCGGCCGCAGGCTCGACCAGCCGCGCAGCCAGGCCCGCCTGCGGCTGAACATCGACCCGGACACCTTCGGCCGGTTCACCGAGCGGATCGCGCGGTTCCTCGGCACCGGGAAGTACCTGTTCTGGCAGACGCTGATCGTGGTCGTCTGGATCGTGCTGAACCTGGTCGCGGTGTCGCTGCGGTGGGACCCGTACCCGTTCATCCTGCTCAACCTGGCGTTCTCGACGCAGGCCGCGTACGCCGCGCCGCTGATCCTGCTCGCGCAGAACCGCCAGGACGACCGGGACCGGGTGTCGCTGGAAGAGGACCGCACGCGCGCCGCGCAGACCAAGGCGGACACCGAGTACCTCGCCCGCGAACTGGCGGCGCTGCGGCTGGCGGTCGGCGAGGTCGCGACCCGCGACTACCTGCGCAGCGAGCTCGACCGGCTGCGCGACGATCTCGACGTGGACTCCAAGCCGCGCAAGGCCAAGCAAAGCTGAACTGGGCAGTACGTACGATGGAAGCGTGACTGGTACACAGCAGCTCCCCAGCGTCGACGACGTCCGCACCGCGCTGAAGGACGTGTACGACCCGGAAATCAAAAAACCGATCACCGACCTCGGCATGGTCAAGGACGTGGCGGTCGGTGACGACGGGCTGGTCACCGTCGGGATTTACCTCACGGTCGCGGGCTGTCCGCTGAAGGCGACGCTGACCGAGGACACGAAGAAGGCCGTCTCGAAGCTCGCCGGCGTCGCCGACGTCAAGGTCGAGCTGGACGTGATGAGCGACGAGCAGCGCACTGAGCTGCGCAAATCGCTGCGCGGCGACGCGGCGGAGCCGGTGATCCCGTTCGCGCAGCCGGGTTCGATGACGCGGGTGTACTGCGTGGCGTCCGGCAAGGGCGGCGTCGGCAAATCGTCGGTGACGGTGAACCTCGCCGTGGCGATGGCCGAGCGCGGCCTGTCGGTCGGCGTGGTGGACGCGGACATCTACGGCCACTCGGTGCCGCGCATGCTGGGCGCGCGCGAGAAGCCGACGAAGGTCGACACGATGATCATGCCGCCGCAGGCGCACGGCGTGAAGGTCATCTCGATCGGCATGTTCACCCCGGGCAACACCCCGGTCGTGTGGCGCGGCCCGATGCTGCACCGCGCGCTGCAGCAGTTCCTGGCCGACGTGTTCTGGGGCGACCTGGACATCCTGCTGCTGGACCTGCCGCCGGGCACCGGCGACATCGCGATTTCGGTGGCGCAGCTGATCCCGAACGCGGAGATCCTCGTGGTGACCACGCCGCAGCAGGCCGCCGCCGAGGTGGCCGAGCGCGCGGGCGCGATCGCGATGCAGACGCGGCAGCGCGTCGCGGGCGTGATCGAGAACATGTCGTGGCTGGAAACCCCGACCGGCGAACGCATCGAGGTCTTCGGCGCGGGCGGCGGCCAGACGGTGGCGGATTCGCTGTCGAAGTCGGTGGGCTCCACGGTGCCGCTGCTGGGCCAGGTCCCGCTGGACCCGCGGCTGCGCGAACAGGGCGACGAGGGCACGCCGATCGTGCTGTCCGATCCGGAGGCGCCGGCGGCGCTGGTGCTGAAGGACGCGGCGAAGCAGCTGTCGGTCCGGGCGCGCGGGCTGGCCGGGATGATGCTGAACGTCAGCCCCGCCGGACGCTGATCCTGCTCAGCAAAGAGGCGTGCACCTGGATCAGGTGCACGCCTCTTTTTTGTGCTCTTTAGGACGCGTGGATCGTCACCAGGAGGGCGCCGGACTCGCGGAGCGTCACCTTGGTGTCGCCCGGCTTGCTCACGGTCCAGTCGATGTCCTCGGGCTTCTTCGCGGACACGTCGCCCGACTTGTCCGGCAGGTCCTGGACGTCGATGTTCTGCGGCTGGTCGGACGACACGAGGATCTTCACCTTGTTGCCGACCTTGACGTCGACGACCTCAGCCGGCGGCGTGACCTTCCCGCCCTGGTAGGCGACGGTGACCAGCACGTCGACGCCCGCCTCGCCGGTCTGCGCGCCGCGCTTGACGTTCGGCTGCTCACCGGTGGCACTGCCGTTCCCGGGAGCGCTCGACGGAGCGTTCGACGGGGCCGAAGAAGACGGCATCGCCGGGGCGGGCACCGAAGTGTAGGTGGCGGGCGCCTTGGTGCTGGGCTCGTCGTCGGCACTGCACCCGGCGACGGCGAAGGCGGCCGCAGCGATCGTTCCGGCCAGCGCAGCCGCACGGCGTGACATATCGGGAACCTCCAGGGTCGGTTGAGCTGATGCCCTGAGGCTACCCAGCCTGATCAGCGCGTCGCCCGGCTGGTCGTACGAGGAATCAGGTCGCGTCCGGATCCACCGGCGGACGCTCACCCGGCTTCAACGGCTCCGGCTGCGGCAACGCGGTCTGCGGCTTGATCGTCGGAGTGCCGTTGGAGCCGTTCCCGTTCGACCCGTTCAGCTCGTTCTTGAACCCGTTCAACCCCAGCGGATCCGAATCCCCGTCGAACAAATGCTGCGTCACAACCCGCTTCGGGTCGAGGTTGCGCAGGCCGCGCAGGTCTTCCAGGGGTTTGCGCAGCTGGTCGAACTCGGGACCCATTTCCTCGCGCAGCTGCTCGCGCGCACCGGTCGCGAAGTCGCGGGCCTTGCGGACGCTCCTCGCCATCCAGGCCGCCGCTTCGGGCAGCCGTTCGGGTCCGAGGATGAAAAGCCCCGCGATGATGATCACGAGGATCTCGCCCCAGCCGACACTGTCGAACACCCGTGAAACCTCCGCTCGGTGCTGCCCCGCCCAAGACTACCCGGGCCTGTTCTCGTCCTGGCAGGCCCGAACGTCGCACGGGAGCTTAAGAACGGGTGTCAGTCCGATCCAAGAGTGACGTCCACCACCAGCAGCGCACCGTCGCGGGCCAGTTGCACCGGAACGACCTGGCCCGGATCGTGGCTGCGCACCGCGACGGTCAGCTCGGCGGAGTCGCGCACGACGTGGTCGCCGACCTTGGTGATCACGTCGCCTTCCTTGATCCCCGCGGACGCCGCCGGTCCGCCCGGGGCGACGTTGCGCACCTGCGCGCCCATCGTGGTCGAGCCGGCGACCGTCGAGGCCGCGTTGATCCCGATGTCGGCGTGCTTGACCTTGCCGTCCTTGATCAGCGCCTTGGCGATCTTGATCGCGTAGTCGCTGGGAATGGCGAACCCGATGCCGATGCTGCCGCCGTCGGAGCTGGACGAGCGGATCGCGGAGTTGATCCCGACCAGCGCCCCGGTCGAGTCGACGAGCGCACCGCCGGAGTTGCCGTGGTTGATCGCCGCATCGGTCTGGATGGCCGAGTAGGTGACCGGAGCCGCCCCGTTGTCGCCGCCCGCGGTGACCGGCCGGTCGAGCGCGCTGACGATGCCCGCGGTGATCGAGTTCTGCAGCGCGAGCGGCGAGCCGACCGCGATCACCGCGTCCCCGACCTGCAGATCCGACGACTTCCCGACCTGCATCACGACCGGGTTGGTCACGTTGACCTTCACCACGGCGAGGTCGGTCTTCTGGTCTGCCCCCACGATCTTGGCCTCGGTGCGCGTCCCGTCGTTGAACACCGCGGTGATCTTCGTAGCCGCGTCGCCGACCGCCGTCGCGACCACGTGCTCGTTGGTCAGCACGTACCCCTGCGGATCGATCACCACGCCGGAGCCCTGCTCGCCGCTGTCCGCGCCAGGCTTGACGACCTCCAGCGAAACCACCGCGGGCGACACCCGCCGCGCGATGTCCGCGAGCGACCCCGGCGGCCGCTCCTTGGCCGCCTCCGCCTCGGAAATCGTGGCGCTGCCGGTCAACGCGGACCCCGTGTCCGCGACCCACCAGCCGACCAGCCCGCCCACCGCGCCGATCACCAGCGCGACGACCCCGAGCAAAGCCAACGCCTTCGGCTGCACCCGCCGCCCGAACAACACCTCGGGCAAGCTCAACTGTGCGCCCTTGGGCAGCTTCGGCTTCTCGGCCTCGTCCTCCTCCGGAGCGACCGCAGGCCCAGCCAACACCGCCCCGGCCGCTGGATCCCGCCACGGATCGCTGGCGTCCGTCCACAACGGATCTTCGGAAGTACCGCTCTCCCCGGAAGCCTCGAGCGGCCGCTGCAGCCGCACTCCCTCGGCCCCCGCGGGACGGCTGAAGGCCTCCGCCAGCGACTCCGGCGTAGGCGGCGCGAGATTGAGCTTCTGCCCGTTCCCGTTGGGCGCAGGGGTGTAAAGCTTGTCGAACGCCCCCTCGACCCCGTGCGGCCGCCCGAAGACAGCCGCCTGCTGCTGGTCGACCGCGGGCCGCTCAAGCGGCCGAGGCCCCAACCGGTCCGTTCCGACGGCACCGGACTGATCAGAATTAGCGTTCGGCTGGTCGGTCATCATTCCCCGGGATGCGGTTCAGTCTGGCTGGGAGTCGACGATACCCAAGCCTAGGGATGAGTGTGCCCAGGCCGCAGTGAAATGCCTGTTGCCTGCACTCCCGCGCTCCCCGCCCGCCACCCGGATGCCGCCCGTCGGTGAGGGGCCCCTTCACGGACCTGGATTCCCTCAAGGAGCCCTTCACGGACCACCCCCGCCCCGCCCACGCCACCCGGATGCCGCCCCAATGCCACATTGGGTGCGTCCCACGCACCGAACGCCACATTGGGTGCGTCCCACGCACCCAATGCCACATTGGGGCGCTAACCCCGCCCCCAACCGCCGCCCGCCGAATCCACCGCAACCACGCCCCCACCCCGCGCGCCCAAAACCGCAGCCAGTGCACCCAACGCATCGAGGCACCCACACCACCCCCGCACCCCGATACGAAGCCCAAATGCGGACGGCGGGTGCTTGTCAAGGCATCTTTCCCGCCTTGACAAGCACCCGCCGTCCGTCATCACAATCAGCTTCGGGGTGCCCCACGCAACGAAGGGGCGCAATGTCGCCGCCAGGCGACGAGCCGCCCGCGATCTACCGAGCCGCGACAGCAGCCCCCGCCCGAACCACCCCAGCCTCCTCCGGCTCTGGCTCCGGCGAAGGAGAAGGCGCAGGAGAGGAAGAAGACCCACCAGCCCGAGGCACATTCATATTCGCTGGCAGCAAATTAGCGTTAGGCGTCCGAACCGGCCCACTCCCGCCGGACCCTTCCCCGCTATCCGCCGCGGTCCCGACGAGCGCGAGCGCGCTCAGCACGAGCCCGGACACCACGACTCCGGCTCCTTGCGCCGCCCGCTTCCGGCTGAAAGCGAACCGACCGCCGCCGAGCACGTTCGCCGACTGCCCGAGCGGCGCGGTTGTTCCCAACGGCGCAGCACCCCCGAGCACCCCAGCGTCGCGCAGTCCAGCCACCCGGTCCGGCCGCTGGATCGCCACCAGCTGACCGTCCGAGGTGACCGCGAGGTTGTCCGGCGTGCCCGGCAGGTCAGTGTGCTCCGGAATGGACCGGAGACTGGCCAGGAAGCCCGCCGACATCGACGGCGCACCCGCGTCCTTCACCGCCGCGACGGCCTGCCGCTGCGACGTCACCTCGGCCGCGCAGTCCGGGCAGCGCGCGAGGTGCGCGAGCGCGCGGTCGTGGGCGACCGGCGTCAGCTCGCCGTCGACCAGTGCGACTACCGCGTCGGGCATGAGGTGGGATTCGGCGAAACGCCAGCCGGTCATACGGGCACCTTCGCAGATTCCTCCCGGGCCGCGCGACGGCGCTCCAGCGACGCGCGCAGCGCCGAGCGGCCGCGGTGGATGCGGCTGCGCACGGTGCCGAGCTTGACGCCCAGCGTCGCGCCGATCTCCTCGTACGACAGTCCTTCCACGTCGCACAGCACGACCGCGGCCCGGAACTCCGGGGGCAGCTCGTCGAGCGCCTCCTGCAGGTCGGGGTCGAGGTGGGTGTCGCTGTAGTGCTGCTCGGGGCTCGGGTCGTCGCCGACGATCCGGTCGGTGTCCTCGGGCAGGCCCTCCATGCGCACGCGCGAGCGGCGGCGCGCCATGTCGAGGAACAGGTTCGTGGTGATCCGGTGCAGCCAGCCCTCGAAGGTGCCGGGCTTGTACGACGCGAGCGACCGGAAGACGCGGATGAACGTCTCCTGGGTCAGGTCCTCGGCGTCGTGCGTGTTGCCGGTGAGGCGGTAGGCGAGCCGGTACACGCGGTCGGCGTGTTCGCGCACGACCTCGTCCCACGAGGGCGGCGTCCAAGCCGCCTCGGCTGCGTCCACGGTCACCGGGGCGGCTTCCGGCAGTTCGGCGTTCTGCATCAGGGGAGCAGGCACCTCCATCTGGGTCAACTCCTCTTCACCTCTGCCAACGCGGGCCGGGCACACAGTGTTCCCGTGTGGTTGAGACTCAGTCTGTCGGCCTTCCTTATGGAACTCATGAGACCGATCTGAGAGCAGCCTGAGAAGTTGGCCGGCGAGGTCCTTTCCAGGGCGATCGCGGGCTTTCCCCCGGGCCGGAAGGCGCTTACCAGGGAGCCTTCGCTGATTTATCGACAACCAGCGCTAACCTTCGCGCGTGAGTTCGGGGACAGAGGCGGCGGCCGAGACCGGGGCGGTCGGCGCCGAGCAGGTCGACGGGTACCTGCCCGACGACGACGTGCTGGCCGCGGCACGGCTGCGCGCGGTCGACCTCGGGTGCGCCCCGCTGGCCCCCGGAGCAGGCACGACGCTGCGGTTTCTGGCCGCGACGGTCGCCGCGCGGGCGGTCGTGGAGGTCGGCACCGGCTCCGGCGTGAGCGGGCTGTACCTGCTGCGCGGGATGGCCGCCGACGGCGTGCTGACCTCGATCGACGTCGAGCCGGAGTACCAGCGGGCGGCGCGCAAGACCTTCCTCGAGGCGGGCTATCCGCCGGGCCGGATGCGGCTCATCGTCGGCCGCGCGCTGGACGTGCTGCCGCGGCTCACGCCGGGCGGCTACGACCTGGTGTTCGTCGACGCCGCGCGGATCGAGTACCCGGGCTACTACGAGCAGGGCGTGGCCTTGCTGCGCCGCGGCGGGGTGATCGTGTTCCATCAGGTCCTGGCGGGCGGCAGGCTCACCGACCCGGCGCGGCGCGATCCGGAGACGATGGCGTTGCGCGAGGTCGCGCGAGCGGTCCGCGAGGACGACCGGCTGATCCCGGCGCTGCTGCCGGTCGGCGGCGGGCTGCTGGTGGCCACCGCGTGCTCGTGAGCGGTCAGCTGCCCACCAGCACCCGCTTCTCGCTCCGCACCCGCGTGCCCACCTGCACCGCCGCGACAGCCAGCCCGAGCCACACCACGACGGCCACGATCAACCAGCTCCACCCGTCCGCTCCGTAGACGACGCTGCCGACCCCGCCACCGACGCTGCTGCCCAGGTAATACATCAGCATGTACAGCCCGCCGACCTGCCCGCGCGCGTTCTCCGGAGCCTCGGCCGCGGCCCAGCTGTTCGCGATCGAATGCGCGGCGAAGAACGCCGTCGTCAACACGAGGAAGCCGATGACGATCAACGGCAGCGAGTCAGGAATCGTCAGCAGCGCCCCGACGGCGGTCAGCAGCAGCACGCCGACCAGCGCCTGCCGACGGCCGATCCGCGCGGACAATCGATTGGCCGTGGCTGAGGAAACCGAGCCCAGCGCGTACGACACGAACACCAGCGACGCGATCGCCGGCGACAGGTTCAGCGGCTCGCCGGTCAGCCGGAACCCGGCCGCGTTGTACAGCGCGACGAACGCGCCCATGGCCAGCAGCGCGACGGCGTACTGCGCGAGCAACACCGGCCGGCGCACGGCGGAAAGCAGGCCCACTCCGATGTCCCGAAGGCCCTGCCGCTCCCCCGTCCGGACCGGAGAAGGCGGCAGCGTCACCACGGTCACGACCGCGCAGACCAGCGAAAGCCCAGCCACCACGTACAGCGCGCCGCGCCAGCCGAACGGACCGGCGGTGAACCCGGTGGCCAGCCGTCCGGTCATGCCGCCGATGGTGTTGCCCGCGATCATCGCGCCGACCGCGGCCGCGACGCCGGTCTTCCCGAGCCGTTCCACGAGGTAAGCCGTGGCCACGCCGGGAAATCCGGCGATCGCGACGCCCTGCACCGCGCGCAGCACCAGCAGCAGCGGGTAGTTCGGCATCAGCGGAAGCAGAAGCCCGAGCACCGAGGAGAGCACGACGGACGCGATGATCACCGGCCGCCGCCCGATCGCCTCGGACAACGCGGCGATGGGCAGCACGGAGATCGCCAGCGCGCCGGTCGCCACGCTCACCGCGAGCGCCGCGCCGCCGGGATCGAGGTGGTACTGCCCGGCGAGCTGCGGCAGGACCGCCTGCGGGGCGTAGAGCAGGGCGAACGACGTGAAGCCCGCGGCGGCGACCGCGACCTTGGCCCGGCGGGCGGAGGACAGCATGACCTCGAAAGTAAGCTTCGCTAATCAATACGTCTAATACGCAGATCTGCCATCATTCATACCGTGCCGAATGAGAGCCTCACCGCGCAGCTCGTCCCGCACCTGTGTCTGCTGGCCACGCTGCGAAGCACCGGAAACGTCACTCGCACGGCCGAGCTCCTCGGAGTGCCGCAACCCACAGTCAGCAGGCGACTGGCCGCGCTCGGACAGACCCTCGGCGCACCGCTGACCGTGCCCGACGGCCGCGGCGTCCGGCTCACCCGCGCCGCCGAACTGCTGGCCGACGCGGCGGAACGCGCCCTGCCCGTGGTCGACGCCGGGGTCCGCCTCGCCCGCGAGGAGATCGAGCCGGCGAGCGGCCGCGTCGTGCTCGGATTTCTGCACCTGCTCGGCCGGTCGCTGGTGCCGGAATTGCTGCGCAGGTATCGCGAACAGGCCCCGACCGCCCGGTTCTCCCTCGTGCAGGGTTCGTTGCAGGACATGGTCGACCGGCTCGTGTCCGGCGAACTCGATCTCGCCCTGCTCGCCCCGGTCGTCGAGGACGAACGGCTGGAGACCGTCGTGCTCGACCGGCAGCCGATCCATCTGTCGGTCCCTGCCGGACACCGGTTGGCCGGACGGCGCAACGTGCGCGTCGCGGAGCTGGCCGACGAGCCGTTCGTGCTGCTGGAACCCGGCTACGGACTGCGCCGGATCACCGACGACCTCTGCGCCGCCGCCGGCTTCACGCCGAAGGTCGCCTTCGAGGGGCAGGAATCCGACACTGTCCGCGGCCTCGTCGGGGCCGGGCTGGGTGTCGCGCTGCTGCCACGCTTCGAGCCGGGCTCCCCGGCCGGGGTCGCGGAGGTGCCGCTGCACCCGTCGGTCCACCGGACGATCGGGCTGGCCTGGCGCGCCGGGGAACCGCTTTCGCCCGCCGTCCAAGCGTTCCGCGACCACGTGCTCGGCGGGACGGATTAGCCGCCGGGGTGGTATTTGTATCCCGGTACCGTGCTAGCGTTTCCGGTATAGAAATACCGGAACTTGAGGACGCGAGGTAGTCGTGATCGAGCTGAAGACGCCTGCGGAGATCGACCGCATGCACGTGACCGGGCGGTTCATCGCCGAGGTGCTGACCGAGGTCGGCAAGCTCGCCGACGTCGGCGTCAACCTGATGGACATCGAGCACCACGTGCGCGGCATGATCAAGCGGCGCGGGGCGGTCTCGTGCTACTGGGACTACGCGCCGTCGTTCGGCGAGGGCCCGTTCCGCAACGTCATCTGCCTGTCGGTCAACGACGCCGTCCTGCACGGCCTTCCGCACGACTACACGCTTCGCGACGGCGACGTGCTCACCGCGGACATCGCGGTCACCATCGACGGCTGGGCGGCCGACTCGGCGCGCACGATCATCGTCGGCACGCCCGCCGAGGAGGACCAGCGGATCATCCGGGCCACCGAGGAAGCGCTGGAAGCCGCCATCGAGGCGTCCCGTCCGGGCAACCGGCTCGGCGACATCTCGGCCGCGATCGAGGCGGTCGCGACCGGCTACGGCTACCCGGTCAACACCGAGTTCGGCGGGCACGGCATCGGCCGCACCATGCACGGCGACCCGCACGTGTCCAACCGCGGCCGGGCAGGCCGCGGCATGAAACTCCGGCCCGGCCTGACGCTCGCGCTGGAACCGTGGCTGGCGCGCACGACGGACAAGATCGTCTACGACCCGGACGGCTGGACCATCCGTTCCGCGGACGGCTCGCGCACCTCGCATTCCGAGCACACGGTCGCGATCACCGACGGGGACCCGATCGTGCTGACCCGCCGCGAGGAAGAGCTGGCGGGGAAGAACTAGCCCGCACTGCCGCGGCGACTTCCGCCGCGGCAGCGACCGGCTAGCCCTCGTAGGAAGCCGCGAACTCCACCAACGTCCGCGCCGCGAACCCGGACGCGCCGGGCACCACGTCGTCGTACGTCTTGTCCGCGCGCGCCGGGCCCGCGATGTCCAGGTGCGCCCACGGCAGCCCCGCGGTGAACTCGCGCAGGAACAGCGCCGCCATGATCCCGCCCGGGCCGCCGGGGGCCTGCCGGACGTCGCCGAGTTCGCCCTCGATGCCGGTCGCGTAGTCCTCGACCAGCGGCATCCGCCACCACGCCTCCCCGGCGCGGGCGCCCGCCTCGATCACGCGGGCGGCGAGGTCGTCGTCCGTCGCGAAGACGCCGCCGGTGCGCAGGCCGAGCGACACCTTCATCGCGCCGGTCAGCGTGGCCGCGTCGACGATCAGGTCCGGCTTGAACTGGGAGATTCCGTAGGCGAGCGCGTCGGCCATCACCATCCGGCCCTCGGCGTCGGTGTTGCCGATCTCGGTGGTCCGGCCGCCGTAGTGCCGCACGATGTCGCCGGGCCGGTACGAGCCGCCGGAGACGTGGTTTTCCGCCGCGGGCACCAGCGCGGTGACGCGCACCGGCAGCTTCAGCTCCCCGATCGCGCGCATCGCGGCGATCACGGCCGCGCCGCCCGCCATGTCGGTGCGCATCAGGTGCATGCCGTCGGCGGGCTTCAGCGAAATGCCGCCGGTGTCGAAGGTGATCCCCTTGCCCACGAACAGCAGGTGCTTCGTCGCGCCGCGCGGGCGGTGCGTCATCTCGATGAGCCGCGGCGGCGAAGCCGAACCGCCGCCGACCGCCAGGACTCCGCCGAACCCCTTGTCGGCGAGCCACTTCTCGTCCCGCACGGTCACGTCGACCGTGCCGCCCAGCACCTTCGCCGCGGTGTTCGCCAGCCACGCCGGGTTCTTGATGTTCGACGGCGTGTTCGCCAGGTCGCGGGTAAAGGCAGCAGCCGCCGCGAGAACACGTACGCGCGCTACGGCGTCTGCGTACGCGGGCACGGCGCGCTCGTGCGCGACAACGAGGCGTACGACGGGCACCGGCGGCTTCGGCTCTGTCGTAGTGACCACGAACCGGTATCCGCCCAGAGACAGTCCGATCGCCAATTCGGCAGCGTGCTCGGCTGTCGCGTCTTCGGGCAGTACGACCTGGACTGTCCGGATCGGACGGTCCCCGGCCGCTTCGCGGAACACGCGCGCCAACGCGGCACCGGTCTGTCGAAAGTCCTTCGGCGCGCCTTCGCCGATACCGGCGACCCAGCGCGGAGCGTCGCCGTCTTCGGGCACTTCGCGTACTTCGGCGGCGCGTCCGCTCGACCCGTACGCTGTGCCTTCCTCCGCCTCGGCCGGCGCGATCAGCACTGCTCGCGGGACTCCGCGGCGCGTCGCGGCGACGACCTCGATTTCGGGCAGCTTCGTGGGGACGGGTGGTAGCGAGTTACGCACAGCGAGCAACCTTAGGGCGCAGACGAACCGACCCCGGCCTCCAGAAGGAGACCGGGGTGCACAGTGGACAGAGCGGGGAGAGCGCAGGTCAGCCAGTGACCTCCTGCAATGCGGCGCCGAGGTCCTTCGCTTCCTCCGCGGAGAGCTCGACGACCAGCCGGCCGCCACCCTCCAGTGGCACCCGCATGACGAGGCCCCGCCCCTCCTTGGTCACTTCGAGGGGACCATCTCCGGTCCGGGGCTTCATGGCCGCCATAGCGTGCTCCCTCCGTCTCAACCGGCGCGCCCGGGTCGCGCACTCCCATGCCAGCCGGGTCTCGTCCCCCATTGTCCCTCATCAGCGCCCGGGCGCGAACGCGGACCGATCATTTGCCGCCGCATCGGTGCTGGTATGCCGCCCGCCGAGGGTGCGAGACTCAGTCCCGAGAACCCGAGCCGCCGCTTCAGAGGAGCATTTCGTGACCACATCCGACGTCCTGTTGACCGCCGACGCCGACGGCGTGCGCACCCTGCGGCTGAACCGGCCGGAGGCGTACAACTCGCTGACCGTCGAGCTCAAGGAGCGCCTGATCGCCGAGCTGCGCGCGGCCGCCGAGGACCCGGACGTCCGCGCGGTGGTGCTCACCGGCACCGGGAAGGCGTTCTGCGCCGGACAGGACCTCAAGGAGCACGTCGGCCTGCTGCAGGCGAACGACCCGGCCCCGCTGCACACGGTGAGCGACCACTACAACCCGATCGTCAAGGCGATCACCGGGATGCCGAAGCCGGTCATCGCGGCGGTGAACGGCACCGCGGCCGGTGCTGGCGCGGCTTTCGCGTATGCCAGCGACCTGCGGATCGCGGCGGAGTCGTCGTCGTTCTTGATGGCGTTCGCGAATGTCGGGCTCGGGCCGGACTCGGGCGCGTCGTGGACGTTGCAGCGGTTGATCGGGTATGGGCGGGCTGCCGAGTTGATGTTGATGGCGCGGACGGTGGACTCGGCGGAGGCGTTGCGGATCGGGCTCGTCGGGGAGGTTGTGCCGGACGAGGAGCTGGCCGCTCGGGCGCAGAAGGTGGCGGCGAAGCTCGCGGCTGGGCCGACGGTGGCTTACGCGAAGATCAAGGGTGTGTTGGGGGTGGCGGCTGAGTCTTCGTTGGAGGAGGCGTTGGCTGCTGAGGACGCTGCGCAGACGGAGTTGGGGGGTACTGCGGATCACGCGGAGGCTGTGGAGGCGTTTGTGGGGAAGCGGCGGCCTAATTTTCAGGGGAAGTGAAGGGTTAAAGAGGAGCGGCTGCGCCGCATAAAAGAGGGTTGCGTGGGGCACCCCGAAGCTTGATTGTGCTGACGGTTCGGGGGTGCTTGTCGAGGCGGGAAAGATGCCTTGACAAGCACCCCCGAACCGCAGGAGAGCTTCGTATCGGGGTGCGGGGGAGGGCTGGGTGCCTCGCTCGTTGGGTGCATCGGCTGCGGGATGGGCTTGGTGCCTCAACGCGTTGGGTGCACCGGCTGCGGGGGGCTGGGTGCACTGATTGTTGGGTGCACCGGCGGAGGTTTGGTTGGTGGTGGGGGCTAGCGCCCCAATGTGGCATTGGGTGCGTTGGATGCACCGAACGCCACATTGGGTGCATCTGACGCACCCAATGCCACATTGGGGGCGTATCGCGGGTGGCGGGCGGGGCGGGCAGCGGCCGGGCGGTCCGTGAAGGGCTCCTTGAGGGAATCCAGGTCCGTGAAGGGGCCCCTCACCGAACGAGCGGCCGGGCGTGAGGGCCACCCTGGGGGAATCTGTGTACGTGAGGGTTCCCCTCACGTACTTCAGGTGGCGCGGAAGCAGCCTTTTACGTGGTCGTCGACCATGCCGGTGGCTTGCATCAGCGCGTAGCAGGTGGTCGGGCCCAGGAAGGCGAAGCCGCGCTTCTTCAGATCCTTTGCCATTGCCTTCGACTCGTCGGTGATCGCCGGGACGTCGGCCATGGTGCGGGGGCGGCGGTGTTTCGCTGGGGCGAAGGACCACAGCAGCTTGTCCAGTGGGATGTCCAGGTCTGCGACGGCGCGGGCGTTCTTCACGGCTGCTTCGATCTTCGCGCGGTTGCGGACGATTCCCGCGTCTTGCATCAGGCGGTTGACGTCCTTCTCGCCGAAGCGGGCGACCTTCTCCGGTGCGAAGCCTCGGAAAGCCTTCCGGAAGTTCTCGCGTTTGCGGAGGATGGTGATCCAGGACAGTCCGGACTGAAACGATTCCAGGCACAGGCGTTCGTACAGCTCAGCCTCGCCGTGGAGCGGGACGCCCCACTCCTCGTCGTGGTACGTCGCGTAATCGGGGGCTGAGTTGCCCCAGCTGCAGCGGGCGATGCCGTCTTCGCCCAGTAGTTCCGTCATTGTTCCCCCATTGAATAATTTTCCGCGAACCTCGCGAACTGCCGCAGTGAATGGCGTACTCCCAGTGCGAACGCGGGGCGCGCCAGGGGCCAGCCTGCGCGGCCTAGCAGGCCGAAGGGCAGTTTGAGGTGTTCGGCCCACACGAAGGTGCAGTGGCCGGCGCCCTTCGACAGCACCTGGAACACGCCGGTTCCCTGCACCAGGCTGCCCAGGTGGCGCACCGTGCAGCGCAGGGGCGGTTCCCAGGTCGTGATCTCCATCGTGTCGGTGAAGCCGATGCCTCCGAAGCCGGTGAAGGCCGCGAGTTTCGAGCCGACGCTGCGGCCGTTGCCCTCGACGACCCGTACCTGCGTGCCGAGCATCCACTCGCCCTGGCGGGCCCAGTCGGTGAGTGCGAGCCAGGTCGTGCCAGCCGGTGCCGCGACGTCTACCGACAGCACCAGGTCACTCACCCGTCGGCCTCCGGTGCGCTGCTTCGCGGGGCTGTTGCGCGGCCTCGAGCCGGGCGACCCGTTCGCGCAGTTCGTCCAGTTCCACGCCGGTCCTGCGCAGCACCCAGTCCACTTCGGACATCTTGTACCCGCGGAACACCAGCTGGAAGCGTACCTGGCGGACGTCCTCGCCGGTAATGTCCTCGGCGGGCAGACGAGTGGGCGAGCTGCCCGGCGGCAGCGGCGCCAGTTCCTCGCCCCGGCCGAACACCACAGCGGCCAGGAGGAACACCACGGCGGCCACCAGCAGCATGACTACGAGGTAGATCAGCGCGGTCGTCACGCGACGATCGTGGCACACCGCCGCCAGGAACGTCGCGCTAGCACGACAAGTCGGAACGACAGGACCACCCAGGCGACCATCAGCACGCCGCACGGACCGCTCAGGAACAGCCGCGCCGCGTCGACTACCCCGGTCGCTCCGATCAGCAGCAGCACGGAGAACAGGTTGAGGCCCACCGCGATCGCGCCGAGCGTCCGGCTGACCCGGGCCGTGCGGACGCCGTCGAACCGGCGGCTGAGGAACCGGGTGCCCAGCAGCGCGAGCAGGCCCAGCACCGGCACGGCGTAGATCGCGGCGTGGGTGAACTGCGTGACGTACGGATACCAGCCGGGGTTCGGCGTGGTCAGCCGCGACCAGGAGCCGTAGGTGAAGATGCGCGCCACCTCCCACGACGTCTGCATCGCGGGCACGCCGAGCACGAGCAGCCACAGCGTCCGTACGCCGTTGTGCATGCTCAGTTCCGCTTGGTAGTCACCGGCGATCTCGCGGACCTGACCGAAATCCGCTACCGCGCGGCGTTGCGCTTCGACCTCGCTCCAGCCGCCCTCGCGGTACGCCTCGGCCGCGTCGCGCAGACCGTCGCGGGCTTCGGCGAGCAGGTCCGCCTTCGTGCCGCGGCGGCCGATCAGCGCGCGGTCCAGTTCGGCCAGGTAGGCCTCGATGGGGCTTGCCGCGGTCTGGCTTGTCGTGGTCATGGTTCCAGCACTCCACCGATCACCGTGGTGAACTCCCGCCACTGCACCCGTTCCGCGGCCAGCGCCTGCTGCCCGGCGCGAGTGAGCCGGTAGGTGCGCCGCTTGCGGCCGGACACCACGTCCCACTCGCTGGCAAGCCAGCCGGCGCGCTCGAGCCGGCGCAACGCCGGGTACACCGTGCCGGTGGGCAGGTCGAGCGCTCCGTCGCTGCGCAGCGCCAAAGCCTCGATGATCGCGTATCCGTGCAGCTTGCGGCCGTCGAGGACGGCGAGCAGCAACGCGTCGAGGTGTCCGCGCAACGTGTCCGCTTTCATAGGTCGGCAGTCTACTCATCTTGACCCTGGCAGGCTAATCTCCGCGCCTTCCCGAACCGTCCGGGAAAAACCCTGAGATCACCCCGATCTCATGGGTTTTCCCGCTACATGTAGCCGCGCTACGTATAGGCTGCGTCGGCATGGACCCACTGCCGATAGCGCGACTCCAGTTCGCGACCACGACCTCGTTTCACTTCCTGTTTGTGCTGCTCACTCTGGGTTTGGTGACCATGGTGGCGATCATGCAGACCCGCGCGACGCTCCGCGGCGGGGAGCAGCTGCACCGGATGACCGCGTTCTGGGGGCGCCTGTACGTGGTCAACTACGCACTCGGAATCGTCACCGGAATCGTGATGGAATTCCAGTTCGGGATGACCTGGACCGGGCTGTCCGCGTTCGCCGGGGACGTTTTCGGCGCGCCGCTCGCGATCGAGACGCTGGTGGCGTTCTTCCTGGAATCGACGTTCCTCGGCGTGTGGATCTTCGGCCGCGGCCGGATGAACAAGTGGGTGCACCTTGCGGTGTTGTGGCTGGTCACGCTCACCGCGTACGCCTCCGCGCTCTTCATCATGGTCGCCAACTCGTTCCTGCAGAACCCGGTCGGTTCGCGGATGGAGAACGGCGTGCTGCGACTGGACGACTTCGGCGCGTTGTTCGCCAACCCGGCGCTCGTCGCGTCGCTGCCGCACGTCCTCGGGGCCGCGCTGCTGACCGGCGGCTTCTTCGTGACCGGCGTCAGTGCGTACCACTTCCTCAAGCGCACCAGCGAGATCGACTTCTTCCGCCGGTCGCTGCGGATCGGGGTGGTGACGTCGCTGATCGGCAGCGTGCTGGTGGTCCAGGCCGGGTTCGCGCAGTTCGCCGAGGTCGCCGGGTATCAGCCGGACAAGTTCAAGGGTTCGGTCGCCGTCGGGCTGCCGCTCGGGATGATGATCAATATCGGCTTCTTCGCGTTCTTCGCGGCGCTGGTCGGCACGCTGCTGTTGTTCCGCGACCGGCTGCTGCGGGCGCGGCCGGTGCTCATCCTGATGGTGCCGGGGATCGCCGTGCCGTTCATCGCGGCGATCATGGGCTGGCTGGTCCGCGAGATCGGCCGTCAGCCGTGGCTGGTGTGGGGCAAGCTGCGCACCGCGGACGCCGTCGCCGACGTCAGCGGCGGGCAGATCCTGTTCTCCTTCATCGCTTTCACGCTGTTGTTCGCCGTGCTGGCCATCGCCGACTGGGTGCTTCTCGCGCGGATCGCCAAACGCGGTCCGGCGGTCGCCGCGGCGGAAACCGAACTTCCTGTCCTGAGTGGAGTGTGACCCCGTGGTGACGATCTGGTGGGGTGTGCTCGGTTTGATGCTGGGCGGCTACTTCGCGCTGGCAGGCTACGACTACGGCGTCGGGATGCTGCTGCCCGCGCTCTCCCGCGACGAGGCTGGACAGCGGCGCGTGCTCGGCGCGGTCGGCCCGTTTTTCCTGGCGAACGAGGTGTGGCTGGTCGCGGCGGTCGGCGTGCTGTTCGGCGCGTTCCCGCATCTGGAAGGGCGGGTGTTCGCCGGGGCTTACGTGCTGATTGTGCTGTTGCTGCTGGGCTTGGTCACGTTCACCGCGGCGGTGCAGTTGCGGAGCCGGCATCCGGAGGGCAACCGGCGCGGGTGGACGTTCGCCATTACCGCGGGTGCGCTGGTCACCGCGGTCTCGTGGGGATTGTTCCTCGGCAACCTCGTGCGCGGGCTTCCGCTCGATGCGCAGGGCCGCCCGGTCGACGACGTTCTGGCGTTGTTCAACCCGTACGCGGTCTTGTGGGGACTCGGGTTTGTCGCCCTGTTCTGCTTGCAGGGCTTGGTTTTCCTCGCAGTACGTGGCCCGGCGGAAATTGCCGGACGGGTTCGTCGGCTGACTCGGTCGTTCCTGCTTCCGGTGGGCGTTTTCCTGGTGACAGCGACGGTTTGGGGAGCTTTCTCCGGTGGTTCTTGGGCCGCACTGGCGGTAGTAGCGGTCGCCTTCGCCGCCTATCTGACCGTCCTTTTCGGACTCCAGCGGCCACGGTTGGCGCTCCCAGCCGTGATGCTGCTGAGCGCGTGCCCCGCGCTGCTGGTCGGGGTGCTGCGGTTCCCGGTCGTCCTGTCCTCTGGCGCGGGCTACCAGTTGACCGTCGACCAGGCCGCCACCACGCCGGACATGGCCGCGGTGCTCGGATGGTTCGCCGCGCCCACGCTCCTCGTGCTGGTCGTCGTGCAGTGGCTGACCTGGCGGGCGCACCGACGTCCGGTCGACGAGAAGTCGTTGCTGCACTATTAAAAGGAGCCTCACCATGCCTGGTCTTCGCGGTTACCTGACAGCGCTCGCCGTGCTGGGCGTCGGCACTGCTGTCACCGTGCTCGTCCAGGCGGACGGGCTTGCGACCCTGCTCACCGGCGGCGGCGTTTCGGTCGCCCTGTGCGTCGCCGTCGGGGCGAGGCTTCTGCTCGTTGTCGCGCAGGGCCTGCTCACCAGCCACTTCGCGGCATCGGCCCAGGCTGGTCTGCGTCGTCGGTTGCTAGACGCGACCGGCGACCCCGGCGTGACCGCCACCCGCATCACCAAAGGCGTCGATGCCACCGCCACCTACCTCGCGGGCTACTTGCCAGCGATGGTGCTGTCGGCCATGGTCCCGATCGCAGTACTGGCAAGGCTTTTCACTGCCGACCTGACCTCCGCCTTGATCGTCACCGCCACCGTCCCGTTGATCCCGCTCTTCGGCGCGTTGATTGGCGCGCACACTAGAGCGCGTACACAGTGGACACTCCTAACGCGACTGGGCGGACACTTCCTCGACGTCGTCCGAGGCTTGCCGACGCTCAAACTCTTCGGCCGCGCGCAAGCCCAGACCCGGAGCGTGCGCGAAATGGCCAACGCACACGCCGACGCCACCATCCGGACGTTGAAAGTCGCCTTCCTGTCCGCGCTGGTGCTGGAACTCGTCGCCACCCTGTCGATCGCGCTCGTCGCGGTACCCATCGGGTTCCGCCTGCTGTCCGGCTCGATGACCGCGCACACCGCGATGCTGGTCCTGGTCCTCGCCCCGGAGGCGTACCTGCCGCTGCGCGCCGCCGGAGCGAAGTTCCACGCCGCCGCGGAAGGACTCACCGCATGGAAAGAAATCCTCAGCGCACCAACGACAATCCGCCGGTCCGGCACGCGGACACGTCGCCTCGGTCCGCCGGAAGTGGTATTCGACCACGTATCCGTGCATTACGGCGAAACTTGCGCACTGTCCGAAGTAGACTTAACTATTCAACCCGGCGAACACCTCGCCTTGGTCGGGCCGAGCGGTTCCGGCAAATCCACTCTGCTCGCCGTTCTGCTGGGTTTCGTCGAGCCGACCGCCGGGCGAGTGCTCGTCGACGGCGTCGACCTGCGCACCCTCGACCACTCGTCCTGGCTGCGCGACACTGCGTGGCTACCGCAACGTCCGACGCTCTTTCGCGGCACCCTCAAGGAAAACACCGGCGGACGCCGCGTTGACGACATCGTCACCGACCTCCCCTACGGCTACGCGACGCAGATCGGCGAACTGGGCGCGGGACTGTCCGCCGGGCAACGCCAACGCGTCGGACTGGCCCGAGCTCTGTCCCGCACCGAAGCCGGACTCGTCCTGCTGGACGAACCCACCGCTCGCCTCGACACCGGTACGGAAGCGACCGTGCTGGCCGGTGCCAAGGAACTGCTGCCCGGCCGCACCGCAGTCCTGGTCGCACACCGACCCGCGCTGGCAGCACTCGCGTCGCGGACGGTCGAACTCAAGCATGGGGTGACGGTATGAAACTCGTCCGCGCGACCCTGCTCGCCGTCGGTGCCGAACTCGCCGGACTCGGCCTGACCGGCACCGCGGCCTGGCTGCTCATGCGTGCCGCCGAGCAACCTCCGCTCGCCGCGCTCACCCTCGCGATTGTCGCCGTGCGCGTCTTCGCCTTGGCGCGCGGCGGACTCCGTTACGCCGAACGCCTTGCCGGACACGACGTTGTCCTCCGCTACCTCGGCTCCCTCCGGACCCGGGTGTACCAGGCCCTACTCCCCCGTCGCGTCGCCGAACACTCCGGCGCGGACTTGGTCACTCGCCTGGTGTCCGATGTGGACGCCGTGCAAGACGCCATCCTCCGGCTAGCGCTACCGGCCGTGGTCGCGAGCACTGTCGGTCTAGCGGTCGTGGTTTTCGCCGGGCCGGTAAGCCTTCCGCTTTCCGGAATTGTCCTCATCGGACTGCTCGCAACAGGACTTCTGTTAATCCCCCGAAGCAAAGCCCCCGAGCCGCCGCAGGAACTCGCCGAACGCACCGTGGAACTCGTCCTCGGCCGCCACGAACTCATCGCCTACGGCTGGGAACAACGAGAAAAAACCCGCGCCACCACGGTCATCGACAAGCTGGCCGCAGAATCCCGCCGCACCGGCCGCCGCCTTGCCCTGACCACTGCCGCCGGAGTGGCCGTGCAATTCGCGACCACCGTCGCGGTCGCGCTGCTCAGCCCCGCGAGCATCCCGGTCACCGCCGCCCTCACCCTGACCACGATGGCCCTGTTCGAACTGGTCCTTCCGCTGCTTCCCGCCGCCGAGCGAATCCCCGAAATCCGCGCCTCGCTGAGCCGGGTGCGCGCCGTCCTCGCCGCGCCGGCCCGAACCCCCGAACCGATCCCCGGACCAGGGCATTTCCGGCTGACCAACGTCGGCGTCCAGTATCCCGGCCGCCGCGCCGCGCTGGAAGGCATCGACCTCGACCTGCCGCCCGGCACCCGGTTGGGCATCCTCGGCCCCTCGGGCGCCGGAAAAACGACTCTGCTGCACGTCCTGCTCGGCTTCGTCTCCCCCACGTCCGGTTCGATCACCGTCGACGGCCGCCCCGTGACCGGACCGCACCCCGCGGTGATCTCCGGAGCCCTCGCCGACGCACACGTCTTCGCCACGACCGTCCGCGAGAACCTGCTGCTCGCGAACCCGGAAGCCACCGACGACGACCTGCGCGCCGCCTGCGAAACCGCTGGCTTCGACCTCCCGCTGGACCGGGACACCGGCCAAGACGGCGACGCCCTCTCCGGCGGTCAACGGCAACGGCTGATCCTCGCCCGCGCGGTACTCGCCGCACCGCCGGTCCTGGTCCTCGACGAACCGGTGGAAGGCCTCGACCCAGCACACGGCGACGAGGTCCTGGCGAGGATTCTCGCTCAGGCGAAGGGAACCGTCGTGCTGGTGACGCACCGGCCGGAGCACGTCGCCGGGTTCGACCAGATCCTCATGGTGGAGGACGGTCGGCCAGCGCTCACTGTTCCCGGATGAGCTGGATCGGCGAGTCCATCGGATCGAGGTGGAACAGGTCGTTGGCGTCGACGTACGGCTGCGATTCCGGCGATCCGCGGAACAGCGCGACGACGACAGCGGTGAACCGGACTCGGCCGTCGCCGAGATGAGTGATCCCCTTCGGCTCGGCGAGACCGGCCAGCCACTCGGCCTGCACCGGGTGCATCGTGGCGGTGTAAGTCCCGGTCCGGCCGGCGCGGGCGGCCAGGACGTCGCCCCACCGGGCGAGCGAGAGGATCTCGTCGATCGCCAGCCGGATCTCGTCGCTTCCCCCGTAATCCAACGCCGTGTACCCGGCCTGGCGGGCAATTCCGCCGCGCCAGTAACTGGAGTCGTCGCCGGGCACGCTCCGGTAAACCGTCTGCCACGCGGGCCGCCGGTGAAAAGGATGCGGAGCCAGTTCGGCCCAGCCGACCAGGAACCCGTCCCTGCTGCCGTCGTCCGCGTAGACCCGCACGGTGTTCCGGTCCGGCTGCCGAAGAACCAGATCGCGCAGCTCCAGCCGGCGCGCGCTCGAAGGATCCAGTCGGTCTTTGGCCACGTCCATCGCCCCCGCTGCTCGAATCGGATCGGCTCCGGAACGTAGCGCGCGACGATGACATCTCGATGAAGTCGCGATCTGTCCACTGTAGACAGAGGGTCATTCCCGCCGGGCGGCCAGCACCTCCCGCATCGGCGGCCGATCCGCCACCGGCACCTCCGTCACGTCGGGCACCCACTCCCCCGACACCTGCACGAACTGCGTGAACCGCGCCGCCTCCGCGCCCGGCATCCCGCAGCGGGCCAGCGCGGTGCCGAGGATCTGCCGGGCCATCACGCCGAGTTGCAGCAGCGACCGGTTGCGGTGTTTGCGCACGCCGAGGTTGACCTGCGCCAACCCGTCGAGCCCGTAGCGCTCCTCGGCGTCGAGCAGCAGGCCGATCTCGACGCCGTATCCCCCGGCGAACGGCACCGACTCCAGGAACTCGCGCGTGCCCGCGTACTCGCCGCCCAGCGGCTGCACCAGCTCGCCGAGGGCCGGGCGCAGCGCGGACAGCACCGGGCGCGCCAGCAGCTCGGTGACCCGGCCGCCGCCGGTGCTCTCCAGCCGCAGCGGGCGGCGGTAGAAGCCCTTGACCAGGTGCACGCCGTCCTCGGTGAGCAGCGGGCCGAGCAGCGACGGCACGAACGCCGGGTCCGGGTCGACCAGGTCGGAGTCGAGGAAGACCACGACGTCGCCGGTCGTCGCGGCGAGGGAGCGCCACAGGACCTCGCCCTTGCCCGGACGCGGCGGCAGCTCCGGCACGACGTCCTCGCGGCGCACCACGCGAGCCCCGGCGGCCGCGGCGACCTCGACGGTCGCGTCGGTGGAACCGGAGTCGACGACCACCAGCTCGTCGACCACTCCGCCGAGCAGCGGGCGCACCGAGGCGACCACCGCGGCGACCGTTTCCTCCTCGTTCAGCGCCGGCAGCACGACCGACACGGTCCGGCCGCGTTTGGCGGCGAGGATGTCCGCGGCGCTCCACCCGGGCTCCTGCCAGGTGCGACGGTGAAACCAGCTCATGGAGGCGATCGTGCCATGCTGGAGCCGGTGCCCGATCCTCCGGAGGGAGAACCCTTGCTGTCGCTGCTCGTCCGTTTCGTGCTCGGACCGCTGGTCCGCGCGCTTTACCGGCCCCAGGTCGAGGGGGTCGAGAACATCCCCGAGGACGGTCCGGTGCTGCTCGCCTCCAACCACCGGGCGGCGCTGGACACGGGTGTGATCACGTTCACCACCCCGCGGCAGGTCCGGTTCCTCGGCAAGGCCGAGTACTTCACGGGCAAGGGCGTCAAGGGCCGGTTCATCGCGAAATCGCTCGACGCGCTCGGGTACGTCCCGGTCGAACGCGGCAACGCACAGGCCGGGCTCGCCGCGCTCGAAGCGGGCCGGAAGGTGCTCACCGACGGCGGCGTCTTCGCGATCTACCCCGAGGGCACCCGCTCGCTCGACGGACGGCTGCACCGCGGGCACACCGGCGTCGCCGCGCTCGCGCTGTCCACCGGGGCGAAGGTGGTCCCGGTCGCGTTGTTCGGCACCGAGGGCATCCAGCCGAACGGCGCGAAAATCCCGCGGCTCGCCAAGATCAAGGTCCGCTTCGGCGAACCGCTGGACTTCGCGCGCTACGAGGGCCAGGACTCGTCCTCGGCGATCCGCCGCTCGGTCACCGACGAGATCATGTACGCGATCCTGGAACTGTCCGGACAGGAATACGTCGACACCTATCACAAGCGACCGGACGAAAAAGCGTCGTAGGCGCCTTATCCGACCGAGCGGCTCATGATGTCGACCAGCTTGTCCGCGTCGGACGCGACGCTGATCAGCTCCCGCGTTTCCGGCCGCAGGAATCCCTTCTCCAGCATCTGATCGGCGAACGCCACCAGCGGCGAGTAATACCCGGCCACGTCGAGCAGCCCGATCGGCTTGCGGTGAATGCCGAGCTGCGCCCACGTCCACACCTCGAACAATTCCTCGAGGGTGCCGACCCCGCCGGGCAGCGCGACGAACGCGTCCGACAGCGCGGCCATTTTCGCTTTGCGCTGGTGCATGTCGGCGACCACGTGTAATTCGGTGAGACCGCCGTGCGCGATTTCCACGTTCGACAGCACTTCCGGGATCACGCCGATCACTTCGCCGCCCGCGGCGAGCGCGGCGTTCGCCACCACGCCCATGGTGCCGACGCTCGCGCCGCCGTAGACGAGGCCGATTCCCCGCTGCGCCAACAGTTTCCCGACGCCGGCCGCCGCTTCGGCATACTCCGGCGAAAAACCCTGCGCCGAACCGCAGAACACACAGATCCGCATCAGTGCGTGTCCTCCCAAGCCTGATAAGACTCCTGCACGACGCGCACCGCGTCGTCGATGTCGTCGGTCAAGTGCAGCAGATCGAGGTCCTTCTCGCCGATTTTCCCGCCGTCGAGCACGGATTTCGCGATCCAGTCGTACAGCCCGCCCCAGTAGTCGGTGCCGAACAGCACCACCGGGAACTTCGTGACCTTCTTGGTCTGGACCAGCGTGAGCGCCTCGAACAGTTCGTCGAGCGTCCCGAATCCGCCGGGAAGGCAGATGAACGCCTGCGAGTACTTGACGAACATGGTCTTGCGCGCGAAGAAGTAGCGGAAGTTCACGCCGAGGTCGACCCACGGGTTCAGACCCTGCTCGAACGGCAGCTCGATGCCGAGCCCGACGGAGAACCCGCCCGCCTCGTTCGCGCCGCGGTTCACCGCTTCCATCGCGCCCGGACCGCCGCCGGTCATCACCGCGAACCCGGCGTCGGCGAGCGCGGCCCCGATCTTGCGGCCCAGTTCGTACTCCGGGTGGTCGCGTTTGGTGCGCGCCGAACCGAACACGGTCACCGCGCGCGGAACCTCGGCCAGCGCGCCGAATCCCTCGACGAACTCGGCCTGGATCCGCAGCACGCGCCACGGGTCGGTGTGCACCCAGTCGCTCGGCCCCCGCGAGTCGAGCAGCCGCTGATCGGTGGTGCTGCCCTGGTCGCGCCGATCGCGCCGGAGCACCACCGGGCCCTTGTGCCGCTCCACCGGACGTTCGGGGTACTGGCCGTCGGGAAATTCAGACTGTTCGCTCACCAGCCAAGCCTACGGGCCGATCGGCCGCGGCGGGCGCCCGAGGCGGCACCGGAGCGTGACGGCTCGGTTGCCCGCGGCTGAACGCGGGAAAGCGGACCACCAGCGGGTTCCGGTCCTCCTACCAACGGCCGGTTGTCAGGAACTACCTACGAAAGTCGTCCGGCCCGTCCCAAACCGCCGTTTTCCCTGCTACGGGGCTACTTGCGGGGAATAGTCCCGATCGCCCCCGAGGTCCCGCTGGTCCGTTCAGCGCATTGACCGCCCCCGTGAGCGCTTTTTTACTCACGGTGTCCGCGGCCTGATCAGCCCAGCTCAACGCGTTGCGCTTTTCCCCATCGTGTACCCCGAAAGGACTGTCGATGACGTCCAGAAGAGGGCTCGCCACCGGCATCGCAAGTGTCGCCGGTCTCGCCCTTTCCCTGCTCGCGCTGCCGGTGACCCCGGCATCCGCGGCCCCCGCCCACCCCACCGCAGACCCGCAGGCCACCGCGATCGCGGCCGCCGACCGGGCCGCCGCCGCAGGCGCGGTCGGGCTCCGCAAGAGCTCGGCCGAAAGCCTGCACCGCGTCAGCACCACCCTGGGCGACGCCGGGCTGTATTACAACTCCTACGAGCGCACCTACGACGGCCTCCGGGTCGTCGGCGGGGATGCGGTGATCGTCGCCGACGGAACGGGCCGCGTGCGCGGCACCGACTCCGCCGAGGGCGCGGCCATCACCGTGGGCACCAAGCCCACTGTCGACGCGGCGCGCGCGGCCTCGGTCGCCCGCGCCCAGTTGCCGACCGTGAGCACGGTGAGCAAGCCTGATCTGGTCGTTCTCGGCGGCGCACAGCCGAAACTCGCCTACGAGGTCGTCGTCAAGGGCCGCACCGCGAAGGCGCCGAGCAACCTGCACGTCTTCGTCGACGCCGCCACCGGCAAGGTCCTCGACCAGCGCGACGACGTGAAGGCCGAAAGCCCGGCGAAGTCCGGCGCGAACGCCGCGGCCCCCGCCGCGGCGGGCAACGGCAACAGCTACTACGTCGGCCAGGTCAGCATCGACACCACCGGGTCGGGCAGCTCGTACTCGATGCGCGACCCGAACCGGTCGGGCATCAGCTGCGGCCGCGAAAACGGCTCGGTGTTCACGAAGTCCAGCAACAACTGGGGCAACGGGCAGGGCACCGACCTCGAAACCGGTTGCGTCGACACGCTTTACAGCGTGCAGACCGAGTGGAACATGCTGAAGGACTGGCTGGGCCGCAGCGGCATCGACGGCAACGGCCGCGGGTTCCCCGCCTCGGTCGGGCTGAACGACGTCAACGCGTACTGGGACGGTTCGTCCACGCACTTCGGCCACTCGCAGGACAACCAGCGCCAGGCGACGTCGATGGACGTGGTCGGCCACGAGTTCGGGCACGGCATCTTCCAGAACACGCCGGGCGGCGCGGGTTCGGGCAACGAGAACGGCGGGCTCAACGAGTCCACCGGCGACATTTTCGGCGCGCTGACCGAGTTCTACGCGAACAACCCGGTCGACAAGCCGGACTTCACCGTCGGCGAGGGCGTCAACCTGGTCGGCCAGGGCCCGATCCGCTACATGTACAACCCGGGCCAGATCGGCGACCCGAACTGCTACTCGTCCTCGATCCCGAACACCGAGGTGCACGCCGCCGCGGGCCCGCAGAACCACTGGTTCTACCTGCTCGCCGAGGGCAGCTCTCCCTCGGACGGCCAGCCGTCGAGCCCGACCTGCAACAACAGCAGCGTCACCGGCGTCGGCATCCAGAAGGCGGGCAAGATCTTCTACAACGGCCTGCTGCACAAGACCTCGTCCTGGAACCACAAGGCGGCCCGCAAGGCCACCCTTCAGGCCGCGGTCGACCTGTTCCCGGGCAGCTGCACCGAGTTCAACGCCACCAAGGCGGCGTGGGACGCGGTTTCGGTCGGCGCGGTCTCGGGCGAGGCCACCTGCACCGGCAACCCGCCGGCGGGCAACGACTTCTCGGTCGCGCTGTCCCCGGCGACCGCGACTGTCCAGCCCGGTGAGTCGGCGACGTCCACGGTGACCACCAAGATCACCAACGGCAACGCGCAGTCGGTCAAGCTGACCGCGAGCGGCCTGCCCTCGGGCGCGACCGCGACCTTCGACCCGGCGACCATCCAGTCCGGCGCCACCGCGACCGTCACCATCGCGACGACGGCCAGCACGCCGAAGGGCACCAGCAAGGTCACGATCACCGCGACCGGCGCGAACGCCACGCACACCTCGGACTTCACCCTGACCGTGGGCAGCGGCACCCCGCCGGGCTGCGGCGGCATCGCGGCGTGGGACTCGAACACGTTCTACGGTCCGGGCGACGTGGTCTCGTACAACAACCACAAGTGGACCTCGACGTGGTACTCCGTCGGCGCTGAGCCGGGCGCACCCAGTTCCTGGGCCGTCTGGACCGACAACGGGGCCTGCTGACGCAGTAACCGCACTCTAGTTTCTCGGCCTTCTGGACCAGCCGGGCACGGCGCCTCGTGCCCGGCTGGTCTGTGTTCACCCACTTGTCCAGACCACCCCTGCTGGAATTTGTCTAGACCATACGTTCGGGGGTAGGAATCCCCCGGTGCGCCGCTTACCGTTGCGACACCACCGTTACCGGGGACGGGAGCCGTGATGAACGGACGGAAATCGCGCTGGTTCGGGACCGCCGTGGCGGCCCTGCTCGCACTGCCGCTAGCGGGAATCGCCCCCGCCTCAGCGGCCGCCGCGCCGCAGTCGGACACGTGCGCGGTAAAACCGAGACCCTCCGGTTCGGTGCTGCAAGGCTATTGGGAAAACTGGGACGGAGCCTCGAACGGCGTCCACCCCGGCATGGGCTGGGTGCCGATCAACGACCCCAGCATGGCCGCACACGGGTACAACGTCATCAACGCCGCCTTCCCGGTGATCCTTTCCGACGGCACCGTGCAGTGGGAAGACGGCATGGACTCGACGGTGAAGGTCTCCACGCCCGCCGAGATGTGCGCGGCCAAGGACGCCGGAGCCACCATCCTGATGTCTATCGGCGGCGCAGCAGCGGGTATTGACCTGTCGTCCAGCTCGGTCGCCGACAAGTTCGTCAGCACCATCGTGCCGATCCTGAAGAAGTACAATTTCGACGGAATCGACATCGACATCGAGACCGGCTTGTCGAGCAGCGGCGACATCAATTCGCTGTCCGCCTCGCAAGCAAACCTGGAACGCATCATCGACGGCGTACTGTCCCAAATGCCCGCCGGCTTCGGCCTGACGATGGCCCCGGAAACAGCATACGTAACGGGCGGCTCGGTAACCTACGGCTCGATCTGGGGCGCATACCTCCCCATCATCAAGAAGTACGCCGACAACGGCCAACTGTGGTGGCTGAACATGCAGTACTACAACGGCTCCATGTACGGCTGCTCCGGCGACAGCTACGAAGCCGGGACCGTGCAGGGATTCACCGTGCAGACGCAATGCCTGGACAAGGGCCTCACCGTACAAGGCACCACAATCCGCGTCCCGCTGGACAAACAAGTCCCAGGCCTCCCAGCCCAACCAGGCGCAGGCGGCGGCTACATGGATCCGGGCCTGGTCTCGCAGGCGTACCAGAGCGTCCCCGGGCTCAAGGGATTGATGGACTGGTCAATCAACTGGGACGGCTCAAAAGGCTGGACCTTCGGCGACAACGTGAAATCGCTGCAAGGCCGGTAAAAAAGCTGCTGTGGGCCGGGGTGCTGCGCAATTCGCCGCCCCGGCCTCAGCCCACAAACCCGACCGGCCGCCGGTTCTCCCCGGCGGCCCTTCCTGTCGTGAGGGGAACCCTCACAGACGCTGATTCCCGCAGGGTTCCCCTCACGACCATGCTCCGGACGTGAGGGGCCCCTTCACGGACCCAGATTCCCTCAAGGAGCCCTTCACGGACCGCCCCGCCAACCACCGCCGCCGGGATGCTGCCCCAATGTGGCATTGGGTGCATGGGACGCAACGAACGCCACATTGGGTGCATCCAACGCACCCAATGCCACATTGGGGCGCTAACCCCCACCACCGACAAACCGCAGCCGACGCACCCGACCGCATCGAGCCCCCGACCGCAGCCGATGCACCCAACGGGCGAGGCACCCAGCCCCTCCCCCGCACCCCGATACGAAGCCTCCCTGCGGTTCGGGGGTGCTTGTCAAGGCATCTTTCCCGCCTTGACAAGCACCCCCGAACCGTCAGCACAATCAAGCTTCGGGGTGCCCCACGCAAGCACGCGCCAATGTCGCCGCCAGGCGACGAGGCCCGAGCCGAGACAGAATCAACTCAAAAACCGCCTCAACACCTCAGCAACCCCCCGAATCTCCCCAACCCGAACCCACTCCTGCTGCGTATGCGCCAACGTAGGATCCCCAGGCCCGAAATTCACCGCAGGCATCCCCAACGCAGCAAACCGAGCCACATCCGTCCACCCCAACTTGGCCGCAGCCGACCCCCCAGCCGCAGCCACCAGTTCAGCTGCCGCCGGCGCGGACAACCCAGGCAACGCCCCAGGCGACATATCCACCAACGTCACATCAAACCCATCAAAAACCCCCCGCACATGCGCCTCGGCCTCCTCCGCCCCCCGATCAGGCGCGAACCGATGATTAACCGTCAAAACAGCAGCATCCGGCACCACATTCCCAGCCACCCCGCCAGAAATAGCAGTAGCCTGCAACCCTTCCCGATAAGTCAGCCCGTCAATCTCCACCACCCGAGGCGAATAAGAAGCCAACCGCTGCAACGGCTCCGCCAACGCGTGAATCGCATTCGACCCCATCCAAGCCCGAGCAGTGTGCGCCCGAGCCCCGGAAGTCCGCACCTCAACCCGCAACGTCCCCTGGCATCCGGCTTCAATCACCCCATTGGACGGCTCCCCGACAATCGCGAGGTCCCCGGCAAGCCACTCAGGCAACTCCCGCTCAATCCGCCCAAGCCCGTTCCGAACAGCCTCGACCTCTTCATTGTCGTAAAACACAAACGTCACATCATGCCGAGGCTCCGGCAAAGTAGCGGCGAGGTGCAAGAAGACCGCATCCCCGCCCTTCATGTCCACCGACCCCAGCCCATGCAACACGGAATCGTCCCCGACCCCAGTGCGACGAGAAGGCAAGTTGGAATTCTCCGGAACAGTGTCCAAATGCCCCGCGAGAATCACCCGCGAAGGACGCCCCAACCGAGTCCGCGCCAGCACCGCGTCCCCATTGCGCACGACCTCCAAATGCGGAGCCTGCTCGGCCAGCGCCGCCTGCACGAGGTCCGCGAGCTTGCCCTCCTCCCCGGAGACGCTGAACACATCCACAAGGGCAGCGGTGAGGTCGGCCGGGTCGGCGCGCAGGTCAAGGGAGGTCATACCGGCACCGTACCCAGCAGGCGCGGGGGCTACCGTGAGGACGTGCGCACGCGAAGCTCCCTGGTCGCTCTCGGCGTCCTCGCCCTCGTCCTCACCGGCTGCAGCAACGAGGCCGGGCCCAAGGCCCGCCCCGGAGCCGGCGATCCGGGTCCGGACGCACTGCCGACCAAGCTCGAGGCGCTGTCGGCCGACGCTTGCTTCACCGGTCCGCAGACCCAGCTGCCCAAGGGCTGTGAGAAATACGTCACCGAGGTCGGCAACACCGCCGGTTCGGTGCACAAGCTGGCGAAAGCGGGCAAGACGGTCAACCAGCCGCTCGACCGCGACGCGACCGCGCTCGACCAGGCGGTCGGCGCGTTCCGCCAGGCGGGCTGCACCACCGTGCCGACCCCCGGCGGGGCGTGCACGCAGGCGCTCGTGTCCATCTCGACCGCGCTGACCGAGGTCAAGCAAAAGGTGAACCAGCTGGCCACCACAGGTTGATCCGGTCCGCTTCGGCTACCGTGACCAGCGTGAGCGAGCAGACCCCTGACCCCGAAACGACCGGCGCCGTCGGCGTCGGGCTGGCCACCGTCACGTCCGACGGAACCGTGCTGGACACCTGGTACCCGCACCCCAAGCTGGTCGACGCAGGCACGAGCGGCACCGAGCGGCTGACCGCGGAGCAGACCACCGAGCTGCTCGGCGAGTCCGCGGCCGCGCTGCTCGGCCCGGACACCGACCGCGGTGTCGAGGTCGTCGCGGTGCGCGTCACGATCGGCAGCCTTGCCACCGCGCCCGCCGACGCCCACGACGTCTACCTGCGCCTGCACCTGCTTTCGCACCGGCTGGTCCAGCCGCGCGTGCAGAGCCTCGACGGCATCTTCGGCCTGCTGGCCAACGTCGTGTGGACGAGCCACGGCCCGTGCCCGGTCGAGGGCTTCGAGCAGACCCGGCTGCGGCTGCGGTCGCGCGGTGCGGTCTCCGTGTACGGCGTGGACAAGTTCCCGCGGATGGTCGACTACGTGCTCCCGACCGGCGTCCGCATCGCCGACGCGGACCGCGTGCGGCTCGGTGCGCACCTGGCGTCCGGCACCACCGTGATGCACGAGGGCTTCGTGAACTACAACGCGGGCACGCTCGGCGCGTCGATGGTCGAAGGCCGCATCTCGGCGGGCGTGGTGGTCGGCGACGGCAGCGACGTCGGCGGCGGCGCGTCCATCATGGGCACGCTGTCCGGCGGCGGCACCGAGGTGATCTCGATCGGCGAACGCTGCCTGATCGGCGCGAACGGCGGCGCGGGCATCTCCCTCGGCGACGACTCGGTGATCGAGGCAGGCCTGTACATCACCGCGGGCACCAAGGTCGAGGTCGACGGCAAGACGGTCAAGGCACGCGAGCTGTCCGGCATCTCGGGCGCGGTGTTCCGCCGCAACTCCGCGACCGGCGCGGTCGAGGTCGTGCCGCGCGGCGGCGTCGGCATCCAGCTGAACGAAGCACTGCACGCCAACTGATCCAGCTCTTCGAAGAGGGTGCGCTTCCCGCTGCGGGAGCGCACCCTCTCGCTGTTTTGGCGGACTCCGATCGGATCGCTGTTCACCTACCATTAACTAGGTGACTTCCGACGCGACCAGCCGCCGCCGTACTCCGGAACCGACGACGCCGGCCGCTCTCGGGCTCCCCGCCGAACCGGCGAAGGCGGGCCCCGAGGCGCCGGCCGCCGCGCACGTCCGCGCCAAACTCGACCACGAACTGCGCGAACTGCTGTCCCGCGAACCGGGCACCCGGGCTGGGACCGATCCGGAAGAACTGCACCAGATGCGCGTCGCGCAACGACGGATGCGAAGCGTGCTGAAGTCCTCGAGCGCGCTGGTCGGCCCCACCGCGGAGCCGGTACGCGCCGACCTCGGCTGGCTGGGCCAGGTCCTCGGCGAGGTCCGCGACTACGACGTCCTGATCGGCCACCTGCGCGAGGTGATCGCCGACTTCGACGTCCGAGACCAACCCGCCGGACGACGGCTGGTGTCCCGCTTCGTCTCCGAACGCACCACAGCCCGCCGCCGCTTGAACCGGGCGCTGTCGAGCCCCCGGTACGCGACCCTGCTGCAGGGCATCGCCCAGCTGTCCCGCACCGCCGAGCACGAGATCGACGAAACCCCCGCCGAGAAGCCCAGTTTGGCCGCGGACGTACGGAAGCCGTACCGGAAACTCGCCCGTGCAGTCGCCGCCCTGCCCCCGAATCCCCCGGACGACGACCTGCACGCACTGCGCATCCACGGCAAGAAACTTCGCTATACCGCCGAATTGGCCCGATCGGCGGCGAAGAAGAAGCAGGCCGCGAAACTGTCCGAACTGATCAAGGCGACGCGCAAATTCCAGACCGTGCTGGGCGATCACCAGGACGCGGTGTTCGCCGCGGAGAAGGTGCGCGGAGTACTGCCCAACGCAGACGCAGAAATCGGCTTCGTCGCCGGACGAATCGTCGAACACGAACTCGCCAAACGCGCCCACGCCCGCGCCACCTGGCTCGACATCTGGCACCGCATCGAAGCAGCCGAACACGCGGTCAGCTAACCGACCACGCGTATCCCGACAGCAACCGCTTCCGCGAGCCGGGTTATCGAGCAGGACTGGCGAAACGCATCGAGGCCGCCGAGCGTGCAGTCAGCTAACCGACCACACATACCCATCCGGCTACCCCACCATCCGCTTCGCCGCGGAGAAGGTACGCGGGGTACTACCCAACGCGGACGCCGAAATCGGCTTCGTCGCCGGACGAATCGTCGAACACGAACTCGCCAAACGCGCCCACGCCCGCGCCACCTGGCTCGACATCTGGCACCGCATCGAAGCAGCCGAACACGCAGTCAGCTAACCGACCACACGTACCCGTCCGGCCGCACCAGCACCCGCTTCCCGGGCGCCCCCTCGTACGCCGCGTACGCATGCCCGCCCGCGTCCACGAATTCCCCCGTCGCCCCCTGCGGCAGGATCCGGTACGCGGGATGCTCCGTCCCGAGCGGTCCGTCGCCGAAGACCAGTTCTGTCGCATGTGGACCCTGGAACAGCTCGAACAGCCGCACGCTCTTGCCGTTCGCGGCCACGAGCGGCGCGTCCGGGGCCCGGTCTCCCGGCCGCAACGCTCCCACTCCAACCGGCGACAGCGGGCCGCCCCGGTAGGTCAGGTCGAGTTGCTGTGTCTCCGGCCCGCGTTCGTGCGCGTCCTCGGCACCCTCCTTGTACTTCTCCAGCAACGCAGTGCTCACCCCCAGAACGCGCGCCGCGACCGCGCGTCGTTCCGCCTCGTAGCTGTCCAGCAGCGCGGGCGATCCGTCGGCGAGCTTCCAGGCCAGGTTGTACGCGTCCTGCACCCCGGTGTTCAAGCCCTGCCCGCCGGTCGGCGGGTGTACGTGCGCGGCGTCCCCGGCGAGGAACACCCGGCCCTGCCGGAATGCCGCCGCCAGCCGGATGTTCGGCCGCCACACGGTTGACCACGCCAGCTCCAGCAGCCGGATCCCGCCGCCGGACACCGCGTCCAGGTGCTCCTGCAACTCGCTCAGCGAGGTGCCCGCGTCGCCGTCGCCGAGCGGGGAGGCGAACTGGAAATACGGCGTCCCCGGGAGCGGCGTGAACGCGACGCCGGACATCGGCTCGTCCGCCTTCGCGAACCAGTACGCCGAGCCGTGGTCGAGCCCCTCCGCGGAGACGTCGCCCAGCAGCATCCGGATCGACTCGTCAGTGGTCCCCTCGAACGCGATCCCCAGCGTCTTGCGCACGAAGCTCTTCCCGCCGTCCGCGCCGACCAGGTAGTCCGCGCGCACCGTCTCCCCCGTCGACAGCTCCGCGGTGACGCCCTCCTCGTCCTGAGTGAAGCCGGTCAACGCGGTGTTCAGCTCCACCCGCACGCCGAACTCGGCCAGCCGGTCCCGGAGGATCCCCTCGGTCTGCGACTGGCCGAGGAACCAGGCGGTCGGATACGGCACCGCGGGCGTCGGCTCGACCGGCTCGGCCATTCGCCGCACCATCGTGAACTCCCCGTCGAGGTACACGCGCATCTCGTGCGGCGGCGCACCCGCGGCGAGCACCGCGTCCAGCACGCCCAGATCCTCGAAGACCTCCATCGTGCGCGGCTGCAGCCCGTCGCCGCGCGAGCCGACGAAGTACTGCTCCGCCTTGTCCACCACCCGCACGCCGACCCCGCGCCGCGCCAGCTCGATCGCCAGCGTGAGCCCGGTCGGGCCCGCCCCCGCCACCAGCACCGTCATGTCCTTCTCCCGTCTGACTGAATTATGATTCACTGAATTTAGATTCAGCATGCCCGCTGATAGCGTTCGCGTCAAGGGAGGTGCCGGATGACAGCGACGAGCCGCCGGGACAAAGCCGCCGAAACGGAAACGGCGCTCAAGGACGCGGCCAAGCGCGTGTTCGCGGCCAAGGGCTACCTGAACACGAAGATCACCGACATCACCCGGGAAGCCGGCCGCGCCGCGGGGTCGTTCTACAACCACTTCGCGGGCAAGGAAGAACTGCTGATCGCGCTGCTGGCCGACCTGGCCGAGGACAGCGACCAGCAGGCCATGGCCGAGGACCATCTGTCCGATTTCAGCGATCCCGCCGCGGTCCGCTGGCACGTGCGGCAGTACTGGGACTTCTACCGCGCCAACGCGCCCACGATGCTCGCGCTGCGCCAGGCGGCGATGGTGAACGAGGACTTCGCCGCCGCGTACGCGAACTTCGGCGCCACCCAGGCCTCGGACGTCGAGAGCCACCTCGAGCACGTCACCGCGGCCGGCTTGCGGCTCCCGGCGAACACTCAGCTCACCATCGCGATGATGTACCAGCTGATCGACAACTTCGCGCAGATGTGGCTGGTCACGCCGCCGCCAGCAGGGTGGAACCAGCCCTCCGACGAGGAAGCGATCGAGGCGCTCACCCGGTTCGTCTACCGCGGCTTCACCGGCCGCGACTACTGACAGCCGGTCACCTTTCCGGCCCCCGCCCCGTCAGGGAAGTGGGACCGGAAAGGAGCAGCCATGCAAACCGGACTTCTCGTCGCCACCTTCGTCTGCGTCGCGATCAACGCCTTCGAGGTCGTGGCCAAAGCCGTCCGAGCGCGGTTCGTGGTGCAGAACTCGACCGAGGTCGGCGTCGGCCCGCGATGGATCCCCTACCTGGCGATCCTGGAAGGCGCGGGCGTCGCCGGGCTGGTGGCCGGCCTGCTCGGCTGGCCCCGCCTAGGGCTGGCTGCGGCGATCGGGCTGACGCTGTTCTTCGTCGGCGCGGTCGGAGCGCACATCCGCGCGAAGGTGTTCCACAACATCGCGTTCCCGGCGGTCTTCCTCGCGCTGGCGGTCGCGGCGACCGGGTATTTCACGGGGTCAGTCGCCTGACCCCGTGCTCTCAACCCTGCGCCAGCCGTTCCGCGGCCGCCTCGATGCGCTCGTCCGTTGACGTCAGCGCGACCCGCACGTGTTCCTTGCCCGCGGGCCCGTAGAAGGTGCCCGGCGCGACCAGGATGCCGCGCTCGGCGAGCCATTCCACCGTGGCCTGCGCGGATTCCCCGCGCGTGGCCCAGAGATACAGCCCGGCCTCGGAATAAGTGATCTCGAAGCCGTTGTCCTGCAACGCCTTCCGCAGCACGACCCGCCGGGCGCGATAGCGTTCGCGTTGCCCGGCAAGGGCTTCGTCGTCGGAAAGCGCGGCCACCATCGCCTGCTGCACCGGGCGCGGCACGATCATGCCGGCGTGCTTGCGCACCTCCAGCAGGGTCTTCACCAGCTTCGGGTCGCCCGTCACGAATCCGGCGCGATAGCTCGCGAGGTTCGCCGACTTGGACAGCGAGTGCACCGCGAGCAGGCCGTCCGTCTGTCCACCGTGGACGGACGGATGCAGCACCGACAGCGGTTCCGCCTCCCAGCCGAGCGAGAGGTAGCACTCGTCGGACACCACGACGGTGCCGCGTTCGCGCGCCCATTCGACCACCTTGCGCAGGTGGTCGACGCCGAGCACGCGGCCGGTCGGGTTCGACGGCGAGTTCAGCCAGATCATCGCCGGGCGGCGCGGGCCGAGCTGGGTCAGCCCGTCCGCGCGCACCACCTCGGCGCCCGCGAGCAGCGCACCGACCTCGTACGTCGGATACGCCAGCTCCGGGATGACCACCACGTCGCCCGGCCCGAAGCCGAGCAGCCGCGGCAGCCAGGCCACGGCCTCTTTCGAACCGATCGTCGGCAGCACCGCGTCCGGTTCGACGCCGGTGATCCCGTACCGCCGCTCCAGCGCCGCGACGGCCGTTTCCCGCAGCTCAGGCGTGCCGTGCGTCGCCGGATAGCCGGGGATCTCCGACACCGACGCGAGCGCGGCGCGGATCGAGTCCGGCACCGGGTCGACGGGCGTGCCGACGGACAGGTCGACGATGCCCCCGGGATGCGCCTGCGCGCGGGCCTTGACCTCGGCGAGCGAATCCCAGGGGAAGTCGGGCAGCCGGGTCATTCGCCCTGCGGGGGCAGAGCCTTGATGAACCCCGGGTCGTGCGCGGTCTTGCCGACCTTGGAGGCGCCGCCGGGCGAGCCCAGCTCGTTGAAGAAGTCGACGTTCGCCTTGGTGTAGTCGGACCAGTTGTCCGGGACGTCGTCCTCGTAGTAAATGGCCTCGACCGGGCAGACCGGCTCGCAGGCGCCGCAGTCGACGCACTCGTCCGGGTGGATGTACAACATCCGCTCGCCCTCGTAGATGCAGTCCACGGGGCACTCGTCGATACACGCCTTGTCGAGCACGTCGACGCAGGGCTCGGCGATCACGTAGGTCACTGCGTACTCCTGGCTTCTCCTGCTGGGCCGGTCGGTGCGGACATTACGCGCTTCCCTGGCCCCCGGTGGTGGTTAGGCGACCCTTATCCCACCCCTGGAAAGGGGGCGGATCCGAGCCGCTCAGCGGTCCCGGCGGCGCGGTTTCGGCGCGTTCCGGGCATCGCCGGTAATGGTGAACGCGGGTCCGGCGGGCTTGCCGTCCTCGCGTTTCTCCTCGAGAGTCCGCTTGAACCCGTCGGCGATCTCGTCGACAAGCTCATCGTTGTGCCGGTCGTCCTTGCGCGCGTAACTCATGGGGTTCTCCTGCGGAACGGGACAGCTCTCTCCGTCACAATCTAACCGTGAACTCCCGGGAAAAGCTCGAAATCGTGTGTGCGAAAGCGTGGCAGGCGGTGGTCGAGGAGCCGCTCGGAGAATGGACTCTGCGCTGGGCGGACGGCTTCACCGGGCGCGCGAACAGCACACTCGCGGTCGGCGACCCCGGCTGCCCGGTCCCGGACGCGCTCGCGGCCGTATGTGACTTCGCCCACGCTCGCGGCATTCCGCCCGCGGTTCAGGTGCTGGAAGACAGCGAACTGGAGCGCGCGGTGGCCGCCGCGGGCTGGCGCGAGCAGGTCGAGCACGCCGCCGGGTACCGGGTGTCGGTGCTCACCGGTCCGCTGCCGTCCGGTCCTTCGCCCGACGCTGAGGTCCTCGACCAGGCGACGCCGGAATGGTGGGAATTGGCCGAGAACACCACCGAGCCGGGTTCCGCCCAGCGGCACGTCGTGACCACCGGAAAGGTCGGTTACGGCGTCGTGCTGGCCGACGGGGTCACCGCCGGGGCGGTGCGCGGGGCCGTCGTCGACGACTGGCTCCACGTCGCCCGTCTCGCGGTCGCTCCGGAGTTTCGCCGCCGCGGTCTGGCCACCACGGTGCTGCACGCGCTCGCCGACTGGGGCCGCGCGCACGGCGCCGACAAGTGGGTCCTGCAAGTGGCGGTGGGCAACGCCGGCGCGCTCGCGTTGTATTCCGCGCTGGGCTGTTCGGAGCACCACAGGTACCGGTACTGGGGCCCGGCGCCGCGGACGTGCGAGGATCGCCAGTCGTGAAGATCGTCGTACTGGTAGGCGGGGTGGGCGGCGCCCGCTTCCTGCTCGGGGTCAAAACCGCACTCGGACTTCCCGCGATCGGCGCGGGCGAGTCCCCGCACGAGATCACCGCGCTGGTGAACACCGGCGACGACGTGTGGATGCACGGCCTGCGCATCTGCCCGGATCTCGACACCTGCATGTACACCCTCGGCGGCGGCATCGACACCGAACGCGGCTGGGGCCACGCGGGCGAGACCTGGACGGTGAAGGAGGAACTCGCCGCCTACGGCGCGGAGCCGACCTGGTTCGGGCTCGGCGACAAGGACATCGCGACCCACCTCATCCGGTCGCGGATGCTGCGCGCGGGCTATCCGCTGTCCCAGGTCACCGAGGCGCTGTGCGATCGCTGGCAGCCCGGCGTGCGCCTGCTGCCGATGTCGGACGACCGGGTCGAAACGCACGTCGTGATCGACGATCCGGACCAGCCGGAGCAGCAGAAGGCCGTGCACTTCCAGGAGTGGTGGGTGCGTTACCGGGCCGGCGTGCCCGCACATTCGATCGTGGCGGTCGGCAATGACGAGGCGAAGCCCGGTCCGGGGGTGCTCGAAGCGCTGGCCGAGGCGGACGTCGTGCTGTTCGCGCCGTCGAACCCGGTCGTGTCGGTCGGCACGACGCTCGGGGTGCCCGGCGTGCGCGACGCACTGCGGAAAACTCGCGCCAAGGTCGTCGGGGTGTCGCCGATCATCGGCGGGAAAGCGTTGCGCGGCATGGCCGACGCGTGCCTCACCGCGATCGGCGTGGAGACCTCCGCGGAGGCGGTCGGCCGCCACTACGGAGCGCGTTCGGAAGGCGGCGTGCTCGACGGCTGGCTCGTCGCGCCGGAGGATCACGAGGTCACGGTGCCCGGCGTGGACGTGCGCGCGGTGCCGCTGCTGATGTCCGATGTGGACGCGACGGCGGACATGGTCCGCGCGGCGCTCGACGTGGCTGGAGTCTCCAGTGTCTGATGCAACACAGCTTGACCACGCTTCCCAGAAGATCGAGATCCTGCCGGTTCCCGGGCTGCCGGAGTTCCGTCCCGGCGACGACCTGACCGGCGCGATCGTGTCCGCCGCGCCGTGGCTGCGGTCCGGCGACGTGGTCGTGGTGACCAGCAAGGCGTTCTCGAAGATCGAGGGCCGCTTGGTGCGCGTGCCGAGCGACCCCGAGGCGCGCGACGCGGCCCGGCGGAAGCTGATCGAGGAAGAATCGGTGCGGGTGGTCGCCCGGATCGCGCGCACGCTGATCACCGAGAACAACCTGGGCATCGTGCAGGCGGCGTCCGGGATCGACGCGTCGAACGTGCGCGGCGACGAGGTGGCGTTGCTGCCCGCGGACCCGGACGCGTCCGCGTTGGCTCTGCGCAACGGTTTGCGCGAGCGGCTGGGCGTCGAGGTGGCCGTGGTCGTCACCGACACGATGGGCCGGGCCTGGCGAGTCGGCCAGACCGACGCCGCGATCGGCGCGTCCGGTCTGCGCGTGCTGCACGGGTACGCCGGACAGGTCGATTCGCAGGGAAACGAGCTGGCCGTTACGGAAATCGCGATCGCGGACGAGATCGCCGCCGCGGCGGACCTGGTGAAGGGCAAGCTCGGCGGGTTGCCGGTCGCGGTCGTGCGCGGCCTGCAGATCCACGACGACGGATCCACCGCGCGGGACCTGATCCGCCCGGGCGAAACCGACCTCTTTCGCTTGGGCACCAACGAATCCATCGCGCAGGGCCGCCGGGAAGCGGTACCGCACCGGCGTTCCGTCCGGCACTTCAGCGACGAGCCGGTCGACCCCGAAGCCATGCGTCGCGCGGTCGCGTCCGCGCTCACCGCGCCCGCGCCGCACCACACTCACCCCGTGCGGTTCATCTGGCTGCGCGACGAAGGCCTGCGCCGCAAACTCCTCGACGCGATGCGTGCGTCCTGGGAAGCCGACCTGACCAGCGACGGCTTCACGCCCGAGCAGATCGCGAAACGCCTTTCCCGCGGCGACATTCTTTATCGTGCACCGGAACTGGTCATCCCGTTCCTGCTGCCCGAAGGCGCGCACACTTACCGCGACGACCGGCGAAACCGCCACGAGCGCACCATGTTCACCGTCGCCGCCGGCGCCGCCGTGCAGGGCCTGCTGGTCGCGCTGGCCGCCGAAGACCTCGGCTCGTGCTGGATCGGCTCGACCATTTTCGCCGCCGACCTGGTCCGGTCCACTTTGGACCTGACCGACCAGTGGCACCCGCTCGGCGCGGTCGCCATCGGGCACCCGGCCGAACCCGCTCCCCCGCGCGGACCGCTTTCCACCGGCGATTGGCTGATCGAACGATGACCCTGCACGAATCCGCGGTCGCCGCGCTGACCGAATGGAAGCCCTCCGAACCGGCACAAGAGTCGCTGCGGCAAGCGTTTCTCGGTTTCCTGGCGTCGCGTTCGGACACTTGCCAGCGCTCCTGCGAAGCTGGGCACCTGACCGCGTCCGCGGTGGTCCTCGACTCGACCAGCACGCAGGTCCTGCTGACCCTGCACCCGCGCGTCGGCCGCTGGCTGCAACTCGGCGGGCATTGCGAACCGTCCGACGCGTCGCTGGCCGAAGCCGCGCTGCGCGAGGCGACCGAGGAATCCGGCATGAGCGGCCTGGTGATCGGGGAAACGCCGGTGCACCTGGACGTCCACCCGATCACCTGCTCGCTTGGCGTCCCGACCCGGCATTTCGACGTCCGGTACGTCGTGCACGCCCCGCCCGGCGCGGAACCCGTGCGCAGCGAGGAATCCGACGACCTGCGCTGGTGGCCGGTCGACGCGCTGCCCGCGGGTTCGGAAGATCTGGCCGAATTGATCGCCGCCGCCCGTTAACCTGGACGCATGGACCTGGCGCGACCGCACCTGCACCCGGGCGACACCGGCGCGGCCATCAGCGGATGGGCGGTGCTGATCGGCTTCGCGGTAGCGTTCGCGCTGCTGGCGCTGGGCATTGTGGTCAGCATCCGACGGAAACGGCGGCAACGATGAGCATCAGCTACGACCCGGCCTCGGCTGTCCCGCCGTTCGAACAGGTCCGGACCTCGCTGGCGAACCAGATCAACGACGGCACCCTGGCGGTCGGCACCAAACTCCCGACGGTGCGCGGGTTGGCCGCGGAACTGGGCATCGCGCCGAACACCGTCGCGCGTGCGTACCGGGAACTCGAGGAAGCCGGTCTGCTGGAAACCCGAGGCAGAGCAGGCACTTTCGTCGGCGCGACCGGCGACGAGACGCTGTCCCGAGCCCAAGCCGCGGCGGCCACGTACGCCGAGGTGATCCGGGGGTTGGGCTTGTCGGCCGAACAAGGCGTGGCAATCGCGGCGGCGGCCCTGCGCTGATCACGGCGAGGAATTAGCATCTGGTTTTGTCCTTGCCCGACCCGATGGGAACCTCATGCTGAAATTCGTCCTGCCGGTCGTGCTGATCCTGCTGCTGATCCTCATCCTGGTCTTGAAATTCGCGGTGGGACGGCCTAAGCGGCCGCCGCAGGCCGGTCCGGGGCAGTACCCGGGACAGCAGGGGCCCGGTGCTCCGTATGGTCAGCAGCCGCAGGGCCAGTACCCGCCGCAGCCTGGTCCTCCGCAGCAGTACCCGCCGCAGCAATATCCGCCGCAGAATCCGCAGGGCTGACCCGCTTCGTCCTGCGGCAAAGCCTTGACCAGGGGAGGGTCTTCATGGCTGTACAACCGTGGCATCTCATCATCCTGCTGCTGATAGCAGGCGTGGTATTCGCGATCGTGCGCGCTTCGGCCAAAAAGAAGCAAGGCCCGCCGCCGGGCTACTTCCCGCCGCAGCAGGGCTATCCGCCGCCCGGCCAGGGCTATCCCCCGCCGGGACCGCAGCAGGGCTACCCCGTCCAGAACTACCCCGGCTACCCGCAGCCCGGCCCGCAGTATCCGCCGCAGCCCGGTGTCCCGCCGCAGAACCCGCAGTATCCGTACCCGCCGCAAGGCCCCGGTCAGTAGACCGCGGCACGCCGGTCAGGCTCTCACATCGCGCGGTAATCCCGCAGCTCAATCCGCGGCCCGAACCGCGGCCGCCGAGCCCCTGCCGCTCCCAGATACCGGATCGCCCGCTGCCGCTGCGGTGCGTACGGCGCGAGCACCTGCGCCATCTCCTCGTCGTCGATCTCCCGCCCGAGCAGCGTGTGCCCGACCACGGCCGGGATGTTGTAGTCGCCGAAGCTGACCGCGTCCGGGTCACCCCACGCGCGCTGGGCGATCTCCGCCGCCGTCCACACGCCGATGCCCCGCACCTTCCGCAGCCACGCACGTCCCTCAACCCCGCGCAGCTGCACCGCTTCTTCGAGCCGCGGAGCGACCCGGGCCGCCTCGATCAAGGCCGAGCGGCGCTTCACATCCACCCCGATCTTGTGCCAGTTCCAGTCCACAATGGACCGAATGGCGACCGGGTCCGGCGGCACCCGCAGGAAGTCCGGGCCGGGGCCGGGGGCGCGCGTGCCGAACCACCGGCACAGCTCCGCCCACGACCGGATCGCTTCCTTGCCGCTCACCTTCTGCTCGAGGATCGCCAGCACCAGCGCGTCCCACACCCGTCCGGTCGAGCCGAGTCGCAGCCCAGGCGTGTCGCGGCGGGCGGCGGCGATCACGTCGTGGTGCGCGACGAATCCGGTGTCGTCATCGTCCGCGCCGAGCAGCGCGGGCACGCCGGCGAGCAGGAAATCCGCGCCCTCGCCCCAAGCCTCGGCCTCGACGACGCCGTCCGGCCGGTGCAGCAGCGCGAGCGTTCCCTTGCCGCCGGGCGTGTTCGCGGCCAGCCACCAGACGCCGCGGTCGCGCCGGAAGTTCAGCGACCCGCGCCCACGGCTCAGCGGACCCAGCACCTGCGCCAGATCCACCGGAAACCCCGGACGCCACTCCATCACGCGTCGCTCGAAAACCGGATGCCGCCGTCCGGCACCGAAACGCCGGGCCAGATCCGCACGCCGTCGAGCAGTTCGCAGCGAGCCCCCACCGACGCGCCGTCGCCGAGCACCACACCGCGCAGCACCGCGCCCTCGCCGACCTGCGCTCCGCGGCCCAGCACCGAATTCTCGACAATCGCGTCCGGGCCGATCACCGCGTCGTCGAACACGACCGAACCGGACACCGTCGCGCCCTTCCCGACGACAGCCCGCGCACCGACCGTCGTGCCGTCGGTGAGCTTCGCTCCGGTAAAGACAGAAGCCCCGTCCAGCGCCAGAAAATCGCCGGTCGGCCCGGCCAGCGCGGAAGTCGGCGCGACGCCGCGGACCAGATCGGCGCTGCCGCGGACGAACGCCTCGGGAGTGCCGACGTCGAGCCAGTACGAAGAATCAACAAATCCGTGCAGATGCGCGCCATTTTCGAGGAGCCCGGGGAACGTCTCGCGTTCGACCGACACCCGCCGCCCGGCCGGGATGGTCTCGATCACCGGACGGCGGAAGACGTAGCAGCCGGCGTTGATCTGGTCGGTCGGCGGATTCGGCGTCTTCTCCAGGAAGGCGGTGACCCGGCCGTCGGAGTCGGTCGGCACCGAACCGAAGCGGCTCGGGTCCGGGACGCGCTGGAGGTGCAGGGTCACGTCCGCGCCGGAGTCGAGGTGGGTGCGCAGCTGGGCGTGCAGGTCGGCACCGGAGAGGATGTCGCCGTTGAAGACGATCGCGTGGTCGGCGCGCAGCCGGTCGTAGACGTTGCGGATGGCACCCCCGGTGTCGAGCGGCTCCTCCTCCACCACGTACTCGATCTCCAGCCCGTGCGCGGACCCGTCGCCGAAGTACTCCTCGAACACCTCGGCCCGGTACGACGTGCCGAGCACCACATGCCGGATCCCGGCCGCGCGGATGCGGGAGAACAGGTGGCTCAGATAGGGCGTGCCCGCCGTCGGCAGCATCGGCTTCGGCGCGGACAGCGTGAGCGGGCGCAGCCGCGTGCCCTGGCCGCCGACCAGTACGACGGCGTCGACCTCGACCTCGGACGTCACAGAAATCTCCTTTGTATCACGCACCGCTGAGCGACAAGCCGCGGGAAACGTGGGCGGCGCGGGCCCCGAGGGCCTACCCTAGACAGGAAACAGGCGGGCCTTTCCCTAGAGGCCCCGGGTCAGTCGGGAGGCCGAGGGGAATGGACCCCCGCGATCGCGCGGACGCATTGCTCGCACGCGCACGATCCCGCGGCGCCTTCGTGGTGACGCCGGACAACATGACGTCTCCGATGGATTCCTCCAGCACTCAGCAGATCTCCGCCGCGGTGGTCTCCGGGCTGGATCCCGACACGACGACGCAGCTGCCCGCGTCGCTGATCGAAGAGAACGACCATCCGCTGGCAGCGGGCACGCGCACCCAGCCGTCGCCGCATCCGCTGGCCCAGCCGACGCCGACGCGGCCGCTGGAAATCCCCGGCGCGCAGAGCACCGCTCCGCAGCCGACGGTGCCGAGCCCGGCCGCTCCGCAGACCACGACGCCGCTGGTCCCGCGCCCGCAGGCGAAGCCGGTGGCGAGCCCGCTGAAGGATCCGGCCGAGGAGGAAATGACCGGCCTGGTCCCCACGATCAAGCAGAACAGCGGGCGGTCCAACCTGTCCCGGCGGCTCGACGGGCTGTGATCCTCGCGGGGTCTCCCCGGCCCGGGTTGCCCGGGGAGACTTCCCGCGCGGGAGGTCGCGTCTCCCGCGAGCGATCTTTACGACCGCAAAGTGTTGCGGTGGCTGAGCATCTGGACGATCCCGGGGGCACGCCGGTTGCCCGGGCGTCCTTTGCGGACCGTCAGCCCTTGCGGGTCTCCAGCTTCACCCGCAGCGCCAGCCCGAGCTTCACCGCGGCCAGCACCGCCTTCCACAGCAGCCCCTGGTGCCGGTCGGCGAGGTAGCGGTAGGCGCTCGCGTGGTGGGCGCGCAGCATCTTCGCCGACGCGCGCGCGGTCGAATGGCCGCCGATGTGCATCACGCTCGACGACGGCGCGTAGACGTTCTGCCAGCCCGCCTTCGCGAGCCGGTCGCCGAGGTCGACGTCCTCGAAGTACATGAAGTAGCGGGTGTCGAAGCCGCCGACGGAGTCGAACGCCTCGCGCCGGAAGAGCTGGCAGGAGCCGGACAGCCAGCCGGACGTGCGCTCGACCGGCGCGGCGTTCTCCTGGCGGTATTCGCGAGTCCACGGGTTGCCCGGCCAGACCTTGCCGAACACCGCGTGCCCGATCCCGCGCCCGAACGACGGCAGCAGCCGCGCGGACGGGTAGACGGTCCCGTCGAGGTCGTGGATCAGCGGCCCGAACGCGGCCCCGCGCGGCCAGCGCCCGGCGACCTCGATCAGTGCGTCGAGCGAGCCCGGCTCCCATTCGAGGTCCGGGTTGACCACGACGACCCAGCCGTAGCTGTCGTCGAGCGCCGCGACGCCGCGGTTGGCGGCCGTTCCGTAGCCGACGTTCTCGCCGATGCTGACGAGCGTCACGTTCTCGCGCTCGGCGGCCTTCTCCGGAGCGCCGTCGGTGGACGCGTTGTCGGCGACCACGACGTGCACCTCGCGGTCCGTCGCCTTGTCGAGCGTGTCGAGGAACTTCTCGAGCGTTTCGCCGGGGAAGTAGGTCACGGTCACGACGCCGACGCGGTCACCATACGTGCGCTGCTCAGTCACGGCGCCATTGTCCACTGCTCACGGACGGCTACGTCAGCCCACCGACCCGGTCACCCGCAGTGATTCCCCGGACCGCCTTTCAGCTCCGCCAGTTCGTCGTCGATCAGCAGGCCCGGGTCGAATTTCATCCCGGTGAAGTGGCCGGCCAGTTCGAGCGACAGGACCCCGTGCAGCCGGGTCCAGAAGGACAGCGCGCGCCGCACCGCGCCGGTGCCGGCGGTGTCGCTGTCCACCCACTCGCGATGGGTTTCGAGGTGCACGTGGAACGTCGTCGCCGACTCCGGTCCGCCCAGTGCCGCGTTCGCCTCGATCAGGACTTCCATGACCTCGTTGGAGATCGCCGTCGTGTCCGGCGGCGCGTGGTAGCCGGGCACCGGCGTGCCGTAGATGAGGAAGTAGCGCTGCGGATCGGCCTTGGCCCAGTCCCGGATGACGTGCGCCAGTGCCAGCAGGTCCGCCCCGGAATCCGCCGCCGCGCGGACGGTGTCGGCGAGGCTCCGGAACGCGTCCCGGATCAGCGCGGTGATCAACTCGTCCCGGCCGCGGTAGTACCGGTACAACGCGGGCACGGTCATGCCCATCTGCTTGGCGATCGCGGTCAGCGACAGCGCGGGCAGCCCTGCCTCGGCTATCTGCTGCCGCGCGTGCTGCTTGATCTCCTCGCGCACCTGTTCGCGGTAGCGCTCCCGTGGTGCCTGTTCGGCCATCGGCTGTTCCCCTTCGTTCCTCTCCGCTCAGTGTAGTTAAGCCCCTTCACTCCCGCTATTGACGTTCACGGTCACGAACTTGTACGGTCTTAACTGAAGTTAAGTCTATTAACTATCACTAACGGAGTTCACCATGTCGAACCTCAAGCCGCGCCTGCGCGTCGCACTGCTGGCTCTTCCGATCGCCGCCGGACTGCTCGGCGCCGCGCCCGCCGAAGCCGCCACCCCGCACCCGAGTTCCCTGACTTGCCAAGGAAAAGGCATCGACCCGACCGCCCAGCTCCACCACCGCGCGGAGACCTTCATCAACGCCCCGCTGAGCACCGTGTGGCGGCTGCACACCAGCGTCGAAAGCTGGCCGCGCTGGCAAAAGCCGGTCACGAGCATGAAGCGCCTCGACCCCGGCCGCCTGCACCCTGGTTCACGGTTCCGCTGGACCACGCCCGCTCCGCCCACGCCGTCGACCCCGGCCACCACACTGGTCATCACGTCGACCGTCCACCAGGTCAAACCCGGCCAGTGCATCCGCTGGTCCGGCCCGGCGATCGGCCAGGGCCTGCGGATCGACAAGGGCACGCACGTCTGGAACTTCGTCCCGGTGCGCGGCGGAGTCCTCGTCCGCACCGAAGAAAGCTGGACCGGCCAGCAGATCGAGGCCGACCCGGCCACCGCGATCAAGTACCTGGCCCCGGGGCTGGACCTCTGGCTGGCCGATCTGAAGACCGCCGCCGAAGCTCACTGTCACCGCTGAACCCGTACCCGCGAAGGAGAATCGTCATGCCCGCGTCCCGTGCCTCGCTGCCTGTCCTGATCACCGCCTGGTCCGTCCCTGCTCTCGTCCTCGGGCAGTTCGCGTTGCTCTCCGGCATTCCGTTGATCGCGCTTCTCGTCTCCAGCCTGCGCAATTCCCAGCCGCGCGCGCTGCGCTGGTGGTCCGCCGGATTGGCCGCGGTCTATCTCGGAGTGCTCGCACTTTGGGCGTTAAGTCCGGAAAGCGCGCCGAGTTTGTCTAAATCGATGAATCCGGCGGTCACGGCATTCTTCGTCGCGAGCGGAGTCGCGGTCGCCATCGCCCACCACGTCCGCAAACGCCCCGGTGCCGTTAACTGAAACTGGTAACCTCGAAACCACCAGCCGTAAAGAGGGGGCCGATGAAAACCGTCGCCATCGAGGAGCACTGGACCACCTCCGGCATCGACCGGATGCTGCGCACCGAATCCGGCGACCCGAGCATCGCGCACAACGACCGCGGCGATCTCGCCGAGCGCCTGCTCGACATCGGCGACCAGCGCGTCGCGTGGATGGACGAGGCGGGCATCGACGTCCAGCTCCTCTCGATCGCGCCGCCGGGAACGCACGGATGCCCGGCCCCGCAGGGCATCGAGCTGAGCCGCGAGGCGAACGACCTGGTCAGCGAGGCCGTCGCGAAGCATCCCGACCGCTTCCGCGCCATGACGACGCTGCCGATGTCCGATCCGGACGCAGCACTCGCCGAACTGCAGCGGACCGCGAAGGATCCGGCGCACGTCGGGATCATGTCGTACGGCCGCAGCGGCGACCGCCCGCTCGACGATCCCGCGTACGACGAACTGCTCGGCGCGGCCGCCGCGCTCGGCAGGCCGGTTTTCGTCCACCCGCAGATCCCGGTGGAGTCCGTCCGCCAGGCTTCCTACAGCGGTTTCGGCCCGGAACTCGACCTCGGACTGGCCACGTACGGCCTCGGCTGGCACTACGAGGCCGGGCTCGCCGTCATCCGGCTGATCCTGCGCGGAACCTTCGACCGCCACCCGGATCTCCAAGTCGTCCTCGGCCACTGGGGCGAGGTGGTCCTGTTCGCACTGGACCGCATCGACAGCCTGTCGCACACGGCCACGCATCTCGAACGTCGCGTCTCCGAGTATTTCCGCACCAACATTCACCTGGCGACCAGCGGAATGCTCGTCCCGCGAATGCTGCGCAATGCTCTCGAATACACCGGCACCGATCGGATCTTGCTTTCCGGCGATTATCCATTCCACCGGGTCCAATCCACAGCTGTCGCGGAATTCCTGCAGAATTTACCCGACGAGGAAGACCGGGAAAAGATCGCGCACGCCAACGCGGAAGCCCTTTACGGTCTCCGTTAACGATTGCGCAAATGCTGATGCCAGGCTTTTCCGTAAGCCTCGCGGTGCCGATCCGCCGTTGTCGTCCACGAGAATTCCTTGGCGCGCCGCTGCGCCGCGGAAGCGAGTACTGAGCGACGCGACGGATCGGCCAGCAATTCCGTCAACGCCGCGGCGACATCGCCCGCACCGACACCGCAGTACGCGACCGCGTCGCCGCCGACTTCCGGCAGGGAGAGGCGGCGCGTGGTCAGCACCGCGGCACCGCAGGCCATCGCTTCGAGCACCGGAAGCCCGAATCCTTCGCCGAGGCTCGGGTACGCCACGAGCTCCGCACCGCCGAGGAATCCGGCGAGCGTCCCGAACGGCAGATACCCCGCGCGAATCACCCGAAGCCGGTGCGGCACCGCGTCCAGCGCGCGCTCCACCTGGGTGTCCCAGCCAGGCTGCCCGGCGAGCACGAGCGCCGGCGCGTCCCGCTGCCCGGCGACCGCGCGGGCGTAACCGCGGATCAGCGCGGGCACGTTTTTCCGCGGTTCGAGCGCCCCGAGGAACGCGATGTACGGCGTCGCACCGAGCCCGACCGCCTTCCGCGCCGCCGCGATCTCCTCCGGGGACGGCGGGTGGAAGCGTTCGCTGTCGACGCCGTGATGGATGATCTCCAACTCCGCGTGCCGCACCGGGCTCACTCGCGCCAGCTCTACCGCTGTCGCGTGACTGGGAACTACGCAGAGTGTCGCCCGCCGCAGCGCGGTGGCGGTCCACGCACGGAAGAACCGGGCCTTGACCGACGAGTGCAGGACCGCGTCGGTGAAGAACGTCGCGTCATGCAGCGTGACTACCGAAGCGGCCCCGCTGGCGAGCGGCATCGTGTAGTGCGGAGAGTGCACGACGTCGGCAGCGAGCCGCCGCACGAGCCGGGGCAAGGTGGCTTGCTCCCAGGTCAGCCGGGCAGTGCGCGTGGAGGTCGCGGGCGACGCGGCGACGATCCGGGAACCAGGCGCGAGCTGACTGTAAAGCGGCAGGTCACGAGGCTGGCAGACCACCGTCAGCCGGGCCCCGTCCTGATCGAGCGCACCAACGAGCGAGTCCACGTATCGGCCGACCCCACCCCGATCCGCGGGCACCGCGGTCGCGTCGATCAGCACACGGGGATCACCGGTCACGAGTGCAGCGTACGGCGATCACCCACTGCACAGGTCAGGAACCGGCAAACTGCCGCCGACTCCAGGCGCCACCACCCTCGCCCACCTGCACTCACCCGTCCGGGTTCACTCGACCGTGTTAGGCCGGTGGCAGCCTGACGACTGCCGACACCGCAGCGCCCCGCGAACACCTGCGCCTGCTCCCTGCCGAGCTTCGACAGCCCCGCCGCTTCGCCGCCCCTCGGCAGCCGCGGCACTGCCAGCCCGGCCGCCCCGGTTCGACCAGCACCGGAACCTTCGCGAGCGCCGACCGCCTCCCGAACCCCTGAGCCCGGCCGCCAGAGGCCAGCCCTGGCCGCCGGTGCAGCCGCCAAATCCCGACAGCCGACTCCGCTAACGAGCGCGCGGTCAGTCCGGCCGCCGATGCCCAGCCGCTACCCGAACCCGACCGCAGCCTGCCCGATCTGCCCGGCCCGCCAAACCGCCAATGCCCGACCGCAACCCTGAGCCCAACCGCCGACCCGCCCCACCCGCCCGGCCGCCGATGCCCAACCCGCCAAGCCGCCGCTATAGCCGCCATTGCCCAGCCGCAACCCGAACCGGCCGCCGGTGCAGCCGCCAAAGCCCCAACCGCAACCCGCCCACCAAAGCCCCCACAGCAGCCCGACAGCAGCCCGCCCGCCGACGCAACCGCAGTCGCCGCCCCCGCTACAAACCAGCCGCCCGCCGCCGCAGTCGCCAAAGCCCAATTGCCGACCCGCCGCAAGCCCGCCAGCCGTCAGCCAGCCCGCCCCCGACGCAGCCGCCAAAGCCCACTCACGGCCGACCGCAGCCAGCCCGCCGCAGCCGCACTCGCCACCCCGCTACAAAGCAGCCGTCAGCTAACCCGCCGATGAGCCGCCCACACTGCCTCAGCAGCCGCTCGCCAAGTGAACGTCCGGGCCCGCTCGCGCCCCAGTTTCGAAAGCTCCGCCGCCTTGTCCGGCGACAGCAGCACCTCTTTCAGCGCCCAAGCCAGCGCGTCCACGTCCCCGCGCGGCACCACCAGTCCCGCGCCGCCGGAGACCTCTACCAGGGCCGGGACGTCCGTGTGCACCACCGGGACCCCGATCGCCATCGCTTCCAGCAGCGGCAGTCCGAAGCCTTCGGCGAGGCTCGGCATCGCCAGCACGCTCGCGCCGCGCATCGCGGTCGCCAACTGGGCGTCGGTCACCTTCCCCAGGACCCGCACCGATTTCAGGCCGCGGTCGGCCGCCAGTCGCACCGGGTCGATGCCGCCCCAGCCGGGCTGGCCGGCGAGCACCAGGCCGACGTCGCCGACCTCGTCCGTGCCGTCGAGTTGCGCCACCGCGTCGACCAGCACGTCCATGCCCTTGCGCGGTTCGATCGTCCCGACCGCCAGCACGTACCGCGACGGCAGATCGAGCTGAGCGGACCCCTCCGGCACGGTCACCCCGTGCGGCACGACCCGCACCGGGACGTCCACGTCCAGCAGCACCGCCAGCTCGTCGGCGACCGCCCGGGTCGGCACGATCAGCCCGGACGACCGCCGCGCCGCCCGCGCGATCATCGACCGGTGCCAGCTGACGCCGCGTGCGGTCAGGGTCTCCGGATGCGTCCACGGCACCGTGTCATGCACGGTGACGGTCAGCGTTCGCCCAGCCGGGGCACGGGGCGGCGCGAACGGGGTCGGCGCGTGCACCGCGTCACCGCCCGGCCACCAGCGCAGGCCCAGTTGCCACAGCGCGACCAGCGCCCTCGGCGGCAGCGGCAGCACGCGCGGTCCCTCGACCCCCTCGACCTGCGCCGCGGAGACGTCCGCGTGCCGCGCGACCACGCTGGACACGGTCCAGCCGGGCGGCGCGGTGCGGGCGAGCGCGGGCAGCAGTTCGGCGGTGTACCGGCCGGTGCCACCCGGAACGGGGGCGAGCAGTTGCTCGGCGATCACGACCAGTTCGGGCACGCCGCTATTCTCTCCCAGGTGACCAGCGCGGAATCCGGCACCACCGTCGTCGTGGTGACCTGGCGTGGGGAAGCCCACCTCGCCGCGTGCCTCGACGCGCTCGCCGCCCAGGACCGTCCACATCGGACACTCGTGGTGGACAACGCCTCAACCGACGGCACCGCAACGATTCTGGCCGAGCACCCGAGCCGTCCGGAGGTCCTCCGGCTGCGTCGCAACACCGGTTACGCCGGTGCGATGGCCCACGCGCTCGACCGCATCGGCACCCCTCGCGTCGCCTGGCTCAACGACGACGCCGCCCCTGAACCGGACTGGCTCGCCAACCTCGAAGACACCCTCGACAGCCAGCCGCTCGCCGCCGCCGTCACGTCCCGGCTCGAACTGACCGACGGCAGCACCCAGTCGACCGGCGTCCGGCTCACCGCCGACGGCCACGGTGCCGACCTCACCGAGCCCAGCGACGAGGTCTTCGGCTTCTGCGGCGGCGCCGCGCTGCTGCGCACCGACGCCGTGCGTGCGGTCGGCGGCGTCCCGGCGAGCTTCTTCTGTTACTACGAGGACACCGACACCGCGTGGCGGCTGCGGCTGGCCGGATGGCACGTCGTCGCTGCGCCGAAAGCGCGGGTCCAGCACCTGCACGGAGCCAGCACGAAGCCCGGTTCACCGCAATTTCACCGCTGGAACGAACGCAACCGCCTGCTCATGCTGCTGCGCTGCGCCCCTACGAAAGTCGCGATCCGGGAATTGGCCCGCTTCGCCGCGATCACCGCGCTGCTTCCGCTGCGCCGGCGCCGTCCGGACGCGGCGAACTTCGACCCCGCGCTGCGGCTGCGGGTACTGGCGGAGATCGTCTTCCGGCTCCCCCGCACGCTGCGGGAACGCGGTCGCGTCAGCCGGATCTCGGCGCTGGGCCGAGGCGCGATCTGGGATGCCTGGGCTGGCCTTTAAGCTGGGCGGAAATTCGACGGAGGAGCTCGTCTTGGCAGTGGGGGACCCGCAACCGCTCGTCTCGGTGATCGTGGTGAATTACCGCGGCGCCGACGACACCATCACCTGCCTGCGGGCGCTGCGAACCGACCTGGATTACGCGAATGTCGAGCTGATCTGCGTCGACAACGCTTCCGGCGGCGACGACGCGGCCCGCATCCGCGCCGAGGTGCCCGACGTGCGGCTCATCGAATCGCCGGTCAACACCGGGTTCGCCGGCGGCTGCAATCTGGGCGCGAAGCACGCGAACGGCACCGTCCTCGGCTTCCTCAACAACGACGCCCGCCCCGCTCCGGCGTGGGTCTCCGCGGCCGTCGCCGAACTGCGCGCGCAGCCGACCGTCGCCGCGGTGGCGAGCAAGGTCCTCGACTGGGACGGCACCGGCACCGACTTCGTGGACGCGGGTCTGACTTGGTTCGGCATGGGCTACAAGCGCCACGCAGGCAGCCCGATCGCGGACGTGCCCGAGGCCGAGCACGACGTCGCCAAGGACGTCCTCTTCGGCACCGGCTCGGCGCTGTTCGTGCGCGCATCGGTGTTCGCCGAACTCGGCGGTTTCGACGAGCGCTTCTTCATGTTCTACGAGGATGTCGACCTCGGCTGGCGGCTCAACCTGCGCGGCTGGCGCGTCCGCTACGTGCCGGAATCGCTCACCTACCACCGCCACCACGGCACCATGGCAGCCGTCGACGCGCCCGACACCGGCCGCGAGACGTTCCTGCTGGAACGCAACGCACTGGCCGCGCTGTACAAGAACCTCTCCGACGAATCCCTGGCTCGCGCTCTTCCCGCGGCCCTCGCGCTGGCCGTCCGCCGGGCGACCGCACGCGGCGGCATCAACCCGGACCAGCTTGATCTGGAAAAGGGCGTCGGCCCCGTCGACACCTCGGAGGTCGCGGTCCCACGCACCACGCTCGCCGGAGTACTGGCAGTGGACCGATTCGTGGAGATGATGCCGTCGCTGGCGGAGTCCCGCGCAGTCGAGCAGGCCGCGCGCGTGCGTACCGACGCGGACCTGCTTCCGTTGCTGCGCAAGGCACTTGAGCCCGCGTACCCGCTGCCGGATTACCTTCGCGCACACGAAATCCTCGTCGAAGCGTTCGGCATCAAGGACGTGTTCGGCCAGCGCCGCAAGATCCTCGTGCTGACCGGCGATTCGATCACCGAGCGCATGGCCGGCCCGGCGATCCGGGCGTGGAACATCGCCTCGACGCTGTCCGCCGAGCACGACGTGCACCTCATGACCACCAACCCGCTGGTCTCGCCCCCGCCGGCGGCCTTCCAGGTCAGCTCGGGCAAGCACCGCGACCTCGACGGCCCGATCGAATGGGCGGACGTCGTGATCCTTCAGGGGCACGTGCTGGAGCTGGCGCCGTCGCTGAAGAAGCAGCACGAGCACAAGATCGTGGTCGCCGACGTGTACGACCCGATGCACCTGGAGCTGCTGGAACAGGGCAAGGACGCTCCCGACGACCAGCGCGCGCTCGACCTGGCCGGCGTCACCCGCGTCCTCGACGCCCAGCTCGAACGCGCCGATTTCTTCCTCTGCGCCTCCGAACGCCAGCGCCACTTCTGGCTGGGCCACCTCGCCGCGCTCGGCCGCCTGTCCCCGCGCCTCTACGACGCCGACCCGACCACCCAGTCCCTGCTCGCCGTCGTCCCGTTCGGGCTCTCCCCGCAAGCCCCGACGCGCACCGGCCCGGGTCTGCGTTCCGCTCTCGGCATCGGCGAATCCGACCGGGTCGTTTTGTGGGCAGGCGGCGTCTACAGCTGGTTCGACCCGCTGACCCTGATCCGCGCCTTCGGCCTCCTCCGCCACCGCCGCGACGACGCCCGTCTGGTGTTCCTCGGCATGAAGCACCCGAACCCCGAGGTCGCCGAAATGGACATCGGCGCGCGGACCGTGCGGTTGGCGGATTCGCTGGGCCTCACGGACAAGAACGTTTTCTTCAACGAACAATGGGTCCCGTATTCGGACCGCCAGAACTGGCTTCTCGACGCCGATTGCGGTGTCACCACGCATTACGAACACGTCGAGACGACTTTCGCTTTCCGCACCCGGGTTCTCGACTACCTGTGGGCCGGTTTGCCGATCGTGACGACCGACGGTGACGCATTCGCCGACCTCGTCCGCGCGGAGGGTCTCGGCGTCGTCGTCCCCGCCGAAGACGCGGGCGCGTTGGCAGACGCTCTGGAAAAGTCGTTGTACGACCGGGAATTCGCCGACGCGTGCGTCGAACGGATCCGAGTAGTCGCGCAGCGCTACGCCTGGCCGGAAGCGCTGAAACCCCTGGTGGAGTTCTGCCGCAACCCGCGCCCCGCCGCGGACCGGTTGCCCGGCGGCGCCGACCTCACCGTCAGCGACCCGGTACGCGGCACCGCGATGGTGCGGCGCGATTTGGCTCTGATGCGGGAATATCTCGCCGCTGGCGGCCCAGGCGAACTGGCGAAGCGAGCAGCAGGACGGGTCACGAAGGTAGCACGGGAGCGGTTGCGCCGTGGCTGACCGTCCGCTGCGCGTCCTGCTAGACGGCACCCCTCTGCTCGGTTCCCGGACGGGCATTGGCCGGTACACCGCCGCGTTGAGCGAAGAACTCGCTTCAATGTCCGAAGTGGACCTTCGTGCAGTCGCGTTCACTCTGCGGGGCTGGCGGAAACTGCGGCATGTCTTGCCACACGGCGTTCAGGCACGCGGAATGCCAGTCTCCGCAAGGCTGCTGCGAGCCACCTGGCTGCGCACCCAGCTACCCCCCGTCGAACTTTTCGCCGGACCAACCGATGTAGTCCACGGCACGAACTTCGTCCTCCCCGGCCGCCTCCGTGCCGCCGCGGTACTGACCATCCACGACCTGGCTTTCATCGACGCCCCCCAGGAACTCGCCCACTCCGACCGAACCCTCCCAGAATTGGTCCGACGCGGCGCCCACCGAGCGAATGTCATCTGCACCCCCACCGAGGCCGTCGCGGATTCCGTCGCGGAGAAACTCGATGTCGATCGATCGAAGATCATCGCCACCCCGCTAGGCGTGAACCCAGCCTGGTTCACCGCCCGCCCGCCGGATGACGGAGTGCGAGCGAAGCTGCGGTTGCCAGAGAAGTATTTGCTGTTCGCCGGCGCCGCCGGACCACGCAAGGGTCTCGACTGGCTAGCCGCCGCCCACGCCGCCGCCCCAGACCTGCCACCGCTGGTTTTCGCTGGCCCCGGCCCATTCCCCAGGTTGCCGAGGTCAGGACAGACCGGCTATCTGTCCGATGTGGACCTCCGCACGGTCGTGGCTGGCGCCGCAGCATTGGTTCTCCCGTCGAGGGATGAAGGCTTCGGCTTGCCGGTCCTGGAAGCAATGGCTTCAGATGTCCCCGTCGTCTGCACCGACATCCCGGCTCTACGCGAGGTAGCAGGAGACTGCGCAACCCTAGTCCCGTACGACGACGTAGACGGCCTCGCAGAAGCCTTGCGCCAAGCCGTAACAGACCCCCACGGCCTAGCCACCTCCACCGCCCGCAGAACCCACGCGGCAAGCTTCACCTGGCACAACACCGCACTACGCACGCTAAACGCATATCGTCAGGCAACCGAAGCGTAAACGGTTTAAAACCGCAGCATCAACGCATAACAGGGGCACCACCCAGACCCCCGCATCCCCGATCCCCGCCAAGCACGCGGTCTGAGGTGCTTGTCAAGGTACTCTTTCCAGCCTTGACAAGCACCTCAGACCGTAGTGACAATTAAAGGATCGGGGTGGGGGGCCACAAGCCGAAAGGCCCGGCGAAGCCGGGGAAGAGCCGGCGAAGCCGGGGAAAAGAACCAGCGAAGCCGGAAAAGAAATCGCCCGGAGAAAGGCCCCGAAGCCCAATTGTGCTGACGGTTCGGGGGTGCTTGTCAAGGCGGGAAAGATGCCTTGACAAGCACCCCCGAACCGCAGGGCAGCTTCGTATCGGGGCGCAGGGTGGGGGCTGGGCCTTTCTCCTCTTTAGGCGTGGATGTAGCTGTTTAAAGCCGCGCGCCAATCCCTCAGTGGGGTAAGTCCTGCGTCTCGCCAAGACGCGTTGGAGAGCAAAGAATAAGCGGGGCGGGGTGCTGGGCGGGGGAATTCTTCGGTGGTGCACGGCTTGACTCGCTCGGGGTTCGCTCCGATTTCTTCGAAGATCGCCCTGGCGAATCCGTACCACGACGTTTCTCCGCCGCCGGTGCAGTGCAGGACCTTTCCTTCAGGTCCGCGTCCCTCGGCGATCGCTCCTGCCAGTTCCCAGAGGCCTTGGGCAAGATCAGCTGACCAGGTCGGTGCGCCTACCTGGTCAGCTACCACCGACAACTGGTCACGTTCCGATTCCAGCCGCCGGATTGTCTCTACGAAGTTGGCTCCGGTCTTCCCATAAACCCAGCTCGTCCGCACTACCCAGGCCGACGCTCCTGACCCGAGTACCGCGTCCTCCCCTGCGGCCTTAGTCCGCCCATAGGCATTCTTAGGCCCCAAAGCATCATCGACCTCGTACGGCCGATCTCCATCCCCAGGAAATACATAATCCGTAGAGATGTGAATCAACGGCACTCGCCGTGAAGTGCAAGCCGCTGCCAGTACCCGTGGTCCGTCGACGTTCACCGCGAACGCTCTAGCCTCATCCGACTCCGCTGCGTCAACTGCCGTGTAAGCCGCGGCGTTGATCACGACCGGCACCGCACCTGCCGCCGAAGCGCGCTCTGCCAGTTCTCCCACGGCGGCGATCACCTTGCCGGTTGCCGTGATGTCCAGCTCCGCCGACGAAGGCGCCAGCACCTCCGTTTCCGGGCCCGCGGAATTCACCAGGTCCCGGCCTAGCTGGCCAGAACCGCCGGGCACGAGCACTGCCAGCCGCACCGGCGTACCTCCTACTGCGAAAAGGGTTTCAGGACGTGCCGAGCGCGGCGCGGGCCTTCAGCGGCTCCCACCACGCGCGGTTGTCGGCATACCAGCGCACCGTCTCCGCCAAACCGTCCTCGAACGACACCCGCGGAGCGTAACCGAGTTCGCCGCTGATCTTCGCGATGTCGACCGAGTACCGCCGGTCGTGGCCCTTGCGGTCGGCCACCGGTTCGACCATTTCCCAGCCGACGCCGACCGCGGCGAGCAGGCGTTCGGTCAGGTCCCGGTTGGTCAGTTCGGTGCCGCCGCCGATGTTGTAGATCTCGCCGGGACGGCCGCCGTCGGCGACCAGCTGGATTCCGTGACAGTGGTCGTCCACGTGCAGCCAGTCGCGGACGTTCAGGCCGTCGCCGTACAGCGGGACCTTCTTGCCGTCCAGCAGGTTCGTCGCGAACAGCGGGATGACCTTTTCCGGGAACTGGTACGGGCCGTAGTTGTTCGAGCACCGCGTGACGCACACCGGCAAACCGTGCGTCCGGAAGTACGAGCGGGCGATCAGATCCGACGAGGCCTTCGAGGCGGAGTACGGCGAATTCGGCTCCAGTACGTGGTCTTCCGACCACGAACCGTCCTGGATGGACCCGTACACCTCGTCCGTCGAGACGTGCACGAACTTCCCGACCTGTGCCTCCAGCGCCGCCTGCAACAAGGTCTGCGTGCCGAGCACGTTGGTGAGCACGAAGTCCGCCGAGCCGAGGATCGAGCGGTCCACATGGGACTCCGCGGCGAAGTGCACGACCAGGTCGACGCCGCTCATCAGCTCGGCGACCTGCGCGGTGTCGCAGATGTCGCCGCGCACGAAGCGCAGCCGCGGGCTGTCGGCGACCGGGGCGAGGTTCGCCTCGCTGCCCGCGTAGGTGAGCTTGTCGAGCACCACCACCTCGGCGTCGGACAGTGTCGGATACGCCCCCGACAGCACCTGCCGCACGTAATGCGAACCGATGAACCCAGCACCGCCCGTGACCAGGACCCGCATCCTCATCCACCCCTTCCGCCCGACCGGGCACTCTCGCCACCAGCCTACGGGTGGCTCACCTGAGACTCGGTAGAGTTCGGCAAAGCGCGAAAAGCGCGGGGCATCCTGGGGAGGAACAGTGGCCGAATGGCCGGGGACGCCGCTGCCGGCGCACCGCGGTCGCGGCGTGCTTGTCGTGCTGCGGCGAAGCGGGAAGATCCTGCTGTCCGTCGTGTCCGTGGTCGTGCTGGCGGTGACCTGGTACGGCTGGCAGTTCATCGGCGACCCGCGGTCCGGCTTCTCCACCACGGCGATCTTCGGCGAACAGCAGCCGCACGCGAAACCGCTCGACGGCGCGATCGACATCCTCCTGGTCGGTCAGGACAGCCGCACCGACGCGCAGGGCAATCCGCTGCCCCGCGAGGTGCTCGACATGCTGCACGCGGGCGAGTCCGACGGCGAAAAGCAGACCGACACGATGATCCTCGTGCACATCCCGCAGAACGGGGAGCACGCGATCGCCATCTCCTTCCCGCGCGACTCCTACGTCGAGATCACCGGCGGCTTCGGCAAGCACAAGCTGAACAGCGCCTACGTCTACGCCTACAACGACACCGCCAAGACGCTGCAGGCCAAGGGCAACGCCGACCTCAAGGACGTCGACGAGAAAGCCAAGCTCGCCGGACGCAAGAACCTCGTCGCGACGCTCGAGAAGTTCATCGGCAAACCGGGCATGATCGACCGCTACGCCGAGGTGAACCTGGCCAGCTTCTACGAGGTCACGAAGGCCATCGGCGGCGTGCAGGTGTGCCTCAAGAACCCGGTGAAGGAAAAGAAGTCGGGCGTCGACCTGCCCGCGGGCAAGCAGACCATCGAGGGCGTCCAGGCGCTCGCGTTCGTCCGCCAGCGCTACGGCCTGCAGAACGGCGACCTCGACCGGATCGCGCGCCAGCAGGCGTTCCTGTCCGGGCTCGCGAGCAAGGTGCTCTCGTCCGAGGTGCTCGCGAACCCGGTGCGGATCGCGCAGCTCATCGAGGCGGTGAAGAAGTCCGTGGTGCTGTCCGCCGGCTGGGACCTGTCCGAGTTCGTCGACCAGATGCGCGGGCTGACCGGCGGAAACGTCGAATTCCACACCATTCCCACCGAGGGCAACGCGGTCATGGGCGGCGCTGACGTGCTGCGCGTCGACCCGGTGAAGGTCCGCGCCGAGATCGACCGGCTGACCTCCGACGGCAGCACCCCGATCCCCAGCAACGCGCCGTTGCCCGGGGCCGCGCAGACCACCGTCGAGCTGTTCGACGGCTCCGGCTCGGGCGCCGCCGATCAGGTGCAGACTCTGTTGCAGGGCAAGGGTTTCCAGCTCGGCACCAGCACGAAGCTGTCCACCCGTGCGACGACGGTGCTGCGCTACCACCCGTCGGACGAGGCCGCCGCCGACCTGGTCCGCCAAGCTCTCGGCAGCAACGCTCAGGCCGAGCCGGACGCCGACGTCGCCGCCGGGCACGTCCGGGTGATCCTCGGCAAGGACGCGCGCGACACCGCCGGCGCGCCGGCCACGACGTCCTCGGCTCCTCCTGCGGCACCGCCCGCGTCCTCGCCGTCCGGAGCCCCTCCGTCCAGCCCGTCGACCTCACCCGCGCCGCTCATCACGGCGGGCGATGTTCCCTGCGTCAACTAGAGTCGAGCACCCAGCGTGCCGGTGCGCCGCAGGCCGTACGCTGGTGAACGGGGAGGTAGCCGGGGTGAGCGAAAACCAGGACAAACCGGACCGGACGGCGGATTCCGCCGACAGTCCGGCGGTTTCCGACGCCTCGGACCGCGGATCCGCCGGAACGCCGGAGCCGAAGCACGCGGCCGTCGAGCCTGCTGCCGAGGAATCCGCGTCCGCTGAGCCCGCTGCCGAAGAGTCTGAGCCCCCCGCCGAAGAGGCAGCCGAGGACACCGCCGCGGACGAAACCGAGCCGGTCGCCGAGGGCGCCGCTGCCGCTTCCGAGTGGAAACCCTCGCCGCATCCGCGCGTCGAACTCCCCCAGCCGTCGAACCCGGCCCCGCCGCCGGAACCGCAGCGCCGCTCGGGCCGGGCCACCCGGATCACCCGCCGCGTCGCGATCGGCCTGGTCTCCCTGCTCGCGCTGAGCGGCACGGGCTACGCGTACGTCACCAAGGACAAACTGCAGGACAACGTCGCGACCGCCGACGTCCTCACCCCGCGCGCGGGCGAGCCCCCGGCCCCGCCCGCCGACGACGGCGGCACGGACATCCTGCTCGTCGGCAGCGACGCGCGCACCGACCAGCAGGGCAACCCGCTGCCGCCGAGCATGCTGAAGTCGTTGCGCACCGAGGACAAGGCCGGCATCAATACCGACACAGTCATCCTGCTGCGGATCCCGAAGAACGGCGGCAAGGCGTCCGCGGTGTCGATCCCGCGCGACAGCTGGGTCGACGTGCCCGGCCGCGGCAAGGCGAAGATCAACTCCGCGTACGGCGTCGCCAAGGCGCACGCCGAACAGGAGGAACGCGCGCAGGGCGAGCGCGACCAGGCGAAGATCGCCCGCGATTCGGACGCTGCCGGGCGGCGCGCGCTGGTCCAGACCGTGCAGGACCTCACCCAAGCGCGCATCGACCACTACGCCGAGATCAACCTGCTCGGGTTTTACCTGATCACCGAGGCCGTCGGCGGCGTGCCGGTGTGCCTCAACCACGCGACCTCGGACAAGGACTCCGGCGCGAACTTCCGCCGCGGCGTGCAGACGGTGAGCGGCGGCGAGGCGCTGTCCTTCGTGCGCCAGCGCAAGAACCTGCCGAACGGCGACCTCGACCGGATCAAGCGGCAGCAGGCGTTCCTGTCCTCGGCGCTGCGCAAGGTGCTGTCCGCGGGCACGCTCGCCAATCCGGGCACGCTGAACAGCCTGATGGACGCGGTGCACCGGTCGTTCGTCCTCGACGACAGCCTCGACGTGCTCGAATTCGCCCAGCAGGTCAAGGGCATCGCGTCCGGCGACCTGACCTTCGCGACGATCCCGGTGATCACCACGAACGGCCGCAGCGAGGACGGGCAGAGCATCGTCGAGGTCGATCCGGCGGCGGTGCGGAAGTTCGTCGCGGGACTGGCCGGACGCACCAGCACCGGCGGCACCGGGGGCGGCGGCGCGGCGGCCGGTGCGGTGTCGCAGAGCCTCGACTCCGGAATCCCGGGCGTGCCCTGCGTCGACTGACGCCGCGACTAGCCTGAAGACATGAGCGAGCTTGCGAGCGAATCATCCAACACTGCGCCTTCGGCTCATGCCGCGCCGAGCGCTAGCGAGGCGGGCGCATGAGCCTCACCGAGCAGCTGCTGCGCCCGCTTCTGTCCTCGCCGGCGAAACCGCTGATCACGCACTACGACGACCGGGTCGGCAGCCGGGTCGAGCTGTCCGTGGCGACGATGCAGAACTGGGCCGCGAAAACGGCGAACTGGCTGGTCGACGAGTTCGACGTGGAGCAGGGCGACGCCGTCGCGGTGCGGCTGCCCGCGCACTGGCAGACCGCGGGCGTGCTGCTCGGCGCGTGGTGGTGCGGAGCCCGCGTGGTCGCGGAACCCGACGGCGCGCGGGTCGTGTTCACCACCCCGGACGAGGAGATCGACGCCCCGGCCGTCGCGATCGTGTCGCTCGACCCGATGGGGCGCGGCCTGTCGACCCCGCCGTCCGGCGGAGCGCTCGACTACCTCAGCGAAGCCCGGATGTCCGGCGACCAGTTCTTCCCGGCGCAGCCGACGCCCGGCGACACTCCCGCGCTCGGTTCCTCCACAGTGGACGAAGTGTGGGCAGAAGCCACTGCACGCGCGGCAAAACTCGGCCTGACCGCAGCGGACCGAGTGTTGTCCACGATGGACTGGACGGTGCCGGACGGCGTACTCGACGGCCTGCTCGTTCCGCTCGCCGCTAGCGCGCACCTAGTCCAGGTGACGAACGCCGACCCGGCGAAACTGTCCGCCCGCCGCGAGGCCGAACGCACCACCGCCGACCTGCCCTCGTGAGTGCTGACCACGGTTAGGAACCGTGATCAGCACTCACGACGCACTCAGGCGCTCTGCAGCTCGTGCGCCCCTTCGCGGCGACGCCGGAACAGCACGTGGTCAAGGGACAGCCGTCCGCCGTTGAAGCCCAGTGCCAGCGCGGTGAGGCCGAGCACCAGCACCAGTTCGTAGCCGCCTTCGCCGGTGAGACCGTGCGCCGCGTGCACCGAGATCAGCGCGCCGGCCATGTTGATCGCGTAGCCGATGGCGACCACCGGCAGCAGGAAGCCGACGACGAACGCGATCGAGCCGAGCAATTCGAGCACGATCACGAGGAACGCGGAGACGCTCGGCAGCGGGATGCCGATCTGGCTGAACATGTCGGCGGTCGCCCCGACGCCGCTGTCCCATTTCTGCAGGCCGTGGGCGAAGAACACCACCGCGATGCCGATCCGGCCGAGCAGCAGCGCGACGTCCTTGACTCGAGTCAACATGGAGACAGCTCCCGATAGGTGAAAATTCAACTGACCAGGCCCACGGTAGGGCACTGAACACCGCCGCGGGGGTGTCAGCCAGTGATCGACAGGAAACCGACAGGCACCGAAAACTCGCTGTACACCGCGCCCGGCCCGGCGCTACCGTGCCGATAACCGCGGGTGTGTGCTGCTCGCGGCCGTGTAGTTCGCTGTTGTTCGCCACCTGCGAGGAGTCCCGATGCGCCGACAGTCCGATCGACCCCAGTTCGGCCTGTCTCCCGCAGCTGAGGACTTCCGCACGCATGAAAACACTGACCATCGGCATCCTGGCGCACATCGACGCAGGTAAAACCAGCCTCACCGAACGTCTGCTGTTCGAGACCGGCGTGATCGACCACGCCGGTCGCGTCGACGACGGCGACACCCAGACCGATTCGCTCGACCTCGAACGCAGGCGCGGCATCACCATCAAGTCCGCCGTCGTGGCGGTCAGCACGCCTGGCCACCGGCTCAGCCTCGTGGACACCCCCGGCCACCCCGATTTCATCGCGGAGGTCGAACGCGCCGTCGGCGTGCTCGACGGCGCGGTGCTCGTGGTGTCCGCGGTGGAAGGAGTGCAAGCCCAGACCCGCGTGCTGATGCGCACGCTCGTCCGGCTCGGCATTCCGGTGCTGGTATTCGTGAACAAGATCGACCGCACCGGCGCGCGGGAAGCGTCGCTGCTGGAATCCTTGTGTACCAAGCTTTCCCCGCGATGTGTCGCAATGAGCACGGTAAAAGAACTCGGCACCGCTAACGCCCACCCAGTGCCACTGCCCTTCGACGAACGACTCGCCGACGCTCTCGCCGGAGACGACGTCTTCCTTGAGTCCTATGTAGCCGGTACAGCGTCTCCTGTGGATTACCGAAAAGCATTGGTGCGCCAGGTATCCACTGCCTCGGTGTATCCAGTCTTCTTCGGCTCCGCAGCTACCGGCGCTGGCGTCGCCGACCTCATCGCCGGGGTTTACGAACTGCTGCCATCTCGCGAACGCCGCGGCGACGGACCGCTCGACGCCACGGTCTTCAAAATCGAACGCGGCCGCTCGGGCGAGAAAATCGCTTACGTGCGAATGTTTTCCGGAACCCTGGCAGCACGCCGACCGGTACCCTTCCGCCGCGTGGGCGCGGAAGGCGTCGGCCGCCCGTCCGCAGTACGAGTGTTCGAGCACGGCGCGACGCCCGTGTCCGGCGAGGCGCTGGCCGGAGATGTCGCACGCGTCTGGGGCTTGCCGGAGATCCGGATCGGTGACCGATTAGGCGACAGCGCCGACCTGTCTCAGGACCGGTTCTTCGCCCCGCCGAGCCTGGAAACGCTGGTGTATCCAGTCGATCCAGACCAGACCAGTGCGCTGTACACCGCGCTGACCCGACTGTCCGAACAGGACCCGTTGATCAGCATCCGCCGACAGGATCAGGAAATCACCGTCCGCCTGTACGGCGAGGTGCAGAAGGAAGTCATCCGGACGACCCTTGCCGAAGAGTTCGGCATCGCCGCCGAATTCGAGGAGTCGCGACCGCTGCTGGTCGAACGTCTACACGGGACTGGACATCGCGTGCGCCGTCCCGCCCCAGACGAGCGAGTGTTCTTCTGGGCCACCGTCGGACTCCGCGTCGAACCCGGCCCGCCCGGCTCCGGTACCGGCTACCGGCTGGAAGTCGAACTAGGCTCGCTGCCGCTTTCCTTCCACACGGCCATTGAGGACACTGTCCACGAGGTCCTGCACGAGGGTTTGCACGGCCGGGAAGTGATCGACTGCGTGGTCACCCTCACCGACACCGCGTTCTACCCACCAGCCAGCACCGCCGGCGATTTCCGCGGCATGACACGGTTGGTACTGCAGGAGGCGCTTCGACAGGCCGGAACCCGTGTGTACGAACCAGTCCACGCGTTCGAACTGGAGGCTCCGGCTTCCGCTATCAGCGCCGTACTGCGCAAGCTAATCGAGCTACGCGCCGTCCCCGGCGAACCAGTGATTACCGAAGATCGGTGCACTATGGACGGTCATCTCCCCGCCGTCTCAGCGCACGAACTGGAACAAGCACTGCCCGCGCTCACCCAAGGCGAGGGCACGTTGGTCACCAGTTTCGCCGAGTACCGGCTCAAGCCGGGTGGCGGCGGGCCAGGTCGAGTTCCGTCCAGCCGCCGTGGGCGGACAACAGCGTGAGAACGCGCTCCGCGAGGGCTGAAAACCGGCGCAGGTCCTCGTGGAGCGCCTTCGCACGGGTGGAGTCGAGCGGGGCGTGGTCGTCCCACCAGAGGCAGATGACCGCGCTCGCGCACAACACCAGCGGCTGAACGATGTCCGCGAACTCCGCGGACGGCTCGGCCGTTTCCCGGCACGTGCTCTCGATTTCGTCGCACGCGTCGAGCAGTTCGCGCAACGGACCCACCGCGCCGGACGGGGTGCCGTCCCACGACGCGGTGGGCCACGCGCGGTCGCTCAGCTCGAGCCAGAGCCGCCATCCGGCGACCAGCTCGGCCTCGTCGTGCGGCGTCCAGGTGTCGGGGAGCAGCCAGAACATGTCACCGACTGTGACACCGGAGCCGGAGTCCGCACAACCAGGTCGGCGAAAGTGTTCGCGTTTATACCCCGGGGCGGGGGTATCTCAGCTGATCACCGGGGGCACGAACACGCAGTTGGGCTTTTTCGCGTGCTGCGGGTCGAGCGCGTTGAGCACCTCGCGCTGCGCGATCGGGTCGTAGGTGATGCCGAGGTGGTCGGTGTAGTCGAGCCCGCAGACGTCCTGGAGGACGAGGTTCTTCACGTTGGGCGCGGGCTTGAGGAACGCGTTGGTGTACGGGGTGACAACGTCGTCATACCTGGTCTGGATGACGGTGTAGTCGACGCCCGGAACCGTGTCGCCGCCCGCGTTGAGGTCCTTGAGGAACGCCGACCCGGTCGACTGCTCATTGCAAGCCGCACAAGCCACGCCGACGAGATCGCGCGCGGGCGGGATCGCCTGGATCGCGGTGAGCAGGCCGAACAGGCTGGTGCCGTAGTTGGACGGAGACAGCCCGATCAGCTTGCCGATCTTGCTCGCGCCGCCGAGGTACTTGATCCAGTAGCGCGGGTTCATCCCGCCCTGCGAATGCCCGACGACGTCGAGCTTCGAGGCCCCCGTGGCCTGGAGAATCTTGTCCCCGAAGGTCGCGAGCTGGCCGGCTGTCCCCGCCACCGGACCCACCGTCTGCAGGAACGCCCCCGGCGACCCGCCGAAGTTCCCCGCGAACACGCAGTACCCCTCATCGGCGAGCCGCTGGGAAAGGTTCGCCCAGTTCTCGTACGCGTTGGCCGTGGTGCCGTTGGACAGCAGCACCGGGTTCGGATGCTCCGCGGAAGGTTTGCAGTTCCAGTCGTTGGCCCCCGGCGGCGCGATCGTCGGCTGCCCGGCCGAGTAGATCGCCGCGGCGATGATGTTCGGCTGCACCGGACCGGTCGGTTCTTTCCCGGTCGCTGCCACCGCGGTGCCCCCGCCGAGCGCGACCACCGCCGCTGCCAGGAGGACCATGCCCCGTCCGAACGCGCGTACGCCCATTCCGTTTCACCTCTCTGTGAACCCGACGCTTTGGTTAACGCGGAACACGAGAAAGGGAAACGCGGTTACTAGTTTTTATCGCAAACTGACGAGTGCCCGGTTCACCGCATCGATCAAGGAGGCCCGATTTCCCGGGTAGACGCTAATCTGCGCCTCGCCACCGTTGGTGGTCTGGAAGCTCAACACCCGCCCGCGCCCACTGAGATCAAGCACCGAGAGCGGCGAGCTGTACCTCCGCTCGCCCCGCCCATCGCGGACCGCGGCATGCAACTGATGCACCGCATCGCGCGGCGCCCGCATCAGATACCGCAACTCGTCCGCCTCGCCACCCTCCTCAGCCAGCGGGTCCGTTCCCCCGTTGTCGTAGTACTCCCGGCTGACCCGCATCGCCCGCACGGATGCCGGCGGACATTCCGGCATCGCCATGACCAAACAAGCCGCCAACTCGTCCGGCGACACCGGATCCAACTGAACGAACTCCGAGTCGGTAATCAACCGAACGGCGTCGGGTTTGGTCGCCGCGACGAGAATCGCCCCGTTGTCCTCTTGATGGGTGCCGAAGTCAGTCCACCCGTACACCTCATGCCGCGCCGTCGCGAGCAGCTTGAGCGTGCCGCGCAACGCATCCGCCGTCTCCCCAAGGTCTTCGAGCAGCCCCCGCGTCCGCTTCGCCCGCTCGGCCGCGCCCTCCTCGGTGAGGTACATCGGGGTGTCCTCAACCACCACCGGTGCTTTCCCGAGGTTTTCCTCGTGCCAGAGCGCCAGAAACACCGACCGCGGCATCCGCAGCGGTCTGTCGATGATCGTCATCGAGCCCCTCAACCACCAATCGTCGGAGGCGTAGGAGGCAGCCCGGTCCGGGGATCGAGGGTCCGCTCGCCGTTCTCGTCAACGAGCGAAAAGGCCGAGTCGTCGTCGATTCCGTACTTGCGTTGGTGTTCTTTGTCTTCCTCGCCTTTGCCTTTTCCCGCGCCGGCCATGCCACCCATCCCGGGTGCGCCCTTGGCTCCAGCCGCGCCCTTGCCCGCCGCAGCAGCCCCACTGCGGGCCGCACCTTCCTCACCCGCGCCGACCCCGGCTCCGGCTCCTACGCCTGTGCCCGCGCCCGCACCGCCGCCAAGCCGAGCCGCGATCCCGCCACTGCGCCCCGCGGTTTCGCCTGCTCCACCGAACGGCCCAAATCCGCCCGGCGTCCAGGTACTACCGCCACTGTTGCCGGTGCCGGTGCCGGTGCCGGTGCCATTGCCCCAGGAAGTCGGCGTCGACGGAGTCCAACTCGACCCACCACCCCGATCAACCGACGGCGGAGTCCACCCAGCCGTCGAAGTCCCATCACCCTCCCCCGGCCGATACCCCGGCGGCACCGTGACACCTCCCGGCGGGTACGACACCCCACCGGGTCCGCCAGTAACCCCAGACCCACTACCCCCAAGCCCACCGGTTCCCGGCCCACTGGTTCCCGGCCCGCTGGTCCCTGGCCCGCTGGTTCCCGGCCCGTCAACGGTCCACGGCCCACTCCCGAGCCCGCCACTGGCCCCCGGCCCACTCCCAGGCCCACCAGAATCCTGCCCACCTTTTCGATAGACCTTCTCGTGCGACCCGGTCTTGCCCTTGCCGCGATCTTCCCCGGAGTCGATCTTGAGATTCTGCCCGTCGAACCCGGAAACCTGACCGTAATTGCTATTCAACCCCTGACCATTGGTCTTAGCCTGGTCAGCGTACTTCTGATACCGCTCGACATTGTGATTGGCAGCAGCGTTGTACTCGTTGATCTGCTTCTCGGTATCAGTGTCCCAGGGAGTCCCCTGGTCCCAAAGATTCTTGTGCGGAGGCGTGGGAGGCATCGCCTGCAACGCGATCTTCATGTCGTTATAGCCGTGCGTGGTGTCGACCAACTTCTGCCCATTGACCACGTACGCCTGCGCAGAAGTAGAAGAAGCATCCGACAACGGCCTCAACCGAGCCCGAGCCGCGTCCGCACCGTCGCCGGTCCAGACAGATTCCAGCATGGTGGTGATCTGCTGTGCGTCGTCGCTGTTCTGGTTGTGCTCCTGGATCATCTTCTGAACCATGGAACTACCACTGTCCCACGACGACGTTCCGGGCCCTTGCTGAACCTGCTGCACAATCGCCGGCGCCGGAAGAGCTTGATCACCGAGGTTCCCGTGGTAGAAGTCGGAAAACCAGTTCCCAGCGTCCTTGAGCCGATCGTTGACCCAGTCATCCGCGTCACTGATCCGGTCGCCAATCCACTGGGCGCTCTCGCCGATGAAGTCGAAGAACCCCATCGGTCACTCCCCCGCCTTCTTCTTCAGATTGGTGACCACCATGTCCGCAACGACCGCCGCCGCATCACACGGATCCGTCTTGCCGATCTGCGAATAGCCAATCGTGACTGATGCATCAATTGTTTTCTGGTCACTAATACCAACAGTCACTTGACAGAAAGAATTTTTCCCTGCCTGCTGCTGATAAACCGAAGAAGCTACAGCTGGAAGGCCTTGAATAGGGGACAACGGGCGCCATAACTTCGACTGTGGCTTCGTGTTCGCATATACCGCGCTTAACCCATCTGCCACCTTGGTCGTATAGAGCACCGTAGCCAATGAGCCGGCATCCTTGTTCGACCAATGACACTCTGCCCCGAGTGCTGGGTTGTCGGCATGTTCACCCTGCGTCGGCTTCCCGAGAAGAGTGTTCACCTGCTCCGAAGTAAGCGCACCGTCACACGGATGCACGGACAACACCGACTCCGGCAATGGATGCTCCACCTTCGGAGCACCCGCATACGGCAACGTCTTGCCCGCTGCGGAAGATGACGGGGGAGCATTCGTCGCGCCAGGAGAAGTACTTGGCGTCGAACCGCCGGAGCACCCCGCCAGCAATACAGCCGTCGCGACGCTGACAACCGAGACCGAGAACCGCATCCTCATCCAAGTAGCCCCTTGCCCTGCTCGGTCTCTCCGACAGCCTTCACGTCCGCAGCTGCATGGCTGTCCGATTCGCTGACGATGCCCAATGCCTTCTCCAGGCGGCCAATCAACTCCACCATGTACTGGTCCATGGCATTCAGCGAGTCCCTGCCCGCTGAGAAAGTGGTGACCGCCTGCTGGTTGAATCCCACGCTTCCCGGGTCCGGCGAGGGCGGAGTGAGCCTGGCCAGCGCTTGCGCATCCGCCTGCATCTTCGCCACGTTTTCCCTGAGCCTCTTCGCCCGCTCGAGGAGCGAACGAGCCTCATCCGGACTCAGGGTGAATCCGGCACCTGCCTTCGTGGCAGATGCCACCGCGGCAGCGTCCGACACCCCCTGAGCGACGTTCATCGCAGTGCCCACGACGGTGATCGGCAGCCCGGTCAGCCACCCGGTCGTTTCTATCGCTTTCCCCAGGCCGTCCTCAGCCATGCCTGCCCCTCCCGTGCCCGTGCACCGCCTCTTGACCAGGCAACCAGTCAGAGGCCCCTCCGGATGCCACTGTAACCAACTGCTCACACCGGGGTGCCGGAAACAGGCAAACTCACCCCACTGTGCGCTACGCCGAGCAGCCCAAACCGCTGCGTGCCACCAGCTACGCAAGCCACGGTTAGGTGCTCGCCTTCCGCTTCAGGTTGGCGATAACCATGTCTGCGACCGTTGCTGCGGCATCACACGGATCCTGCCTGCCGACCCTTGAGGCTCCTAGACCAACCGATACATCGACCGTGTACTTATCGGTGCAACTGCGGTCAAGCTTGCGAACCGCACCTTCGTACGACAGTCTCTCCCCTGCGGACACGGCCTCCCCGACGAGACAGTAGCCAAGTCACGGCAGGTTCGGACACGAAAAGAGCCCCACCACCCGATCCGGGCAGTGGGGCTCTTCGACGGAGTGCCGAGAACTCAGCCCTTCAGCAGGGCCCGCGCCATGACGACCTTTTGGATTTGGTTCGTGCCTTCATAAATCTGCGTGATCTTCGCGTCGCGCATCATCCGTTCCACCGGGAAGTCACGCGTGTAGCCTGCGCCGCCGAACAGCTGCACCGCGTCCGTCGTCACTGACATTGCCACGTCGGATGCGTACGCCTTTGCTGCCGATGCCGTGAAGCCAGCGCGTTTGTCGCCTCGTTCGGAGGAGGCTGCGGAGGCGTACACGAGGTGGCGGGCGGCTTCGATTTTCGTTCCCATGTCGGCCAGCATGAACTGGATTCCTTGGAAATCTGCGATTGCCTTGCCGAACTGCTTGCGTTCCTTGACGTACGCGACGGCGGCGTCCAGGGCTCCTTGGGCGATTCCCAGGGCTTGTGCGCCGATCGTCGGGCGGGTGTGGTCTAGGGTGCGCAGGGCGGTTTTCAGGCCGGTGCCCGGTTCTCCGATGATGCGGTCCGCGGGGATGGTGCAGTTTTCGAAGTAGATTTCGCGGGTCGGCGAGCCCTTGATGCCCAGCTTCTTTTCCTTCGGGCCTACCGAGAATCCCGGGTCGTCCTTGTGCACGACGAATGCGGAAATGCCGTTGGCCTTCTTTTCCGCGTTCGGGTCGGTTACGGCCATCACCGTGTACCAGGACGATTCGCCGGCGTTGGTGATCCAGCACTTGGTTCCGTTGAGGACCCAGTGATCGCCGTCCAGGCGGGCGCGGGTGCGCATGGACGCGGTGTCCGAACCGGCCTCTCGTTCGGACAGGGCGTACGACGCTGAGGCTTCACCCGAGGCGATCGACGGCAGGACCAGCTTCTTCAGATCCTCCGAAGCGGACAGGATGATCGGCTGCGTGCCCAGTTTGTTGACCGCCGGGATCAGGGACGCGGACGCATCGACGCGCGCGACTTCCTCGATCACGATGCACGCGCCGATGGCGTCGGCGCCCTGGCCGTCGTATTCCTCGCCGATGTGGACGGCGTTGAAACCCGCCTTGATCAGCGCTTCGTTGGCCTCGACCGGGTAGCGCTCCTGCTCGTCGACCTCCGCCGCGTAGGGCGCGATCTCCTTTTCGGCTAGAGCCCGGACCGCGGCCCGCAGTTCCTCGTGCTCTTCGGCCAGCTGATACAGGCCCTCGGCCACCTTCAGTCACCTCTTCTGCAGCGAAACGGGAGAAAGTCCCTCGATGTTAGCCCGCGTTCACTCCGAACGCGGCAGCTCGCTTCTTGTGTCCTCGGCCTCACCGTTCGTATGGTCAAGCGATGGCTGCCACTGCGTCGACCCCGCCGCCCGGATTGCCCGCTTCCCTTGACTACCCCGAGGTGCCGATCGGTTCGGTACTCGCCGGCGCCGCGACGCGCTACGGCGATCGGGTCGCGTTCGCCATGGACGGCGACCAGCTCACGTTCGCCCAGACCTGGCAGGCCGCCTGCCAGTTCGCGCAAGCACTGCTCGCCCGCGGCATCGGGCGGGGCGACGTGGTCGCCGTGCACCTGCCGAACTGTCTCGCGTATCCGATCGCCTACCACGGCATCCTGCTGGCCGGGGCGACATTCAGTCCGACGAACCCGCTGCTCCCGCCGGACGACCTCGCCTTCCAGCTCACTGACTGCGGGGCCGCCGCGGTCGTGACGTTCGGGCCGGTCTCGGGCACGCTCGCGGCGGTCGCCGACCGGATTCCGGCACGGCACACGATCGTCGTCGCGCCGACCGGCGAGCTCGGCGAGGGGAGCGTCGAGTTCCGCGAGTTCTTCGCTAATCAGCCCGCAACCAGGCCTGACGTGCCGATCGACGTGGACCACGACCTCGCCCATCTCGCCTACACGGGTGGCACGACCGGGCGGTCCAAGGGCGTTGAGCTCACGCATCGCAACGTCGTCACGAATACGCTGCAGCACACTTGCTGGTCGACCGGGTCGGTACCGGCGCTCGACGCGAACGGCGACGTGACGATCGACCAGATCGGCAGCCCGGACGAATGGCCGACCCGGCTTGGCACCGGCACCGGCATCAACCTGACGCCGTGGTTCCACGCGATGGGCGTGATCGCGGGGCTCAACGGGCCGTTGATGGGCGGCGGTACGACGGTGCTGCACGCCCGGTTCGACCCGGCCGCGTACGTCGCGGACGCGGAAAGGCTGCAGGTCACGACGATCGGTGGCGCGCCCGCGCTGTTCGCGGCCCTGCTGGCCACGCCTGCGTTCCACACTGCTGACCTGTCGTCGGTGCGCAACATCGGCTCCGGTGCGGCGCCGATGAGCCACGAGATGATCCGCGCGCTGCATCAGCGGTTCCCTGACGTCGTGATCGCGGAGGGCTACGGGCTGACCGAGGTGACGATGGGTGCGGTGATCTCGCCGAGTTACCGGTCCGGCGTGCGCAAGGTGGGGTCGGTCGGCAGGCCGATCTTCGACACCGAGGTCAAGCTCGTCGCGGACGGCAGCGAGGAGCCGTTGCCACCTGGGCAGGAGGGCGAGGTGTGCTTGCGCGGGCCGCAGGTGATGCGCGGGTACCGGAACCGTCCGGAAGAGACCGCTGCCGCGCTGGTCGACGGATGGCTGCACACCGGCGACATCGGGGTCCTCGACGAGGACGGCTACCTGTCCATTGTGGACCGCAAGAAGGACATGCTGCTGTACAAGGGATACAACGTCTTTCCGCGCGAGCTAGAGGAACTGCTGAGCGCGTCGCCGGGCGTGCTGTCCGCGGCGGTGGTCGGACGGCCGAGTCCGGAGGTCGGCGAACTGCCGGTGGCGTTCGTGGTGCGGAAGCCGGACTCCTCAGTGGACGCCGAGCAGCTGATGGCGGCGGTGAACGAGAAGGTGCTGCCGTACAAACGCCTGCGGGAACTGCACTTCGTGGCGGAGATCCCGGTGTCGGCGGCGGGCAAGGTGCTGAAGCGCGAACTGCGCAAGCAGCTGCCAGACCCGGCCTGAGTCTGCGGGAGTGCGCGGATGCCGGTTCTGGACCGGCATCCGCGTGCCCGGACTTACTTGCCCGCTTTTTCGCGGAGCTTGGCGTCCTTGTCCAAGACGAGCTGCTCCAGGTCCTCCTGGAACTGCGTCAGCTTCGCCTGCAACTGCAGGTCAGCGGCGGCGAGGATCCGGACCGCGAGGAGACCGGCGTTGCGCGCCCCGCCGACGGACACCGTCGCGACAGGGATGCCGGCGGGCATCTGCACGATCGACAGCAGCGAGTCCATGCCGTCCAGGTACTTCAGCGGAACCGGTACGCCGATCACCGGCAGCACGGTCGCCGACGCGACCATGCCCGGCAGGTGCGCGGCACCGCCCGCACCCGCGATGATCACGCGGATGCCCCGGTCGGCCGCGGACTTCGCGTAGTCCAGCATCCGCTGCGGGGTGCGGTGCGCCGAGTAGACGCCGACCTCGTACTCGACGCCGAACTCGTCCAGCGCTTGTCCCGCGGCCTCCATCACCGGCCAGTCGGAGTCGCTGCCCATGATCACGCCCACCTGCGGCGCCATTGTGTTCCCCTTCAGTGGATCTCGTAGCCGTCGAGCCAGACGGCGTGGGACAGCCAGTGCGCGGACAGCAGCGCGCGATTGCGCAGGTCGTCCATGCGGTCGCCGATGAAGTTGACGTGCCCGAGCTTGCGGCCGGGCCGGTCCTGCTTGCCGTAGAGGTGGATTTTCACCTCGGGGAAGCGCGCGAACAGGTGGTGCACGCGCTCGTCGGGGCTCATCTGCGGCGAGACGTCCGCGCCGAGCACGTTCGCCATCACGCACGCCGGCGCGATCAGGTCGGTGCGGCCGAGCGGGTAGTCCAGGACGCCGCGCAGATGCTGCTCGAACTGCGACGTGCGCGAACCGTCCATGGTCCAGTGGCCGGAGTTGTGCGGGCGCATCGCCAGCTCGTTGACCAGCAGGCCGGTCTCGGTCTCGAACAGCTCGACCGCGAGCAGCCCGGTGACGTCGAGCGTCGACGCGATGCGCAGGGCCAGCTCCTGCGCCTCGTGCACGCGCGACTCGGACAGCCCCGGTGCCGGGGCGAGGACCTCGGTGTTGATGCCGTTCGTCTGTACGGTCTCGACGACCGGGTACGCCGCTCCCTGGCCGAACGGGGAACGCGCGACCAGCGCGGACAGCTCGCGCTTCATCGCGACCTTTTCCTCGACCAGCAGCTCGGTGCCGGCCTCGAGGAGTTCGGGAACGGTCTCGCGGGCCTGCTGTGCGGTGTCGAGCATCCAGACGCCCCGGCCGTCGTACCCGCCGCGCGACGCCTTCAGCACCACCGGCCAGCTGTGCTCGCCGCCGAACGCGACCACATCGTCCACAGTGGACACTTCGGCGAAGGCGGGGCCCGGCACGCCCAGGCCGGCCATCATTTCGCGCATCACGAGCTTGTTCTGCGCGAACCCGAGCGCGGTCGGCGCGGGGCGCACGACGAAGCCCTCGGTGGCGAGGGTGAGCAGGTGCTCGCCGGGCACGTGCTCGTGGTCGAAGGTGACCACGTCGACCTGGCGGGCGAAGTCGACGAGCGCGTCGAGGTCGGTGTGGTGGCCGATGACGACGTCGCTCGCGACGAGGGCCGCCGCGTCGCCCTCGTCGGCCGCCAGCACCTTCAGCGACTGGCCGAGGGAAATCGCCGCCTGCTGCGTCATGCGGGCGAGCTGCCCGCCGCCCACCATGCCGACGATGGGAAGACCGGTTCGTTTGTCCATAACGCAGCCCAGGTTACTGGGCGAGAAGTGGCGGACCACGGGCGACCTGCGGCGGAGGGGGTTGCGGGTGGGGTGTGGTTGGGCTCGGGCGGCGGGGGTGCGGGTTCGCGGCGGGAACTGGCTGCGGCGAGCGGGCCAAGGCTGCGGCCAGTTGGGCCGGGACGGCGGGAGGGTTGCGGGAACCGGCTCCCGCGGGCAGCCAAGGCGGCGGGCGGCTAGGCCGGGGCGGCGGGGGTTATGGGCTGGCGGCGGGAACTGGCTGCGGCTGGCTGGCCAAGGCGGCAGCAGGTGGAGTGCGGTTGGGCCGCGACGGCGAGCGATGCGGGTTTGTGGCGGGAAGGCGAAGGCAGCAGCGGGCAGGGTGCAGTTAGGCCGTGGCTGCGGGGGCGCGGGCCGGTGGCGGGAACCGGCTGCGGCAAGAAGGCCAAGGCAGCAGAGGGCGGGGTGCGGTTGGCCGGGAGGGGTTGCGGTTTGACGCCGGAAAACGACTGCGGCGGGAGGGTGAAGGCGACCGCACGCGGCTTCGGTTGGGCCGAGACGGCGAGGGTTCGCGGACAGGCGGCGGGAACCGGCTGGCGCAGGCAGGCCAGGGCGGCTGCAGGCGGGGTGCGGGCGGGCCGATACGGCGAGCGGCGCGGTTTGACGCCGGAAACCGGCTGGGAGCAGGAAGGGCAAAGGCGAACGCGGACGGGGTGCGGGCGGGCCGGGACAGCGAGGGTTCGCTGGCTGAAACCAGGAACCGATTGCGGCGGAAACCGGCCTTGGTGAGTTATCGACTGCGACGGGAACTGGCGATGGCGGCGTACCGCCTGCGGCGAAGTACCGGCCGTGGCGATAACCGGCTCCAGCGCGCACCGGCCATGCCTCGACCCGGCAGCGGGCACCAGCTCCGGCGCACCCCAGAGAACCCGTCTGACCAAGCACCAGCCGGAGCGAGCTGACGGAAGCAACCACCAAGCACCCAGCCCGCAAGCAGGCGACACCCGCGCGTCAAAGCCCACCCCGGAGCGGCCCGCTGCAGCAGGATGGCTGGATGGACTCTGTCACCCTCCCGCGGCCGGTTCTTTACGCGCTTCGCCAAGCCAGCCTCCCCGGAGTGGCCACTGGGATGCTCACCGGCGCGTCCCGGCCGTTGGCCTTTCCCGCCGGGTTCGGCGACGTCCTCGTCTGGCTCTGGACTACCGACTCCAACTCGGCCGTGATTTACCTCGCCGAGTTGATGAAGCAGCTCCGCGAACGGCACCCGCTTGCCAAGACCGTCTCCCCGCCGTTCCGGTTTGACGAGTTGCTCACCGCCGCGCGCGAATGTCTTCCGGACGACTTCGCGCACGCCGAGTTGCTCATTCAGTACACCCGCACCGCGCTGGGCGACTTCTACGGTGGCTCGGAGAACTGACTAGGGCTCACTATTCGGTTGATCTGTCCGCTTAACGCGGGAGCAGAACGAGGGCCGTGCCCGTCCGCGAGCCAGGGCTCCGGACGGCCACGTAACGACCGCGATTCAGACAGTAACCGTCGCCACCGACAAAAACGGTCGGCAAGACCCTGAACAGGGCAAAAGGGCTAAGAAGAACCAATACGGTTGCGAGCTCGCCGCTGCAGGCCCCACCGCACGGCCAGGGCGATGGCCAGCACGACCGGCGTGAGGATGTAAGCGTCGCCGAGGATGTTCTGCCACACCTTCCAATGCAGCTCGACATTTCGGCCGTTTGGCAAGATCAGCAGCACGCAGCTGACGAAGACGAACGCCACTAGGAACGTGCCCAGCCACCGTTTCCAGGCGGTCGCCGGGGTGGTTTTCGGCAGTCTGGACACCAGGAGCACGACGAGCGGCGCAACCCAGACCCAGTGGTGCGACCAGGAAATCGGCGAGATCAGCAGGATCCAGAACGCGGTGACTAGCAGCGCAGCAAGCGCTTGGCCGCGCCGGTGGAAGCGGAACATCAGCCACAGGGCCGGAATGGCGAGCACCAGGCCGATCGCGGTCGCTGCGGTCGAGGCCCACGGGGCCAGGTCCGTGGCGCGGTTCATCAGGGCGTTCAGCGACTGGTTGCCCGCCCAGTGCACCGGGCCGATCCGGCCGGTGTCGGGGAGCGTTTTGGTCCAGTATTTCCACGAATCGTGCGGGTTGATCAGGAACAGCAGCGCCTGCATGCCGACGAAGGTCGCCAACCCGCGCAGGGCGTCTTTCCAGCGGCCGGTGACCAGCAGGTGGCCGAGGAACACGATGGGGGTCAGCTTGATCGCCGCCGCGAGGCCCACCAGCACCCCGCCCCAACGGCTGCCGCGGGCGCCGATGACGAGCATGTCCAGCAGGACCATCGCCATCAGGATCAGGTTGATCTGACCGAGGAAGATCGTCCGCCACACCGGTTCGAAACCGAGGAAGACCAGGAAGAACACGATGGTCGACCGGGCGGGCGAGGCCCACCAGCGAGGACCGTCGGCGGCCGGGCGGGGCAGTGCGCCGATCGCGATCCGGATCGACAGGGCTAGCGCGGCCAGCGACGCCACTGTGAGGAAACCCCAGGCCACCTGCACTGGCACGACCGCGAGCGGCGCGAACAGCAGCGCCGCGGTCGGCGGGTAGGTGAACGGGAGCAGCGCCCAGCCCGGTTCGGTGGGCAGCGTGTTCGCGTCGTAGAGGTTGTCGCCGCGCAGCAGCTGCAGCGCGCCTGCCCGGTAGACCGCGCTGTCCACGCCGAGGTTCCAGTCGTGCGTCCAGCCCCAGAACCCGACCGCGATCGCCAGCAGCGGGAACACGGCGAGGATGAGCATCGACCGGGGGCGCACGGACAGCCGTGCCAGAGATCGGCGCAGAGCCAGCCGGGGTTGCCCGGATCGATTCACCGGAGCTTCGCCGTCAGCAGCGGAGGGTACGGTCCTGGTCACCACACCAGGAAAGCACGAGTGCGGGAATGCTGGTCGGGAAGGGGGACCGGGGCTCAGCTGTGCGCCAATTCCGTCAGCAGCTCGCACGCCCGGTCGTGCGTCCCCGGCAACCGGACAGCGGACACGAGCGGACGGGCGACGTCGCGCAGTTGCGGGTCCACCGAAAGGCGTTCGTTGAGCGCCCTTCGCAGCGCGACCCCGCGCGTGGCCAGGCGTTCGTTGCGTTCGGCCAGCACCGCGACCGCGGACGGGCCGATCGTCGCGTAGCACTCGCCGGTGTCGAACACGGCTTTGACCGCGTCCGCAGCAAGGATCATGGCGGTCAAGCGCGGCCAGCCGGACACTGACGTCAAGTCCAGCGACACGGTGAGCAGCACATTCGCCTCGTTGACCCCGCCTCGGTAGATCTCGCCGAGCCGGGTCCGCAGGTACGCCGCGGACGGCAGGCCGGTGAGCGGGTCGGTGACCTCGGTGTGCACGAGCTGGTCGGTCGCGACGTCTGCCCAGGCCAGCGCCGTGACACGGAGCAGCCGGGCGGGGGTGGCGTCGACATCCGGCGCGACGAATCCGTCGACGGCGTCCGGATCGGCGAGCACCGCGTGCAAAGCGGCCAGGTCGGACAGCGTTTCCGACAGCCCCGCTCCCGCCGCTGCCCGCGCCCTGCCGAGTCCGGCCAGCGCGTTCTCCGCGCCCGTCGAACCGTGCCGGACGACGGCCGCGCACACCGCGTCCACTTCGGGCAGTGCCCAATCGCTCGGGAAACGCCAGCCGGCGGCGAGGCTGGCTGTTCGCCAGCGAGCTCGCAATGCCCGCAAATGGCGGTCCCGCTCGAACCGCGCACGCGTCTCGTCCCCCGACGAGTCGCCTGCGGAGCCGAACCGCGCCCCGGTCGCCGGTACGTCCACCGAACCCCCAGCTCCTTCCGGTACCTGTCGATCTTGTTCCCCAATCACGGAGGGGACGCGGCGGTACTCCCCTCGTGACGCGTTTTCCCCGATCTTTTTCGCGTAATCACCAGACGAGGAGGTGAACTTGCTGCGCCTACTGAGGCATCTGCCGGACCACGGCGTGACGAGTGTCGCCGCATCCGTCACACTTGGTGTGCGTTGTAAGGAGCAAGGCGCGTGGAGTCCGCCGCGCGTGGAGCATCGAAGGAGCCCCGTGTCCACCGTTCCCGCCGATCTCTCCGGTAAGAGTGACGCCGAGCTGATCGCAGAGGTGCGCGCGGGAAAGATCGCGTCCTACGGTCCGCTCTACGAGCGGCACAGCGGTGCCGCGCACAACCTCGCCCGCCAGCTCGCACGGTCCAGCTCGGAGGCCGACGACCTCGTGTCGGAGGCGTTCTCGAAGGTTTTGGACACGCTGCGTGGCGGGAAGGGCCCGGACAGCGCCTTCCGTGCGTACTTGCTTACTGCGCTGCGTCACACCGCGTACGACAAGACGCGCCGTGACCGCCGGATCGACCTCAACGAGGACATGAGCGACGTCGGCGGTGCCGCCGGCGAGGCGCTCACCGTGCAGTTCTCCGACACCGCCGTCGCGGGCCTCGAGCGCACGATGGCCGCGAAGGCCTTCGCGCGACTTCCGGAACGCTGGCAGGCAGTCCTGTGGCACACCGAAATCGAGCAGCAGAGCCCGGCTGAAGTCGCGCCGCTGCTCGGGCTGACCGCGAACGGCGTGTCCGCGCTCGCGTACCGCGCCCGGGAAGGGCTTCGCCAGGCGTATCTGCAAGTCCACCTGCAGGAAACCGGTGCGGACCGCTGCCGCGCGACCGCCGAGCGGCTCGGTGCTTGGACACGCGACGGACTTTCGAAGCGCGAGCGCTCGCAGGTCGAGAACCACCTGGACGAATGCGAGCAGTGCCGGGTGCTGGCGGCCGAACTGGCCGACGTCAACGGCAGCCTGCGCGCGATCATCGCCCCGATCGTCCTGGGCGGCGCCGCTCTTGGCTACCTGGCGACGATCGGTGCGGCCAAGGCGAGCGCGGCTACCGCCGGTGCCGCCGCTGTCGGTGCCGGAGCCGCCGCAGCGGGCGGGGCCAAGGCGGGTGCGGCGGCTGCCGCGTCCGCGCCGCGGCAGTTCGCCGGGGTCGCCATGTCCGGGGCCGCGATGGTGGCCGCCGTCGCGGTCGCGCTGGCCGCGGGCGGCGGGACGCAGACCATTCCGACTGCTCAGCAGGCCCCCGCGCCGCCGGCCGCCGCGCCGGCACCCGCGCCGAAGCCCGCTCCCGCACCTCCGCCGGCCGCGCCGCCCGCTCCCCCGGCCCCGCCGCCTGCCCAGCCCGCGCCTCCGGCTGTGCCGCCGCCCGCGGCGCCCCCGGCCGCCCCGCCGGCGCAGCCGCCTGCCCAGAACCCGCCTGCCGCGCCGCCGCAGCTGTCCGCGTCCATGCCGCCGAGCGGAGTCGAACTCCAGCCGGGCGGCGGACCGGTCGCGCTGCCGATCACCGTGCGCAACAACGGCGGTTCCGTGTCCGAACCGGTCCAGGCGACGCTCAACCTGCCGCCTGGTGTCCGGGCCGTTCAGGCGAACGGCGGCGGCGCGGCTGGTGCGTATTCCAGCGAGGCGGCCGCGCAGTCGGGGCCGATGCAGGTCGCGTGCCCGGGTGGAGAAGGCACGGTCACCTGCAAGACCGGCAGCGGATTGCAGCCTGGGCAATCGGCGGTGCTGATGTTCCGGTTGCAGGCGGACGACAGCGCGAAGGGCGGCGAGGTGACCGGTTCGGTCACTGCGGGTGCTTCGGTCAACGTCAACGTCACCGTGCAGGTGAAGGTCAAGGCCCCGAAGGACGCTCTGTCGCTGTCGGCCAAGGCAATCGGAGGGATGTGGCGGCTGCAGCCGCTCATCGACGCTGAGGTGCAGAACACCGGGGAGAGCACGAAACCCGTGACCATCACCTTTGACCACCGCGTCGAGGGGCAGGTCAGCTTCAAGCAGTTCAAGTGCACGTCCGGCGCTTCGAGCACGAGCTGCACCAGCGCCAAACCGCTGGCTCCCGGCGAGCAGGCGTCGCTGTGGGTGCTCGTGAACCGCAAGCCGTTCGACGGCCCGCTCACCGTCACCGTGAACGCCTCGCTCGGCAGCGCCTCGGCGCAACCGGTCGCGGTGGAGCTCGGCTGCTGGTGGAACATGTGCCACGACCCGACGCTCGGGCCGATGTCGTCCACGTCGGTGCCGACGCTGCCGATCCCGACCTCGAAGAGCCACCCGCCGAACTCGTCCAAGCACCCGAAGCCGAGCACCACCCTGCCGACCTCGACATCGCCTGACGACGAGACCCCGGACCCGACGTCGAGCAGCCCGGCCGCCACCACGAGCGCGCCGCCGAACCCCGGTTCGGACAGCAAGCCGGGCAAACCCGATAACCACGGCAAACGTCCGCCGTCGGTCGAGCCCCGGGGGTTCTTCGGCTGGGTCACGGAGTAGCGTCCACGAGGTGCGCGAACTCCTGGCGAAGCACCGTGAACTGGTCCGCTTCGCCCTGGTCGGCGGGACGAGCTTCGTCATCACGATGACGATCACGTACGCCTTGAAGTTCACCGTGCTGCGGACCCATCCGGTCACGGCGCTGATCGTCGGTGTGCTGATCGCCACGATCTTCTCCTACGTCGCGAATCGCGAATGGTCGTTCCGCACCCGCGGCGGCCGTGAACGTTCCCACGAGGCGGCGCTGTTCTTTCTGCTCAGCGGGGTCGCGCTGGCGCTGAACGCGTTGCCGCAGTGGGTTTCGCGCTATGTGCTGCAGTTGCAGGTGCCGCACGTGAGCCTGGTCGGGCAGGAGACGGCCGACTTCGTCAGCGGGATGATCATCGGCACTCTGCTCGGGACGCTGTTCCGCTGGTGGGCCTTCAAGAAGTGGGTGTTCCCTACGGAGGGCGCCCGGACGGAACCAGCGCGGAATGACAATCCGGATATTCCGGACCGTAAGGCCGCCTGAGACCTGCCGTGACCTCGAATTCTCTAGACTGCGTTACGTGACCGTCGTCGAAACCGTGCTCGCCCGCACGCCCGAGCCGTTGCGCTCCGTGCTCGTGAGGCACCGGGAGCTGCTGAAGTTCGCGATCGTGGGCGGCACGACCTTCCTGGTCGACAACGGCGTCTGGTACCTGCTGAAGCTCAGCGTGCTGGAGTCGAAACCGACCACGGCGAAGGCGATCGCGATCATCGTCGCGACGATCGTGTCGTACGTGCTCAACCGCGAATGGTCGTTCCGCACCCGCGGCGGCCGCGAACGCGCCCACGAGGCCACGCTGTTCTTCGTGATCAGCGGGGTCGCGGTGGTGGTGAACCTGATTCCGCTGCTGATCTCGCGCTACTGGCTGCACCTGGAAGTGCCGCACGTGTCGCGGTTCGTGCAGGAGGTCGCGGACTTCGCGAGCGGGTCGATCATCGGCATGCTGCTGGCGATGGTGTTCCGGTTCTGGGGCTTCAAGAAGTGGGTGTTCCCGGACGAGCTCGGGGAACGGCGGAAGGACGGGGTCACCCGGCTTCCCCGGTGACCCGGCTGGCGCTGGTCGATCTGGACGACACGCTGACCGATCTCAGCGGCGCGTTTTCCCGCTGGGCGGCGGAATTCGCCTCCCAGCACCGGCTTCCCGGGGACGCGGCAGCCTGGCTGATCTCAGCGCGGGGCGGCGGGCCGATGGACCGGTTCTTCGCGGAGGTCCGGCAGCGGTTCGATCTGGTCGAACCCGCTGACCAACTGTGGGCGAGTTACCGCGCGAGGATTCCGCAATTGGTGCAGCTCTACCCCGGCGTGCTGGACGATCTCGGCACCCTGCGCGCCGCGGGATGGCGAATCGGCATTGTCACCAACGGTATGCAGGACAACCAGCTGGCGAAACTCCACCGAACCGGCCTCGCCAACACAGTCGACGGTTATTGCATTTCCGGTGCCGTCGGCCTGCGCAAGCCCGATCCGCGCATCTTCCAGCTCGCCGCGCAAAACTGCGGAACCATGCTGACCCCCGACGATTGGGTCATCGGTGACAGCCCTGATCTGGACATCGCGGGCGGGCGTAACGCCGGACTGCGCACACTCTGGATCAGCCACCACCGCACGTGGCCGCAAGGTCAGCCACCGCACCGGATCGCGGCTGACCTGCGGGAAGCCGTTCGGATCCTCAGCGAGGAACCGGCTCCGCAGGCCACCGCAATTCGCCTACCTCGTCCGGGCGCGGCACCTTCAGGAACAGGCTGAAAATCGCCGGACGCTTATTCGACAGTTCCAGCCGTCCGCCGTCCGCCTCGACCAGTGCGCGGGCCAGAGCCAAACCCACACCGGTCGAACCGCCACCAGAAAAACCGCGTTCGAAAATGTGCGGCGCGATTTCGTCCGGCACTCCGGACCCGGTGTCCGCGACTTCGATCACCACAGTCCCTTCCGCGTCGCCGCGGCGGGCGGACAGCGTGACCGTCCCCGCTCCGTGGCGGAGGGCGTTGTCCAGCAGCACGCCGATCACCTCGCGCAGCCGCGCCGGAGTCACGCGCACCATCAAGCCGTCTGCGACCTTCAGGCGCAAATTCCGTCCCTCGACGCGCAGCAGCTGACGCCATTCCTCCGCGACAGCGGGCAACGCCACCGGCAGATCGACCGGTTCGGCGTCTACCTCGCGGGCAGCGCGCGCGGCGGCAAGCAGTTCGTCCAGGGCCTGCGCCAGGCGGTCGGCTTGTTCCTGCGCGGCCCGGGACTCCTCGACGACATCCGGGTCCTCGTGGCCGGTCAAGGGCTCCAGCCGGAGCTGCAGCGCGGTCAACCGGCTGCGCAGCTGGTGCGAGACGTCCCCGACCAGCTGCCGTTCCCGCTGCACGAGCTGTGCCAAGGCGGACCCCGACGTGTCCAGGGCTTCCGCGACCATGTCCAGTTCGGCCACGCGGTAGCGGCTCGGATCCGGCCGGAAATCGCCGCCGCCCAGGCGGGACGCGCGGTCTGCGACGTGCCGGAGCGGTTTCGCCAGGCGGCGCGCGGTCACTGTCGCCACCACGGTGCCGGTGCCGACCGACAGGACCACCAGCAGCACGACCAGCAGCGTCACCTGCGTCTGCTTCGTGCGGACCGGACCGCTGGGGATCGCCAGCATCACGGTGCCGCTTCGCGCGGTCGGCACCGATTCGACCACGGGGTCCGGACCGGGGTTCGCGCCGAGGTGTTTTTCGCTGAAGCCCTCGGCGCGCACGATCAGCATGCCGCCCTCGGGAACGCCGACCCGGAACTGCTCCAGGTCGATCTCCTGGCCGTTCGCGACCTGCGTGTCGACCGTCGCGGCGATGTTGCGCGCCCGTTCGGCCAGGCTTTCCCGGTTGAGGTTCTCCACCAGCCGCCACGCGGTGACGCCGAGCGGGATGCCCAGCACGGCCGCGGTGACCAGCACGGCGAGGAGGATCGCCAGCAGGATCCGGCGGCGCATGCTCATCGGCGGCTACTCGACATTGAACCGGAACCCGACGCCGCGCACGGTCGCGATGCGCCGTTCGGCGTCGGAGTGCGCGGGCTTCGCCTGCCTGCCCGCCGCCTCGTCGGCGGCGACCGCGAGTTTGCGGCGCAGCCAGGACATGTGCATGTCGAGCGTCTTCGACGTCTTGGACTCGAGGTCGTTCCACACCTCGGCGAGGATCTCGTCGCGGCTGACGACCTGCCCGGCCCGGCTCATCAGCACGCGCAGCAGCTCGAACTCCTTGTTCGCCAGCTGCACCTCGTGCGAGTCCACAGTGACCAGTCGCGCGCCGAGGTCCATCCGGACGCCGCCGGCCTCCAGCACCTCCGGCACCCGGCGGCGCAGCAGCGCGCGGATCCGCGCGAGCAGTTCGGCCAGCCGGAACGGCTTGGCCACGTAATCGTCCGCGCCCGCGTCGAGGCCGACGACGAAATCGACCTCGTCGGTGCGCGCGGTGAGCATCAGCACCGGCAGTTCGGTGCCGCTCGCGCGCAGTCTGCGGCACACCTCCAGCCCGTCCATCCCGGGCAGCCCGAGATCGAGCACGAGCAGGTCGACCCGGTGCGCGGCGGTCGCGGCCAGCACCGCCGGGCCGTCGGTCACGACCTCGATCTCGTACCCCTCCCGGTGCAGCGCGCGGGACAGCGGCTCGGCGATGGCCGGATCGTCTTCGGCAAGTAGGACCATGCTCACCTGGCCAACCTTACGGCGAACGGGCGTGAAACCATCGTGACCGTGCCTGCCTACTCGGATGACCTCGTTCTCGCCACCCGGCTGGCGGACGCCGCCGACGCGCTGACCACTGCCCGTTTCCGTGCGCTCGACCTCGCGGTGTCCGCGAAACCGGACCGCACGCCGGTGACCGACGCCGACACCGCGGTCGAGGACGCGATCCGCGAAATCCTCGCCGCGCAGCGGCCCGGCGACACGGTCGCGGGCGAGGAACGCGGCGGCTCGGCGGGCAGCGAGGGCCGGGCGTGGGTGATCGACCCGATCGACGGGACCAAGAACTTCCTGCGCGGACTCCCGGTGTGGGCGACGCTGATCGCGCTGGTCGAGGACGGCACGCCGGTGGTCGGCATGATCAGCGCGCCGTTGCTGGGCCGGCGCTGGTGGGCGGCTCGCGGCGAGGGCGCGCACCTGCGCGACGCGGCGGGCGAACGGCGCATGTCGGTGTCGAAGGTAGCGACGCTCGGCGACGCCTATCTGTCCACGACGGACTTGAACAGCTGGACCGAGTACCACTCCCGCGAGAAGTACCTGGCGCTCACCGAGGCGTGCTGGGAGTCCCGCGCGTTCGGTGATTTCTGGAGCCACTGCCTCGTCGCCGAAGGCGCGATGGACGTCGCGGCCGAGTGCATCGTGAACCCGTGGGACGTCGCCGCCGCGCAGGTGATCGTCACCGAGGCGGGCGGGCGGTTCACCGATCTTTCCGGTGCGGAGACCTACGAGGGCGGCTCAGCGCTGTCCACGAACGGCCTCCTGCACGACGAAGCGCTGGCCGTGCTCCGCCGTCAGTGAGCGCCGGGCAGCACGCCGACCGCGCCGCGCGCCACCTGTGACCAGGTCAGCCTGCCGAAGAGGTAGTGGCAGGCGACCTGCTCGGAGGTGAACGCGGCCCAGTCGTAGCGGTTGCCCTGCTCGCGCCAGAACACTTCCCAGCCGCCGTCCGCGGTCGGCAGCAGGCACCACGTGTTGTCCGCTTCCCGGCCGATCGACACGACTTCCCCGGGCACTCCGATGACGTCCAGCCATTTGCGAATCGACTGGGTGTTCATCGTGCCTCCCGCGTGACGTCGACCAGGAATCCCAGCGTGACCAGTTCGTCCGCGGAGAGCACCGCACGGTAGCGGATTCCGCCGCCTGGCCCGTCGAACCACTCCGCCGACGTGGTTTGCCACACCGGCATCGGCTTCAGCACGCGATACCGGCGGTAGCCCGACCGCAGCGCGGCGGGCGGCAGCGCGCGTTCCGCGAACGGCGTGCCGTCCGGCGCGAACACGCGGCCGTGGTCGCTGCCGAAACGGTCCAGCAGCGTGTTTTCCGGCAGTACCACCGGATTCGGCTCTTCGACGCCGCCCTCCGCGGGCGGCCACACGTACTCGGCGCCGACCACGAACCGGCTCTCCCACTCGGGACCCTCCGGCGCGACATAGCCTTCGACGACCGCCTCGGGCGGCTCCGGGTCCACCGGCGGCGCGGGCGAACGCCGGAAGCCCTGCTTGACGTATCCGAGCACCGCGGAGTCGTCCAGCAACGCCGATTCCGGATGGTCGAACAACGGACGCCGCGCGCCCTCGGCGCCCGCGTCCGCGGGCAGCGGCAACTGCCGGTCCGGACGGTCCGCCGCCACCGGCAAATGCCCGAGCGGGAACATGTGGACGGCGAACAGCGCCAGCACGCTTTCCCGGTCGGTGCGCGGAGAACCGACCGGCGGACGGCTGTGCGCGGGCAGCACGCCGGTGCCCGAAGGCGGGGTGGGCACCTCGTCGAAGCCGCGGTGCAGCAGCCCGCCGTATTGGGCGGGCACGCGCACCGGGCCGGTGGCGACGTCGGTGTCTGCCGGTTCGGGCTGGTCGGACACTGGCACCCTCTTCTCGGTCGTGCCGGCACCGGGTCGGACGCTCGCTCGCACCAGGAGGTTCCGGGCGAACGGGAAGCCCACCTTATCGGGCGATCGCGATGCGCCGCCGCACCAACGCGCGGGCCGCGCCGCGCTTCTCGACCACCTCGAACCCCGCGTCGGCGAACATGCCGGCAGTGCCGTGATAGAGGTCCGAGGAGGTCGACCGAGGGCCGACCTCCACCGGATACCCCTCGACAGTTTCCGCGCCCTGTTCGGCGGCGTAGTCCACGGCAGCCCGCAGCAACGCCGACGCCAGCCCGCGACGGCGGCCACGACGGTGGATGTAGAAGCAGGTCACCGACCAGACCGCGCCGGGTTCGTCCGACGCCATCACGCGCGACCGCGCCAGCCGCGGATTGTCCTTCCGCGGCGACACGGCCACCCAGCCCAGCGGCTCGCCGTCGACGATGCCCAAGAGCCCCAACGGTTTCCCGTCCTGGGCCTCGCCTCGGACATGCTCCTTGCGACCGTCGCGACCGGCGGCCTTGTAGTCCGGACCGCTGAGCCGGAAGAACGTGCACCAGCAGCCGCCCTGTACCCCGCCGGGGCCGAAGAGCCGCTCGAACAACGGCCATGTCTCCGCGCTGAGCGGAACGAATTCGGGAGCGCTATCCGGCAAGCGCGTTCACGACCCGCGACGGCGACGGACGGCCGAGCTGCCCTGCCATCCACACGCTGGTCTCCACCAGCTTGCCGAGATCGACGCCGTGCTCCACACCCAGCCCTTCCAGCAGCCAGACCAGATCCTCGGTCGCCAGGTTGCCGGTCGCCGACTCGGCGTACGGGCAGCCGCCGAGGCCGCCGGCCGACGAGTCCACAGTGGACACACCGGCGCGGAGCGCGGCCTCGGTGTTGGCCAGCGCCTGGCCGTAGGTGTCGTGGAAGTGCACGGCGAGTGCCGAGGTGTCCCCGAACGCCTCGATCAGCCGGGTGACCTGGTTCGTGGTCGCGACGCCGATGGTGTCGCCGAGCGAAAGCTGCGAGCAGCCGAAGTCGAGCAGCCGCTTGCCCGCGCGCACGACCTGCTCCACGTCGACCACGCCCTCCCACGGGTCGCCGAAGCACATCGACAGGTAACCGCGGACTTCGAGGCCCTCCTTGCGGGCCCGCGTGACGACCGGTTCGAACATGCCGAACTGGTCGTCGAAGGTCGAATTCAGGTTGCGCTGGGCGAAGGTCTCGGTCGCGCTGGCGAAGATCGCGATGTGGTCGACGCCCGCGTCGAGCGCGCGGTTGAGGCCGCGGTCGTTCGGGACCAGCACCGGGTAGCGGACGCCGTCGTGGCGGTCGAGCCCGGCGAGCAGCTGTTCGGCGTCGGCGAGCTGCGGCACCCACTTCGGGTGCACGAAGCTGGTCGCCTCGAGGGTGGTCAGCCCGGCGCCGGCGAGCCGGTCCAGGAATTCGAGCTTGACCTCGACCGGCACGACCGAGCTCTCGTTCTGCAGCCCGTCGCGCGCCCCGACCTCCCAGATCTCGACCCGCGGCGGCAACCCGCCCGCGGGGACCCGTTCCGGCAGGCCGACCTCTCGAGCACCCACGTCAGCGTCTCCTTCCGCGCGGTTCCCGGCCGCGCGGGGGCAGAGGTTCGGTGTCCTGCGGACCGGGCGCGCCGTGGTAGTCGTCGTAGGGATTGTCGTTGACTTCGCGGTAAATGACCGTGTGCACGTGCTCGACGTGGGGAATGTCATCGAAGCGCAGCGGCTCGTCCGAGGCCGATTCGATGATGAGCGTGCCGCAGCCGAAGATCCGGTCGAGCAGGCCGTGCTCGAACTGCACGCTGTTGATCCGCGACAGCGGGATGTCGATGCCGGTGCGCTTGAGCACGCCCTCGCGCGCGATCAGCCGGTCGGTCGTCACGATGAAGTGCGTCGTGCGCCAGCGGACGAGCGGCGCGAGGAACAGCCACACCACCAGGACGAGCGCCACCACCGCGATCGCGATCATCGACACGTTGTTCCACGGACCGGCGAGGTCCCGCGTGACCACGAGCAGCCACACCGCGGCGCCGACGGTGATCACGAACGCCAGGAACGGGAAGATCAGCATCTTGAAATGCGGGTGGCTGTGCACCACCACGCGTTCGTTCTGGCTGAGCAAATCGTCCGGATAGGCCACGGCGGGCGCTCCCCTGCGAATGTGTGCCGATGTGGTGGATCCACCGTACCGGCGCGGGCCTCGCGCGGGCGCGCCCGTTCCGGTCAAGCAGGGCGGACGTGCACCACATCACCGGCGAAGACGGTGAGCCGCCGTCCGTCGGGGACGTCGACCTGCAACTGGCCGGACGCGTCCAGGTCCGCGGCGCGGCCGGTGAGCGTCGACCCGTCCGGAAGCTGCACCTGGACGTCCTGGCCGAGCGTCGCGCAGCGGGCGCGGTAGTCGCCGAGCAGACCGGCCTCGGTGAGGTCGCCGCCCGCCGTCCGCCAGCGGCGTTCGAGGTCGTCGAACCTGGTCAGCAGGCCGAGCGCGATCTCGGTGCGGTCGGTGGTGGTCGCGCCCTGCTCGGCGAGCGAGGTCGCGGGAAGACCGCCCGGACCGGCCGGGACGTCGTCGCCGAGCGGCAGGACGTTCAGCCCGATGCCGAGCACCACGGCCGCGTCGTCGGCGCCGACGGCCTCGGCGAGGATGCCCGCGCACTTGGCCCGGTCCGGCCCGGCGAGCACGTCGTTAGGCCATTTGAGGGCGACGTCGACGCCCAGATCGGTGGCGAGCGCGTGCACCGCGAGCCCAGCGACCACGGACAGTGAACCGAGCGCGGAGAACGGCACGCCCGCCGGGCGCAGCGCGATGCTCAGGTACAGCCCGGCGCCCTTCGGCGAACTCCACGAACGAGCCCGCCGTCCGACCCCTGCCGTCTGGTGTTCGGCCAGCAAAACGGTCCGGTCCGCCGCTCCCGCGACGAGCGCTTCCCGCAGGTCAGCGTTGGTGGAACCGGTCGTCTCCACGACGTCGAGGCGGGCGTAGCGGCCGCCGAGTCCGTCCCGCAGCCGCGCCGCGTCGAGTTCAGCCATGTGCCCACAATATGAGAGTCCCCCTAACGTGCAAGCCGTTCGCTCGTTACCCAGAGGTGCGCTCTTCTAGATTGGACGCCGTGACGCCGGAGACCCCCACCGCCGACGCGCCGCCGAAGCCCGCTTGGGCTCGCGGCGCGCTGTATCGCGGGCTCGTGGCGTTGCCGCTGGTCGCCGGCCTCGCCACCGCGGGCTGGCTGGTCGCCGGACGCGACCAGCCCGCTCCCGTTCCGGCGCAGGCCGCGCTCACCGCGCCGGTGCCCACCCAGACCGTCAGCGGTCCGTCGGTGCTGCAGGCGAGCGCTCCGGTGCAAGCGCAGGAACCGGCGCAGGGCGCGGCGGGCGGAGGCGGTGGTCCGGCCCCGCTGCAGAAGTGGGCGGATTCGCTCGCCGGGCCGCTGGACATCCCGGCCCCCGTTTTGCTCGGGTACGCCAACGGCGAGCTGACCATGCGCAAGGAACGCCCGGACTGCCACCTGTCGTGGGTCACGCTGGCGGGCCTCGGCGTCGCCGGCAATAACCACGGCCGCGGCGACGGCGAGCCGATGGGGCTTTCGACGCAGCAGTGGAAGAAGTACGGCGCGCAGATCCCCGGCATCGCGAATCCGGCGCTGTCCGACCCGTCGGCCGCGTCCGTCGCGGCGGGACGCGCGCTGTGCGCGAGCGGCGTCGATCTGTCCGCGGGCAACGGCTGGTGGAAGGCCGTGGCCGGTTACGAGAACGGCAGCGGCATGGAGCTGTTCCGGCAGCGCGTGCTCGGCTACGCCCAGCTGTACGCGACGCTCTCCCTGGACCCGGCGAAGGCGAACGCGCCGTCGGTGCGCGCCACACGATTCGCGCTCGGACAGCTCGGCCTGCCGTACGTGTGGGGCGGCAACGGCCCCGACGCGGGCGCGGCCGGATTCGACTGCTCGGGTCTCACCAAGGCTTCCTACGACAGCGCCGGGGTTTCCTTGCCGCGCACGGCGGACAGCCAGTTCCGCTCGATGCCGCCGGTTCCGGCCGGGCAGGAACCGCAGCTGGGCGACCTCGTCTTCTACGGCAGCCAGGCGCACATCCACCACGTGGGGCTGTACCTGGGGAACGGCCTGATGATCAACGCGCCGACCGAGGGCCAGGCGATCCAGATCCACACGTTCCACCGGCCCGGCGACGACTACGCCGGGGCGGGGCATCCGGCGAACTGACGTCGAACCTCAGGATCAGCGGCAACTTTCCCGTTTCCGCACGCAGCGCCCGTCTGTCGCTTATGCTCCGGAGCATTCTTCCTGACGGGAAAGGCACGCCATGTCCGCTCGTATGCTCCCCTTTCTCGCCGTGGGCGCTGCCCTCCTGATCAGCAGTTGCTCCGGCGAAAGCGGCGGCACCGCGGCTCCCGCTCCCTCCGCGCCCTCGAGCGCACCCGCGTCTTCCTCAGCCGCGCAGCCGTCGCCGTCGACCTCGGCGGCACCGCCGTCGTCCTCCTCCGCGGCGGAGTCGACCGGCGGCGACGCGGTCGAGCGGTACGAAGCCTTCATGCACGCGGCGGGCAGGCAGGACCTCGCGACGGTGTGCGAGATCGCCGGTCCGGCCGCCAAGCAGGCGGAAGACCAGGGCATGGGACCGTGCGAGAAGACCATGCCGATGGCGTTCCAGCTGATCTCCCCGGCGCAGAAGAAGGCCCTGCAGACGGCCACGGTCGACCGGTCCAAGATCAAGGAAGGGGCCAAGCGGGTCGAGATCCCGGCGCGCGCGGTGAAGGCTTCCGTCAAGTTCACCGACAGCGACCTCGGCGACGCCGTCATGGAGAATCGCGGCGGGAAATGGTACGTAGTCGACTGACCCAGTGCGCGGCACCCGCGCGGCGGGCCACTTCGGCGGCCTTGCGGTAGTGCTCGTCGGGCGGCAATCCCAGCCGGACAGCCAGTTCGCCCAGGTAGTAGGCGACCGGGCCGAGCGTCACCACACCGGAACCGGCACCGGCCAGCTCGTTCTCCGCGGGAGCCAGTCGCGCATACAGCTCGCGTGCGTCGCCGGTCGAAACGGTGAGGCACGCCCGGAGTTCCAGGAACAGGTCCGGACGATCCGGCGGCAGCGTGAAGTCCACTGTGGACTCCAGGCCGTGCTGGACGTAAAGGCAATGCCGGGCCAGCGGCAGCAGGCCGCGGTCCACTCCGGACATTCCGCTGCCGGACAACCGGGCCGCAGCGCTGCGGTAAGCGGCTTCCGCGGCGGCGACCGGACCGGTGACGGCCAGGCGGAGCGCGCGGTACCAGTCGGTGAACACGCTGACGAGCGGGAGGTCGTACTGCTCCCCCAGCCGGTCCGCCGCGGTCGCGTGGGTGTCGGCGGCGGCGAAGTCGGCCAGCGCTGAGCGGGCCTGCATCAGCACCAGGTGACCGAGCACCTCGAACGTCACCAACCGGTGCCGGGCGGCCAGTTCGACCAGTTCCTCGCCGATCCGGGCGCGCTCCGGGGCCAGACCGGCGCGGGTGAAGGTCTGCGTCCAACGTGCGTTCAACGCCAACGCCAGCAGCGCCGGATCCTCGGCGGACCGCGCCAGTTTCTCCGCTTCGACAGCCGCGTCGTGGGCGCGTTGACCGCCTTCGTTGCGCAGTTCCAACGCGATGGTCGCCAGCAGCCGGGCACGTACGAGCGGATCGCTGGCGTGCACGCGTTCGGCGGCGTCGGCGATGCGGCGGGCCAGCACGGGATCGTCGTTCTCGGTCCAGATTCCCGGGACGTCGAAGGCGGTCAAAACCCGGATGGTCAACGCGGAATCGTCGCCGGCGAGGTCCAGCGCTTCGGCGCGGTAGCGGCGCGCGGCGGCCAAGGAACCGGTGAACGCGGACGTCCGGGCGAGGCCCATCAGCAATTCCACCGTACGCGGACCTTGCGCCAAAGCGGCTTGCCAGAGCCGAAGTGCTTCGTGCGGCGCGAAATCTCGTTCGGCGCGTTCCGCGGCTGCTTGCGCGTAGGCGGTGCCGCGATCGTCTCCGGCGAGCAAGAAATGGTGCGCCAGCAAGGAAATCGCGGACGGCCGACGGCTCGCCAACGCCTCGCCGACTTCGCGATGCAGCTGTGCGCGTCGAGCGAGCGAAAGGTCATCGTAGACGGCGTCGCGAACGAGCGCGTGCGCGAACCGGAACGCCCTCGGTCCGCTTTCGACCAGAAACCCTGCCTGCACCGCGGTTTCCAGCTCGTCGAGGACGTCACCGAGCAGGCCGAGGTCGACGTCCGCACCGATCACCGCGGCCTTCCCCAGCACCGCTCGTACGTGGTCGGGCAACGCGGCGATCCGGTTCCGGACGACGTCGCGTACCCCGTCCGGCAGGTCGCCTTCGGCATCCAGCGCGCGGGCGAGTTCCTTGACAAAGAACGGATTTCCGCCAGAACGCCGGTGAATCACCGCGGCCGACTCGGGACCGACCAATTCGGCGACCGCCTCGACCGAAAGCCCGCCCAGATACAGCCGAACCGGGTCGGCGCGCGCGAGTCTGCCCAACGCCGCGGTCAGTTCTGCGGAGACCTCGGTGGTCCGATACGTCGCGACCAACAGCACCGGAGCCGCGGTCATCGACGTCAGCAGTGCCAGGGTTTCCTCGCCAGCCCACTGCAAATCGTCCAGAACAAGCAGCAACGGGCCCCGGCGTGCCACCTCGGAAATCCGTGCCGTCATCGCCTGATGCCACTCGAAGCGCGCGACCGCCGGATCGCCCCCGGTCGCCCGCGGCGGGACCGGTTCGCCCAATGCAGCAAGAATCCGTGTCCACGGCCAGGCGGGCGGCACTCCGGCACCGTCCGGATTGAGGCCCCACGCCGTGGTCCAGCCGAGCCGCGCGGCGAATTCCTCGACCAGCACCGTCTTGCCCGCGCCCGCCTCACCGGAGACCAGCACGAGGCGGAAATGCTTGCGGTCAGCCACTTCCGCTGCGACCTCGGCGAGCCGCGCCAGCTCCGGATCCCGCCCGGCCAGCCGACCGGGAACAGCCGGGGCCAGCTGCGGAGCCTGCGCCAGGATGTCCTGCTCCACCTGCCGCAACGCCGGACCGGGATCGACCCCCAACTCCCCCGCTAGCCCAGCCCGCGCCCGACGCAAGGCAGCAAGCGCATCACCCTGACGACCAGCGCGGTACAACGCGAGCGCCAGCAGTCGCCACGCTTCCTCGCGCAGCGGATGAGCGTCCACAAGGGACTCCAGGTCCGGCACGGCTTCGGCAGCACGGCCGAGCTCCAGCAGACCCGCCGCCCGCCGCTCCAGCGCGAGCAGCCGCAGCTCGTCCAGCCGAGCCCGTTCGGCCCGCGCCCACGGCTCGTCCGCGAACTCCGCGTACGGCTCGCCCCGCCACCAGCCGAGCGCCTCGTCCAACTGCGCGACCGACGGCGTCCCGCGCAGCAACGCCTCGAACCGCCACGCGTCGACCTGCTCCGGTTCTGCCCGCAGCGCATACCCCGGCCCGGCGGTGACCAGCAGTTTCGCGGGCGTCCGCGGCGGACGGTCCGGTTCGAGCGAACGCCGCAGCGCGCCGACGAACGTCTGCACCGCACCGACCGCACCCGCGCGCGGCTCGGTCCACAACGCGTCGACGAGCGCGTCCGTCGACACCACCTGCCCGCGGGCGACAAGCAGGCGCGCGAGCACCGCGCGATGGCGCGGCCCGGGCAACGCCACCGGCCCGCGTGCGTCGCAGGCCGACAGGGGGCCGAGCACCGAGAACGAGATGGTCATCAGTTCCGTACTGTAATCAGCTCGGTCGTTGCTGATCGGTTGCTGATCGGCCCGGCGCACGCTGGGTCGCATGAACTTCGACTACCAGCGGGTGCCCGTCGCCGACGGCGTGTCCCTCAACGTGGCGGTCGCGGGCTCCGGCTCGCCCGTCGTCCTGCTGCACGGCTTCCCGCAGACCCACCTGATGTGGCGGCACGTCGCCGCCGACCTCGCCGCCGACCACACCGTGCTGTGCCCTGACCTGCGCGGCTACGGCGACAGCGACAAGCCAGCCGACGCCGGCGAGACCTACTCGAAGCGCACCATGGCCGCCGACGTCGTCGCCCTCGCGCGCGCCTTCGGCCACGAAAAGTTCGCGCTCGCCGGGCACGACCGTGGCGCGCTCGTCGCGATCCGCGCCGGCCTCGACCACCCCGACCACGTGTCCCACCTGGCCATCCTCGACGTGCTGCCGACGCTGGACATGTGGGAGGTGCTGCACGGCGTCAGCGCGTCCGTCGCCTTCCACCTCTACCTGATGGCGCAGCCGCCCGGCCTGCCCGAGCAGCTGATCAGCGGCGCGCCGGACGCGTTCTTCAGCTACTTCCTCGACCAGTGGGGCGCCGACCCGGAGTCCATCCCGGCCGACATCCGCGCCCGCTATCTCGAAGCGAGCCGCAACGCGGTCCCGTCGATCGTCGCCGACTACCGCGCCTCCGCGGGCATCGACATCGAACAAGACCGCGCCGACCGCGACGCGGGCAACCAGCTGAAGATGCCGGCTACGGTGCTGCAGCAGGGCTGGGGCGACGCGCTGGGCTTCGACGCGACCGCGCTCTGGCGCGCGTGGGCACCGGACCTTGTGCACGAAACCGTGCACAGTGGACATTTCATGGCCGAGACTTCCCCTGCCAGCGTTACGAAATCGCTGCGGGACCTGCTCGCGCGCTGACCCGCCGAAAGTCGTGCCCCGGACGAGTGGTCGCCAGTTATTCACCCACCGGCCGCTCTCCGGGACGCCTTCTCCGTGGCACGGTCTATGCCGCTCCCACCTGAGCGCATTTCCCGGCCGATCTTGGAGGACCTGTGTTCCGCAAGCGGATCGTGGCCGCCGTCGCGACGGCGATTCTCGGTGCGGCGACCGCCGCCCAACCCGCCTCAGCAGCGGCGTCCGTGCCCACCTTCGACCACATCGTGCTCGTGATGTTCGAGAACGAATCGTCGACGTCGATCGACTCGACCACCGCGCCCTACTTCGCCTCGCTCGCCGCGCAGGGCGCGAACTTCACCGACTCCCATGCGATCACGCACCCGAGCCAGCCGAACTACGTCGCCCTGTTCTCGGGCGACACCCAGGGCGTCACCGACGACACCTGCCCGCAGAACCTCGGCGCGAAGGACAACCTCGGTTCGCAGCTGGCTGGCGCGGGGAAGAGCTTCACCGGCTACTCGGAGTCCATGCCGTCCGACGGCTACACCGGCTGTTCGTCCGGCGAGTACCGGCGCAAGCACAACAGCTGGGTCGACTTCTCGAACGTGCCCGCGTCGAGCAACCTGCGCTACTCCCGGTTCCCGACGGACTACTCGCAGCTGCCCAGCGTCGCGTTCGTGACCCCGAACATGTGCAACGACATGCACGACTGCTCGGTCGGCACCGGCGACACCTGGCTGAAGAACAACCTCGACGGCTACGCACAGTGGGCCAAGACGCACAACAGCCTGCTGATCGTGACGTTCGACGAGGACGAAGGCACCTCGACCAACCAGATCTACACGTCGTTCACCGGCGCGCACGTGAAGCAGGGCGACTACGCGGAGACGATCAACCACTACACCGTCCTGCGCACCATGGAGGCCGCCAACGGTCTCCCCGGCCTCGGCAACGCGGCTGGCGAGACGCCGATCACCGACGCCTGGCAGTGACGCGCACCGGTCGCGGCCGCCTCGCCGTGGCCGCGGCCGGGGTGCGCCCAGCTGTGCCGAACTGGAATGTCAGACTGGTCCGACCAGCGGATCTGACAACCAGGGAGAGCGATGGGCGACGGGCAATCTGCCGCCGAGGTGCTCTCCGCGGAACTGGCCGCGCTGCGCGCGCGGGCCGGGAATCCGTCATTCCGCAAGATGGCCGACCGCTCCGGGCAGATCTCGCACACCACGCTGCACGAGGCGGTCCGCGGCACCCGGTTCCCGTCGTGGGACACCACGCGCGAGTTCGTCCGGGCGTGCGACGCGGACGAACAACAGTGGCGGCGACGCTGGGAAGAGCTGAAGGGCGTCCCTCCGGAGCCCGCGGTTCCCGTCGTCGAAGCGACCGAGGCCGACATCGTCAAAACGGCGGCGGAGCCAGTGCTGATCAGCGCGGAACCGGCCGTCCCGGAGAAGCCCCGGCGGCGTCGTAAGTACGCGCTGGCCGCGGTCGCGTCCGTCGTCGTGCTTGTCGCCGCGGTCGGCGCGATCGTGGTGCCGAAGCTGAAGAGCGGCAGCCTGGTCGACGTCGGTGCGCGCGTCGCCGGCGACAACTCGAAGTTCGTCGGCGACGTGACAGTGCCCGACGGCACCGTGATCCACGTCGGCGAGACCGTCCAGAAGGTATGGGAGCTGCAGAACACCGGCTCGGCGGCCTGGCATCAGCGCTACCTGCAGCGGATGGACCTGCCGCCGAGCCCGGGAAGCTGCCGCACCCCGGACCGGGTGCTCATCGGCGACACCCCGCCGGGCGATCACGTGATGGTGAGCGTTCCGCTGACCGCTTCGCCCGCGCCGGGGCGCTGCTGGATCGGCTGGAAGATGGTCGACGCGAACGGCAAGGAGTTCTTCTCCACCCGCCGTCCGGTGTACGTACTGGTGACGGTCGTCTCCTGACACGTGTCAGATTCTGTAAGACCTGGTCACCGGGGTACCGAACACCCGGGTCCGCTCGCGAGGATGAGTGCCGCTGGGGGTCGGTCCGTGGCAGCCCGCGAACAGCGCTGCCACGGACCGCCGCGTTCAGGCCGGACGCCGGAAGGTGGTCCGGTAGGCGCTCGGCGACACCCCGAGCGCGGCCTGCAGGTGCTGGCGCAGCGACGCCGCCGTCCCGAATCCGCACGCCGCGGCGACCCGGTCGACCGGCAGCTCCGACTCCTCCAGCAACTGCCGCGCACGCTCCACCCGCTGCTGGGTCAGCCACTGCAGCGCGGACATCCCGACCTCGTCCCGGAACCGCCGGGTGAACGTCCGCGTGCTCATCGACTCGCGCACCGCGAGGTCGCGCAGCGTGATCGACTGGTCGAGATGCTCCAGCGCCCACGCCCGCGCGGCCGAGGTGGACGACGACCGCGGCTCCGGCACCGGACGGCGGATGAACTGGGCCTGCCCGCCCTCGCGATGCGGCGAAACGACGGTGCCGCGAGCGACCTCGTTGGCGACCGCCGCGCCGAAATCACGCCGGATCAGGTGCAGGCAGAGATCGATGCCGGACGCGACGCCCGCCGAGGTGAAGACGTTGCCGTCCTCGGTGTAGAGCACGTCCGGGTCGAGTTGCACGCGCGGGTATTCGAGCTGGAACTCGCACGCCGAACGCCAGTGCGTGGTCGCACGGCGTCCGTCGAGCAGGCCCATCGCGGCGAGCACGTACGCGCCGGTGCAGATCGAGGCGATCCGGCTGTCCGGGCACACCAGGCTCATCGCGTGCTTGAGCTGCGGGGTCAGCTGCCGCCCGGTGGGCTCGTACTCGAGCGACGACGCGGGGACGATCACCGTGTCCGCCTCGGCCACGGCCTCCGGGCCCTGCGCGACCGGGATGGTGAAGTCCGAATCGGTGCGGATGTCGCCGGGCTCCGGCGTGCAGGTGACGACCTCGTACAACCGCTCGCCGTCCGCGGATCTGGCCTGGCCGAACAGCCGGTGGACGATGCCGAGTTCCATCACGAGCATGCCGTGCCGCACCAGCACGGCGACCTTGTGCCGCTCCGGATGCCGAAAAACAGCCATGGCCCGATTCTTGCACAAGGTGGCCATCGGGCCACTGTTTTGGGCGTTTCGCCGGTTGCACCCTGGCCTCATGAACGTCTTGTGGATCTACGCCCACCCCGACCCCGCTTCGCTCAACGGCGCGCTTCGCGACGAAGGCGTCACGACCCTGCGCGACCTTGGCCACGACGTCCGCGAATCCGATCTCTACGCGATGCGCTGGAACCCGATCGTCGACGAGATCGCGACCGTGCCCGAGGACGTCCGGATCGAGCACGAAAAACTCGACTGGGCGGACACGGTCGTCGTCCAGTTCCCGCTCTGGTGGGCGGACACCCCGGCCATCCTGAAGGGCTGGTTCGACCGCGTTTTCGTGCAGGGATACGGCTACGACTACCGCGACGAAACCGGCCACACCCTGCGCTACGGCAACGGCGTCCTGGCCGGGAAACGCGCGATGGTCATCGTCACCGCCGGCGCGCACGAGGACAGCCTCGGCCCGCGCGGCGCGCACGGTTCGCTGGACGATCTGCTGTTCAACGTCCAGCACGCCACGCTCTTCTACACCGGCATGACGGTCCTGCCGCCGCTCAAGGTGACCGGCACGAACCGGATGACGCCGGAGAAGTTCGACTGCGTCGTCGAGCAGCTGCGCAAACGTTTGCACTCCCTGGAAACGACCGATCCGCTGCCGTACCGCACGCAGGACGGCGGCGACTACGACCGGCGGCTCGTCCTGCTTCCCGAAGTCGCCCCAGGTCAGACCGGGTACGGCGTGCATCTGACCGCTTGACCCGTATATACCTCCATGGTTATATACGGGCATGGCGATCCTGCGAACCACTCCTGGCGGACGACCGAGCGTCACCCTCGAACGGACCCTGGCGCATCCGCCGGAGAAGGTGTGGCGCGCGGTCACCTCGCCGGAAGAGCTGGCGCACTGGTTCCCCGCCGCGGTCACGCTGCCCGACGCCCCGGCGCCGGGCGGGAAGATCACGTTCACCTTCACCGAAACCGGGGACGTCAGCGAGGGTGAGATCGTCGGCTACCAGCCGCCGGAGGTCTTCGAGTTCACCTGGAACTCGGACCTGATCCGGATCGAGGTTTCGGCTGACGGCACGGGCAGCAAGCTCGCCTTCACCCACGTCTTCAACCGCGGCGAGCCCGACATCACCCTGCTCGGCGCGGGACGGCACGTCACCGGTTGGGTCGCCTGCCTCGATTCCCTCGAAGCCACGCTGGACGGCCGGACGCCGGAGATGCCGACCGACTGGCACGCGCGGATGGTGCACTACCTCGAGGAATTCGGCCTGGAGGACGGCGAGGTCCTGGGCGGCGGGACGATCCGGTTCCGCCGGGACCTGGTCTGGCCGCCCGCCGAGGACGTCTGGAAGCGACTGCCCCAGCCGGAAGCCGGGGCGGAGGTACTGGAGTCGCGGTCGCCGGAGGTGCTGGCCTACACGTGGCTGCACGACGGGAAACCCGCCGGTGAGGTCCGGTGGGAAGTCACGGCGGACCCGCTGGACGGGGTGCGGGTGGAGCTGACCCAGACCGTTCCGGCGGAGCTGAAGGAGCGACTGCCGGATCTGCTGACCGCACGGCATGAGCAGCTGAACGCGTTGTTCGCCGGGACGTTCAAGGTGGAACTGGAGCCGTGGTCGGCCGAGCGGAAGGCCGAGGTTCGGAAGCGGTACAGCTAGCCGAGCGCGGTGTTGTACGGCGAAAACCGCACCTCGGCCGGTCCCGGCAACGCTTTTCCGTGGAGCACCAGCCGTGGCGCGGGACCATGCACCGCGAGCCCGCGCGCCTCGCACCACGCCGACAGCTCCGGAAACCGGTGGTCCACCGCCAGCCGGAGATCGCCCGACGCGGTGCGGGCGATGCCGCGGATCAGCGCACGAGCCTGGTCCTCGTCCGCAGCCACCACCGGACCGATCACCAGCACCCCGCCTTGCGCGGTGCCGAGCGCGTAGCCGTCGTCGGTCACGTGGACGTGCTCGGCCTCGAACAGCATGCGGTTCAACAACTCCCGCCGCGCGAAGCCTTGGGACGCACTGTCCAATTCGTACACTCGCGCCACGTCCGCCGGACCGATCGGCCGCGACGCCGGACCGCCGTCTTCAGCGAAGCGGCCGCGATGGTCATTGCAGCCGCCGTCGAACTCGAAGCCCATCGATTCGTACAGCGGACGCGCGTTTTCCGTGGTGTGCAAGGACACCACCGCGTCACCAGCCGCGTCGAGCGCCTCCGCCATCACCCGACGACCGAGTCCTTGCCGCGCGAACCGCTCCGCCACGACCACCATCGACACTGACGCGGTCGGCCCGGTCCGGGTCAGCACCGCCGCCGCGGCGAGACCGCCATCCGGGGCGTCAATGCCGAATCCGCGGCCGACGTCCAGCAGCATCGCCCATTTCCGTTCCTCGCGCGGCCACCCGCGATCGGTTCCGAGGTCGAGGCAAGCGGACAGGTCGGCAGGCCCGAGCGAGCGGACCGAGGCGTCGGCGAGCAGCACGTTGCCCACCCTAGGCCCGGCAGCGGCCGCAGTGGTCGGCTCGACGCCGAAAATTCAACTGACGCCCGGCATAGGCTTCGCTGGTGACCGACTTCGAAATGCTGACCGTCCAGCAGGTTCTCGGCGGCGGCCGATTCGCCGAAGTCGGCGAGGTGCGGCTGACCGAGACCGATTCCCGTACCGGTTATGTGGCCGTCGGGGGTTCGCTGGGACGTCCGCTGTGGGCCGGGCACAGCGTGTCGGATTCGTCCGAGCCGACCGCCTGGCACCGCGTCGGGGTCTATCGCGGCGACACGCTCGAATGCGTTCACCTCGTGCGCCTGCATTGGCCGGTCAACGCTTTGGCGTTCCATCCGGAGCTGCCGATCCTGGCCATCGACTCCGGGTCGTACGACGGCGGCTATTTCTACGAAGGCGAGCTGACGGTCCTCGACCTCGAAACCGGCCGCGCGACCTCTTTGCTGCGCGAACGCCGTGAGGTCACCGAACTTCGCTGGCGCGATCGCCAGACTCTCGAAGCGAAAGTGTCCGTGTTCGACGAGAATGAGGAAGAAGAGCGCGGCTTCTCCACAATGGCCGTTGCCATCGCCGTGCCGGACTGGCGAGCCGTGAAGGCCCGTTCGCTGGAGGTCGACGGTCCCGCGACCGAACCCGCTGAACCGCTCGCCGCGGTTGCCGGCGGAAACCACCGACGACAGGTGTGGGCAGTCGCCGCACTGAACGACGGACGGATTCTCGCCAGCCTTGAGCACGTCGCCGTGGAGTGCTGGTCGGCCACCGGCGAACGCGAATGGTCCGTGCCGACCTCGGGCGTCGGCTGCCAGCTTTACGTCGACCCCGACGAGAGCACCGCCGTCTTCACCAACTCGTGGGCGGGCTGGACCCGCTCCGGCTCGACGATCGAACGCGTCCAGCTCGCCGACGGATACTCCGAAGCGCTCCGGACCTTCGACCACCCCGCCGTGCTCAGCACCGACGAAACCGGGCGGCTCGCCATCCGTCCGCGTTCGGGGCCGACCGAGGTGCTGCCGTCGGAAAGCAGCGTCGACCTCGGTGGCTATGACCTGATCAACCACTTCTTCGACATCCGCCGCGCACCCGCGCTGTTGTTCCTGCAAGGCCTGGGTTCGCGAGCGCACGAGGACAAATGGGTCGTCGCCTTCAATCCCCGGCGGCAGCGCACCGAGCGCTTGTTTCCCCTCGAATGGGACGCGGCCCAAGGCAGGCACCTCTTCGGCGGCCCCGGAGTGTTCGTCGACGGCTCGCTCGTCCACGCGACCGCGATCCACCACGGCGCCGGACTCCTGCCGGGCAACTCCTGCGTCGTCCGCCGCTCCTATCCCGACGGAAAAGCCGAGTGGGTCCACACCGGCGACCACCAGGTCACCGCGATGGACACCATCGGGTACACCGTCTACGTCGCGGACAACTCCGGCGAGATCGTCGCGCTCGACGCCACCGACGGCCGCGAACTCGGACGGCAACACCTGCAGGTCAACGGCCATCCCGTCGTCCCGCTCTCGCTGAGCGCCCGAGCCCCGGACCGGCTCGTCGTCGGCACGCTCGACGGCCGCGTGCTCGTCTGCGACACAGCGCGGAGGGAGTCCTACGCCACACGCGCGGCAACCGCGCAGTAGCTAAGCTCCGCCACATGAGCAGTGCGACGCAGCCGCTCGGGACGCCGCCCGAGGGAGAACCGGACATCCACACGACGGCCGGCAAGCTCGCGGATCTCTACCGCCGCTACGACGAGGCCGTGCACGCCGGTTCGGCGCGCGCGATCGAAAAACAGCACGCCAAGGGCAAGAAAACCGCCCGCGAGCGGATCGATCTGCTGCTCGACGAGGGCTCGTTCGTCGAGCTGGACGAGCTGGCGCGGCACCGCTCCACGAACTTCGGGCTGGAGAAGAACCGCCCGTACGGCGACGGCGTCGTCACCGGCTACGGCACCGTCGACGGACGTCCGGTGTGCGTGTTCAGCCAGGACGTGACGGTGTTCGGCGGCGCGCTCGGCGAGGTCTACGGCGAGAAGATCGTCAAGGTGATGGACCTGGCGATCAAGACCGGCCGTCCGATCATCGGCATCAACGAGGGCGGCGGCGCGCGGATCCAGGAGGGCGTCGTCTCGCTCGGCCTGTACGGCGAGATCTTCCGCCGCAACACCATGGCCTCCGGCGTGATCCCGCAGATCTCGCTGATCATGGGCGCGAACGCGGGCGGGCACGTCTACTCCCCCGCGCTCACCGACTTCGTCGTGATGGTGGACGAGACGTCGCAGATGTTCATCACCGGACCGGACGTCGTGAAGACGGTGACCGGCGAGGACGTCACCTTCGAGGAACTCGGCGGCGGGCGCACGCACAACACCAAGTCGGGCGTCGCGCACTACCTCGGTTCCGACGACGAGGACGCCATCGCCTACGTCAAGGAACTGCTCTCCTACCTGCCGCAGAACAACCTGTCCGAGCCGCCGGAGTTCGACGCGAACCAGCCGCCCGCCGGCTTCTTCGAGAACGTCACCGACACCGACCGCGAGCTCGACACGCTCATCCCGGACTCGCCGAACACGCCGTACGACATGCACGAGGTCGTCACCCGCGTGCTCGACGACGGCGAATTCCTCGAGGTGCACGAGCTGTTCGCGCCCAACATCCTGGTCGGCTTCGGCCGGGTCGACGGGCAGAGCGTCGGCGTCGTGGCGAACCAGCCGACGCAGTTCGCCGGCTGCCTCGACATCGACGCGTCCGAGAAGGCCGCCCGGTTCGTGCGGACCTGCGACGCGTTCAACATCCCGGTGCTGACCTTTGTGGACGTTCCCGGCTTCCTTCCCGGCACCGACCAGGAGTGGAACGGCATCATCCGGCGCGGCGCGAAGCTGATCTACGCGTACGCGGAGGCGACCGTCCCGCTGATCACGGTGATCACGCGCAAGGCGTACGGCGGCGCGTACGACGTGATGGGCTCCAAGCACCTCGGCGCGGACGTCAACCTCGCCTGGCCCACCGCGCAGGTCGCGGTGATGGGCGCGCAGGGCGCGGCGAACATCGTGCACCGCAAGACGCTGGCCAACGCGGCGGCGGAGGGTCGCGACGTCGACGCACTGCGCGCCGACCTGATCCAGGAGTACGAGGACACGCTGCTCAACCCGTACGCGGCGGCCGAACGCGGCTACGTCGACTCGGTGATCGTGCCCGCGCACACCCGCGGCCACGTCGCCAAGGCGCTGAGCCTGCTGCGCACCAAGCGCGAATCGCTGCCGCCCAAGAAGCACGGCAACATCCCCCTGTGAGGCCGCGATGACGGACACTCCCCTGCTCCGCGTAGTCCGCGGCAACCCGGACGACGCCGAACTCGCCGCGCTCACCGCGGTGGTCGCCACTGCCGCGGCCGCGTCGGCACCCGCTCCCCCACGGCGTCGTACGTCGTGGTGGGGCGACCGGGCGGCCGCGGTGCACGCGCCGAACGCCGCTGGTGACGGGGCCTGGCGCGCCTCGTCGTTGCCTCGCTGAAGTCCCCTGTTGATCCCGGTTCGAGAGCCGGGATCACCTTTTTGCCCACCTGCTAGACTCATTTTCTAAAGTTGGACAATGAGTCAAAGGCGGCGGCGTGGACGAGCACCTCATCCGGGAAACCGAGAAGATCGCCGTCGCGATCGGCCGGATGTTCCCCGGTCTGTGCGAGGTCGTGCTGCACGACCTGCGGGATCCGGACCACGCGATCCGCGCGATCGAGAACAACCTGTCCGGGCGCGAAGTCGGCGATCCGGCCACCGAATTGGGGCTGCGGCGGGTCAGCGACCCGGACTACCCGAGCGTCCTGCAGAACTACGCGAACCAGTTCCCGGACGGACGGCCGGTCAAGAGCACGTCGATCGGCATCAAGAACGCCGACGGCGAGTACATCGCCGCGCTGTGCCTGAACCTCGACGTCTCGGTGCTTTCGCCGCTCACGCACACGCTGACCAGCCTGGTCGCCGCTGACGCCGCGCAGCCCGGCGTCGTCGAAGACCTGCGTTCCCGTACGTCGCGTGAACTGCGGGAACGGATCGAACGTGCGGCAGGCGGCAGCCCGCGTTCCCTTTCCCGCGAAGCCAAACGCGACCTGGTCCGCCGGCTGCGCGACGAGGGGTACTTCGAATCCCGCGACGCCGCCCAGACCATCGCCGACCTGCTCGGCGTATCCCGGGCGACTGTCTACAACTACGCGAAATGAGCACGTCGATGACCGAAATCGTCCTGCGCGACAGCCCTGAACTGTCCGCGCCCGGCGGGTATTACTCGCACACCGCGCAGTACGGCGGGATGCTGTTCGTCTCCGGGCAACTGCCCATCACCAGCGACGGGACCCGGCTGGTGGACGAGCCGTTTTCCGTACAGGTCAAGCAAGTTCTGGCCAACCTCGACGCGTGCCTCGCCACCGCGGGCACGAGCCGCGATCGGCTGTTGTCGGTCACCGTCTACGTGACCGACATGGGCGGCTGGCCGGAGTTCGACCGGATTTACCGTGCCTGGATTGGCGACCACCGCCCGGCGCGCGCGGTCGCCGGGTCTAGCACCCTCCACTTTGGAGCGAAGGTCGAGGTGCAGGCAATTGCCGCCGTCTGAGGAAACCCTGGCTGACCCGGACACTCCGTTTGCCGTCGTCGAGCTTTCGCGCGCGCGGCGGAACGCCGAACGGCTCGCTCAGCGGATGCGCGAACTCGGCGTTTCCCTGCGCCCCCACACGAAAACGGCGAAGGCATTACCCGCGACCGCGTTGATGCAAGGCGGAAAGCCAGGCCCGATCACAGTGTCGACGCTGGCCGAGGCAGAGTCCTTCGCCGACGGCGGCTACACCGACATCACGTACGCCGTCGGCATCGATCCGCACAAGCTCCCGCGCGTGCTTACGTTGCTGCGACGGGGAATCACCGTGCGCGTGCTGCTGGACAGCGTCGCGCAAGCCTCTGCGATAAGCGCTGCGGCGCGCGAAGCCGGCGTACGGATTCCGTCACTGATCGAGGTCGACTGCGACGGTCACCGTGGCGGCGTACTTCCCGAAGACCCCGCGTTGCTCACCATCGGACGACAGCTGCACGACTGTCTCGACGGTGTCCTGGTACACGCCGGCGAGTCCTACTTCGCGACAACCCCTACAGCGCAACGCGAAGCCGCCGCACACGAACGTGAGGTCGCTGTCGCTGCAGCACAACGCCTTCGCGACGAAGGCCTGTACGCAGGCACAGTCAGCGTCGGCTCGACTCCCACCGCACATGCAGCCGACGACCTCACCGGCGTCACCGAAGTCCGCGCTGGCAACTACGTCTTCTTCGACTTGGTGATGGCCGGACTGGGCGTATGCCGCACCGAAGACCTCGCGCTGTCCGTAGTTGTCACCGTGATCGGCCACCGCCCCGAGCACGGCTGGATCCTCACGGACGGCGGCTGGATGGCGTTGTCGCGCGACCGAGGCACCGCGAACCAAGCCGTCGACCAGGGATACGGCCTGGTCGCCGACCTCGACGGCGCCCTGGTGCCGGGTCTCGTGGTGCCGGTGCGAGCCAGGAACACGGAATCCTCACCGCCCGCGAGGGACATCCGCTGCCTGACCTGCCGACCGGCACCCGCCTGCGCATCCTGCCGAACCACGCCTGCGCCACCGCCGCACAGCACAGCGGCTACCGAATCCTGGAGAACGGCCGCCTCGTCGACACCTGGCAGCGGATGAGCGGCTGGTGAATCAACGCCCGCGCTGAGCCCAGTCCGGCGCATCGGCGCCCGCGTGCGCCAGCAGCTCTTCCCGGGTGATCGAACCGAGCGGCCCGACGCCCCGGAGCAGCAGGTAATCGCCCGCGTCGGCCTGATCGTGCTCGATCTCGACGTCCTCGGCGTGGTAGCTGTCCGTCCAGACGATCCGGACCTGGCAGCCGCCGTTCTGGGTGAGCGCGTGCACCTGCTGCACAGTCGCGAGCCGCGCCATCGGTTCCGATTCCCACTGCTGCTGCAGGAATCGCCACCGCGAGGCCTGTTCAGCCGCCCGCAATCGCTGATCGAGCCCGCCGGCCCGGTCCCGGAAAACCCAGGCGATCCCGGCCACGACCGCGGCGGCGACAGCCAGCCCGACCAGCCACAAGACCGTTCCCATGTCTGCAGGAGCCTACCCGGGCGGATGCTCCCGGAGGAATCGCTCGACCAGGCCATTCGTGAACTCCGGCGGCACCGGCGCGCCGGTGACCAGCACGCGGTAGTGGATCGGCCCGACGAGGTGCTCGACCGCGCTGTCCAGGTCGATCTCTGACGACAACTCGCCGCGCGCGACGGCACGTTCGAGCGGCAACCGGTCGCGCGCATGCTGGGCACGGAGGTGCACCTCGCGCAGATGTCGCGCCAGGTCCGGGTCGTGCTGGGCCTGGCCGAGCAGCGTGCGGAACACCGCACCAGCGTCCGCGGTGGTCAGGAAAGACGCGATCGCGGCGAGGTGCGCGCAAAGGTCCTTGCGCAGCTCGCCGGAATCGGGCGGGGAGAGTTCCTCGACGAGGTCGTCGCCGAGCGCCTCGAGCAGAATGTCCACTTTGGACGGCCACCAGCGGTAGACGGTCTGCTTCCCGACCCCGGCCCGTGCCGCGATGCCCTCCATCGTGAGCCGGGCGAACCCGACCTCCACCAGCAGATCGTCGACCGCGTGCAGAACCGCGCGGCGCGCGTTCTCGCTGCGGCCGTACCGATTCCCGTGATGCCGGCGCTCGCCGGGCTGAGTGACGTCGCCCACGTGCCGGAGTCTAGCCAAGACGCAACGTCTCGTCTAGCGTTACGAGCACCAGCTCACTAGGGGGTTCTCAGTCATGTGTTCCGCGTGCGGGGTGCCGACGCACCAACCCGAATCCGGGGTCGCCGCAGCCCCGCGCAAATTCGCGGCGCTGTACAACAAGGATTGCCGTCCGTATCTGATCGGCACCGGCCTGGCGATGATGGCGGACAACATCGAGCACGTCATCACCTATTGGGTGCTGTGGGAGAAGTTCCAGTCGCCCGCGCTGACCGGGTTCGAGGTGATCAGCCACTGGGTGCCGTTCCTGCTGTTCTCGGTGTACTTCGGCGGACTGGCCGACCGGCACGACTGCCGCCGGATCATCCAGGCCGCGCAGGTGCTGTTCATGGCGGTGTCCGCGGCGTGGGGCGTGCTGATCCTCACCGACACGCTCGAGGTGTGGAGTGCCTGCGTACTGCTGATTTTGCACGGCTGCGCGGGCGCGATCTGGGGTCCGGGCGAGCAGTTGATGCTGCACGATTTCGTCGGCCCCGCCGAACTGCCGAGCGCGGTCCGGCTCAACGCCACCTTCCGCAGCCTGGGCATCCTCTTCGGCCCGGTCGTCGGCTCGGCGCTGCTGCTCGGGCTCGGTCCGGTGGCGGGCATTTTCGTGAACGTCGCGTTCTACCTGCCGCTGACCGTGTTCCTGTTCCGCACCAAGTTCACCGGACACACGCGAGACGGCGGAATCATCCGTCGGCCACGGGTCGGGCTGATGGATTCGGTACGGATCCTCAAGGAAATCAGCGGGAACCCGACGATGGTCGGGATGATCATCCTCGCCGGGCTCGGCGCGTTCTTCGTCGGCGCTTCCATGCAGAGTTCGATGCCGATCTTCGCCCAGGACCTCGGCGCGGGCAGCGCCGGAACCGCGTACGGCGTGCTGCTGTTCGCCAACGGCGCGGGCGGCGTGATCGGCGGGATCCTGCTGGAGGCGACCGGAAAGATCAAACCGAACGTGCCCGCCGCGGTGATCAGCACGGCGATCTACGGGCTCTCGAGCCTGTTCTTCGCGATGACCGCCAGCTATCCGATCGCGGTGGCACTGCTGGTGATCGGCGGCGTGGCGAACCTGGCGTCGATGTCCATCGGCCAGACCGTCGTGCAACTGCTGGCGAAACCGGAGGAACGCGGCCGGGTGATCGGCGTGTACAGCGTGTCCGCCAACGGTCTCCGCGCGGGCAGCGGATTCACCGTGGGGCTGCTCGGTTCCGCGGTCGGGGTGCACTGGTCGCTGGGCATCAGCGCGGCCGCGCTCACCGTCGGCACCGGGATCGCCGGGTGGTATTCGCTGGGCAGCCGCCGGGCCCGGAAGCTGCACCAGGTCACCGACTGAGCCGGTCTACCTCGTCCGCGGCCATGCCGGCGCGGACGAGGTAGTCACGGACGTCGAAGCCGTCGAGGGTGGCCAGGACGGCTTCCCGGAACGTGGTCTGACGGCGGGCCAAAGCTGCTTCGAGCAGCGCGGTTTGGTCTTCGACGCCTAACGCCCGGTACAGCGGGAGGACGGCTTCGGTGGAGAGAGCGTAATCGGCGGCGATGGTTTCCGGGTCGACATCGGCGAGGGCGAGCAGGAGGAGCGAGATGAGGCCGGTGCGGTCTCGGCCGGAAGTGCAGTGGAAGAGCACGCCGCTTTCGGCCCGGGCCAGCGCTTTCAGGACGGTTGCGCAGCGTTCTGCTTTGCGGTCAAGGAAAACGCGGTAATACAGCGGGGTGCCGTCGAGTTGCTCGTCGGCGATGTATTGCCAGAACTCGGTGTCTTCGACGTCGTCCAGCGGAACTTCGAGACGCGTCATCCCGGCCGGCACGGTGACGGCGTAGGTGCTGATCTCGGCGGGGTTGCGCAGGTCGATGATGGTGCGGAGGCCGGATTCGCTCGCCTGAGCCCAGCCGGTGCCGGTGACGAACCGGAGGCTGGCGGACCGATAGAACCGCGCGGAGCGGGTGACGCCGCCGGATCGGGTCGGGAGACCGCCGAGGTCTCGGGTGTTGAAGAAGCCTTCCCATCCCACTGCCCGGTTCTCGCCCATCAGCCGATCCTGGCCCGGCTCTCTCGCTGCGGGCAACCAGTCAGTTGTCGACGCAGTCCGTCTGCGGAGGACGCAGTGCGCGTGCTGCATTGCGCAATGCTCCGACGAGCGGCGAGGTGTCGGCGGCCCGGGTGCACAGGGAGATCGGGCAGGGTTCGGCGTCGGTGATCGGGACGAACGCGACGTGCGGGTGTCGATAGCCGTCGGCGACGAAGCTGCCGGTGATCACGATGGCCTGCCCTCCGGCGACGGCCTCGAGCATCTCGTCCATGGTGCGGACCGACGGGCCGTAGCGGACGGGAATGCCGCTGGGGCGGGGATCGCAGGCCCACCAGCGCACCCAGGCGGGGTCGGCGTCGTCGTCGGTGAGGTGGATTTCGCCGTCGAGGTCGGCGAGTTCGACCGCGTCCCGCGAGGCGAGGCGATGGGTGACCGGCAGCGCCACGACCCGGGGTTCATGGTGCACGACATCGAGGCGGAGACCCGTAGCGTCGGCAATGGGAGGCCGGACCAAAGCGGCGTCGACTTCACCGTCGCGCACCGTCGTGGCCTGCTGCGACCACGGCAGCTCCACCATCCGGATCGACAGTCCGGGCTCCTCGCGCCGTGCCGTGTCGACGATGTTCCGGACAAGCGGGCCCGCCGAGGCGCTCATGAAGCCGACCCGCAGCGTGGCGGCGAGTTCCCGGCGGTGGGCCTCGACGGCGGCGACGGCACGGTCGGCCGCGGCCAGTGCTTGCCGTGCCTCGTCGAGGAAACGGCGGCCGACCGGGGTGGGACGGACGGGGTGGGCGGAACGGTCCAGCAGTTCGGCGCCGAGCGTGCGTTCCAGTTTGCGGATCTGCTGGCTCAACGCCGGGGCGCTGACGTAGAGCTTGTCCGCCGCGCGGCCGAAGTGCCCCTCGTCGACGACCGCGACCAGGTAGCGCACGAGATGGAGGTTGAGGTCCACGCCGACTCCTCGGGACGGTGACCTGCGAGGTTAACCGATGAGTTCACGGGAGGCGACAGGCTTGTCATGGACCTTCCCGTGCGGCGCGCCCAGGGTTGGGGCTACCCCGAACCGACTCGACGAGGAGCAACGGTGAGCCGTTACGAGCACGACTTCCAGAACATGTTCGCAAGCCTGGAGAAGCAGATCGCGGAAACCGACAACCCGCGCCACCGCGCGATCCTGAAGAACTACCGCTTGCACGCGCTGCTGGAGGTGTCGGGACGCTACGAGGAGTTGCTGGCGCCGACCATGACCGTGGAGCACCCGCACTACCGCATCCACGAGTCCGGCACCTCGCTGATTCTGGACGGGATGGCCGAGGTCAAGGCGTTCTACCAGTCTCTGATCGAGGCGAACGCACTGGTCATGTGGGTCAGCAACCAGGACATCGCGGTCAACGACCGCGGATTCTCCGGCGAGCTGGAGTTCTTCGAGTTCGTGCCCGGCGCGATGCTCGGCGACACCGTCTTCGGTTCGGTGCGGGCCGGGGACGATCCCGGGGACATGCACCTGCTCAAGCGCACTCTCGCGTTCCACTGGCCCTATGACGAAAACTGCAGGCTGATCGGCGAGCACGTCTACGAGGACACCGCCTCCCGGGAGATCATCCCGCTCGAACCGGCCGACATCATCACCGCGGCGCGGGCCGCCGAACTGCTCGCCCCGGAGATCGAGAAGGTCCTGCCGTGAGCGTCGCACTGGTCACCGGGGCCGCGGGCGGTCTCGGCGCCGCCATCGCCGCCCGGCTGGTCGAGGAGCACGCGGTCCTGCTCACCGACATCGATTCCGGCCGTCTCGCCGAGACCGCGGCGAAGCTGGCCGCCGACGGCGCCAGGGTTGCCCACGCCCTTTGCGACGTCAGTGACCACTCGTCGGTGCGAGCCGCGTTCTCCCTTGCCGAAGAACAACTCGGCGAGGTCACCGCGCTGGCCAACGTCGCGGGCGTCGGCGGCGTGCTGACCCCGTTCACGGAGCTGACCGTGCGGCAATGGGATCGCACGTTCGCGATCAACACTCGCGGGACTTTCCTGACGTGCCAGGAACTTCTCCGCCGCCGCGCCGGCCGCCCCGGCGCGATCGTCAACATCGCTTCGATCGGCGCCCGCCTCGGAATGGAGACGATCGCCGACTACGGCGCGTCCAAGGCCGCGGTCCTCGAAATGACGCACGCGGTGGCCCGGGCCGGCGCTCCGACCGGGCTGCGGGCCAACGCGGTCATGCCCGGTCTGATCTGGACTGACATGTGGCGGAGCGCCACCGAGCGGATGGTCGCGAACGATCCCGCCGCGGCCGGCGCCACTCCGGAACAGCTCTTCGCCGGGTTCGTCGACCGGATGGTCCCGATGAAACGCCCGCAGACCCCGGCCGACATCGCCGAGACGGTCGGGTTCCTGCTCTCGGACAAGGCAGCCAACATCACCGGTCAGACCATCGCGGTCGACGGCGGTGCGGTCATGTCCTGAACCACAACAGCACACCGGGAGCGGCGGGCCGCGGCGTCAGGAGAGGACGCCGCGGCCCGCCGCTTTGGTCGTGCTGCCAACTGCGGTGAACGCGGATCGGCGGCGTTCGATCAGGTTCCGCGACGGGTCGGAAAACGGTGGTCGAACAGGCGATCGCCGGTTTTTGTCGGTGGTCGTGGTTACGCTCGCCCCATCACGCACCACCCGTCACCGTCAGCGACAAGCTGCTCACCAGCGCGGATCACACTGGACCACAGCTTGCTCCACGCCGTATAGTCCACGTGGAATAACCCACGTTGGGTCACTCGATTGGATCTTCTGGAGGAACCGTCATGGTCGCGGCCAAGCTCACGGCACTGGGCGTCGCCGTGCTCGAGCTGCTGCACGAGCGGCCGATGCACCCGTACGAAATGGCCCAGCTGATGCGGGAACGGCACGTCGAAACCCGCGTGAAGCTCAAGGCAGGCTCGCTCTATCACACGGTGGATCGGTTGCAGCGCAACGGTTTCGTCGATGTGGTCGAAACCCAGCGGGACGGCAAGCGGCCGGAGCGCACGGTGTATGCCATGACGGCCGCGGGCAAAGACGCCTTCCAGGAACGCGCCCGGCAAATGCTGGGCGACGTGGTGCCGGACTACAGCGACGTGCTCAGCGGGCTCGCCGTGATCGACGACCTCGGACGCGACGTCGCGCTGCTCGAACTAGAGCACCGGATCACCCGGCTGCGCGCGGGCGTGGCCGCTGACCAGGTGATCCTCGAGCGGCTGGAATCCGACGGCACCCCCGAAATCTACTGGCTCGACTTCCGGTTCAGCGCAGCGCAGCGGAAGTTCGAGCTCGCGTGGATCGAGCAGCTGTTCGCGGACCTCGACAGCGGCCGGATCCCTTTCCAGGACAAGAAACTCAAGCTCAAGGAAAACCATGAACGCAAGACCGGTTAACCCGTGGGCCGCGCTCAGCGCGCTCTGCATCGGGTTCTTCATGATCCTGCTGGACACCACGATCGTGTCCATCGCGGTGCCCGCCATGCTGCAGCACCTCGACGCCGGGCTGAACTCGGTGGTGTGGGTGATCAGCGTCTACCTGCTCACCTACGCCGTGCCGATGCTGTTCACCAGCCGCCTCGGCGACCGCTTCGGCCCGAAGCGCGTGTTCGTCGCCGGGCTCGTGGTGTTCACCGCTTCGTCGCTGTGGTGCGGTCTCTCCGGCAATGTCGAGATGCTGATCGCCGCCCGTGCCGTGCAAGGCCTTGGCGCCGCGCTGATGACGCCGCAGACGCTGGCGTTCATCAGCCACCTGTTCCCGCCCGCGAAGCGCGGCGCGGCGATGGGCGCGTGGGGCGGTGTCGCCGGTCTGGCCACGATCACCGGCCCGCTGCTGGGCGGTGTGCTGGTGCAGCACCTCGGCTGGGAGTGGATTTTCTACGTGAACGTGCCGATCGGCGTCGTCGCGATCGCGCTGACGCTGTGGCTGGTGCCGGACTGGCAGCCGAAGCACTCGCATTCGTTCGACCTGATCGGCATCCTGCTGTCCGCGGCCGGACTGTTCTGCGTCGTCTTCGGTGTCCAAAATGGACAGCAGTACGACTGGGGCACGGTGTTCGGCGGCATCACAGTCTTCGAAATCATCGGCGCCGGCGTGGTCTTGTTGATCGCTTTCGTGCTGTGGCAGCACTACAACCGCCGCGAACCACTGGTCCCGCTGCAGGTGTTCGCGAACCGCAACTTCTCCGCGGGCACGCTCACCGCGACCACCGTCGGCTTCACGATGACCGGCATGTTCCTGCCGCTGATCATCTACATCCAGACGGTCCTCGGCCTCTCCCCCACCATGGCGGGCTTGCTCACCGCCCCGATGTCGCTGCTGTCCGGCGTGATCGCCCCCTTCGTCGGCCGCGCCTCGGACAAAATCAACGGCAAGTACCTGGTGATGGGCGGCCTGGCCCTGCTCGCCGCGGGCGTCGGCATCATCGCGCTGCAAGCACGACCGGACACGAGCCCGTGGGCACTGATCCCGGCCCTGCTGGTGTGCGGCCTCGGCGTCGGCTGCATCTTCTCCCCCATGAGCAACCTGACGATGGCGTCGGTGGAACCGCGGCTCACCGGCACCGCCTCGGGCATCTTCAACACCGCCCGCCAGGTAGGCGGCGTCCTGGGCAGCGCCGCGATCGGCGTGCTCCTGCAAGCGAGGATCAGCGCGTCGATCACGAGCGAGGCCGCCACCGCGGCCGCGAAACTGCCGGAGCAGTACCGCGCCCCCTTCACCGAAGGCATCGCCCACGCCGCGGCGTCCACCGGCGAATTCGGCTCCTCCGGCGGCCCATCCCCCATCCCCGGCCTCCCCGCGGACATCGCCGCCCAAGCAGGCCGCCTCGCCAGCGAGGTTGTCCACAATGGACTCACCGACGCCGCCCGCGCGACACTGATCCTGCCGATCGCGGTGCTGATACTGGGAGTTTTGTCAGCAGCGGCTTTGCGCCGGGTGTCCCCTAGGCCGCATACCCCCGCGCCGACCGCCCCGACCCCAGAACCAGCCCGCTGACGAGCTGACCCTCGACCCCGGCTGGACCCCACTCCAGCCGGGGCCGAGGGAGGCGGCGAGAGACAATCCACGCGACTCTCGTCCCACAGCAGCGTTGTTGGCTCCCGACGCAATTCCTCGCGCGGCGGCCACCGCAGCGGCGAGGTCTGCCGATGCACAGAAAGCCCGGGCGTGCCAGGCACGTTCCTCGCCCAGCAACCACCGGCTCGGCATCCCTGCGCACGCCCCGCCGGGATCCTGGCTCAATGCCAGACCTCGCGCCCGGCTCGCGACCCGGTGCCACGACGCCCGCCTCGCGAATCCGGCCGCGAAACCCGCGGCACCAAATCACCGCCCCCGGGCCACACCCCCAACCCGTCCCCGTCGAGGTAGCGTTCGCCTGTGCGTCTAGTCCTCGCCTCCCAGTCCCCCGCCCGCCTCGCTGTCCTGCGCAGTGCCGGTCTCGACCCGGCCGTTGTCGTGTCCGGTGTCGACGAGGACGCCGTCGCGGCGGCGCTCACCGATCCCGAACCCGCCGAACTCGTCCTGGCTCTCGCGAAGGCCAAGGCCAACGCCGTAGTCGAGATGGTTTCCGAGCCAGACGCCGTGATCGTCGCTTGCGATTCCATGCTTTCCATCGGCGGCGAGATGGTCGGCAAGCCCGCGACCGCCGAGGTCGCGAAGGAGCGGTGGGCCCGGATGGCGGGCGGCTCCGGCGTCCTGCTCACCGGGCATGCCGTGGTCCGGCTCGACGGCGGGCAGCGCACCAAGGAAGCCTCCGGCACCCGCTCCACCACCGTGCACTTCGCCAACCCCAGCCAGGCCGAGATCGATGCCTACGTCGCCACTGGCGAACCGCTGCACGTCGCGGGGGCGTTCACGCTCGACGCGCTCGGCGGATGGTTCGTCGAGGGGGTCGAAGGGGACCCGTCGAGTGTGATCGGGATCAGTCTTCCGCTGCTGCGCCAGCTGCTCGCCGAGGTGGGCGTCAGCGTGACCGAAATGTGGAACTAGTTCACATATTGGGACGATGTGTCACTCGGTCGAGTGATCAGGGAAAGTCGATTCCGGCCCGCACCCGGGTCAGCGGAAACTCTCGACCTCTCTGGGGTGGCACATGTCCTTCGCAAGGACGTACACAAAGCCGCGCGTGTTCGCCGCGGCCGTGCTCGGTTCGCTTGTCGTGGGCGCCGGACTCGGCGTGCTCGCGCGGACGACTGAAGCCGGCTGGCTGACCGACACCCTCGACCACATCGGCACGATCTTCACGACCCTGCTGCAGATCGCGGTGATCCCGCTGGTCTTCACCGCGATCGTGGTCGGCATCAACAGCCTCCGCGGCCTCGGCGGCGGCCGCACCGCCGCGCGGCTCGGCGGCAAGACCGTGCTGTGGTTCGCGATCACGTCGTTCATCGCCTCGCTGATCGGGATCGCGATCGGCAAGCTGTTCAACCCCGGCTCCGGTGGGCTCGGCGAGGGCGTCGCGGCCACCGCGAAGAACGCCGACAAGGCCGCGAAGAGCATGAGCCACTGGGGTTCCTGGGACGCCTTCATCAAGGGCCTGCTGCCGGAGAACTTCTTCTCCGCCTTCGCCGAGGGCAGCACGCTCCAGGTGCTGTTCCTCGCCGTCGTGATCGGCGCCGCCGCCTACAGCCTCGGCGACAAGGCGAAGCCGTTCGTCGACTTCACCACGAGCGTCTTCGAAATCGTCCAGCGCTACCTCGGCTGGATCGTGCGCCTCGCGCCCATCGGCATCATCGGCCTGATCGGCGCCGCCGTCTCCAACTACGGCGACGCGCTGTTCCGTCCGCTGCTGTCGACCACGATCGCGGTGTACGTCGGCTGCCTGCTGATCCTGTTCGTCGTCTACCCGATCCTGCTGCAGTTCGTCGCGAAGGTGAACCCGCTGACGTTCTTCGCCAAGGCGGGCACCGCGATCCAGTTCGCGTTCGCGTCGCAGTCGAGTTCGGCCACGCTGCCGCTGACCCGGCAGTCCGCGGTGAACCTCGGCGTCGACCCCGGATACGCCGCCTTCGCCACCCCGCTCGCCAGCGCGACCAAAATGGACGGTTGCGCCGCGGTGTTCCCGGCGATCGGCGCGATCTTCATCGCCAACCTCGCCGGGGTGCCGCTGAGCTTCGGCCAGTACGTCGGCATCGTGGTCGTCGCCGTGGTCGGCGCGCTGGCCACCGCGGGCACCACCGGCTGGCTGACCGCGCTCACCCTGACCACCGCGTTCATCGGACTCGACGCCAAGCAGGTCGCGCTCGGCATCGCGCTGATCTACTCGGTGAACCCGATCATGGACATGATGCGCACCGCCACGAACGTCGCGGGCCAGATCGTGGTCCCGACGATCGTCGCGCGCAGCGAAGGCCTGCTCGACGACGAAATCCTCAACACCCAGACCGCTCGCCCGAACCACCGCGACGAGGGCGGCGCCGCCCGGCCCGCCACCGCCTGAGTCTCAGGAGTTGCCGGAACAACGCCGCAGCTGGGTTTTCTTCAGCTCGACGTCCGGCCAGCCGCGGAAATCCGACGGCGAGGTGACGGTGCTCGTGCAGCCCATCACCTCGCCGTCGAGTTCGTATACCTCCGCGACCACCGGAGCCGCCTGGCAGCGCGGGGTGCCGGACACCGCCTTCGGGCATTCGTGCCGGACGACGATCACGTCCGCCCGGCCGTCCTGGCTCACGTCGTAGAGCGACAGCGAGCCGGCGTCAGAGAAATACGGCTTGCCGTAGTCGCGCCACACGCCACCGGACTCGGTCAGCAATTCGCCGTACGAACCGCCTGCCGCGTCGCCGCGGATCAGGCACGCGGCGGTCGATCCGTCGATACAGCGCAGGGAAGTCGCCGTCAGCTTCGCGCCCAGGTTCGTGATCGCCAGTTCGAACGGCTGCTGTCCGACCTGGACCCGGCCCGATCCGCCCGAGGCATCCGCCTGCAACACGACCGGGGTACCGCCGACGCTCACCGCCGCCAGCTGCTTGCACGGACCGTTTCCGCAGGTCGAGGACGGTGCTTCGACCGGAGCCGCGGCAGGCTCGCTCGGCGCCATGGTCTCCGCGCCGTCCGGCTTCGGGCGCATCGTGACGACCACGACGAGCGCCGCCGCCGTGACCACCGCCGCGAGAACGGCGGTGAGCAGCGCGGATCGCGGGACGCGCTTCGGCCAAGTCCGCATATCCGAGACTGTAAGCGACCTTGCGCACCGTGTCCGTCTATGTTGTCGGAGTGACGAACCCCAATTTGCCCCCGGCCCTTTACCTGCCGACCGGCCCCACCGGCCCGACCACCGACGGCCAGACCGGAGCCAACGTCGAACTGCGCCGCACCCCGGACGGCCGCACCGCGCTGGTCGCCTTCACCGCGCTCGACCGGCTCGTCGACTGCTGCGGCGAGCACCAGCCGTGGATCCTGGTCAACACCGAAAACCTGGCGCTCGTGCACCAGGTCAACCCCTACGACGTCATCGTGCTCGACTCCGAACTACCGGCCGAACTGCGGCATCAGGCCCCTGCCGGACGGGTATAAACAGGACCGAACTGGGTGGTCCACCTCTCAATCCAGGCCCGGTCCTGGTCCGTAGACTCCCGGTTGACCAGCAGCTCGGCGACGGGGCACGGGAGGTATGTGGTGAGCGAGCAGGACACCGCGAGCACAGGCGGTCCGGTGACCAAGGTCCTGGTCGCGAACCGGGGCGAGATCGCGGTTCGCGTGATCCGGGCCGCGAAGGACGCCGGCCTGCAGAGCGTGGCCGTGTACGCGGACCCGGACCGCGACGCTCCGCACGTGCGCCTCGCCGACGAGGCGTTCGCCCTCGGCGGGAACACCGCGGCCGAGAGCTACCTCGCGATCGACAAGATCCTCGACGCCGCCAAGCGGTCCGGTGCCGATTCGGTCCACCCCGGTTACGGCTTCCTTTCCGAGAACGCCGAGTTCGCCCAGGCCGTCCTCGACGCGGGCCTGACCTGGATCGGGCCGAGCCCGCAGTCGATCCGCGACCTCGGCGACAAGGTGACCGCGCGGCACATCGCGATGCGCGCGGGCGCGCCGCTGGTGCCCGGCACCAAGGAGCCGGTGAAGGACGCCGACGAGATCATCGCGTTCGCCGACGAGCACGGCCTGCCGGTCGCGATCAAGGCGGCGTTCGGCGGCGGCGGCCGCGGCCTGAAGGTCGCCCGTACCCGGGAGGAAATCCCCGAGCTGTTCGAATCCGCGACGCGCGAAGCGGTGGCCGCGTTCGGTCGCGGCGAATGCTTCGTGGAGCGCTACCTGGACAAGCCGCGGCACGTCGAGGCGCAGGTGCTGGCCGACCAGCACGGCAACGCGATCGTCGTCGGCACCCGCGACTGCTCGCTGCAGCGCCGCCACCAGAAGCTGGTGGAAGAGGCCCCCGCGCCGTACCTGTCCGACGACCAGCGCGCCCGGATCCACGAGTCCGCCAAGGCCATCTGCAAGGAGGCCGGCTACTACGGCGCGGGCACCGTCGAATACCTCGTCGCGGTCGACGGCACCATTTCCTTCCTCGAGGTGAACACCCGCCTGCAGGTCGAGCACCCGGTTTCGGAGGAAACCACCGGCATCGACCTGGTCCGCGAGATGTTCCGGATCGCCCGCGGCGAGAAGCTGCGGATCACCGAGGACCCGACGCCGCGCGGCCACTCGATCGAGTTCCGCATCAACGGCGAGGACGCCGGCCGCGGCTTCCTGCCCGCGCCGGGCACGGTCACCAAGTTCGTCGCCCCGTCCGGTCCGGGCGTGCGCGTCGATTCCGGCGTCGAATCCGGCAGCGTGATCGGCGGCCAGTTCGACTCGATGCTCGCCAAGCTCATCGTCACCGGTTCGGACCGGGAGAACGCGCTTGAACGCAGCCGCCGCGCGCTGGCCGAGTTCGAGGTCGAGGGCATGGCCACGGTGCTGCCGTTCGACCGCGTGATCGTGAACGACCCGGCGTTCATCGGCGACGAAAACGGCTTCAGCGTGCACACCCGCTGGATCGAGACCGAGTTCGACAACCAGATCGAGCCGTTCGTCGCGCCGGACGTCGAGGCCGAGGAAGAGGCGCCGCGGCAGAACGTCGTGGTCGAGGTCGGCGGACGCCGGCTCGAGGTGTCGCTGCCGGGCGGGTTCGCCCTCGAAGGCGGCGGCGCGCCCGCGGCGACGAAAGCCAAGCCGCGCAAGCGGGCAGGCGGCGCGAAGGCAGCGGTGAGTGGCGACGCGGTCACCGCGCCGATGCAGGGCACCATCGTGAAGATCGCGGTCGAGGAAGGCCAGCACGTCGAAGCGGGCGAGCTGATCGTGGTGCTCGAGGCGATGAAGATGGAAAACCCGGTAACCGCGCACAAAGCGGGCACCGTCACCGGGCTTTCGGTCGAGATCGGCTCCGCGGTCACGCAGGGAACGCAACTCTTGGAGCTCAAGGACTGAAGTTGTGCTGAATGTCGTGGGTGCCGCGCGCTCGCGCGGCCTACCATCGACTACGTGACTGAGGTTCCGTCTCCGCAGCTGCGGATCAGCGACCAGGAGCGAGAGTCCGCGCTGCATGCGCTCGGTGAGCACATGAGTGCGGGACGGATCGACATCGACGAGTTCGGCGAACGATCCGCCCGGATCACCGCGGCTAAAACCCGGGGCGAACTGGGCGAGCTGTTCACCGATCTTCCGGTGCCGCATCCGGTGTTCGGCGCGGGCGCGACCGCCGCGCCGGAACCGGCCGCGGTGCCGCCCCCGCTGCCTGTGCCGCAGCCCGCGGCGTCCGGCGAGGTGGCCGCGCGGCAGCCGGAGTGGTCGGCAGGGCAACGTGCCGTCGCCGCCTTGGTGCCGCTGGTGTGGATCGCGGCGATCGCCCTGATCGCCACCGGCACCGCGGGATGGCCGGTGATCTTCGCGCCGATCGCGCTCACCGCGGTCGGCCGCGCGCTCTGGGGCAAGGGTTTCGAGCACCATGACCATCACCACCACGACCGGCACCGGGAACGCCGCGAGGAGTTCCGCGCGATGCGCGACGAGCACCGGCGGCAGCGCCGGCTGGACCGCTGAGGCGGACCATGGCTGACCTGCGGCTGAGCGACGCCGAACGCCAGGACGCGCTCGATGTCCTCTCCGAGCACGTCCGCACCGGACGCCTCGACATCGACGAGTACGGCAGCCGCTCGGCGAAGGTCACGTCAGCCAAGCTGGTCAGCGAACTGGTGCCGCTCTTCGACGACCTGCCCTCGCCGCGGCCGAGCGCGCTGCTGGCCACGGCCCGGCCGGAACCGGTCGTGCCCGCGGGCAACGGCAAGCTGGGCGCGTTCGTGTGGCGGTATTCGGTGCCGCTTTCCATCGCCTTGGCGGTCGTCGTGCTCATCGTGACTCGTGGACGGTTGCTGATCGTCTTCGCGCTGCCGTTGCTGCTGATCCTGTTCAGCGGATGGCGGCGGCGCTGAGCCCGCCGGAACGCACGCGGCCGAGTCCGATGATCGGGCTGCGGCCGGGCTCGGTCGATCCGAAGGCCGAGCGATGGGCAGGCCCGCTGTTCGCCGGGATCGGGATTCTGGCGCTCGCGGTGTGCACGATCATCGCCGCCGGTCAGCCACACGGTGATCCCGCGCAATGGCGCACCACGCTGCTTCTCGCCGCGGCGAGCGGGCTGTGGTTGCTGGTGCTGATCCCGGTTTTCCCGAGGCGCACGCGGAAACCGTGGCTGGCCATCGGGTTTTTCGTCGTGCTGCTGGCTGGCGCGACCGTGCTCACCTCGCGAGTGGATCCGTTCACTGCCTTCGCTTCAATCGGTTACCCGATCGCGTTCGTGTTGTTCCCGACCCGCTGGAGCATCTTCGCCGCGGCCGCGACAGCGGTGGTTCCGTTGCTGGCCAAGGGAATTTGGGAGCCGTCGCCGCCATGGATCACTGCGGTGTCGATCGTCGGGCCGATTCTGTACGTGGCGTGGTTCGTCGGCGCGGAGAACGAACAACGCCGTCGCACCAACGAAAAACTCGCCCAGTCGAACGCGCAGCTGGAAACGGCCCTGACGGAAAACGCGGCGCTGCACGCACAACTGCTCACCCAAGCCCGCGAGGCCGGGGTGCTCGACGAGCGACAGCGCATGGCTCGCGAAATCCACGACACTGTCGCCCAGGGATTGACCGGCATCGTCACCCAGCTGCAGGCCGCCGACCGGGCCGCCGAAGCCGCGGATCGGCAGCGGCATCTCGACCACGTGCGCACGCTGGCGAAGGACAGTCTCACCGAGGCACGCCGAGCGGTTCAGGCGTTGCGACCGGAACCATTAGCGGACTCGCATCTGCCGGAAGCGTTGGCAGGATTGGCAAATCGAGTGTCCGGCACTTCCGGCGCCAAGGTGACCGCCGACATCGCAGGTGATGCCCAGCCGTTGCTGCCGGAGCTGGAGGTCGCGCTGTACCGGGTGGCGCAGGAAGCGTTGGCCAATGCGGAAAAACACGCTCACGCCACCCGGATCGGCATCACGCTCACCTACACGAGCGACCTGGTCATGCTCGACGTCCGGGACGACGGAAGAGGTTTCGCTTCCGGTGACCGCGGCGACGGCACCGGCTTCGGCCTGGAAGCCATGCGCCAGCGGGTGCAACGGGTGGCGGGTTCGCTGACCATCGAATCCGCGCGCGGGGAAGGGACCGCCGTGCACGCGGAGTTCCCGGCGATCCCTTCGCCCGCTCAAGCCAGCTGACCGCCCTCGGCGCTGCCGCGACACCTGCCATGTCCGTTGTGCGGCAACGCTTCCAGCCAGCGCGCGATGTCGTGTCCCCGCCTCGCTGACCGCTGCTGCCCGCCACTTCGGGTGACCTGGCCGTGACGCGGCACGCAGCCATTTCCCGCCTCCGGACGGCTAGGCTCGTGTCGTGGAACCCGTGGAAATCAACGCGGGCGCGTACTACCTGCGCCAGCTGCGCGCGGACCGGCATCTCGACGACCGGCCCGCGCTGATGGAGGCGTTCGCGGACCCGCAGCATCGGCGGTACGTGCTGAACTACCGGTTGCGCACCCCCGACGAGGCCACCGAGTACGTGACGCTGCGCGCCGCTCAGTGGGCGTGCGACGAGCGCTGCTCGTGGGCCGTCGCCGAGCCGGAGACCGGCCGCCTGCTCGGCGAGGTCGGGCTGCGCGACCTGGACCTCAACTTCGGCACCGCCGAGGCGTCGGTGTGGACGCATCCGGCCGAACGAGGCAAAGGCATTGCGGCAGTGGGGCTTTCGGCCGCGATCCAGTTCGGGTTCGCCCGGCTGGGCCTGCACGAGATCGCTTATCGGCACGACGAAAGCAACACCGCGTCCGAGATCGTCGCGCGGCGGGCCGGGTTCAGCCGGGTCGGGCCCGAAGACCGGCCCTCGCCCAGCGGGGAAACGCTCATTCGCTGGGTGCTCAAGCCCTCGTGAGTGCCGGTTCTGCCCGGCACTCACGAGGAAAGCTCAGCTGACCGGCTCGATCAGCCCCGCGCGAGCCTCCGGCGCGGCCGCCCGCAACGCGTCCGCCGACTCGTCCGTCGGCTGCAGCTGCGAATCCCGCTCCGCCTCGACCCGCGCCCGGTAGACCTCGACCTCGCGCTTGGTCTCCTCTTCCGACCAGCCCAGCACGCCAGCCACCAGCTGCGCGACCTGCTCGGCGCAGTCGACGCCGCGGTGGGCGTACTCGATGGAGATCCGCGTGCGCCGGGCGAGGACGTCCTCCAGGTGCAGCGCACCCTCGTGGCTGGCCGCGTACACGACCTCCACGCCCAGGTAATCCGGCGCCGACTCGATCGGCTTGAGCAGCTCCGGCCGGTCCGCCGCGAGCGCAAGCACCTCGTGCACCAGCGAGCCGTAGCGGTCGAGCAGGTGCCGCACGCGGTACGGGTGCAGCCCGTGCTCCGCGGCCAGGTGATCGGCCTGGTTGACCAGCGCGTGGTAGCCGTCCGCGCCGAGCAGCGGGACCTTGTCGGTGATGGACGACGGCGGGCGGCCCGGCAGGTCGACCACCGCGGCGTCGACGGCGTCGGCCGCCATCACCCGGTACGTCGTGTACTTGCCGCCCGCGATCGCCACCAGACCCGGCGCGACCCGCGCGACCGCGTGCTCGCGCGACAGCTTCGACGTCTCTTCGCTCTCGCCGGCCAGCAGCGGACGCAGGCCCGCGTACACGCCTTCGATGTCGTCGTGCGTCAGCGGCGTCGCGAGCACCGAGTTCACGTGTTCGAGCAGGTAGTCGATGTCGTGCTTGGTGGCCGCCGGATGCGCCAGGTCGAGGTTCCAGTCGGTGTCGGTGGTGCCGACGATCCAGTGGTTGCGCCACGGGATGACGAACAGCACCGACTTCTCGGTGCGCAGGATCATGCCCGACTCCGACACGATCCGGTCCCGCGGAACCACGATGTGCACGCCCTTGCTGGCGCGCACGCGGAACCGGCCGCGGCCGCCGGACAGCCGCTGCAGTTCGTCGGTCCACACGCCGGTGCAGTTGACCACCGCGCCGGCCTGGATCTCGGTCTCGCGGCCGTCCTCGACGTCGCGCACGCGCACGCCGGAAATCCGGTCCGCCTCGCGCAGGAAGCCGACGACCTGGGTGGAGGTCCGGACCACCGCGCCGTAATGCGCGGCGGTGCGCGCGACGGTCATCGTGTGCCGGGCGTCGTCCGACTGCGCGTCGTAGTACCGGATGCCGCCGATCAGCGCCGACCGCTTGAGCGCGGGGACCATTCGGAGGGCACCCGCGCGGGTGAGATGTTTCTGGCCCGGCACCGACCGGGCGCCGCCCATCGTGTCGTACATCAGCAGCCCGGCGGCGGTGTACGGACGCTCCCAGATCCGGTGTGTCAGCGGGTACAGGAAGCTCACCGGCTTGACCAGGTGCGGCGCGATCTTCGTCAGCATCAGCTCGCGCTCGTGCAGCGCCTCGCGCACCAGGCCGAACTCGAGCTGTTCGAGATAACGCAGGCCGCCGTGGAAGAGCTTGCTCGACCGGCTGGACGTGCCGGACGCCAGGTCGCGGGCCTCGACGAGAGCCACCCGCAGGCCGCGGGTCGCCGCGTCGAGCGCGGTGCCCGCGCCGACGACGCCGCCGCCGATCACGACCAGGTCGAAGGTCTCGTCGCCGAAACGCCGCCAGGATTCCTCCCGGCCCGCCGGACCCAGCTGGGCCGGGTCGCTGCCGTTGCGCGGATTCGTCACCACTCGTTCCTCCTCGTGCTCCACCTTCCCCAGCATCGCACGCTTGCGTGATCGTCTGCTGACCCCGAGGTGACACGTGTGGCGGAACCCATGACGATCATGGTCACATTGGTTCGCCCGGCTTATGGATTGCACGCGTACGCGACGGTAACGTGCCGCGGACTGGGGTCGGCGACGAGGCTGTGGCCGGACGTGATCGGCCCTGCACAGACTGTCCAGTGTGGAGGTGCGGAGAGCGTGAGTCCGGGTGCGATCATCGTCTGGGAACTGTTGGGCACGGCAGTGCTCCTGTTGCTGGGCAACGGCGTTGTGGCCAACGTCGTGCTGCGAAAGAACAACGGCTTTCAAGCCGGAACCCTGTTCATCACCTTCGGGTGGGCCTTCGGCGTGTTCGCCGGCGCCAGCCTCGCCGCGCCGACCGGCGCGCACCTGAACCCGGCGGTCACCCTCGGGCTGGCCATTTCGGGCAAGGTTTCGTGGGCGGACGTGCCGTTCTACCTGATCGGCGAAATGCTCGGCGCGATTCTCGGCGCCGTGCTGTGCTGGCTGACCTACAAACTGCAGTTCGACGACCATCCGAATCCGGAGGAGACGCTCGGCATTTTCTCCACCGCCCCGCAGATCCGGAACAAGGCGTGGAACCTGGTGACCGAGGTCATCGGCACCTTCGTGCTGGTCGGCTGGATCCTGCTGACGCCGGCGTTCAAGACCGCCTCGGACGGGACGCCGACCTTCGGCAACACCGCGCTCGGCTACGCCGGGGTGTCGTTCGTCGTGCTGGTGATCGGTATTTCTCTCGGCGGGCCGACCGGCTACGCCATCAACCCGGCCCGCGACCTCGGCCCGCGGATCGCGTACGCGTTCCTGCTGCCGATCAAGGGCAAGCGCGACCCGGACTGGAACTACTCGTGGGTGCCGGTCCTCGGTCCGCTCCTCGGCGCCGCGCTGGCGGCGCTGGTGTACCTGGCCGTGCACAACCTGACCTGATCCAGCTTTCCGGAGGGAATCCATGACTTCGTATGTCGCCGCGATCGACCAGGGCACCACGTCGACGCGTTGCATGATCTTCGACCACTCCGGCCGTGTCGTCGCGGTCGACCAGCGCGAGCACGAGCAGATCTTCCCGAAGGCGGGCTGGGTCGAGCACAACGCCGAGGAGATCTGGGAAAACACCCGGGCAGTCGCGGCGGGCGCGCTCGCCAAGGCCGACCTGCGACCGACCGACATCGCCGCGGTGGGCATCACCAACCAGCGCGAGACGGCGCTCGTGTGGGACCGCAAGACCGGGAAGCCGGTGTACAACGCGATTGTCTGGCAGGACACCCGCACCGACAAGATCGCCGGCGAACTGGGCGCGCTCGGCGGCGGCCAGGAGCGCTACCGCGAGAAGACCGGGCTCCCGCTCGCGACGTACTTCTCCGGCCCGAAGATCAAGTGGATCCTCGACAACGTCGAGGGCGCGCGGGCCAGGGCCGAGGCGGGCGACCTGGTGTTCGGCAACATGGACACCTGGGTGCTGTGGAACATGACCGGCGGCACCGACGGCGGCGTGCACGTGACGGACCCGACGAACGCGTCGCGCACGCTGCTGATGGACCTCGACACCCTGCAGTGGGACGAGGACATCGCGGCGGAGATGGGGATCCCGCTGTCGATGCTGCCGGAGATCCGGTCGTCGTCGGAGGTGTACGGGAAGGTCCGCCCGCGCGGGGCCCTCGCGGAAGTGCCGATCGCGGGCATCCTCGGCGACCAGCAGGCGGCGACGTTCGGCCAGGCGTGCCTTTCGCCGGGCGAGGCCAAGAACACTTACGGCACCGGCAACTTCGTGCTGCTGAACACCGGCACGGAGAAGGTCCTGTCGGAAAACGGCCTGCTCACGACGGTCTGCTACAAGATCGGCTCGAACGACACGGTGTACGCACTGGAGGGCTCGGTCGCGGTCACCGGTTCGCTGGTGCAGTGGCTGCGGGACAACCTGGGGTTGATCTCGTCGGCGGCGCAGATCGAGGAATTCGCCCGAACGGTCGACGACAACGGCGGCGCGTACTTCGTGCCCGCGTTCTCGGGCCTGTTCGCCCCGTACTGGCGCTCCGACGCCCGCGGCGCGATCGTCGGCCTGACCCGGTTCGTGAACAAGGGCCACATCTCGCGCGCGGTCCTGGAGGCGACGGCGTTCCAGTCGCGAGAGGTGATCGACGCGATGAACGCCGACTCGGGCGTCCCGCTGAAGTCGCTCAAGGTCGACGGCGGGATGGTCGTGAACGAACTGCTGATGCAGTTCCAGGCGGACATCCTGGGCGTGCCGGTGATCCGCCCGGTGGTGAACGAAACGACGGCCCTGGGTGCGGCTTATGCGGCGGGGCTGGCGGTCGGGTTCTGGGAGTCGGAGGACGACATCCGGACCAACTGGGCCAAGGACAAGCAGTGGGACCCGTCGATGGACGAGTCGCGGCGGGAGAAGGAATACCGGAACTGGAAGAAGGCGGTGACGAAGACCTTCGACTGGGTGGAGGACTGATCCTTCCGGCCGGGTCTGCGGTGGGGCGCGGTTGAGCTTTCGGGTGGGCTCCACCGCCAGCCCGCACTTGAGCTTTCTGGTGGGCTCCGCCGCCAGCAACGGTTTGCGGTTTGGCTGGCTGATGGTCGTGAGGGGAACCCTGGGGGAATCTAATTCCGTCAGGGTTCCCCTCACGTACTTCTGACCCACGCTGCCGACTCCACCGAACGCGCCGACCTCGCCACCGATCCCGCCGCGAATGGGCACAGCGCAGCCCGACACCGCCTGACTCAGCTCAGCCTGGCACCGGGCAGAGTCCGGCCCGACAACCGCAAGCCGCACCAAACCGGCCCGCCCACTCAGCGCAGCCACACGACCCTGCCCAGTCCGGGCCCACCACCGCACAGCCGCAAGGCCCTGCCGAGCCCGGCAACACGGCCTCGCACTGCACAGCCACACGGCCTTGCCCGCCGCACAACACAGCCCAGCGCAGCACAGCCGCCCCGCCCGGCCCGGCAACACGGCCTCGCACCGCACAACCACACGGCCCTGTCCGCCGGACAACACGGCCCAGCGCAGCACAAGCCACGCGGCTCTACCCAGTCCGGCAACACGGCGGCCTGCCACCGCGCAGGCACACAGCCCTGCCCAGTCCGGCAACACGCCTGCCACCGCACAGCCACACGGCCCTGTCCGCCGGACAACACGGCCCAGCGCAGCACAGCCACACCGCGCGGTTCGGCGACACGGCCCGGCACCGCAAAGTCCACTCCCGCCGATCCCCCTCCTCGCCGGTCAGCCAACTCGCCCAACCAGCCCCGGCGAGGCTCACATCACCTTGGCCCCAACCGTCACCCCCACCCTTCCTGAGTCCCGGACTGTGCGTTCGGTGCCATCAGCGAAAACCCCGCCCCTTGGTCATCCACCGCGATCACCATCCGGCCGTGCGGGGTGTCCGTCGGCGGGCTCACCACCGTTCCGCCGAGGTCCGGGATGCGCGCTGCTGCCTCGTCCGCGTCGGCGGTCCAGAAATACGTCACCCAACCAGGCGATGCCTGGCTGTCCGCGGGCAGCTCGCCAAGACCACCGACCGGCCGGCCGTCGACGTCCAGCGTTGCGTACGTGAAGCCTGGCCCGGACATGTCGCCGAAGCCGTATCCGAACACGTCGCCGTAGAACTGCTTGGCCGCGGCGAAATCCCGGGTCATGCATTCGTTCCACGCGGGAGCCCCTGGCGTCAGCGTCGCCTGCGTGCCGGAGTGCCTGCCTGGCTGCCACAGGCCGAACGTCGCTCCGGTCGGGTCGGTCGCGATGGCCATCCTGCCTTCGGTCAGGACGTCCATCGGCAGTGCGATGACCTGTCCGCCCGCCTCGGCGATCGCGGCTACCGTCTTGTCCACGTCGGACACTGACAGGTACGTCGTCCACATCGGCGGCATGCCTGCCTGCTCCGGCGGGATCTGCCCGATGCCCGCGACCGGCTTGCCGTCGATCTGCGCCATTCCGTAATAGCCGGTCTCCGGGCCGCCGGATTCGACTGTCCAGCCGAGCAGCGACTCGTAGAACGTGACCGCCTTGTCGCGATCAGGCACCATCAAGTCGCCCCAGCACGGTGTGCCCGCGGGCCACGGTTCTGTCCTGGTGATCATGCGTGCCTCCCAGAATTGTGCCAACCGCCACAGTGTCGCACCGGGCACCGACAAAATCGGGGGCGTCTTGTTCAATGCGCGGGGTCACTGCCCGCCGTTCACCAGATGGGCGTACACGATGATGTTGTCCACATAGCTGTGCTCGGCCCGGTCGAACGCGCCGCCGCAGGTGATCAAACGCAGTTCCGGGTCCGAAGTGTCCCCGTAGACCGCGTCGGTCGGGAAGACGTCCTTCGGCACCTGGTCCACTTTGGTCACCTCGAAGTGCGCGGTGGTTCCGTCGCGGCGGGCGATATCGACGTCGTCTCCCGGCTTCATTTCCTTGAGCCGGTAGAAGATCCCCTTTTGCTTGTTCCCGTCGACGTGTCCGAGCACGACCGCGGGGCCGACCTCGCCGGGCGTCGGGCCGTTTTCGTACCAACCGGCCTGCAAGGGTTTGCTGACCGGTGGAACCTGTACCGAATTGTCGGGATTGAGGCCGAGCGGCACCAGACTGGAATGCGCGTCGATGCTCGGGATGTCCAGCGAGACCGGCTCCGATTTCGGCATCGCCGCCGACGCAACCGAGGAAACCGACGGAGCGCTGGAAGCGGGTGCGGCGGTCGTCGCACCGACCGAGCAGCCGGCCAGCAGCGCGGCGAGTGCGACGGACGCCGCGGCGAGTGTCTTCCTCATCATCTTTCCCCCGATCCGCCCGGGCCTGGCCGCGGGAAAAGCAGCCAGGCCCAGGAGACTAGTCAGCCACGCTGGCGACGACGCGCCACCACGAGCCCGGTGCCGCCGAGGGCCAGCACGCCCATCGCGCCCGCCGCGAGCGGGAGGCCGAGGTCCGACTGGTTGTCCGCGACCGGCCCGTCCGTGCCGCCGGTCTGCGGCGCGCCGGACGGGACCTTGCTGACCTGCTTGGGCGCGGGCGTGGGCGTCGGCTTCGGGACGGGCTTCGCGCCCAGCACGGTGAACTTCGTGGCGATGTCGCCGCTGCCGCAGGAGAACGAAACCTTGTACGTACCGGGCTTCACGCCGTTGCGAACGGTCGCGATGCCCTGCGAGACCGGAGCCTTCGACGGGTCGCCCTGCGGACCGACCGGGTGCAGCTTGCCGAACTGCAGCGCGGCCGAGCTCAGGTTCTTGATTTGCGAAGCCTCGCAGCCGACCCGCACCGTGACGCGGTCCCCGGCGTGGCCGGACGACGGCAGCACCCGGATGAACGCCTTCGGCACGCCGCCGCTGTCGCCAGGCGGTTCCTCCGGCGTGGAGGAAGGCGGAGCGGTGGTGGTGCTGGACGGAGGCGGCGTGGTGGACGTTTCGGCGGCGAAAGCCGGTGCGGCCGAAAGCATTCCGGCGGCGACCAGAGCGGAGAAAACAACGGTACGCTTCATGACACTCCCCTTGATGAAAATACGATTCCCGCCGCGCACGGGCAGCGGCGAATCCGCGTCCGGCCGGCAGTTCCCCCTGCGGCCCGGGCGTTTTCGTTCCGACAACCACCAAGACGCCTCCGCCCGCCGCGGGGTTGCCCCGGACACGAAAAAACCGCCGGAAACAATTTCCCGGCGGTTTTTCGAAGCATGGATGATTAGCCGGCGAGGCTCCCGTCGCCCGCTTTCGCCGCGCCCTGGGGCACCCGCGACACCTGCGCGGCGGGCACGGTGAACGTCGCGTTGTACTGCTTCCCGGCGCACGTGACGGTGAGCGGATAACTGCCGGGTTTGGTGCCAGGCACCAGGTTCGCGTGCGCGCTCATCGTGGCCTTCACGCCGACCATCTCGCCGTAGAAGTACTGAGAGAACTGCAGCGCGGGCGAGCTGAACGCCGCCGTGCCCGCCTTGGCCCCCGGGCAGTACGCGAACGCCACGTTCGGGTCCGAGCCGCGCTGGTAGGCGTTCACCTGGCCGTGCAGCACCGCGGTGTCCTGGTTCAGCTGCACCGTCACCGGATCGGGGGCCGGCCCGTCCGCCGCCACCGCCGGGACCGCTGTCCCGGCCAAACCGATCGCCGCCGCCACCGCGAAAATCGCGCTCTTGCGCACCCTTGTTCCTTCCCCGTGCCACACGTCCTCAACCCGCTAGACGCGGTGTGCGGCACGGGGTTGCCCGGCGGGGAAAAATCAGTCCAGATCGTCGTGCCGCATGAGCTGACGGCCCGCTTCGGTGATCGATCCGGACAGCGACGGGTACACCGAGAACGTGAGCGCCAGGTGGTCCACCGTCAGCTGGTTCTGCACGGCCAGCGCGATCGGCAGGATCAGCTCGCTCGCCGACGGCGCGACCACGACACCGCCGACCACCACACCGGTAGCCGGGCGGCAGAACAGCTTCACGAAACCGCGGCGCAGGCCTTCCATCTTCGCGCGCGCGTTGGTCGCCAGCGGCAGCATGATCGTGCGCGCGGGCACCTCGCCGGAGTCGATCGCCTGCTGGCTGATGCCGACGGTCGCGATTTCCGGGTGGGTGAACACGTTCGCCGCGACCGTCTTGAGCTTGATCGGCGCGACGCCCTCGCCCAGCGCGTGCCACATCGCGATGCGGCCCTGCATGCTCGCCACGGACGCGAGCATCAGCACGCCGGTGCAGTCACCCGCCGCGTACACGCCGGGGACGCTCGTGCGCGACACCCGGTCCACCGCGATGAAGCCGCCGGGGCCGGGCTCGATGCCGACGCGGTCGAGACCGATGTCGGCGGTGTTCGGGATGGACCCGACGGTCATCAGCGCGTGGCTCGCCTCGATCACGCGACCGTCGGCCAGGTGAACTTCGACGCCCTTCTCGGTGCGCTCGACGCGTTCCGCACGGGCCTGCTTGGCCACCGTGGTGCCGCGCTGCGTGAAGACCTCTTCGAGCACCGCGGCGGCGTCGGCGTCCTCGTGCGGCAGCACGCGGTCGCGGCTGGACACGACGGTGACCTTCACGCCCATCTCGGTGTACGCGGACGCGAACTCGGCGCCGGTGACGCCGGATCCGATCACCGCGAGGTGTTCGGGCAGCTCAGTGAGGTCGTACAGCTGACGCCAGTCCAGGATCCGCTCGCCGTCCGGCACCGCGCCGGGCAGCACGCGCGGGGTCGCGCCGGTGGCGATCAGCACGACGTCGGCGGACAGCGATTCGACCGTGCCGTCGGAGTGCGTGACTTCCACCGTGTGGGTGGCCAGACCCGGCTCGTCGTCGGCGAACCGGGCTTCCGCGGTGATCACGCGGACGCCCTCGCGCTGCACGCGGGCACGGATGTCGGCCGACTGCGCGAGCGCCAGGCCTTTCACTCGCCCGTGAACAGTCGGCAGGTCGACGGTGGTGTCCGCCATGTCGGTGTTGATGCCGAGTTCGCCGAGGTCGTGCATCTTCGCGAGCGCGCCGGACGAGGCGATGAACGTCTTCGAGGGCACGCAGTCGTAAAGGACACAGGCGCCGCCCAGGCCGTCCCGCTCGACGATCGTCACGTCGGCGCCGTGCTGCGCCGCGACCAAGGCGGCTTCGTAGCCCGCCGGGCCGCCACCCATGATCACGATCCTGGTCACCTGGGTCCTCCTATGTATGTGTGCTTGGCGGTGGTCCTGACCCTACGCGGCGAACCTGACCGGCAAGCGAAGTGCCCGGACACGGCATGTGCATCCGATCGTGCGACGGATGGGTCGCTAGGCTGTGCCGCGTGCCGTTGTATGCCGCTTACGGATCCAACATGGAGCCCGCCCAGATGCTGGAGCGCGCCCCGCACTCGCCCATGGCGGGCACCGGCTGGCTGGAAGGCTGGCGGCTGACCTTCGGCGGCGAGGACATCGGGTGGGAAGGCGCGCTGGCCACCATCGTCGAGGACCCGTCGTCGCGGGTGTTCGTGGTGATCTACGACGTGACCGCGCTCGACGAGGAACGGCTCGACCGCTGGGAAGGCGGCGAGCTGGGGATGCACACGAAGATCCGGCTGCGAGTCCAGACGATGGACGGCTCGGTGCTGGCCTGGCTGTACGTCCTGGACGCCTACGAGGGCGGACTGCCCTCCGCGCGCTATCTCGGGGTGCTGGCGGACGCCGCGGAGGCGGCCGGGGCCCCGGCGGATTACGTGGACGATCTGCGCACCCGGCCGTGCACCGGGATCAGCGGCTGACGTTCGCTCCGACTTACTGTCCGTGAAGGGCTCCTTGCGGGAATCTGATTCCCGCAAGGAGCCCTTCACGGACCTTCAGCCGTTCGATGGACGAACCACCGCGGCGGCTTCGACCTCGTCGCGGGCTGCCCGAAACGCTCGTTTCCGGAGTCATCCACACCCGCGGTAGCAGAGGGCCGAAAGTTGTCCCCAACGGTGTCGCCCTGTGGATAACTCCGTGCGACCGGGCGGTCCGCGGCCTCGCTGGACAGCCGCCCAATACCACACGGCAGAGGCTCACCCACACGGGCATCCGACACCGCAGAGCGCAGGAAAAATAGCAGCGCGTCACCAAAAATGACGGCAGAAATCAGGTCAGCGAAGCACCACAAGCGGTCCCGGATTCCACCAAAGCCATTGCGGCACAACACGAAACCCACCGCCGGCAGCCATCGGCCCACCACCAAACTCGGGCAGCACAAAAGTCCGAAATGACTCTCGGTAAACAGGCTGCAGCAGGGCACCCGCGGTCTAGACCACGCCGCGTAATCCCCCGCTGACACCCCCGCACGAGGGGTACCTCTCACCCGCCTGAGTTATCCACATCGACGCGCCGCCTGTGGATAACTCAGGCCAGCGAGGCCAGTGCGGTGTGCACCAAAGTGCGGACTCCGACGAGCAGCGCGCGCTCGTCGAGAACGAACGTCGGGCGATGGATGTCGGCCTGCGGAGCGGGCGGACCGGACCACACGCCGAGCCGGGCGAAGGCCCCGCCGACGTGCTCCAGGTACCAGCCGAAGTCCTCGCCGCCGGACGACTGTTCCGTCCCGGCCAGCCCCGTTTCGCCGACCGCCGCCTCGACGCCGGCGCGCATCAGCGCGGTCGACTCGGCGTCAGAGACCACGGGCGGCACGCCGCGCCGGTAGTCGAGCGAGAAGCCCACGCCGGTCGGGGCCAGCAGCGATTCCACCGAGGACGCGACGAGCGGCTCCAGCGCCTTCCACACCTCGTGGTCGGCGGTCCGCAGCGTGCCGCGCAGGACGCCGTCCTGCGGGACCGCGTTCGCGGCCTGTCCGGCGTGCACCGCGCCCCACACCAGCACCGTGCCGGACCGGGGGTCGACGCGCCGGGACAGCACCGACGGCAGCGACGTGATAACCGTGCCCAGCGCGTACACCAGGTCAGCGGTGAGATGCGGCCGCGACGTGTGCCCGCCGGGCGAGGTGAGGCGCAGTTCGATCAGGTCGGCGGCGGACGTCAGCGCGCCGACCCGGGTGCCGACCTTGCCCGCTTCGAGCCGCGGGTCGCAGTGCACGCCGTAGATCCGCTCGACGCCCTCCAGCGCGCCCGCGGCGATCATGTCCAGCGCGCCGCCGGGCATGACCTCCTCGGCGGGCTGGAAGATCAGCCGCACGCGGCCGGGCAACTCGGGCGCGCCGGCGAGGGCGCGACCGGCGCCGAGCAGGATCGCGGTGTGCGCGTCGTGGCCGCACATGTGCGCCGCGCCGTCGGTGGTGGAGGAGTACGGCAGGCCGGTGTCCTCGGTCAGCGGCAGCGCGTCGATGTCCGCGCGCAGCGCCACGCAGCGCTCGCCCTTGCCGATGTCGCACACCACGCCGGTGCCGCCGGGCAGCACCCACGGCTTGAGGCCGACGCGCCGCAGCAGCGAGACGATCAGCTCGGTCGTCGCGAACTCGTTGCGCGACAGCTCGGGGTGGGCATGGATGTGCCGCCGCCACGCGAGCACGTCCGTCGCGTTCGCGCGCAGCCAGTCGTCCAGCCAGAACGGGCCGCGGCCCGCGCCAAGGTCTTCCACCGGAGCCATGCTGACGCCGGCTTCGGTCAGCAGCGCGCCGGGCGCCGCGATCGGGTTGTGGTCACCTGGAACGTCCGGCCGTGAATCCAGCACCGTCACGCCGCACCTCCTCCCGCAACACGAGCGCAGGGGAACACGCAACGTGCCGATCGATCTGTCTTACGCATTGGAGTCGATCGTGCACCATGCAGGTGGCAAGCGGCGGTGCGCTGCCGTTCGACCAAGACGGCCGGTAGCGGATCTGCGGCGAACGGCTGACGAAGTTCGGCGTGGGTGAACGCCGGAAAGCTCAGCCGCCTTGGGCCTTGCGGCGCTTGATGCGGTGGCGGCGGCCGAAGAACACGATGGCGAGCAGCACCACCGCGGCCCCGCCCGCGATGAGGTTCTTCTTCGTCTTGTCGGCGTTGGCCTTGTCGGTCTGGGAGGGGTCCAGCACCGGTCCCGGCGGGGCCTGGCGGAACCCGTTCACCTGCGTGATCGCCGTCTCAGCCGCCACGGTGACCGACGCCGGAGCCGGGGTCGCCGCGGACGCCGCCGCGGGCAGCACTCCGGTGAGCAGCACGCCGAGCAGACCGGCCAGCAGCAGTCCCCGCACCTTCGCCATGACTTCCCTTCTACGCCGTCACCGTGCATTGTGCCTGTCGAGGAGCGGGCGCGTCAGCCGCCACGCGGTGGAGGCGCGTCCGCTCGCCTCGTGCTGACGACCGTCGAGCGCAACAAGCCCCGAAGACGGGCAAAAGACACTTGCGCGGACAGCGTTTTCTCTTCTTGGACGACGTTCAAGAAGAGGGCTCGGCGAACGCGGCCAAGATCCGCTGCGCGGCCAGCGTGGCGGTGAGTTCTCCGTCGCGCACCGCCCGTTCCACGTCGGCTACCTGCGCGCGGACCGCCGGATGCGCGGTGAGCCGGTCGAGCAGCTGCTCGCGGACCATCGACCACGTCCAGTCGACCTGCTGGCGTTTGCGCCGCTCGCCAAGATCACCCGATTCGGTGAGCACCTCGCGGTGCTTCCCGATCGCCGCCCACACCTCGTCGAGGCCGCTGCCTTCAAGACCGCTGCACGTGAGCACCGGCGGCGTCCAGAGCGCGTCCTTGCCGTAGATCATCCGCAGCGCGCCCTGCAGTTCGCGCGCGGCGCGCTTGGCGTCGCGTTCGTGCGGGCCGTCGGCCTTGTTCACGGCGATCACGTCGGCGAGTTCCAGCACGCCCTTTTTGATGCCCTGCAACTGGTCGCCGGTGCGCGCGAGGGTCAGGAAGAGGAAGCAGTCGACCATGTTCGCCACGGTCACCTCGGACTGCCCGACCCCGACCGTTTCCACCAGCACGACGTCGAAGCCGGCCGCCTCCATCAGCACGATCGTCTCGCGGGTGGCGCGGGCGACGCCGCCGAGCGTGCCGGACGTCGGCGACGGCCGGATGAACGCCTTCGGATCGACCGCGAGCCGCGCCATCCGGGTCTTGTCGCCGAGGATCGACCCGCCGGTGCGGGTCGAGGACGGGTCGACGGCGAGCACCGCGACCCGGTGCCCGGCCGTCGTGAGGTCGGTGCCGAGCTGGTCGATAAATGTCGACTTGCCGACTCCGGGTACGCCGGTGATGCCGACGCGTTTCGCGCCGCCCGCGTGCGGGAGCAGCTCGACGAGCAGTTCCTGCGCTTGCCGCCGGTGGTCCTCGCGATGCGATTCGACCAGCGTGATGGCCTTGGACAGGGTCCCCCGGTCGCCCGCGAGCACGCCCTTCGCGTATTCGCCGACGTCGATCCGCCGCGGCAAGGTTCAGGACTCCTGCGCGGCCAGCTGCTGGAGCAGGTCGATCGCGGCGTCCGCGAGCACCGTGCCCGGGCCGAAGATCGCCGCCGCTCCCGCTTCGCGCAGCTCGGGGTAGTCCTGCGGCGGGATCACGCCGCCGACCACGACCATGATGTCCTCGCGGCCCAGCTCGGCCAGCTCGTGGCGCAGCGCGGGCACCAGCGACAGGTGCCCGGCGGCCAGCGAGGACACGCCGATCACGTGCACGTCCGCTTCCGACGCCTGGCGGGCGACCTCGGCCGGGGTGGAGAACAGCGGGCCGACGTCGACATCGAAGCCGAGGTCGGCGAAGCCGGTGGCGATGACCTTCTGGCCGCGGTCGTGGCCGTCCTGGCCCATTTTCGCGACGAGGATCCGCGGACGGCGGCCTTCCTCTTCAGCGAATTTGTCGACGAGCTCGCGGGCCTTCTCGACGTTGTCCGACTTCCCCACCTCTTCCCGGTACACGCCGGAGATCGTGCGGATCTGGCCGGAGTGGCGGCCCCAGTTCTTCTCCAGGGCGTCGGAGATCTCGCCGACGGTGGCCTTCGCGCGCGCGGCGTTGATGGCCAGCTCGAGCAGGTTGCCGTTGTTCTGCGCGCCTTCGGTGAGGCGGCGCAGCGCGTCCTCGGTGGCTTGCGGGTCGCGCTCTTCGCGCAGCCGACGCAGCTTCTCGAGCTGCTGCGCGCGTACGCCCGCGTTGTCGACCTTCAGCACGTCGATCTGCTCGTCGTCGGTGACCTGGTACTTGTTCACGCCGATGACCGGCTGTCGTCCCGAGTCGATGCGCGCCTGCGTACGCGCAGCCGCCTCTTCGATACGCAGCTTCGGGATGCCTTCGTCAATCGCGCGCGCCATGCCGCCCGCGCCCTCGACTTCGGTGATGTGGCCCCACGCCTTGCGCGCGAGGTCGTAGGTGAGCTTCTCGACGAACGCGCTGCCGCCCCACGGGTCGATGACGCGCGTGGTGCCGGATTCCTGCTGCAGCAACAGCTGCGTGTTGCGCGCGATCCGCGCGGAGAAGTCGGTGGGCAGCGCGAGCGCTTCGTCGAGAGCGTTGGTGTGCAACGACTGCGTGTGCCCCTGAGTGGCAGCCATCGCCTCGACGCACGTACGCGTGACGTTGTTGAAGACGTCCTGCGCGGTGAGAGACCAGCCTGACGTCTGAGAGTGCGTACGCAGCGACAGCGACTTCTGCGACTTCGGGTCGAACTGCTTCACCAGCTTCGCCCACAGCAGGCGCGCGGCGCGCAGCTTCGCGACCTCCATGAAGAAGTTCATGCCGATGGCCCAGAAGAACGACAGCCGCGGCGCGAACTTGTCGACGTCCAGCCCGGCTTCGACGCCCGCGCGGATGTACTCGACGCCGTCCGCGAGCGTGTACGCCAGCTCCAGGTCGGCGGTCGCTCCGGCCTCCTGCATGTGGTAGCCGGAGATGGAGATCGAGTTGTACTTCGGCATGTGCTGCGAGGTGTAGCCGAAGATGTCGGAGATGATCCGCATCGAGGGCTGCGGCGGGTAGATGTAGGTGTTGCGGACCATGAACTCCTTGAGGATGTCGTTCTGGATGGTCCCCGCGAGCTGCTCCGGCTTCACCCCCTGCTCCTCGGCCGCGACCACGTAGAGCGCGAGCACCGGCAGCACCGCGCCGTTCATCGTCATCGAGACGGACATCTTGTCGAGCGGGATGCCGTCGAACAGCTGGCGCATGTCGTAGATCGAGTCGATCGCCACGCCGGCCATGCCGACGTCGCCGGACACGCGCGGATGGTCGGAGTCGTAGCCGCGGTGGGTCGCGAGGTCGAACGCGACCGACAGGCCCTTCTGCCCGGCCGCGAGGTTGCGGCGGTAGAAGGCGTTCGACTCCTGCGCGGTGGAGAACCCGGCGTACTGGCGGATCGTCCACGGCTGGTTGACGTACATCGTCGGGTACGGCCCGCGCAGGTACGGCGCGATGCCGGGGTACGTGCCGAGGAAGTCCACATCGGACAGATCAGCGGCGGTGTAGACCGGCTTCACGCCGATGCCCTCGGGGGTTTCCCAGGCCAGCGCGTCCGGGCCCTTGCCGGTGGCGTCCTGCACGGCCTGCGCCCACGCGGCCCGGTCGCCCGGTTCCGGCGTGCCGAGCGGGATGTCGGCGAAATTCGGGATGCTCATGCGGAGACTCCCAGCTGTGCGTGGAGGCTGGTCAGGATTTCGAGCGCGTCGCACCCGGCGTACAGATTGCCGCTGATTCCGTCGTAAGTTCCCTTGCCCGCCAGCAGCACGCTGTCCGCGCCGAGCGACGCCGCGACAGAAGCGGCCTGTTCCTCATATGCCGCGTCAGTGCCGCAGACGCAGGCGATCTTCGCACCGCTCTCGCGGAACGCGCCGGGCAGATCGTCGGTCGCGCCGGGGTTCACCGCCTCGACGCCGCCCGCCTGCAGCAGGTTCGTCGCGAAGGACGCGCGGGCGGTGTGCGCAGCGACCGGACCCAGCGTGGCCAGGAAAACCTTCGGCCGTTCGCCGTGCTTGGCGAGGTACGCGTCGGACGCGTCGCGCAGTTTCTCGTACTCCTCGGCGTACCGGTGTCGCGGGAGTCCGCCGTCCACAGTGGACGGGAGCGGCTCGCGGGAGACCGGCTTTTCGTCCAGGTTCGGGAACTCGCTGACACCGGTGAGCGGGTCGCGCCGGGTGGCGAGGCGGCTCGCGCGCTTCGCCCAGGTTTCGGCGAGCCGTCCGGCCAGCGCACCGGAAGCCAGCTCGGCCTCGATGCCGCCCGCCGCCTCGATCGCGGTGAACTCGCGCCACGCGGCTTCGGCGAGTTCGTCGGTGAGCTTCTCGACGTACCAGGAGCCGCCCGCCGGGTCGATCACGCTGCCCAGCTTCGACTCTTCGATGAGGATCGCGTTGGTGTTGCGGGCGATCCGCGAGGAAAACGCGTCCGGCAGGCCGATCGCCGCGTCGAACGGCAGCACGGTGACCGCGTCCGCGCCGCCGACCCCGGCCGCGAAACAGGCGACCGTCGTGCGCAGCATGTTCACCCACGGGTCGCGCTGGGTGAACATCGACGGCGACGTGACCGCGTGCTGGTGCATCCCGCGCGCTTCCGCGGCCGCACCGGAGACTTCGAGGACCCGGTCCCACAGCCGGCGCGCGGCGCGGAACTTGGCGATGGTGAGGAACTGGTCCGCGGTCGCGGCGAGCCGGAACTCGATCTGCGCGGCCGCCGCGGCGACGTCCAGACCCGCCTCGGTGAGCGCGCGCAGATAAGCGACGCCGGCCGCGATCGTCGCGCCGAGTTCCTGCGCGTCCGAGCCGCCTGCCTCGTGAAACGGCAGCCCGTCGGCGACGATCGTGCGGACCTTGGGGTACTTAGGGGCAACCTTCGCGGCCAATTCGGCGGCCGGGCCGAGCGGGAGCGACTGCCCGGTGCGCGCCGAGGTGCCGAGCGGGTCCGCACCCAGCGTGCCGACGGCTTCGCTGGCCGGGACCTCGCGTTCGGCGAAGAGGTCGAGAAGCGCCTGAGCAGCGGTTTCGTACTCCGCACCGGCGTCGAGGACGACCGGCGCGAGACCGACGTAGACCTCGTTCAGCGCGTCCGCGAGCGCGGAGATCGGGAGCGAACCCTCACCGAGCCGCAGCCACACCGAGGACGCGCCGCCTTCGAGGTCGGCGAGGATCGCCGCGTTCGCCGCGCGGGCGTCTTCGCGCTGGTGACGGACCCGGATGTCCCAGCCGGTGTCGACCACGCCCTCCGGCCGGGCCCCGCGCACGAACGGCGGCAGCCCCGGGAAGCCGAGGTCGCCGCCCGCGTCTTCGGCCGTGTATAGCGGCTGGATCTCGATGCCGTCGTAGGTGCGGGAGACGAGCTTGCTCTCCGGCGCACCCGCGAAATCCTCCGGGAGCCTGCCGCTCTTGCGCAGCACTCCCGCCACCAGCTCCTGCCACTGGGCGCGGTCCGCGGTCGGGAACTCCGCCGCGAGCGCGAGCCCGGGCTCGGAAGTCGGCGCCGACTCCGGACCAGCCACGTTCGTCATACCCAGTGATGGTAGAGGCAGGCCACCACCCGCACCTGTGACTCTGCTCGCCCCCCGTACGGGTGAACTCAGGGGTAGCGGTGCTGGGTCGAAGAGTGTCGGCGGGGTGGGCCACAATCATGGGGTGCCCTCGGAGAACAGCGACCAGGACCAGCCCGGCAACACCGACAGCACCGGCTCCGCGAACGCCGAGCCGTCGACCGGCGGCGACCAGCCGCGGGTAGTCGCCGGGCGCTACCGGCTGCGGTCGGTTCTGGGGTCGGGGTCGATGGGCACGGTCTGGTCGGCTTACGACGAGTTCCTGCACCGCCCGGTCGCGGTCAAGGAGATGAAGGTGCCGCCGGGCATCCCGGCCGAACAGGCGGACGAACTGCGCGAGCGCACGCTCCGCGAAGCCCGGGCGATCGCGGTGCTGTCGCATCCGAACGTCATCACGCTGCACGACGTCGCGCGCGAGAACGACGCCCCGTTCGTCGTGATGGAGCTGCTGCCGTCGCGCAGCCTCGCGCACCTGCTGCGCGACCACGGCCCGCTGACGGTCGAACAGGCCGCCGCGGTCGGCATCGCGGTGGCCGCCGCCCTCGAAGCGGCCCACGAAGCAGGCATCACGCACCGCGACGTGAAGCCGGGCAACGTCCTGGTGGCCAGCGACGGGCGGATCAAGCTCACCGACTTCGGCATCGCCCGCAACGTCTCCGAAGCCACCATGACCAGGACCGGCATCATGCTCGGTTCGCCCGCCTACATCTCGCCGGAGGTCGCGTCCGGCGGCGCGGTCACCCCCAACGCGGACCTGTGGGGCCTCGGCGCGACGCTGTTCGCCGCCGTCGAAGGCGCACCCCCGTACGACGCGGACGGCGACCCGCTGGAAACCGTCGGCAAGGTCGTGAACGGCAAGGTCCCGCGCCCGAAGCCGGGCCCGCTGGCCGACGTCATCGCCGCGTTGATGAAGAAGGAGCCGGAAAAGCGGATCTCCCTGCGCGAGGTGCGCCACCGGCTGTACCCGAAGCAGACCAAGGCCACGGTGGACCTGTTCGGCCCCGAACTGTTCCGCACGCCGGACGGCAAGAAAACCGCCGCGCACCTGGACGCCACCGACACCCAGGTCATCAAGACGGTCGCCCCGAAACCGGACTCGCCGGAACAGCCCGCCGCACTCGCCGCGGACCCCGGCCCCCTGCCGTTCATGCGCTCGGGAAACACCGGTTCCGCCCCGGCCTTCGCCCCCGCTCCCCCGCTGCCCCCACCGCCGCCGCTGCCCGCCCCGCTGCCGCCGCCACCCCCACGCCGCAGCGGCAAGGCGACGGCGATGCTGGCAGTCGCCTCCATGGTCCTGTTCGCCCTGGCCTGCGGCGGCGGTTTCGCATTGGCCCGCGTGGTGAGCGGTCAGAACCTGCTGCCGCCACAAGGCGTGGAAACCGGAACGCTGGCGACCGCGGGCACAGTCGGCGGTTCGTCGGAGCCGCTGAAGCTGATCCCGCAGCACGCCAACGCAAGCTCAACGGCAAACGTCACGCGCGACAGCGAATACACCCTGTCCGTGCCGGAAGGATGGAAACGTTTCATCGCGTCCCGAAAATCCACCTTCGGCACCTCAACGGTAGTCCAGTACGTTTCCCCGGACGGCCGCCAATCCCTGCGCCTGGAACGAATCCCGAATTTCTACGAGAAGTACTCCCTCGGCGACGCAATGACCGCACTGCGCTCCTCGGGTTCGCCGGATTCCTTCAACTTCACCCGCGAGCCAGTGCAAACGCCCAACGGCACTGAGGTCATGTTCCGCGCAGTAGAACGAGCACAAACCCGCTCCGCCAACCCAGACGCGGTCATCACCCGAGCCACCTACGCCCTGATCAAACAATCAGAAAACACCCTATGGCTGCTTTCCTTGACAGTGCCAGCGGAACAGGAAGACACCGGCTCCGCCACCTTTGATCAAATAGCCCCAACGCTGTCTTTCCCAGCAGCTTCGTAAACCGCAGCCCTGCACAAACAATCGAGGCACCCACACCACCCCCAACCCCGATCCGAAGCCTCACTGCGGTTCGGGGGTGCTTGTCAAGGCATCTTTCCCGCCTTGACAAGCACCCCCGAACCGTCAGCACAATAAAACTTCGGGGTGGCGGGCCCCACTCCGAGCGCAATGTCGCCGCCAGGCGACGAGGCGTCCGGCCCTCAGAAGAATTTCACCCCTCCGAATACCTCCGCCCAGTCTCCGCAGCCTGAGCCAACCTCCGAAACCCCTCAAACAACCGATCCCCCAAAACAGTCCCCACCACCGCAGCCTCAACCATCCGATCCATGGACACCCCCGCCTCAAGAGTGTCCAAATCCGCCTCCGCGATCCGATCGGCAATTTCCGCATAACGCCCGATCTGATCCAGCAACGGCTGATGCCCCAGCGCACGAATCGTGCACACGGTCCCCACCAGCACATCCGCCACCGGATTCTCCGGCCCGAACTTCCACCCATGCTTCCGAGCGAGCGAAGACAACAACTCCATCGCCCACTCGCGATCCTCGTCCGAGACCTCCACCGCGGACCCGGTCAACGCCCGCTGCATAACCCCGAGCACGTTGTACGCGGCCCGGTCCGAATCAACCGCCGCCACGACCTCCCGCACGGTCGCCACGGACAGCCCGCCGACCTCGACCAGCGCCCGGATCAGCTTCAGCCGCCGCACGTGCTCCTCGCCGTAGCGAGCCTGGTTCGGGCTGGTCCGCTCCCCGGCCGGGAGCAGCCCCTCCCGCAGGTAGTACTTGATCGTCGCCACCGGAATCCCGGACTCGGCGCTCAGCTCTGCCATCCGCACCCGCACGACCCTAACTTCCGGGAAAAACCCTGAGGACTTCTCAGCATGGATAGCTTAACTTCCCATAGTGGAGAGCATCACTATCCATACTGGGAGGACCTCATGACCACCACCGTCGACCCGCCCGCGGCGACATTGCCTACCGCCCGGATGCGCACGTGGCACCGGCCTTCGCTGTGGTTCGCCGCGGCGATGGGCGTCGCGACGGTGCTGACCGTCGTGGCGATGCTGATCGACCACCGGACCCTGCTCGGCGCGCCGGTGTGGGCGAAGCCGTTCAAGTTCGCCGTGTCCGGCGGGCTCTACTACTTCACCTGGAGCTGGCTCGTCTCGCTGCTGAACGGCCGGTTGCGCAAGGTCGCGAACGTCGCCACGACCGTCTCCGTCGTGCTGTTCGCCGCCGAGTACGTGGCGATGGCCTTCCAAGCGGCCCGCGCCCGGCCGAGCCACTTCGCGAACACGTCCCCGTTCGACGCCGCGCTGTTCCAGGCCATGGGGGTCATGGTCGCGGGGCTTTGGCTGGCCACGCTCGTCGTCACCGTGCTGCTCATGTTCACCCGGATCGAAGACCGCGCGGTGTACTGGGCGGTGCGCACCAGCGCGGTCCTCGCGCTGATCGGCGCGGGCCTCGGCGCGACCATGACCCGGCCGACCCCGATCGAACGGGCCGAGATCAAAGCCACCGGGCATTCCGACCTCATCGGCGCGCACAGCGTCGGCGTCGCGGACGGCGGCCCCGGTCTTCCGCTGCTCGGCTGGAGCACCACCGGCGGCGACCTGCGCATCGCGCACTTCATCGGCCTGCACGCGCTGCAAGCGTTGCCGCTCTTGGCGTTCGGGCTCGCGGTGCTCGCGACGCGGCTGCCCCGGCTGCGCGAAAGCGCGGTGCGCGTGCGGCTGGTGTGGACGGGTTCGGTCGGCTACGCGGGGCTCGTCGGCCTGATCCTGTGGCAGGCCGAACGCGGCGAACCGCTCATCCACCCGAGCGGCACGACGCTGGCCGCCGCCGGGCTGCTCGTCGGCGTGATCGCGGCGGCTGCGGCGGCGTCGGTGCTGGTGCCGGCCCGCAAGGCGGTCCGGTGAGCGACCTGACCGTCTTCGCCTGGACGTTCCCGGTCGCGGTTCCGTTCTGGGCGCTGATGATCTTCCTGCCCGGCTGGCGCGGCACTCGCCGGATCCTGGCGTCGCCGTGGGTGCCGCTGCTGCCGCTGGTCTGGTACTTCGTGCTGGCGATCCCGCACTTCGGCGAACTGTGGCACGCGATGCAACGACCGGATCTCGGTGTCCTGCAAGGATTCCTGAGCACCCCGTACGGGGCCGCGCTGGTCTGGGCGCACCTGATCGCGTTCGACCTGTTCATCGCGCGCTGGATGTTCTTCGAGGCGCGCACGCACCGGATCCCGTGGTGGATCGTCAGCCCGCTGCTCCTGCTGACGATCTTCCTGTCGCCGTTCGGCCTGGTCGCGTTCCTCGCCGTGCGCGGCGCCCGGATACGCTCGGCGGCATGAGCAACCTGGAGGAGGCGGCCGCGGCCGTCATCGCCGAGCGCACCGGCGTCGAGAAACACGACATCGCAGTGGTGCTGGGTTCGGGCTGGCGTCCGGCCGCGGACGTGATCGGAACCGCCGACGCGGAGATCCCGTTCGGCGAGCTGCCGGGCTTCACCCCGCCCGGCGCGGTCGGCCACGGCGGCACGGTGCGGTCACTGCGGATCGGCGACAAGCGCGCGCTGGTCCTGCTCGGCCGCACGCATTTCTACGAGGGCAAGGGCATCGACCCGGTCGTGCAGAACGTGCGCACGGCCGCGGCGGCGGGCGCACGGACGGTGCTGCTCACCAACGCGGCGGGCGGGCTGCGCGCGGGCATGAACGTCGGGCAGCCGGTGCTGATCGCCGACCACCTCAACCTGACCGCGCGCTCGCCGATCGTCGGCGCGAACTTCGTCGACCTGACCGACCTCTACGCCAAGCGCCTGCGCGACCTGGCGCGGGAGATCGACGATTCGCTCGAGGAGGGCGTGTACGCGGGCCTGCCGGGGCCGCACTTCGAGACGCCCGCCGAGATCCGGATGCTGCGCAACATGGGCGCGGACCTGGTCGGCATGTCGACCGTGCTGGAGGCGATCGCCGCCCGCGCGGCCGGGCTCGAGGTGTTCGGGCTGTCGCTGGTCACGAACCTGGCCGCGGGCATGACCGGCGAACCACTCAACCACGAGGAAGTCCTCGAGGCCGGACGGCAGTCGGCGACGCGGATGGGTTCGCTGCTGAAGGAGCTCGTCACCCGCGCGTGAGCCTCGTGCGTGTTGGCGCCGGTTAGAACCGGCGCCCACACGCACGACTCAGGCGTACCGCGGCAACTGCGCCGCCACTTCCTCCGGCGAAGGCATCCGCGCGACCTCCTCCGCCAGCCCGCGCACGGCGTCCGCCACTGCGCTGTCGGCCAGCAACCGGCCGGCCGTCTCGCGGACCGCGTCTGTCGTCAGTTCGTCGCCGACCAGCTTCGCGCCCACGCCCGCGGCGACCACGGCGTCCGCGTTGGTGAACTGGTCCGCGCCCTGCGGCAGCAGCAACTGCGGCACCCCCGCGGCGAACCCGCCCAGCGTGGTTCCGCTGCCGCCGTGGTGGACCACCAGATCGACGTGCGGCAGCAGTTGCGACTGCGGCACCCATGCCTCCAGTCGCACGTTCGACGGCACCTCGCCGAGCGCCTCGACGTCGACCGCCGGGCCGGTGGCCACCAGCACGTCCGCGTCGAGCGCGGCCAGTCCGTGCAAGGCCGAGGTCAGCAGGTGCGCCTGGCTGGCTCCGGTGGTGCCGAGCGTCAGGTACAGCAGCGGGCGGCCGCGGTCCCGGCCTTCGACGCCGGACGGCAGATCGCCCGGTTCGCTCCAGCCGACCGGACGCAGCGGCACCCGCTGGGCTCCGGCGAGGAACGCCGGCGCCTGCACCGACGGCGGGCAGATGTCCACGAACGGCTGGCCCCAGAAAAGCTTGCTGCTTCCGGTGAGGCCGAGCTCGGCGGCGAACGCGTCGATCTGCTCGGTGATGTGCTCCATCGGGCCACCGCCGGACACCCGGCCGAAACCGTGCCCGATCGCCGGGATCCCCGCCTGATGCGCGGCGAACGCGCCGCCCGGATTGCCCATTTCGTACACGACCAGGTCCGGTTTCCGCTCGGCGAGCACCGCGGCGAGGTCGGTCATGAACCGGGTGGGCAGCAGCCTGCCGAACGCCTTGCCGATCGCCTCGTTCAGCTCGGTTTCCGGGACCTCGTAGCGGCTGCGGGTGTCGCCTGCGAAGAGGAGATTGAACGCCTCCTGCAGCGTCAACCCGGCGGCGACGGCTTCGAGCCCGGCCTTCTCCAGCGTGGGGTGGAAGTCGGATGCGGTCGCGTAAAGCACCTCGTGGCCGGCGTCGCGCGCGGCGGAGGCTAGCGGCAGCAACGGATAAAGGTGCCCGTAAGACGCGAGGGACGTGAAAAGAATGCGCACTCCCCGAGCGTATCGTCAGCCACCACCCAATATCCGGATCCGCGTAAGCTGGCCCGGGTGTCCGACAGCCTCGATTCCCGCCTCCGCGATTCCGTCTACCGCTGGATCACCGACGACCCGGATCCGGCCTCGCGCGAGGAACTGACCGCCGCCCTCGCCCGCGCGATGGGCAAGGAGCCCGGCGCGATCGAGGAGATCGCCGACCGGATGGCCGGACCGCTGGAGTTCGGGACCGCGGGTCTGCGCGGGCCGGTGCGCGCGGGACCGAACGGGATGAACGTCGCGGTCGTCACGCGGACCACCGCGGGCGTCGCGGCCTGGCTCGCCGCGCAGGGGCACGCGGGCGGCGTGGTCGTGATCGGCCGCGACGCGCGGCACGGGTCGGAAGCGTTCGCCACCGCCGCCGCCGAAGTGCTGACCGCCGCCGGGTTCGCGGTGAAGGTGCTGCCGCAGCCGTTGCCGACGCCGTTGCTGGCGTTCTCGGTGCTGCATTACGGAGCGGTCGCCGGGATCCAGATCACCGCGTCGCACAACCCGCCCGCGGACAACGGGTACAAGCTTTACGACGCCACCGGCGGGCAGATCGTGCCGCCGTCCGACGGCGAGATCGAGCGCGCGATCCAGTCCGCCCCGGCCACCCGGAGCATTCCGCGCACGCCCGGCGCCGAGGTCGTCGACCCGCGCGAGGCGTACCTCGCCGCGGTCGGCGCGCTGCCGCGGGCCACGACGCGCGAACTGCGGATCGCCGCGACGGCGCTGCACGGCGTCGGCGCGGAAACCCTCCAGGCCGCGCTGTCCCGGGCCGGATTCACTGACGTGCACCTGGTTTCCGAACAGTCCGAACCGGACGCGGACTTCCCCACCGTCTCGTTCCCGAACCCCGAGGAACCCGGCGCGACCGACCTCCTGCTGGCGCTGGCGTCCGAAGTGGACGCTGACCTCGCGGTGGCGCTCGACCCGGACGCCGACCGGTGCGCGCTCGGCGTCCGCGGCCCCGACGGCTGGCGGATGCTGCGCGGCGACGAGACCGGCGTCCTGCTCGGGGCGCACCTTCTGTCCACAACGGACAACCCGGATCCGTTGGTGGCAACCACGATCGTGTCCTCGTCGCTGCTCGGCGAGGTGGCCAAGGAAAAGGGCGCGCGCTACGCGGAAACGCTCACCGGGTTCAAGTGGCTGGTCCGCGCGGGCGAGGGCTTGGTGTTCGCGTACGAGGAAGCCCTCGGCCTGTGCGTGAACCCGAGCTTTGTTCGCGACAAGGACGGCATCGCCGCCGCGGTCGCGGGCGCGGACCTGGCCGCGACGCTCAAGGCCGAGGGCCGCACGCTGCTGGACGTTCTCGACGACATCGCGACCCGGCACGGCGTGCACCTCACCGATCAAGTGTCGTTGCGGGTCACCGATCTTTCCGTGCGCGGCCGCCTCATGGCCGCGTTGCGCTCGGACCCGCCCGCCACGCTCGGCGGGGTGCCGGTGACGCTCGAAGACCTCCTGCCGGACGCCGACGTGCTCCGGCTGAGCGGCGACGGCGTGCGGGTCGTAGTGCGGCCGTCCGGCACGGAACCGAAACTGAAGGCGTACCTGCAAGTGGTGACACCGGTGACCGGCGGGCTCGCCGACGCGCGGCGCAGCGCGACGGAAGTGCTCGACGCGGTCCGCGAGGAGATCACCGCGCTGCTGCGCTGACGGGAGAACCATGCCAACGTTGCTGATCGTGCACCACACGCCGTCGCCGTCGATGCAGGCGATGTTCGAGGCCGCGCTCGCCGGCGCGAAGCATCCGGACATCGAGGGCGTCGACGTCGTCCGCCGTCCCGCGCTCGGCGCGACCGTGGCCGACGTGCTCGCCGCGGACGGCTACCTGCTGGGCACGCCGGCGAACCTCGGCAGCATGAGCGGAGCGTTGAAGCATTTCTTCGACACCGTGTACTACCCGTGCCTGGACGCGACGAAGGGCCGTCCGTTCGGGGCGTACGTGCACGGCAACAACGACACGTCCGGGACCGTGCGGCAACTCGACGCGATCACGACCGGGCTCGGCTGGACCCGCGTGGCCGAGCCCGTGCTCGTGACGGGCGAACCGGACAAAGCCGCACTGGAAGCGGTGACCGAACTCGGCGGAACCCTTGCCGCGACGCTCATGTGAGCAGCGGCTGCTCCGCTGAGCGGGGCCAAAAGCCTTCCAGGGGAAAGTAAAGAGGCCTGTCACCGGAAGCCCTGGGGGTCGACCTCCGGCAACAGGCCAGGTCAAGGGTTCGCAACGAAGGCGATCAACCTCGACTACGCAAGGGTACTACAAAGAACCGATCATGACGACCCTGCGATGGCAACCAAGCGTGCTCGATTCAACTCCGAGGGCGCCGACCAGGACCGCGAAGCCCGGGAAACATGGATCCGGCAGCGGTTCGTGTCCCAGTCAGCGGACCACCGGCACCCCGACCGGCCCAACGAACCGGCCCCGGACTGTCCATTGTGGACAGCCGGAACGGCGGCTGGTTCACCGGCAGCCGACTGCGGTGAGTGACGAAATCGCACCGGATCCGCCACTCGGCGGATAAAGAAGGCGGGCACCGGTCCGGAGACCGGCACCCGCCTTGAGAAAAATCAGGCCGGCGAAACCATCGCCCGCACCGCGGCCGGGACGTCGGCCACCGCGACCTGCTCCTGCTCACGCGTGGCCAGGCTCCGGACCGTCACCCGGCCGGCCGCCCAGTCCTCCTCGCCCACGATGACGACCGCCACCGCGCCCGCCTTGTCCGCGCGGGTGAGCTCCTTGCCCAGCTTGCGCAGCTCCAGCGGGGTCGACGTGCGCAGGCCCGCCTTGCGCAGCACCGTCGCGACGTCGCGAGCCGGGTCCGCCAGCTCCTCGGTGACCGGGATGACCGCGACGTCGACCTCGCTGCGCGGCTGCGGCGTGAGGCCGTGCGCGTCGAGGAAGTCCATCAACGTCACGTCGCCCATGCCGAACCCGATGCCGGAGATCTGCTCCTTGGTGAACATCGAGGCGAGGTTGCTGTACCGGCCGCCGCCGAACAGCGCCCGGCGGTTCTGCGGCGAGGTGTCGAAGACCTCGAACACGGTCGACGTGTAGTACGCCAGCCCGCGCACGATCAGCGGCTCGTACCGGACCAGGCTCGCCGCGCTGCTGGACAGCACCTTGACCAGGTTCGACTCGGCCTTGACCTCCGCGGGCAGCTCGTCGAGCAGCGCCGGGCCCGCGCCGAGGGTCTCGGCGAGCTTCTCGTACTGCTTGTCCGACAACCCGATCTCGGCGGCGCTCGCCGCGTGCTCCTCGGCCGAGGTCTTCTCCCACCGGTCGACGAGCGCGAACACCTGCGCCAGGTGGTCCGGCGAGATCCCGACGACGTCGGTGAGCGCCGAGGACAGCAGGTTCCGGTCGTTGACCCGCACCGCGAACATGTCCGGCGTCGCGCCGACCGCGCCCATCAGGTCGTGGATCAGCTCGAACATCTCGATCTCGCAGTTCGCGCTTTCCGAACCGAAGATGTCGGCGTTGATCTGCCAGTGCTCGCGCACGCGGCCGCGCTGCGGGCGCTCGTAGCGGTGGCAGTTCGGGTGGCTGTACCAGCGCACCGGGAACGACAGCGATTTCGCGTGGCCGGCGATCATCCGGGCCACCGACGGCGTCATCTCCGGACGCAGCGCGAGCCGCTCGCCGCCGCGCGTGGTGAGCGTGTACAGCTGCTGGTCGGCGATCTCCTGGCCGGACTTCCGCTCGTAGACCTCCGCCTGCTCCAGGATCGGGCCGTCGTAGCGGAGGTAGCCGTAGCGCTCCAGCACGTCGTAGAGATGGCCGAACACCTGCGTGCGGACGGACATTTCGGCGGGGAGGAAGTCTCGGGTCCCCTTGACAGGCGCAGTTGACAGGTATTCAGGCACGTCATCAAGCTTAACGACCCGGCGCCAGCGATTTCGTCAGGGGAACGCGACGCCGTACGCGGTGAGCAGCATGGCCGCGCCGAGCAGCACCGCGCCGCCGGTCGTGACGCTCATGCCGACGCGGGTGCGCAGCATCGCGAGGAAGAACCCGCCGGACTGCGCGAGCACGCCGAACAGCAGCAGGAAGCAGACGATCCAGCGCGCGGTGTCGCCGAGCCCGCCGTGCTCGACCAGTTGCAATGCGGCGAGCGTGAGGACGAGCAGGACACCGGCGTGCGCGTGTCCGGCGCGGAAAAACCCGCGCTGCTTCTCGGTGAGGTCACCGCGGCGCAGCACGCCGCTCAGCGCGTAGCCGCCGTACATGACGGTGGGCAGCGATACGAGCGCGATGACGGTGAACAACTGGACTGGGCCGTGCATGGTCGCCTCCTTTGGGGTGCGGAGCGACCATAACACTGTTTTAAAACACTGTCACGAAACTTGCGTGTCCCCCTTGCCGGTGGCTGTCACCCGACGGTCGAGGGAATCGAGCGGCGGAGCGGACGACGGTGGACTGCGCTGAACGGCATGACTACGACCTCGATGCGGCGCCGCGCCCGATGGGCCGGTCTCGCCCTGTCCCTCGCCCTCGCCGGTCTGTGCTCGACCGCCCTGCCCGCGCAGGCCGCAGTGCCCGCCGCGCACCAACTGGCGAAGAAGAAGCCGGTGCACATCAAGGCCGCACCGGTCAAGGCCAAGGTGCACAAGGGAGAGCAGATCCGGATCCACGGACACTTCGCGACCGGCCCCGCGGGCCGCGCCGACGACGACGGGATCTTGTACCTCCAGCAGCAAACCCAGGCCGGAGCGTGGGTGAACCTCGCCGCCGCCTCGTGCTCGCCGGACCACGACTTCGACCTCGGGATCCGGCTGAACGTCTCCGGGAGCTTGACGCTGCGGGTCTTCCATCCCGAATCCACGCTGTTCACCGCGGCGGTGTCGGCGGTGTTCACGGTCGTCGTGCTCTAGGAACCGATCCAGTAGGTGTCCGCGGCGGAGAACGGGCATCATGTCGGGCGTGAGCCAGCCCGGGGATGCCGCTTCGCCGCAGGTGGCTTATGCCGACCAACTCCGCCAGCAATCGGCGACCTGCCGGTTGCTGGCGGAGAAGCAGCGCGAGAACACCGCCGTGTTCGAGGGCTTCGCCGAGCGAGGCCTTCCCGGTTCCGCCGAGATGGCGGTCCGCTCGGAGCGTTCGGCGCGGTTTCTCGTGTTGCTCGCTTCGGTGATCGCGGAGCAGGCGATCGCGCACGACGAGCTGATGGCCGCCGGTGGGCCGGAGAATTCGCGCGCGTATGTGGAGTACGAGGCGACGACCCGGCGGCTGCGGGCGTTGTTGCCGACGGACTCGCTCACCGATTGAGCGGTTACGGACGCGGAGTCTGCGCGTGGGTCAGCGCACCCACGATGTCCTCCGCCAGCAAAAGACTCGCCAGCCCATGGCCGTGCTTTTCCCGCCGTACCAACGAAACCACGTTGTTGCTGAACGCATCGCGCACCGGGCGGAAGACGAGGCGGCCGTCGCGGATTTCCTCGGCGATGTCGAATTCGCTCAGGAACGCGATGGCGTCACCGGACGCGGCGAGTCGCTTCATCGTCTCGATCGAGTTCGTGTGGAAAGCCGGTTCGATGTCGAGACCGGCCTTGGCGAAGGCTTCCGCGACGATGCCGTGGATGACCATCGACCGGTCGGCGAAGATCAGCGGATAGGGCGGGCATTGCGCGAGCGGGATCGGGTCCGCGCCGGCGAGCGGATGGTGCGGAGCGACGACCACGCCGAGCCGGGTGTTCATTTGCCAGCAGACTTCGAGGTGCGCGGACGGCGGGACGTTGAAGCCGAGTCCGAGGTCGGCTTCGCTGGCCTCGACCGCGCGCAGGATGTCCTGCGTCGTCATCGTGCGGATCGAGATCCGGACTCGCGGGTGCCGGACCCGGAACGCCGCCGCGGCGGTGGCGACGACGCTGCTGGCCAGGCCGGTCATCGTGGCGATCACGACCTCGCCGCTGCCGAGGGCGTGCAGGTCGCGGATGTCCGCGACGGTCTCGCGGTACTGCTGCAGGGTGCGCCGGACGTGCGCGAGAAGCGCTTCCCCGGCTGGCGTCGGACGCATTCCGCGCGGCAGGCGGTCGAACAGCGGCTGGCCGAGTTCCGCTTCCAGGAGCAGGATCTGCCGGTTGATCGCGGACGGCGCGACGTGCAGCCGGGCACCGGCCGCGCGGATGGATCCGAGGCGTGCCACTTCGTCGATGTACTGCAGCAACCGGGAGTGGAGCACGGGCGGACCTCCTAAGCGTACGAAAAAAGAGTACACGTCGTACGAAAATGAATGCTTGTCAGCAACGGTGTCCGCCGGGTTCTATCAGTGCACCAACGACACCGAAGTGAGGACACCGTGCCGGAATCGCCGACTTATCCCCTGCACGCGGCGGAAGACGTTGCCGCACAAGAAGAGCACGTGCGGACGATCTTCGACATTCTCGCCGGCGAGCGCGAAGCGGACCTGCTGCTGCGCAATCTCAACATCGTCGACGTGCACACGGAAAGTGTCTATCCCGGCACGCTTCTCGTTTACCGGCAGCGGATCATCGCGTTGAACCCCGACGAGTCGATCGTGCGGGTGCGCGAGGTTTTCGACGGCGAGGGGCTTTACGCGATCCCCGGGTTGATCGACGCGCATCTGCATTTCGAATCGCAGCTCGCGCATCCGGCGGCGTTCGGGGAGGCAATCGTCCCGAGTGGAACGACCACGGTCTTCGGGGAAACCCTGGATTTCGCCAGCGCGGCCGGGGACGAGGCGGTGGAAGCGGTCCAAACCTTGTTTGCCGACCACGAAAAACTCCCGTACCGGCTTTACGCGTTCGCGCCGGGGAAGAAGACCTCGACGGATGTCACCGAGGCCATGCTGAAGATGGATCCGGTGATCGGACTGGGCGAACTCGCTCACTTGTCCTACATGACCGGGGACGCCGACGACTTCCGCAAATCCGCGCTGGGCCGCGCGAATTCCGGATTCGTGAACTGCCATTGGGGCGTCACGGCACTGTCGGACATGCTGCTGAACTACATGCCCGCGATCGGCGTCGACAACAACCACGACGTCTGGAACGAGGACGACATCGAAAAGAGCGTCCGCTACGGCCTTAACACGCAGATCAAGTTCGGCGTCGGAAGTCCCGAGGTCATCCGGACTATGTTGCGTGCCATCGTGAAACGGCGCTGGCCCGCGGAGAACTTCCAGCTCTGCGCCGACAACATCTCGGTGGACCGAGTCCTGCGGCAGGGCCATATCGACTGGGTGATCTCGCTGGCGATCGAAATGGGCATGCCGCCGATCAAGGCGATCAAAATGGGCACCCTCTATGCCGCCCGTTCGTTCCGCAAGGACCGGGACCTCGGTTCGCTCAGCCCGGGCCGCTTCGCGGACATCGTCCTCACGGACAGTCTTGCGAAGATCAATCCGCGGTACGTGTTCAAGGGCGGCGAGTTGGTGGCCCGCGACCGCAAGCTGCTCAACCGCGTCGGCATCGATTACTCCAGCCTGGCCAAGAAACCGAAGCCGGGTCTCGCCGATCTGACTCCCGAGCAACTCGACCTGACGCCGATCGAAGTCTCCCCCGAAGGCGACCAAGCGAAGGTGCTGCTTTTCGACGTCTACGGCCGCGGACATCTCAAGTTCGCCCAAGAGATCTGGGTGCCGTTCCGCGACGGCGCGGTCGTGCCCGAGCACGAAGGCGAGCGGCTCAACCGGATTTCGGTCGTGCAGCGCTATCCCGACGGAGAGCGGCACATCGTCACCGGGTTGTTCAAGGGCGTTTCGATCGACCGTGGTGCGGTTTCGACCTTCTGGCCCGCCCCGTCGGCGTACTTCGTGAGTGTCGGCAGCGAGAGCACGGAGATGTGCGCCAACCTCAAGCAACTGGACACACTGGTCGGCGGCTGCATCGTCACCGAAGACGGTGAGACAAAAGCCTGTCTGCCACTGGAATTCTACGGCGTGATGGCCGACATGAACCTCGCCGAACTCGTCGACGCGACCCGCTCAATCGACACCGCGCTCGAAAAACTGGGCAACCGCAACGAAGGCGAGCCCGTCGTCAACAAACTCCTGACCCTGTTCATCTCGCTCGACCGTTTCGGATTCATGAAGTAACCCTCAACGAGGAGGTCACGGTCGTGCCTTACGACAAAGACGCGGGAGTAATCGACAACGGAAACGTGGTGCGGCGCTGGATCACCTACATCGCCGGCATCTACCTGCTGACGCTCGGTCTCGGCCTGGCCATCCGGGCCGGGATCGGCATCTCCCCGCAAAGCAGCCTGACCCGCACGATGACGCTCGTGCTGCCGCCGCTCAGCCAGGGCACGTTCAATCTCATGCTCGAAGTGCTCATGCTCATCCTGACTTTCCTGGTGCTGCCAAGGGCATTCAAACTCCAGAACCTGTTCTCGCTGGTACCGGCACTGATCCTGGCCGCGCTGCTCGACTTCAACCTGATGGCGACGAAGTGGATCTCCCTGGCCCCGTACGCGGCTAATCTCGCGCTGCTGTTCCTCGCCGACGCGATGCTGGCGTTCGGGCTCTTCCTGATGATCCGCGCCAATCTGGTGCTGATGCCGATCGACCTGTTCGTCAACACCCTGCAGAAGAAGACCGGTCGCAAATGGGGAAACATCAAGACTGTCTTCGACTGCACGCTGCTCGCGATTTCGGCAGGCATCGGGCTGATTTTCCTTGGCGGACCGCATTTCATCCGCGAGGGCACGATCATCAACGCCGTACTGGTCGGCCAGTACATCAAGCTCTATTTCTTCCTGTACAAGAAGTTCCAGTCCCGCAAGCTCAAGCCCGTTGAAAGCGCAACGTGAACGTCGCGCCGACCCCAGGCTTGCCGAACGCAGCGATGGTCCCGCCGTGACCCGCGACGACTTCCTGCACCAACGCCAGCCCCAGTCCGAAGCGCCGACCCTCGCCGTGCGCGCCGTGGGCGAACCGCTCGAAAAGGCGTTCCGCTTCGTGCTGCGGGAAACCCGTCCCGGTGTCGCACACGCGCAGTTCGACGTGCCGAGCATCCGGGTTGGCGAGAATCACCTCGATCGACCCGCCCGGCGGCGTGTGCCCGATCGCGTTGTCCAGCAAGGCGGACAGCACTCGCCGCAACGCGGTCGGTACGCCCGGCACCACGTCCTCCAGGCCGGGTGAACGGCTCAGCCGGAGGTCCACCTGCCGGTCGTTCGCGCGGACCGATTCCGCCGCCACGGCCTGTTCCGCCAGCACCGCCAGCTGCACCGGCTCCAGATGCGGCCGCTCGGAACAGGCCTGCGCGGACAGCAGCAAATCGTCGACCACCGCGCCCAGCTCCCGGGTGCCTGAGACCAGGGTTTCCAGCTCGGCCGGTCCCGCACCGCCGCGCCGGGCCAGGAGTTGCGTGCGGGTGTGCAAGCGGGTCAACGGCGCCCGCAGCTCGTGGGACGCGTCGGCGACGAACGTCCGTTGCCGGCGCAGCGCCTCGCCCAACGGCCGGATCGCCCGTCCGGCCAGCAGATATCCGCTGATCACCGAGATGATCAGCACCGCCAGCTCGGCCACCCCGAGTCCCAGCAGCAGCTGTTCCCGGTCCGAGATCAGGTAATGCTCGTTGAAGAACGCCTGCCAGACTTCGCCGTCGCGGTTGACCGTGCGGATGGTGTACGTCGCGCCGTCGAGCACGCGTTCTTCGGTCACCACGTCGCCGTCGTTCGGTACCGCGGGAATCGGCGGGAGCGCGAACGGCAGCCGCCCGGCAGGCGCGTGTCCCTGCGGCGTCACCAGGTAGGTGCATCCGGGCGGAGTCGCGGAAAGCCCGTGCCCCAAAGCGAAATCCAGCTGGCGTTCGGTCTCCGCGGCCTGCCCGCGCAGCAGCACCCAGTACGCGATCGCGCCCGCGGCGAGCACGACGATCGTGATCACCACGGCGATCTGGCCCGCGATGATCCGCCGCGCGCGCCGCAGCGCCCGCGCCTCCGGAGCGACGACGGTGGTCACACCGCCCCGATCTGGTAGCCGAGGCCGTGCACGGTCTTCACCACGCCGCGGCCCAGCTTCCGCCGCAGGTAGTACACATAGGTGTCCACAATGGACTCCGCAGCGGACTCGGTGAACACTCCCGCACGCAGCGACGCGCGCGGGTGGATTGCCTTGGGCCGCTGGGCGAGCGTGCGCAACAGCTCGAACTCGCGTCCGGACAGTGTCACCCGCTCGCCGCGCGGCAGCACGACCTCGTGCCGCTGGAGGTCGAGCGCCGCCGCGCCGAGCGGGAGGGACTCGGCGTGCTCCGCGTCGCGGCGGCACAACGCGCGCACCCGGGCGAGGAGTTCGTCGGTCTCGAACGGTTTCACCAGGTAGTCGTCGGCCCCGGTGTCGAGGCCGTGCACCCGGTCGGCCAGCTCGCCCAGCGCGGACAGCACCAGCACCCGCGCGGGCACCGCCCTGCGGCGCAGCTGGGCCAGCACCGAAAGGCCGTCGACCACCGGCAGCCGCCGGTCGAGAATCACCACCGCGTGCCTTCCGGTGAGCCCGAGGTGCAGGCCGCGCTGTCCGTCGTGGGCCACTTCGGTCTCGTAACCTTCTCCGGCGAGCAATTCGACGAGCATCCCGGCGAGATCGCGATCGTCCTCGACCAGGAGCACCCGGGAAGCCGCCGGGGTCTCTGCCTCATCGTGCACAGGTCCATACTCGCAGTGATCCGGCCATCCGACCCTCGACTTTCGTAGGCAATCGCTCAGCTTCGCCCGCTCAGGAGAAATTCGGGCATTTCCCCGTCCGCGTACCGGCGGGCGTCGCGTTTGTCCAGCCAGCCGAGCACCGGCGAGGTCATGATCGTGGTGACGAGCGCGACGAGCACCAGGACGGTGAACAGCGCGGGCGAAACGATTCCGGCGGACAGCCCAACGTTCAATGCCACCAATTGCATCAGTCCGCGCGCGTTCACCAGCACGCCGATCCGCAGCGCGACCGGTTGCGGTTCGCCGGTCAGCCGTGCCGCGCCCCACGAGGCGCCGAGTTTGCCGACCACCGCGACCGCGATGCAGACCAGCGCGAACAGCAGCAGCTTCGGGTCGGCGAGCAGCGCGAACCGCGTGTTCAGGCCGGAGTAGGTGAAGAACAGCGGCAGGAACACGACCCGGCCGACCGGCATGATCCGCGCGAGCACCGCGTCGGCCGCCTCGCCGCGCGGGAAAACCAGCCCGAGCACGAACGCGCCGAACACCGCGTACAGGCCGATGACGTCGGTAAACCACGCGGCGGCGAAGAGGAACATGGCGGTCACGAGCATCCGCTGGTCCACCGACACCCGCGGGTTGTCCATCACCTTCACCACGATCCGGCGGACCACCAGCCACACCAGCAGCACGAACAGCACTCCGCCGCCGATGGCCGTCGCGATCGGACCGGCCGTACCGGCGTGCATGCCGAGCACGACGGCCAGCAGGATCCAGGCGAGGACGTCGTCGAGAGCGCCGCAGGCCAGCGCCAGCGAACCGAACCTCGTGCTGCCCAGGCCGCGTTCGGTGATGATCCGGGCCATCATCGGGAACGCGGTGATCGCGATCGCCACCGCGACGAACGCCGCCGAAACCACCGGCGACACCCCCGGTTTCAGGATCCCGGCCCAGTTCGCGCCGAGCACGCTCACCCCGACGCCGAGGGCGAGCGGCACGACCGTGCCCGCCGCGGACACTGCCGCCACGGTTCGGCGGCCTTCCTTGAGCGCGCTCAGCCGGAATTCGTAGCCCGCGCCGAACATGTAGATGACCAGCCCGATCTGGCCGCCGAGGTACAGCAGCGTCCGCACCGAGTCCGGGAACAGCCATTCCTGCACGCCCGGCAGCAGGAGCCCGAGCAGCGACGGGCCCAGCAGCACGCCGGTGACCATCTCGCCGACCACCGGCGGCTGCCCGAGCCGCACGGCGAGCGCGTTCACCGCGCGGCAGGCAGCCAGAATCACCACGGCCGCCAGGAAAAACGCGGGTGCGGCTTCTACGGCACTCATCGGGTTCCTCCCTGGAAGTGTTTGGTGCACAACCGGAGCCGGCGCGCGTCGAGCACCATGTAGGTGCCGAACACCAACTGCGCGAGGCTGCGCCACACGTCTTCCCAGCGATCCCGCACCGCCAGATAGGCCAGCGCGGTCCGCGGATTTCTCCGCGATCCGCGCGGCGTGACGAAAACCGGTCCGCGATTGGGAATCGACCGGGTGTGCGCGGCGCTCGTGGCGAGAGTGAATCGGCGCAGGAATTCCCTGGTGACCACCCGTATGGTGACCGGGGCGAGGCCGCGCGCGGGACACGGCCGGTTCTGCGCGACGCCGAACGGCAAGAAATTTCTCTGCTGGTGCGCGGGGCAACCGGCCCAGCGCTCCGGGTCGAACTCGTCGGCCCGGTCCAGTCCGGCGTGGTGGAATTCCGGATAGCTGAACAGCAGCACGGTGCCGGCGTCGATGGTCCGGTCGGCCAGTTCGATGTCGCCGGTGCTGATCCGGTGCGCGATGCCGAACAGCGGGTACGTGCGGAGGCATTCGTCCAGCACGCGGTCGAAGTACTCGTCGTCATCCGGGTTTTCCGCGAGCCTCCGCTGCACCTGCGGATGTTCGGCGAGCACCATCAGCAGGTGCGCCATCGCCTCGGACATTTGCACGACCGCGGTGTTGAAGAACGTCCCTTGCAGGTAGAACACCTGCTCCTCGCGGGTGAGCCGGGACGGCAGCGGATGCGGTACGTCGTCGAGGCGGCGGCGCAGGTACGCGGTGAGGCGGGCGCGACGGCGCATGTTGCGCGGGCGCACGCACTTCAGCGCGGACACTACGTCGTCGGCGTGGCCGACGATGAGGTCCCGCGCCTCCGGCGGACACGGTTCGCCGAAGACCAGCTCGTAGTACAGCTCGGCCCAGACCGGCATCATCTCGTCGCGCAGCCGGAGCAGCCGTCCCGGCCCGATTTCGATCCGGTCGAGCACGCGCGCGGCGACCCGCTCGGTCAGCGCCTGCGATTCGGCCTTCGACTTGACCAGGATGCTCCGGGTCGTTTTGGCGACCTCGTCGTAGCGCGGGCCTGGCTCCAGATGTTCCTGGTGCACCTGGGGTCCGGGCGCGAGCCAGTACCAGAACAGGTCGGACAGCGCGGCGCCCTCACTGCGCCCGTCGGCGGCCGGATCGGCGTACACCCGGCGGAAGTCCTCGACCGGAACCGGGTAGCCCTCATCCCCGTTGACCAGCGCGAAAATCCGGTTCCGCAGCGCGACCACCCGGCCGGGCAGCCACTTCGGCGAGGTCGCGATCAGCCCGGCCGCCCCGGCGACCACGAGCCGCTTCATCGGACCAGGTCCGCGGTCAGCTCGCCGGGGGTGCGCTCCCCGCAGAGGCCGAGCGCGGTGTCCGTTTCCTCGCGCAGCCGTTCCAGCACTTCGGCGACCCCTTCCTGTCCCGCCGCGGCGAGCCCCCACAGCACCGGCCTGCCGACGCCGACCGCGTCCGCGCCGAGAGCGAGCGCCTTGACCACATCCGCGCCGCTTCGCACGCCGCCGTCGAGAAGCACTGGCACTTGACCGTCCACAGCGGACACGATTTCCGGCAGCGCGGCCAGGCTCGAAATTGCGCCGTCGAGCTGTCGGCCGCCGTGGTTGGACACGAAAATCCCGTCGATGCCAGCCGCCACCGCGCGTCGGGCGTCGTCTGGATGCAGCACGCCTTTGAGCAGCAACGGCATTTTCGTGGCCGCGCGCAGCCAGCCCAGGTCTTCCCAGGTCAGATCGACGGGCATCTCGATATTCCGCACGCGACCGGTGCTGTCGCGCATGTTCTCGGCGGCCATCCCCGGAGGGAGATCGTGGAACGAGTGGCGAAATTCGCGTTCTCGCCGTCCGCGCACCGCGGAATCGACCGTTATCACCAATGCCCGCGCGCCCGCGTTCTCTGCCCGGCTGATGACCGCTTCGGTGAACTCCCGGTCTGACTGCACATACAGCTGGAACCACAGCACATCCGCGACCTTGGCGACGTCCTCGACCGCCGTCGTCGAGGCCATACTGCACACAAAGACGGTGCCCGCTTCCGCGGTTGCTTGCGCGGTCGCGAGTTCTCCGTCCGAATGCGCGAGCCGGTGGAAAGCCGTCGGGCACACCAAAATCGGCATCGACAACGGTGATCCGGCGATTTCCACCGACAGGTCACGTTTACCGACTCCGCGCAGCGCCCGCGGCACAAGGACGCGGCGGCGGAATTCCTCTTCGTTGGCGCACAACGTGTCTTCTCGCCCCGCGCCACCGGCGTAATAGTCGTAGTGCGCTGGTTCCATCCGTTCCCGCGCGATGGCTTCCAGCTCCGCGATCGTGCGCATGTCAGAGCTGCTTGGTGAAGAAGGCCGCCAACGCGTCCACGTGCACCGGGCGGTTCCACTCGTTTTCGAGGTTCTCGGTGACGTGGTGGGTCGCGACCAATTCGCCGCCCTGGTAATGCCGGACGATCGGGTGCAGGTAATGTCCTTCGCCGGAATCGTTCGCGACGTCCTGGCTCGCGCGGGTGACAGCGAAATCGAACGGGTCGATCTTGTCGTGGTCCGGCCCGTAGTCGAGAGTGATCACAAACGCGTCGGCGCTCTCGCCCAGCGGGGTGTCCTTGAACCGGTCGACCGGGACTTCCTCGTAATACCTGGCTCGGTCGCCGTCGACCACGAGGACGTCGGCGAGGAAGCCGAACTGCTGGTACAGCGCGGAAGTGCGGTTGATCCGGCGGATGACGGCGTCGACCAGTTCGCTGGTCTTGTTGGCCACCACCGTGTTCGGCCATTCGGTGTCGTGGTAACGCTCGTCAAGCACCTTGGAAAGCGCGCGGACGCCGTAACGGTAGCCGTGGATGAACGCGCTGGTGGCTTTCTTGAAATCGCGCACCTGGGTGATCGTCCCGGCGAAGTAGAGTCCCGGCACGTTCACCGATTCCCACGACGACGTCTGCGCCGGGAACCGGTTGTTGATCGTCATCTCCGGACGGCAGTCCTCGTCGAACATCGAGGCGTCGAAACGGAATCCGGTGGCCGCGATGACCCGGTCGTAACGGATCTCCTTCACCAGTTCATTGGCGCGGGCGAAGGCGAACTTGACGTGGTAGCCGTCGTCGTCCTTGGTGATCTCGCGGACGTCGCCGTCGAGAATCGCGTGCTGCAGTTTCAGCTGGTACATGTCGAGCACGCCCGCGTTGTACGCGCGGAGATGCCCGACGAAGTGCGTGCGCCAGGCGAGTTTGACCGGTCGCGGCCCCGCGACGTGCAGCACCGCGGCGTAGGCATTGATGCTGTCAGCCGTCTCGAAAGCGGAGTTTCCCTTGCCCAGCACGAGAACGCGCTGGTTGATGAACTGCTCCGGCTCGATGTCGTAATCGGCGTACTGGTCGACCAGTTCCATGCCCGGCACGTCCGGGACATACGGCTTGGTCACGCCGGTCGCCATGATCAGCCGGCGCGCACTGAACGTTTCCCCGTCCGCGGCGGTGACCGTGAAGACGTCGTCCGCGCGCGAAATTCGCGTAACCTCGGTGTCGTACCGGATTTTGACGTCGTGTTTCGCCGCGTAATCGGCGGTGTAGCGCAGGAACGCTTCCGCGGGCGGGAACATCTCCGCGCTGTAGTCGGTGAAGACGAGCGGGTCCGGCCCGTCGTCGAGCAGCGAATTCCAGTCGACCCGGAGGTTCAGCTCGGGGTCGGTCCATCCGGTGTACTTCTTGTTGACCGAGATGAGCGTGCGGTGCCGGGGAAAGCGCGTGAAGAACGCGGCGGGCACGGACCCGCGCTCCAGGACCAGGTAGCTGCGCCCGGCCCCGCCCAGCTGCCGCCCGAGCTGCAATCCCGCCGGCCCGGCTCCGACCACCAGGTAGTCCAGCACGTCCGCCATGAAACCGACCTCCCGCGTCGCCTTGATCTGACGGCGATCAGAGTGGTCGGAAGATCTCAGAAATCCCTCAGAACGTACCCGGTCTTCGGGACACCGGTGCCCCGCTTCCGTCGCGGGGCACCGGCTTCAGCCGCTACTTGCCGGTGACGCGCGCGAGCGCCTCCGGGTACCGCGCACCGGCGACCGCCTCGAGCGGAGCGGCCTTCTCGATGGCCGCGATGTCCTCTTCGGACAGTTCCAGCTCGGCCGCGCCGACGTTCTCTTCCAGGTACTTCCGCCGCTTCGTGCCCGGGATCGGCACGACGTCGGAGCCCTTGGCCTGCACCCAGGCGAGCGCCAGCTGCCCCGCGGTGACCCCCTTGTCCGCGGCCAGCGCGCGCAGCGCCTCGACAATCGCCATGTTGCGCGCGAAGTTGTCCTCGGCGAACCGCGGCAGGCCGCGCCGCATGTCGCCCTCGGGCAGCTCCTGCACCGAGGTGACGGCACCGGTCAGGAACCCGCGCCCCAGCGGCGAGAACGGCACGATTCCGATCCCCAGCTCCCGGCAGGTGCCGAGAATTTCGTCCTCGATGCCACGCGTCCACAGCGACCACTCGCTCTGCAGCGCGGTGACCGGATGCACCGCGTGCGCCCGGCGGATCGTGTCCGCACCCGCCTCGGAGATCCCGGCGAAACGGATCTTCCCGGCCTGGACCAGCTCGGCGAGCGCGCCCCAGGTCTCCTCGATCGGGACGTTCGGGTCGACGCGATGCTGGTAGTAGAGGTCGATGTGGTCGACCCCGAGCCGCTGCAGCGATTCGTCGCAGCACTGCTTCACGTACGCGGCGTCACCGCGCGCGGTCATGCCCTGATCGGTGTGCACGATGCCGAACTTCGTCGCGAGAACCACCTGGTCGCGACGGTCCGCGATCGCCTTGCCGACGAGCTTCTCGTTCTCCCCCGCGCCGTACACGTTGGCCGTGTCGAGCAGGGTCACCCCCAGTTCCAGCGCCCGGTGCACGGTGGCGACGGACTCGCCGTCGTTGTCGCGCACGCCGTAGGCCGAGCTCATCCCCATGCAGCCGAGCCCCTGTGCCCCGACCTCCAGTGCGCCGAGCTTCCTCGTACCGATCACGCGGAAATTCCCTCCATCTCGGGCGCGACGCCGAAGGCCTTGCGCTCGATCTGCTCGTAGTTGGCGATCTTGTAGTCCAGAATGTCGAGACAACCCTGCAGTTCGGCGATCCGGTCGGCGACCGACTGCCGCTGCTCCACGAGGATCGCCTTGCGCCGTCCCGCGCTGGCCACCCCGTGCCTGCGCAGCGAGGCGTACTCGCGCATGCTCTTGATCGGCATCCCGGTGAGCCGCAGCTTCGTGAGGAAGCCGAGCCAGTTCAGGTCCTCGTCGGAGTAGGCGCGCCGCCCCGCCGAGTCTCGTGCGGGCGGTTCGAGAAGCTTGATCCGTTCGTAGTACCTGAGGGTGTCGATCGACAGGCCGCTACGTCGTGCGGCTTCCGCTATCGAGTAGCTCATGCGCTCGACAGTACGACCTGGAGTGCACTCCAGGTCAAATCTTAAAACGACGGTCACGGTCGCGTTTTATAACGTTGTTGCGTTACGCTGGGTACATGCCTCGCCCCCGTACCCATGACGAAACCCTCCGGCTGAAGCTCCTGGACCGGGCAGGCGAACTGATCTCCGCGGACGGCCCCAAGGCCCTGTCGCTGCGCAAACTGGCCGCCGACTCCGGCACGTCGACCACCGCGGTGTACTCGCTGTTCGGCAGCAAACCGGACCTGGTGAACGCGCTGTACGTCGAGGGCTTCCGCCGCTTCGGCGCCCGCCTGGCGAAGGTCCCCCTGTCCGGCGACGCAGTAGCCGACCTCGTGCGGCTGGGCATCGCTTACCGCGAAAGCGCCCTAGCCGACCCGCACCTGTACGCGATCATGTTCAGCCGCTCCGTGCCGGGCTTCGAACCCAACGCCGAGGCAGACGAGGTCGCCCAAGCCACCCTCGCCCCGCTGATGGGTGTCGTCCGCGCCGCGGTGTCGTCCGGCCAGTTCCAGGACGTCGCGCCGGAACTGATCACCGTCAGCCTGTGGGGTTTCGTGCACGGCCTGGTGTCGTTGGAACTGTCCGGCCGCCTCCCGGACGGCTTCAGCGTTTCCGACGCGTACGAGAAAGCCTTGCACGCCAACGCTTCCGGCTGGCTTACCTAGCCCCGTACTGCCGGTCCCCCGCATCGCCGAGCCCCGGCACGATGAACCCGGAATCGTTGAGCCGCTCGTCAATGCTCGACGTGACCACCCGAAGCGGCAACCCAGTCTGCTCCAGATGCGCCAGCCCTTCCGGCGCGGCAAGCGCACAGATGGCGGTGACGTCAGTAGCACCACGATCGGTCAGCAGACGAATCGTGTACTCCATCGAGCCACCGGTCGCGAGCATCGGATCAAGCACCAACACCGGCCGATCCGAGAGCGACTCGGGCAACGACTCGAGATACGGGGTCGGCTTGAGCGTCTCCTCGTCACGAGCGAGCCCGACGAACCCCATCTGCGCGTCCGGGATCAGCTTGTGCGCCTGATCAGCCATGCCAAGCCCCGCCCGCAACACGGGCACCAGCAATGGCGGACTGGCAAGCCGATACGCGTCAGTGCGCGCGACCGGAGTATGAATGCGCTCAGTACGCACCGGCGCGTCCCGCATGGCTTCATAGACGAGCATGACAGTCAACTCATGCAGCGCGGCCCGGAACGCAGCACTGTCAGTCCGAGCGTCCCGCATGGTCGAGAGACGAGCCTTGGCCAGCGGGTGATCGACTACCTGCACATCCATAGCGCACAACTTAGCCGCCCGTTTCGGACCCGCCACTCTTTCCCCCGCACCTTCGTGTGCCCCATTACGTCGTGAGGGCCACCCTCACATCCCCTGATTCCCGCAGGGTTCCCCTCACGACCATGCTCCAGAGGTGAGGGGCCCTTCACGGACCCAGATTCCCTCAAGGAGCCCTTCACGGCCGCCCCGCCAACCCAGCCACAGGGATGCTTCCCCAATGTGGCATTGGGTGCGTCGGATGCACCCAATGTGGCGTTCGGTGCGTCAGATGCACCCAATGCCACATTGGGGGTTTTTCATCCTGTTGGTGCTGGTCAGGCGGGGTTGACGGTGGCGGGAGTGGTTGTGCGGCAACGGGCCTGCCGGTTGCCTGCCCGTGGCCGGAACGTGGCGGAGCCCCCGGATGTTGATCAAGTCGTGACTCAAGAAAAAACGTCCGGGGGCTCCGGTCCCACTGTCTCACAGCAGGTTCTGGCCTCGTATCGCAGCGTGTTGCCGGTGTCGCCGCCCACGATCGCGATGCTGGCCGGGTTGATCGGCCGCCGCCGCCGGGCGATCGGGTCGCGGTGGCGCAAGGCGTCCCCGGCCGAGCAGGCGGTGCTGGTGCTGGCGATGCTGCGCCACGACCAGCGGCTGCTGGACCTGTCCCGCGCCAACGCGGTGTCGGCCGCCACGATCCGCCGCTGGCTGCTGGAAGCCATCGACCTGCTCGCGGCCCGGGCGCCGCGGCTGGACCGGGTGCTGCGGCGGCTGGCCGCCCGCGGCGCGGCGGTGGTGCTGGCCGACGGGACCCTGATCCGCACCCGCCGCCGCACCGGCACAGACAATCGCCGCAATTACAGCGGCAAGCACAAACACCACGGCCTCAACGTCCAAGGCCTCACCGACGAACACGGACGGCTGCTGTGGGTCTCGGCCGTGCTGCCGGGCAGGACCGCCGACATCACCGCCGCCCGCCGCCACCGGCTGCGCGACCGCATCCACGCCCGCGGCCTGACCCCCGCCGCGGACAAGGGCTACCAGGGCTGGCGCAAAGACGTCCGCGACACCCGCCGCTGCGACCAGTGCGACGGGCCGTGCGAACAGGTCGTGCTCACCCCCTACAAAGCCGAAACGAACCGGCCGCTCACCCACGCCCAGAAAACCGCCAACTCCGTGTTCAACGCCATGCGCTGCGCGGTCGAGGGCGGCTTCGCCGCCCTCAAAACCTGGCGCGTCCTCGACAAACTCCGCATCGCACCACGCCACGCCACCACCCTCGTCCGCGCCCTGCTCGTCCTCACCCAGCACGAACAACACACCCGCGACACCGCCCAGCCCACCCCGGCCTGACAACTACCACACCCCGCCAACCCACCATGACCAGCACAAACCAGGATGAAAAATCCCCATTGGGGCGCTAACCCCACCCAAACCGCAGCCGGTGCACCCAGCACCGAGGACCCCAGCCGCACCGACGCACCCAACGAGCCAGGCACCTGGCCCTTCCCCGCAGCCGATGCACCCAACGAGCCAGGCACCCAGCCCCACCCCGCAGCCGATGCACCCAACGAGCCACGCACCTGGCCCCGCCCCGCAGCCGATGCACCCAACGAGCGAGGCACCCAGCCCTCCCCCGCACCCCGATACGAAGCGCATCTGCGGTTCGGGGGTGCTTGTCAAGGCATCTTTCCCGCCTTGACAAGCACCCCCGAACCGTCAGCACAATCAAGCTTCGGGGTGCCCCACGCAACCAGGACGGGCCAATGTCGCCGCCAGGCGACGAGGCCCCACCCGACTACCGAGCCTCAGCAAACCACCCAACCCACCGCCGCTGCCAAGGCGTCTCCACCGCCCGCGGATGGTGCTCCCGCCGAACCCACTCCACCGCCTCCTCAGCCCCCACCCCGCCCAACGTCACCAAACAAGCCAGCACAGTCCCAGTCCGCCCAACCCCGCCAAGACAAGCCACCTCGACCGCCTCCCCGGCAACCGCCCGGGCATGCAACCCCAGGATCTCCCGCCGAGCCCCCTCCCGATCCCGCGGCAGCAAAAAGTCCGGCCACAACACCCACCGCCGCTCCCAGTTCAGCGAAGCGTCGTACTTGGCCCGCATCCGCCGGGACCCCAAATACAACCCGAACTCCGGATCCGCTCCCTCCGGCTTCGACTTCCCCAGCCCACGCGCCCGCAACCGAACCCCGTCCGGAAGCACGAGAGTCCCCGTCAACCCAGCATCCATCACGCCATGATGCCCTTATCCACCGTTCGATGGACCCGGCGCAGACCCGACAGGACTAGGCTTTCCCAGGTGAGTGAAGATCCAGCCATGCCGGGCCCGGACCAGATGCGCGTGTCGGACGCCGATCGCGAGCAGGTCGCGCAGGTGCTGCACCAGGCCCTGTCCGAAGGCCGGATCACCATCGACGAACTGGAAGAGCGGCTCTCCAGCGTCTACTCCGCGAAAACGTTCGCCGACCTGAAGCCGGTGACCGCCGACCTGCCGGGCAGCGCCGCGATCGCGCCCACCGCGTCGGCGTCGCTGCAGCCCGTCCCTTCGCGCGCGCTCGGGCTGCCGGACAACCGCGTCGGCGGGCATCCCGGTTCCGCCGTGTCGATCGGCGTGATGTCTGGGGCCGTGCGCAAGGGCAGCTGGGTCCTGCCGCAGCAGCACACGACCTTCGCCTTCTGGGGCGGTGCCGAAATCGACCTGCGCAGCGCCCGGTTCGCCGAGAAATCGTGCACGATCACCGCGGTCGCGATCATGGGCGGGATCGAGATCACCGTCCCGGACGACATCAACGTGAACGTCACCGGCATCGGCTTCATGGGCGCGTTCATGCTGGAGGACAAGTCCGGCGCGCCGCCTGCCCCGCCGACCGCCCCGACCGTGACGATCAACGGCCTCGGCTTCTGGGGCGGCGTCGTCGTGTACCGCAAGCCGGCCAAGGACTTGAACGCACCGCAGATCGAATCCTGAACCCGACTGCACACAGCACCGACAAAAACCGCCGCCCGCGCCACGCGGCTGTGGACAACCGCGAGCCTGTGACCAGCTGTCCACAGATTCCGGTGAGCGCTCCGGCGCCTGCTGTCGCGCACCTACACTCAGCGGTATGACAGCTACCACCAGCCCGGCAGCGGCGCCGGAAACCCCGTCGCCGCTGACGGACGTCACTCGCGACGAAGCGAGCCTGCGGCGGTTCCTGCACGGGCTGCCCGGTGTCGACCAGGTCGGCGTCGAGCAGCGCGCGGCAGGGCTCGCGACCCGGAGCATCAAGAAGGAAGCCAAGCGGTGGGCGATCGACACCGCGGTGTCGATGGTCGACCTGACCACGCTCGAAGGAGCGGACACGCGCGGCAAGGTCCGCGGCCTCGCCGCCAAGGCGATGCGGCCGGACCCCGAGCGGCAGGACTGCCCGCGCGTCGCGGCCGTGTGCGTTTATCCGGATCTGGTGGAGACGGCCGTCGAAGCGCTCGCGGGCAGCGGCGTGCGGGTGGCGAGCGTCGCCACCGGTTTCCCGGCGGGCCGCACGAGCCGCGAGGTGAAGCTGGCCGACACCCGGCTCGCGGTCGAGGCGGGCGCGGACGAGGTCGACATGGTGATCGACCGCGGCGCGTTCCTCGAGGGCCGCTATCTGGAGGTGTTCGACGAGATCCGCGCCGTGAAAGCGGCCTGCGGCTCGGCGCACCTCAAGGTGATCCTCGAAACGGGCGAGCTGGCGACGTACGACAACGTCCGCCGCGCGTCCTGGCTCGCGCTGCTGGCGGGCGGGGACTTCATCAAGACGTCCACCGGCAAGGTGTCGCCCGCCGCGACGCTGCCGGTCACGCACGTGATGCTGCAGGCGGTGCACGACTGGCACGAGCGCACCGGCGAACTGCGCGGCGTCAAGCCCGCGGGCGGGATCCGGACGACGAAGGACGCGATCAAGTACCTCGTCGCCGTGCACGAGGTCGCGGGCGAGCAGTGGCTCACGCCGGAACTGTTCCGGTTCGGCGCGTCGAGCCTGCTCAACGACCTGCTGCTGCAGCGGCGCACCCAGGTGGACGGCCACTACAGCGGCCCTGACTACGTGACGGTGGACTGACATGGGCATCTTCGAATACGCGCCCGCGCCGGAATCTCGCGCTCTGGCCAATCTGAAAGAGCAGTACAAGCCGTTCATCAACGGCGAGTTCGTCGACGGTTCCGGCGAGCCGCTCAAGACGGTCAACCCGGCCACCGAGGAGATCCTCGCCGAGGTCGGCACCGCGTCGGAGTCCGATGTGGACACCGCGGTGAAGGCCGCGCGCAAGGCGTACACGTCGGTCTGGTCGAAAATGCCGGGCGCCGAGCGGGCGAAGTACCTGTTCCGCATCGCGCGGCTGATCCAGGAACGCTCGCGCGAGCTGGCGGTGCTGGAGACGCTGGACAACGGGAAGCCGATCAAGGAGTCGCGCGATTCCGACGTGCCCACCGCGGCCGCGCATTTCTTCTACCACGCGGGCTGGGCGGACAAGCTCGGCTACGCGGGCTACGGCCCGGACCCGAAGCCGCTCGGCGTCGCGGGCCAGGTGATCCCGTGGAACTTCCCGCTGCTGATGCTGGCGTGGAAGATCGCGCCCGCGCTGGCCACCGGGAACACCGTCGTGCTGAAGCCGGCCGAGACCACGCCGCTGACCGCGCTGGTGTTCGCCGAGATCTGCCAGCAGGCCGAACTGCCGCCGGGCGTGGTGAACATCCTGCCGGGAGCAGGCGACATCGGAGCGTCCATTGTGGAGCATCCGGACGTCGACAAGATCGCGTTCACCGGCTCCACCGAGGTCGGCAAGCTGATCCAGCGCACCGTCGCGGGCACCCGCAAGAAGCTGACCCTGGAACTCGGCGGCAAGGCGGCGAACGTCGTGTTCGACGACGCCCCGCTGGACCAGGCGGTGGAGGGGATCGTCAACGGGATCTTCTTCAACCAGGGACACGTCTGCTGCGCGGGTTCGCGGCTGCTGGTGCAGGAATCGGTGGCCGAGGAGGTGCTGGAGAAGCTCCGGTACCGCGTCTCGACGCTGCGGCTGGGCGACCCGCTGGACAAGAACACCGACCTCGGCGCGATCAACTCGGCCGAGCAGCTGGCGAAGATCCGCGGCCTCGTCGAATCCGGCGACGCGGAAGGCGCGCAGCGCTGGACCAGCCCGTGCCCGGTGCCGGACCGCGGATTCTTCTTCGCGCCGACGGTGTTCTCCGAGGTCCACCAGTCGATGCGGATCGCCCGCGAAGAGATCTTCGGCCCGGTGCTGTCGGTTCTCACCTTCCGCACCCCGGAAGAGGCCGTGGCGAAGGCGAACAACACGCCGTACGGCTTGTCCGCGGGCATCTGGACCGAGAAAGGTTCGCGCATTCTGTGGATGGCGAACCAGCTCCGGGCAGGCGTTGTCTGGGCCAACACGTTCAACCGCTTCGACCCCGCCGCCCCGTTCGGCGGCTACCAGGAGTCCGGTTTCGGCCGCGAGGGCGGACGCACCGGTTTGGAGGCCTACCTCAATGTCTGACCGGATTTCCGTCGCCAAAACCTACAAGCTTTACCTCGGCGGCAAATTCCCGCGCTCGGAATCGGGCCGGGTCTACCCCGTCACCGACGCCAAGGGCGCCTTCCTGGCCAACGCGGCCCACGCGTCCCGCAAAGACCTGCGCGACGCGGTGTCCGCCGCCCGCAAGGCGTTTCCCGGTTGGTCGTCGGCAACTGCATACAACCGCGGCCAGGTGCTCTACCGCGTCGCCGAGGTGATGGAGGGCCGCCGCGCCCAGTTCGCCGCCGAGGTAGCCGCTTGTGAGGGCGTCGCCGCGAAAAAGGCCGAGTCCCATGTGGACGCCGCCATCGACCGCTGGGTCTGGTACGCGGGCTGGACCGACAAGATCGCCTCGGTCCTTGGCGCCGCCAACCCGGTCGCCGGGCCGTACTTCTCCTTCACCACGCCCGAACCCACCGGGGTCGTGGGCGTCCTCGCGCCGCAAGAGTCGAGCCTGCTGGGTCTGGTGACCGTCCTGGCCCCCGTCCTGGCGACCGGCTCGACAGCAGTCCTAGTCTCCAGCGCGGACCGCCCCCTGCCTGCCATCACCCTGTCCGAGGTCCTGGCCACCTCCGACGTCCCCGGCGGCGTCGCGAACATCCTCACCGGCCACGCCGCGGAACTGGGCCCCTGGCTGGCCTCGCACGGAGACGTCAACGCCCTCGACCCGACCGGCGCCACCCCCGAAGACCGCGTCACCCTGGCCCAGGAAGCCGCCGGAACGGTGAAACGCGTCCTGTCCGTCCCCGACGCCGAACCAGACTGGACAGCCGAACCCGACCTGTCCCGCCTGCGTCGGTACCTGGAAGCGAAAACCGTCTGGCACCCCATGGGCGTCTGACGTTCGAGTTCACCCAGACCGCCGTTCCGGTTACCCCGGAACGGCGGTTTTGTTTGCGGCTATTCGAAAACTGCGCAGCGGGCAGGCTTGCACTGGGGTTGGGCGCGCCCAGCCCGCGGCTGCGCGTAGCTCCCGAACTCGCCGAATCGTCGGCCAGCGCTTGTCCGCGATCGACCGCACCGGGCGTGGACGCGTGCTTCGTCAGCCCGGACGAGGTCGGCGGGCCGCGGATCAACGTCTACTTCGGCACCCGCTCCCACCTCGTCGACACGCTCACCGAACTTGCCTGAACGAGCATCACCGGACCTCAACATTTCGCGCCACAACCCTACCCTTTCGCGAAATTCTCTGCCAACATGTGCCATTGGGGAAATTTCGACAACCCCGTGTCCGGTACAGGCGCCGCCAGCACGTCAGGAGGACTCCGCATGACCCCGCATCCCGCCCAGTCCGAAGAAGCACTTGCCCTCGAGTTCCTCGGCACCACCAGCGCGGGCGGCAACTGCCCCAACGCTTATCGCACCAACCGCGGCACGTACGTCGTCCAGGGATACCGGGTCACCGACGAGCAGGCGTTGCGGCAACTGCACGAACGCGGCATGCCCGACACCGAGACGGCCGTCGAAATCCCCGCCGGCCTGCTCAAGTTCTTCCCGCAGGAAGCCTGAGCACGACGACCGGCGCAGACGAGGCAAGGGCAGCCCGGCGATTCAGACGCACTAGTCGCCCAGGATTTCTCGAAACTCGACCCCAGGTGTGGGAAGATGCCATCGGGTTCGAGGAATTCCGCATGCGATAGCGAGGGCGAGTGCCTACCAGTTTCGAGAAACGCCGGGCAGAGCTTGGCGATCGCCTGCGCCGGCTCCGGGTCGACGCGGGCTACGAGACCGGAAAGGATTTCGCCAGGGCCATCGGCTGGAACGCGCCCAAGGTCAGCAAGGTCGAAAACGGCAGGCAGACCGTCGGCGACGACGACCTCGACGCCTGGATCGCCGCCGTCGGCGGGCCGCCGGAGCTGGCCGCGGAACTGCGCGAGCAATTGGTCGAGGTCCGCGACGCGCACGCCAGCTGGAAAGACAAAGTCCGCGACGGACACCGCGCCCGGCAAGAGGAATCCATTGCCAGAGAGGCCAGAGCGCTACGAATTCGGGCGGTAGATCTCCGAATTGTCTCCGGATTACTGCAAACCCCGGAGTACGCTCGGCATACGCTGCTCGCCCACGCCAGGATCCACGGCGGCGGACAGGACATCACCGAGGCCGTCCGGGCGCGGATGCAGCGCCAGCAGATCCTCTACGAACCCGGCCGGACCATCGAACTGCTCACCTCCGAGGCGGCGCTGCGCTATCCGAACGCGCCGCGCGAGGTGATGATCGGGCAGGTGCACAAGCTGCTCGCGCTGCTCGGCACCCCCAACATCCGCTTCGGCATCATCCCCGCGGACGTCGTCGTGCCCTACCCGGTCACCTCGGACTTCTGGGTCGTCGACGACGTCGCGATGGTCGAAACCCCCGAGGGCGAGCACATCGCGAGCGACGTCGACCCGTACCACGAGGTCGCGGATCTACTGTGGACAGTCGCGGCCGAGGGCGACGCCGCCAGGGCGGTGCTGCTGCGGGTGCTCGATTCGCTCACCCGTGCAGCCCCGCCCGGCTGACCAGGAATCCCTTACACCGCAGGCGCTTCGCCAGCCGTCATCGCACCGACGTCGATGGTGTGGCTGTCGGCGCCGGCGTCGACCGCGCCGAAGGTCCAGTCCACCGTCACGTTCGGGTCGATCGGGTCGCCGTGCGGGTTGGAGGCGGCCGGGGCGGTCATGGTCAGCGCGTTCGGCGTCTGCTGCTCGTCGTCGGAGCCGATCGCGGTCCAGTGCAGCGGCACGTACGCCGACGAACCGTTCGCGATCAGCACCGGCGGCGCGTCGGCCGGGGCCTCGTTGTTGACCAGAACGTTGTGCGCGCCGACCAGGTCGACGTCGGCCCGGCCGGACAGGACGCACCGCTCGCCCTGGTTCGCGGTGAACTGCATCGCGGCGTTGCGCTGGCCCGCGCCGGCCCCGCCGTAGACGAGCTTGGTGCTGAACTGGTTCGCGGTGCACGGAAGCGCCGACGACTCCGTGGTCGTGGCACTGGCGGTACCGGCGAAGACCGCGGCCGCGCCTCCGGCGACGGCGACTGCGACGGCAATTCGGCGGATGTTCTTCATTGTTCGTCCCCTCTCGCGTTTTCCGGCGGCTCCGCACCGGCTTTCACGAGATAAGACGTCCCCGCCCACGACTCGATGGCCCGTTGTGAGATCACCCCCGCCGGAGCAACCCCGATCGTCCCGTCGCGTCTGAAGAAGCGGTCAGAGCAAATCTTCCTTGTCGATCGGCCGTCCCGGCAGCGTGGTGGCCGGACCGGCGCGCAGGCCGTCGATCATGATCGCGATGTTGCGGGCCGTCGCCATCTCCGGCGATTTCAACCGGTGCGCGGGCAGCTGCCGGATCAGCCGGGCGAACAGCACCGCGACGTCTCCCGCGCCCACGTCCTTGCGCAGCGTCCCCTCGGCCTGCGCCCGGTCGACCAGCCCTTCGACCTCGAGCAGCACCGCTTCGCGCAAGTGCGCGACCTCGGGGTCGTCCTTGAGAATTTCGTGCGCCCGCTGCGACAACATGGCCAATTGCATCGACAACTGCAGTTCCGCGCCGTGATACAGCAACTGCACCAACGCTTCCCACGCCGTCGGCGCTTCCACCGACAGCCGCCGGGCGCTGTCCAGCACGCCCGCGAAATTGTCCACCGCCACCGCGCGGATGAGCGCGTCGCGATCCGGGAAGCGCCGGTAGAGGGTGCCGACGCCGACGCCGGCCGCGCGCGCGATCTCCTCCATCGGGACCTCGGGACCGTGGCTGGCGAAGATGACGCGAGCCGCGGCGATGATCTGGTCGCGGTTGCGTTGCGCGTCCGCCCGCAGCGGCGTCTCGGGGTCTGCACTCATACCCGGCCTTCCCTTTTCCCGGTTGGCGCGCATTCTCGCACGCCGGACCAGCTGCGCAAACGTGCCGGCAACCCGGGGCGGACAGCAATTGTCACCCCGTTGCTAGTGGACGGCGATCCTCCACTTCGGTACCTTGGGCAGTGAACCGGAATGTAATCCTCCACATTCATTCCGTAACGGGGCAAACCCACCACAGGGGGTTCAGATGACCGAAGTCGCCCAGCCCAGCCGCACCCAGCCGGAGCAGGCCGCGTTCCCGATGAAGCGCACCTGCCCGTTCGCGCCGCCGCCGGAGTACGACCGGTTCCGCGACGCTCGCGCGCACTACGTCGAGCTCGAGCACACCGGCCAGCGCGCCTGGGTGCTCAACCGGCACGAGGACCTGCGGGCGATGCTGAACGACCCGCGGTTCAGCTCGGACCGCTTCAACCCGGGCTTCCCGGTCCTGTTCAAGGACGGCCAGCAGCGCCGTCCGAGGCTGCGCCCGTCGCTGATCGCGATGGACGCCCCGGAACACGGCCCGGCCCGGCGCAGCGTCGTCGGCGAGTTCACCGTCAAGCGGATGAAGGCGCTGCAGCCGCGCATCCAGGAGATCGTGGACCAGCACATCGACGCGATGCTGGCCGGCGACAAGCCCGCCGACCTGGTGTCCGCGCTGTCGCTTCCGGTGCCGTCGCTGGTGATCTGCGAGCAGCTCGGCGTCCCGTACGCCGACCACGACTTCTTCCAGACGCACAGTTCACGGCTCCTCAACCGCGAAACAGGCTTCGAGGAACGCAGCAAGTCCGTCGAAGCGATGCAGAATTACCTGTCCGAGCTGGTTTCCACGAAGGAAACCGCACCGGCGGACGATCTGCTCAGCCGCCAGATCGCGAAGAAGCGCGAAGAGGGCAACTACGACCACGACGACCTCGTGTCGCTCGCCTTCCTGCTGCTCATCGCCGGGCACGAGACCACCGCGAACATGATCTCGCTCGGCACCGTCGCCTTGCTGGAGAACCCGGACGCGCTCGCCGCGATCAAGGAGGATCCAGGCAAGACCCTCGATGCCGTCGAGGAACTGCTGCGCTACTTCACCATCGCGGAATTCGCCACCACCCGCGTCGCCCTCGAAGACGTGGACATCGCGGGCGTCACCATCAAGGCCGGAGAAGGCGTCCTCGGCCTGAGCTACGCCGCCAACTTCGACCCCGAAGTCTTCCCCGAGCCCGAGCGGCTCGACATCACCCGCGGCGGCAGGCACCACGTCGCGTTCGGGTTCGGCGCGCACCAGTGCCTCGGCCAGAACCTCGCGCGGATGGAACTGCAGATCGTGTTCGACACGCTGTTCCGCCGTATTCCGACGCTGCGGCTCGCCGCGCCGGTCGACCAGTTGCCGTTCAAACACGACTCCGGCGTCTTCGGGCTCTACTGCCTCCCGGTGACCTGGTGAGGGGGAAACGATGACTGCCACTGAAGAACTCCGCATGCCGGTCGCCCGGACCTGCCCGTTCACCCAGCCGGAGCAGTACGTCCGGATGCGCGAGCAGAGCGCGCTCACCCGCGTGCAGATCCCCGGCGGCAAAGAGGCCTGGGTGGCTTCGCGGCACGAGGAAGCACGGCAGATCCTCGGCGACCGCCGGTTCTCCTCCGACCGGTTCCTTCCCAATTTCCCGTTCCTGGCCGAGGGCGGGGCCGCGATCCTCACCAACGCCAAGCAGAAAGCCATGATCGGGATGGACGCGCCCGAGCACGGCGAGGCCCGCCGGGAGGTGCTCGGCGAGTTCACCGTGAAGCGGGTCGAGGCGATGCGGCCGCGGATCCAGGAGATCGTCGACGGCCTGATCGACGAACTGCTCGCCGGGCCGAAACCGGCGGACCTGGTGGAAAAGCTGTCCCTTCCGGTGCCGTCGCTGGTGATCTGCGAACTGCTCGGCGTCCCGTACGCCGATCACGACTACTTCCAAGAGCGCACCATGGCGCTCATCCGGCGCAGCACCAGCGTCGAGGACCGCAAGAAGGCGTCCGAGGAACTGCGCGCGTACCTCAGCGGCCTGGTCGCGGCGAAGGAGAAGGACCCGACCGACGACCTGCTCGGCAGGCAGATCGTCAAACGCCGCGAGGAAGGCAATTACGACCACGACGCGATGATCGGGCTGGCGTTCCTGCTGCTGGTCGCCGGGCACGAGACCACCGCGAACATGATCTCGCTCGGCACCATCGGGCTGCTGGAGAACCCCGGGCAGCGCGCGACGATCGAGGCCGATCCGGGCAAGACGCTGCTCGCGGTCGAGGAACTGTTGCGCTACTTCACGATCGTCGAAGGCGCGACCGCGCGGGTCGCGACCGAGGACGTCGAGATCGGCGGCGTCACGATCAAGGCGGGCGAGGGCGTGCTCGTGCTGGGCTACGCCGCGAACTGGGACCCGGACGTGTTCGAGAGCCCGGAGAAGCTCGACCTCGAACGCGGCGCGCGCCACCACGTCGCGTTCGGGTTCGGACCGCACCAATGCCTCGGCCAGAACCTCGCGCGGATGGAACTGCAGATCGTCTTCGACACGCTGTTCCGCCGCGTTCCGACGCTCACGTGCACGGTCCCGGCCGACGAGTTGCCGGTGAAGAAGGACGCCACGATCTTCGGCCTGTACCAGTTGCCAGTGACCTGGTAGAGATCAGAGTGCTCCCACCACAAGCCAGGAAGAGGCCATCATGAAGATCATCGCGGACACCGGCAAGTGCGTCGGCGCCGGCCAGTGCGTGCTCACCGAGCCCGCGCTGTTCGACCAGAGCGAGGACGACGGCACGGTCATCGTCCTCAACGACACCCCGGACGGCGAACTGGTCGAGAAGGCGCGCGAGGCCGTGAACATCTGCCCGAGCCAAGCGCTTTCGCTGGAGGAGTGACCTGACCGGTCCCCGGTTTCGCGCCGGGGACCGGCCTTTCACGCGGCAAGACGGACGGCGGTCACCGCGGCGGTCGAGTAATTCGTCGTCAGGTGGCCGCCACGCGCGTCGATCGCCGCGCCGGCCTCAGCCAGGATCCGGTCGCGCTGCTCCGGCGTCGCCACGGTGACGCCGCCCTGCGTGGCGAGCAGGTCCAGCCATTCGTCGCGGCGGTAGTCCTGCGTCCAGGCGTAATGCCAGTTCTCCGCCTCGCCGAACGCGCCGGTCGCGGCCAGTCCGTCCGCGGCTTTGTCGAGCATCGGCTGGTAGGCGTCGGCGCTGGGTTTTTTCAGGTAGTTGCCGCTGAACGGCGAATCCGGCATCGCCCGGCGCAACGCGTCCGCCAGTGCCAGGGAAATTTCTTCCGGCGGCATGAACACGTGCCAGAACGCGACGAACCGGCCGCCGGGGCGGAGCACCTGCGCGGCTTTCGCGGCTCCTGCGGCCGGGTCGACCCAGTGCCACGCCTGCCCGGACACGAGGGCGTCGAACGTCCGCCCGGCCGGGTCCCAATCCTCGAATTTCGCGACCTCGACTGGGAAAGCGCGCCGGGCGAACTCCGCCATCCGCGCGTCCGGCTCGACGCCGAGCACGACGGCGCCGCGGGCGTGGAATTGCCGCCCCTCGATGCCGGTGCCGCACCCGACGTTGAGCAGGTCCTTCCCTGGGCTGGCGGCGAGGACGGCGGTCACCAGTTCGTCCGGGTAACGCGGGCGGGCCCGGTCGTAGCGCTCGGGATCGACGCCGAACGACTCCGCCATGGTCCGGTGCTGATGCGGTTCGGGACGAGGTAAAGTGGGCATGTGCCCACCATAGTGGGCAAGCGCCCACTATGGCTAGGAAGGACCGCCAAGGTGCCCACCGGGATCCATCTCCGCGACGTTCGCGCTCAGCTTTTCGACGCCGCGGAACGGGTTTTGCTGCGCGAAGGACCGAGCGGACTCACCAGTCGCGCCGTCACCACCGAGGCGGATTGCGCGAAGGGCGTGCTGCACCGGCATTTCGAGGATTTCGACGCGTTTCTCGCCGCGCTGGTGCTCGACCGGATCCATCGCCTCGAAGCCCGCGCGGAGGATCTGCACGCCGGGACCGGCGACGTGGTCGAAACGGTGGCCGAGGTGCTCACCGAGGTCTTCTCGTCGGTCGCGGTGTCGATCGTCGCGCTGATCACCTTCCGCGACGAACTGCGGCACCGGCTCCGTGCCGCCCGGCCGGGTCCGGGGATTCCGCTGGCGACGGACGCGGCGCACGTGCTGGCGAATTACCTTGCCGCGGAACAAGAACTCGGCCGGATCTCCCCAGATGCCGATGTGAAGACACTTGCCCCGACGCTCATCGGAGCCGGTCATCTGCTCTTCGCGGATCGCACCGGGGAACCGCCCAGCGAGGAAGCCGTTCGCCAGATGGCGAGCACGGTCCTCGCCGGTACCCTCCGCTGACTCACCCGATGCCCGTCGCGACCGCGGTCACCGACAGCGCCAACGCACCGAGCGCGCCGACCACTCCGTACCGCGTCAGCGTGCGCCGGTCATCGCGGTCCAAGACATACCGCGCGGCCGCCACCGCGAACGCGATTCCGCCGACGATGAACCACGGTCCCCAGAGGTAGAGATACCAACCCACCAGGTTGGAAAGCGCTGGATCGACCGCCACGGCTCCGGTCTTCACCAGCACGCCCTGCACGACAAACAGCCCGCCGTGCCAAGTCAGCAGGATCGCGGCACCACCACCGCAGAACACCATCGTCCGGCTGAGCCACCGGCCGCGCGGCCGCGTCAGGCTGACGCCGACCACCGCGCCGAAAATCTTCAGCAGTCCGGTGATCACCAGCACGGCCACAAACCACGGCACCCGGTCCTGCGCGAGCTTCACCAGCGACGGCGACACTGTCGACTGCGCGCCGAACGTACTGCCGGTCGCCCAGACGAAGCTGGGGATCGCGAACAAGAGGCCCCACACCGCGGCGGCGTAACCCGGCCATTTGCGCAACTCGGCTTGCTTCAGCGTCATGCGTCAAGCGTCGCCCGTGGCACGGCGGAGAGGATCCGGCGCGAGGGGGAAGCTCCTCCCCCGTGAGAGGTAGGCGGTCGTGAGTGTTCATGCCGGTGCTACCGGCATGAACACTCACGAGCCGTTCAGCCCAGCCGCAGCGTCGTCTTCGGATCGAACGCGTGCGTCTCGCCCTCGCCGCGCAGCGCCACCCGGACGTTGTCGCCGATCCGGGGCGGCGTCCGGCCGTCGACCCGGACCACGAACCGGTCGTCGCCGACCTTGCCGTGCAGGTACGCGTCCGCGCCCAGTTCCTCGACGAGTTCCACCACCAGCTCGAAACCGTCGTCTGCCTCGCCGACCAGGCGCAGCGACTCCGGCCGGATGCCGAAGACGATCTCCGACAGCCCAGCCGCCGCGGTCCGCACCTCGGTGGGCAGGGGCACCACGAGGTCGCCCAGCTGAACGCCGCCGTCGGTCAACGGCAGCGTCGCGAGGTTCATCGCCGGCGATCCGATGAACCCGGCCACGAACGAGTTCTCCGGCTTTTCGTACAGCGACCGCGGCGACGCGCATTGCTGCAGCACGCCGTCCTTCAGCACGGCCACGCGGTCGCCCATCGTCATGGCTTCGACCTGGTCGTGGGTCACGTAGATGGTCGTCGTGCCGAGCCGTTGCTGGAGTTTCGCGATGTTGGCGCGGGTTTCCACGCGCAATTTCGCGTCCAGATTGGACAGTGGCTCGTCCATCAGGAACACGCTCGGCTCGCGCACGATCGCCCGGCCCATCGCGACCCGCTGCCGCTGCCCGCCGGACAACGCCTTCGGCTTGCGGTCGAGGAACCGCGACAGGTCCAGCATCTTGGCGGCCTCGTCCACCCGCTTCTTGATGTCAGCCGCCGAGAAACCGCGCAATTTCAACGCGAAACCCATGTTGTCGGCGACGGTCATGTGCGGGTACAGCGCGTAGGACTGGAACACCATCGCGATGTCCCGGTCCTTCGGCGGCAGGTCGGTGACGTCGCGGTCGCCGATCCGGATCGCGCCCTCGTTGACGTCCTCCAGCCCGGCGAGCATCCGCAGCGCGGTCGACTTGCCCGATCCGGACGGGCCGACGAGCACGAGAAATTCGCCGTCCGGCACCTCGAGGCTCAGCTGGTCGACCGCGCGGACGCCCGGGTTGCCGGGGTAGACACGCGACGCCTGGTCGTAAATCACTTCAGCGGACATCTGCGTTCTCCCTTACTTCACAGCGCCCATGGACAGGCCGCGCACCAGGTGGTTCTGCGCGATCCAGCCGACGATCATCACCGGCAGCGAGGCCAGCAGCGCGGCGGCGGACAGCTGGGCCCAGTACAGGCCCTCGCTGGTGATGAAGCCGACCAGGAACACCGGTACCGTGCCGGCCCGGGCGGCGGTGAGGTTGACCGCGTAGAAGAACTCCGTCCAGGAGAAGATCACGCAGATCAGCGCGGTCGCGGCGATTCCGGGCGCGACCACCGGCATGATGATCTTGCGCAGCAACGTGGGCAGGTTCGCCCCGTCGATCCGCGCCGCCTCGATCATTTCGCCGGGGACTTCCAGGAAGAACGACCGCATCATCCAGATCGCGAGCGGCAGGTTCATCGCGGTGTACAGGATGATCAGCGCCCACACCGTGTCCAGCAGGTTGGTGTTCTGCGAGATCACGTACAGCGGGATGATCGCGGCCACGATCGGCAACATCTTGGTCGACAGGAAGAAGCCCAGCGCGTTCTTCGTGCCCTTGACCGGGGCCAGCGACAGCGCGTACGCGGCCGGGATTCCCAGCAGCAGCACGAGCAGCGTCGAAATCACCGTGACGAACGCCGAATTTCCCAGGTACGGCAGGAAACCGCTGTTGAGGACGTTCGAGATCTGGTCGAACGTCGGCGTGAAGAACAGCTTCGGCGGATCGGTGTAGGCGTCGTTTTCCTGCTTGAACGCGGTGAGGATCATCCACAGCAGCGGGAAAACGAACAGGATCGCGATGATCCAGGTCGCGACGGTTAGCGTGCCGGGGCCATAGCGGCGTTTGGTCCGGCGACGCGGCGGCGGCGCGGTGTCGGTGGCGGCGGGCGAGGCGGTGGCGGTTGCGGTGCTCACTTGACTCCTCCGTCCACGGAGAACGCGCGGAACATCAGCCGCAGCGCGAACGTCGCGACGATCATCGTCAGGATGACCACCACCACGCCCATCGCGGACGACTGTCCGATGTCGAAGCCCTCGAACGCGCGCTGGTAGATGTAGAACGGCAGGTTCGTGCTGGCCGTGCCCGGACCGCCTTGCGTCATCAGGAAAATCGCGTCGAAGCTGTTCACGATGTAGATCGCGCCGAGCAGCGTGGCCAGCTGCAGGAACCGCGAAAGGTGCGGCAGCGTGATCGACACGAAGGTGCGCCAGCGGCTCGCGCCGTCCACCGACGCCGCCTCCAGCACCTCCTTAGACTGGCTCTGCAGCCCGGCGAGGATCAGCAGCGTCATGAACGGCGTCCACTGCCAGATGATCTGCGCCATCACCGCGGCCAGCGGGAACTGCGAAAGCCAGTCGGTGTCCGTGCCGAACACGAAGTGCAGCAGCCCGTACGTCGGGTCGAACACCGTCGTCTTCCACAGCAGCGCGCCTGCCGCCGGGAGGATCAGGAACGGCGTGATCAGCAGCGTGCGGACGAAGCCGCGGCCGGCGAACTTCCGGTCGAGCAGCACCGCCAGCCCGAGTCCGAGCAGCAGCGACAGGAACACGCAGACCACGGTGAGCACCACGGTGTTCAGCAGCGCGCCGAGGAACGTCGTGTCGGTGAAGACGTCGATGTAGTTGCGGAAACCGACGAAATGCCGCGAGCCCGGACGCACCAGGTTCCACGACTGGAACGAGTAGAACAGGGTGAGCAGGAACGGGATCTGCGTCACCGCGATCACGAAGATCAGCGCGGGCAGCAGCGGCAGCCGCCGCTTCCCGGCCGAACCGGTCACCTTCTTGGCAGCGGGCTTCGCGGTCGCCGGCGCGGTTCCGGCGGGGACGGAGAGGGTGCTCATTTCTGCACCTCCTGATACGACTTTCCGACGGTTTCCGCGTATTTCTGCGATTGCGCGAGCGCGTCGGCGACGGAGGTCTGACCGGCGATCGCGGCGGACAGCTGCTGGCTCACCCGGGTGCCGAGGTCCTGGAACTCCGGGATCCCGACGAACTGGATGCCCGGGTACGGCACCGGGTTCACCATCGTCTGCTGCTGGTTGGCCGCCGCGATGCCGTCCAGCGTCGGCTGGGCGTAGGCCTTCGCGGCTTCCTTGTACTGCGGGATCTCATAGGTCGACTTGCGCGTGCCCGGCGGCACCCGGTTCCAGCCGTAGGTCTCGCCGACCTTCTTCGCGTACTCCTTGTTCGTCATCCACGCCATGAACTTCCAGGCGTCGTCCTTGTTCTTGCCGACCTTCGGAATGCCCAGCGCCCAGGTGTAGAGCCAGCCGCTCGCCTGCGTCTTGTCCACCGGCGCGGCGACGTAGCCGTTCTTGCCGCCGACGTGGCTGGTCTTCGGGTCTTCCGTGGTGCCGGTCATCGAGGTGGCGTCGTACCACATCGCGGCGTTGCCCTGGGCGTACTTGGTGCCGCATTCGGTGAACCCGGCGCTGGAGGCGCCGACCTCTCCGTGGTCGCGCAGCAGGTTCACGTAGAAGTTCGCCGCCTTGGTGAACTCCGGGCTGGTCAGCTTCGCGTTCCAGTTCTTGTCGAACCATTGCGCGCCGAAGGTGTTCGCGACCGTGGTGAACGGCGCGAGGCTCTCGCCCCAGCCCGGCTTGCCGCGCAGGCAGATCCCGGCGACGCCGGCCTGCTTGTCATCGAGTTTCGCGGCGAAATCGGCGATCTGCTGCCACGTCGGATGCGCGGGCATGTTCAGCCCGGCCTTCTGGAACAGGTCCTTGCGATAGACCACAAAGGACGATTCGCCGTAGAACGGCACCGCGTACATCTGGTTCTGGTACGACAGCGACTGCCGGATGCTCGGGATGAAGTCGGCCTCGTCGTATCCCGGCGTCGCCTTCATGTGCGGTTCGAGGTTCTCCAGCCAGCCGTTGGCCGCCCACTGCGGAGCCTCGTAATTGCTGATCATCACCACGTCGAACTCGCCGCCCTGAGTAGCGGTGGACGCGGTGATCTTCGCCCTGGCCTCGTTTTCCGGAAGGGAAACGAACTTGAGCTTGATCCCGGGGTTGGCCTGCTCGAACTCGCCCTTGAGCGAGATGGCGTCCTTCATCTGCGGATTGGACACGATCGCGACGACCAGTGTCCGCCCGCCGGTGCCGAGCGCCCCGGCTCCGGCGCATCCCGTCACTAACAACGCTGTCGCGGCAAGGAGGCACAGGAGTTTACGCACCGCCACCACCTCCGGGCAGCACCTGGATCTTGAGGCCGGACCCGCTGCGCATCTTCGCCAGCGCCTCGGGGTACTGCTCGAGCGGAAGGGTGTCGGTGATCAGTGCTTCGGTGTCGATGTAACCGTTCGCGACGAGGTCGAGCGCGTTGCCGTAGCTGTTCAGCACGGCCATCGAACCGACGATGGTGATTTCGTCGTTGTAGATGCGGAACGGCGAAAGCGCGACGCGGGCTTCGGCCGGAGCGACGCCGAACACGAGCAACCGGCCACCGCGGTGCAGCGCGTTGAACGCTGCCTCGATCGCGGGTGCCGCGCCCGTGCAGTCCACTGCGGCGTCGAAGCGTTCATCGTCCAGTTCGGACACATCGGCGGCCACCGCGGTCGCGCCGAGGTCGGTCGCGCGAGGCAACCGGGCGGCGTTGCGGTCGACCATCGTCACGTGCGCACCCGCGCGGATCAGGAGCTGCTGCATGATCAGCCCCATCGTGCCCGCGCCGACCACGAGGAAGCGTTCGCCCGCCTCCACGCCGATCCGGCGCACGCCGTGCACCGCGCAGGAAACGGGTTCGACCAGCGCGCCCTGTTCCCAGGTCATCGAGTCGGGCATCCGGTAACAGGTGTCGGCAGGCACCGCGACGTACTCGGCGAACGCGCCGTTGACGGTGTCGCCGGTCGCGTTCCAGTTCGCGCAGAGGTTGCCGTGCCCGGACCGGCACGGGGTGCAGTATCCGCAGTAGATCGACGGGTCGACCGCGACCCGGTCGCCGACCTTCCACTCGGCGGGCACGTCCGCGCCGAGTTCGACGATCTCCCCGGAGAACTCGTGCCCGGGGACGATGGGATACGGGGTCGGCGGGAAATGCCCGTCGGCGATGTGCAGGTCCGTGCCGCAGATCCCGCAGGCACCCACCTTCACGACGACCTGGCGCTCCCCGGGCTTCGGATCGGGAACCTCGCCGACCCGGATCTCCCCGGGCCGGTCCACGATCGCGGCGCGCATGCGTCATCACCTTCCAAGATGCTCATTTGAGCGATTTTGACTTATGCCGTAGGTAACATGCGTAGGCATTACAGGCCCCTGCCTGCGGATCCGTCAACCAGCAAAGCTCATTTTTGCGCTATCCTGCTCATGTGAGCAGGAAAAAGGGGCCACTACCGCTAACCGAGACGCTGCTGCTGGCGACCATGGCCAGGCGGTTCTACGTGCAGGGCGCCTCGAAACTGGAGATCGCCGACGAGTTCGGCATGAGCCGGTTCAAGGTCGCGCGGATGCTGGACACGGCACTCGAGTCCGGACTGGTGCGGATCGAGTTCGACCTGCCCGCGCCGGTCGACGTCGAACTGTCCGACGACATCCGCCGGGCGTACCGGCTGAACCGCGTGCTCGTGCTCGAACGAGCATCCGAAAAGGAACCGAGAGAGGTCGTCCGCAAGCAGGTCGGCGCGCTGGCCGCCCGGCTGCTGGAGGAGATCGCGACCCCGGACGACGTCATCGGGCTGTCCTGGGCGCGGTCGGTCAACGCGATGACCGAGGCGATCCGGACCCTGCCGCGCTGTCCGATCGTGCAGTTGTGCGGGGTGCAGGCCGGGATGGACATGCGCGGCCGTTCGGTGGAGACGGTCAGCCGCGTGACGTCGGTGTCCGGCGGCGATTCGTACCCGATCTTCGGCCCGCTCGTTCTGCCCGACCGGCGGACCACGGAGATCCTGCGGCACCAGCCGGGCATCGCGGAAACGTTCGCACAGTTCGGGAAACTCACCAAGGCGGTCGTGAGTATCGGGTCCTGGGAGGCCGGGGAGTCCACCGTGTACGACGCGCTCGACGAGGCCGAACGCGCCGCCATCGCGGCCCGGGGCGCGACCGCCGAGGTCGCCGCGCGGCTGTTCGACGCGGACGGCAACTCGCTCGGCACCGGGCTGGCGCACCACGTGCTGGCGATCAGCCACGAGGAGCTGATGGCGGTCCCCGAGGTGATCGCGATCGGTTACAGCCGCCCGAAAGCCGAAGCGGTGGACGCGGTACTGCGGTCCGGACTGGTGTCGACGCTGGTCACCGACGCCGCGGCGGCCGTCCCGTTGCTGGAGCTGGCGCGGGCCAGGCCATTGCCCTCGTGAGCGAGCTGCGCTTCAAGCACCTGGTCGCCGTACTCGGCCGCCCAGCGCCCGAACCCCTCGATCGGCCCGAGGAAACTCGCCCCTAGCCCGGTGAGCTGATACGCCCCGTCCGCGCGCTCCACGAGCCCGTCGCGTTCCAGCTTGCGCACCGCCTCGGTCAGCACCTTCGCGCTGATCCCGCCGATGCGCGTGCGCAGTTCGCCGTGCCGCAGCGGGCCGTTTTTCAACGCCCACAGCACGACCGGATGCCAGGTGTTCGCCACCAGGTCGAACGCGAGCCGGGTGCGGCAGTCGGCGATGAAGTCCATGGTTACCTTTCGGTTCCTGCCGGGGTTCCTAACGTCGCTTGCGTACAACCACGCGACGACAGGAGACCTTCCCATGCGCATCGCCCTCTTCGGCACCGGCGGAATGGCGTCCGCCCTCGGCGGCCAGTGGACCCGGCACGACCTGACCGTCTCCGGCCGCTCCGCCGCGCACGCCGCCGCCTTGGCCGCTGAACTCGGCGCCGAGACTTTGGACTGGGCCGAGGCCGCCGCCCGGGCGGACGCCATCCTGCTGGCCGTCCCCACCACCGCCCTCGAAGCCCTGCTCACCCCGCTCGACCTCACCGGCAAGGTCCTCATCGACTGCACCAACACCCCTGGTGCGACCGGTGAACCCGTGGCCGCGCGGATCGCCGAATTCGCCCCCCGGCGCGTCGGTAGTGAAGGCGTTCAACCTCGCCCACGTGGACGTCTGGCGAATGACCCCGCCACTGTTCGAAGGCCGCCCGCTCGGCGTCCCGCTGTGCGGCGCCCCGGAGGCCGTCGCCGTCGCAACGGAGCTGGTCCAGGACCTGGGCTGCACTCCCCTGCCCGCGGGCGGTCTCGACCGAGCCGCCCTGCTGGAAGCCGCCGCCGGACTGGCGATCGGCCTGTGGTTCGACGGCCTGGACGCGCGTTCCATGCTCATGGCCAGCTGATCGGGCCTATCCTGGCGGGGTGCCCACAGGTGGATCAGCGGCAGTCGTCGGCGGGGGAATCGGCGGACTGGCCGCGGCGATCGGATTGTCGCGCGTCGGCTGGCAGGTCACGGTCTTCGAACGGCTGCCCGGCGAACTGGACGACGCCGGTTCCGGAATTTCCCTTGCCGCCAACGGCGTTCGAGCCCTGGACGCATTGGGAGCCGGCGACGCACTCCGCGCCGCCGGCTGCTTCCAGCGCACCGTCAGCACCCGCAGCCCGCGCGGGACTTGGCTGGCGCGCATGGACGGAGCCGAACTCGAACGCGTCGCCGGGACGCCGATCGTCGGCATCGCACGGTACGAATTGCATCGGCTGCTGCGGTCTCTGCTGCCCTCGCCGGTGCTGCGGGACGAGGTCACCGCCATCGAGGACAACGCCGTGGTCACGCCGTCCGGCCGCCACGAAGCCGACGTGATTGTCGCCGCCGACGGCGTCAACAGCCGACTGCGCAAGCGTTTCTTCCCCGCCCATCCCGGCCCGGTCTACAGTGGATCGGCCGTCATCCGCGCCATCACGACCGAGCCGTTCGCACTATCCTCTTCGGACTTCAACCTCACCTGGGGCCGAGGAGTCGAGTTCGGATACATCGGTTTGGCGGACGGCCGAGCCGAATGGCACGCCGTGCTGAGCATCCCGGCAGGCACCCGCTATCCCGACCCGATCGCCGAAATGCGCCGCCGCTTCGGTTCCTGGCACGAACCGATCACCGAGCTGCTCGACGCGACCGACCCGAAAGCCGTTCTGCACCACGACGTTGACGAACTGGTGACGCCGCTGCCGTCCTATGTGTCCGGTCGAGTCGCCCTGCTCGGCGATGCCGCGCACGCGATGCAGCCGAACCTCGGCCAGGGCGCTTGTCAGGCCCTGGAAGACGCGGTGACACTGGCCCATGCGCTGTCGTCGACTGACCTCGACACCGCGCTCACCCGGTACGACGCCGAACGCCGCCCGCGCAGCCAGGCCATCGCCCGAGCCGCCCGGCAAACCGGCCGGATGGGTCAGCAGCTGACGAACCCAGCCGCGATCGCGGTGCGGAATCTGGCGTTCCGAGCCATGCCGACGACGGTGATGGCGCGGTCGATGCTGCGCTACACCTGTTGGCAGCCGCCGATTCTGGCCACCCCGGACGCAAACCCTCAGAGCTGATTGACGTCCACGATCCGGACCACCGCGCTGCCCACCTCGTCCGAGGCGCGCAGATCGACCTCCGCGCTGATCCCCCAGTCATGGTCGCCGGCCGGATCGTCGAAGATCTGCCGAACCCGCCACACGTCCGGCTCCTGCTCGATCAGCAGCAACGCCGGACCACGCGCGTCCGGGCCGATTCCGAGTGAATCGTGCTCGTCGAAGTAGTCCTCGATCGCGTCTTCCCACGCGTCCGCGTCCCAGCCGGAAGCCGCGTCCAGCGAGCCCAGTTCGTCGTACGCCCGGCGCGAAGCCAGCTCCACCCGGCGGAACAACTCGTTGCGCACCAGCACGCGGAACGCCCGCTCGTTGCGCGTGACCGCGGGCGGCTCGGGCGGCGGCCGGTGCGACACCGGGCCTTCCTCGTCCGGATGCCGCAGCGCTTCCCATTCGTCCAGCAGGCTCGAGTCGACCTGGCGCACCAGTTCGCCGAGCCATTCGATGAGATCCTGCAGCGATTCGGTCTTCGCCTCGTCCGGCACAGTGTGCCGCAACGCGTCGTAGGTGTCGGCGAGGTAGCGCAGCACGAGGCCCTCAGACCGCGCGAGCTGATAAAAGCCCACGTATTCCACGAAGTTCATCGCGCGCTCGTACATATCGCGCACCACCGACTTCGGCGACAGCTCGTAATCCGCCACCCACGGATGCCCGGCGCGATACGACTGGTAAGCCGCGTTGAGCAGTTCCTCCAGCGGTTTCGGATACGTGACGGACTCGAGCAGCTCCATCCGCTCGTCGTACTCGATCCCGTCGGCCTTCATCGCCTGCACGGCTTCCCCGCGCGCCTTGAACTGCTGCTGCGACAGCACCGGACGCGGGTTGTCCACTGTGGATTCCACAATGGACACCACGTCCAGCGCGTACGACGGCGACTCGATGTCCAGCAATTCGATGGCAGCCAACGCGAACGGCGAAAGCGGCTGGTTCAACGCGAAATCGAACTGCAGGTCCACCGTCAGGCGGACGACGCGCCCCTCGGCGTCCGGTTCGGGCAGCTTTTCCACGACCCCGGCGGCGAGCAGCGAACGGTAGATCTCGATCGCCCGCAGGATCAGCTTCCGCTGCGTCGGACGGTCCGAATGGTTGTCCTCCAGCAGATGCCGCATCGCGTCGAACGCGTTGCCCGGCCGGGAAATCACGTTCAGCAGCATCGAGTGGCTGACCTGAAAACTGGACGTGAGCGGTTCCGGATCGGCCGCGATCAGCCGGTCGAACGTGCTCTCGGTCCAGTTGACGAAACCCTCCGGCGCTTTCTTCCGGACGATCTTCTTTTTCTTCTTCGGGTCGTCGCCCGCCTTCTCCAGTGCCTTCGCGTTCTCCACCACGTGATCCGGCGCCTGCACGACCACGTAACCGTCGGTGTCGTAGCCGGCCCGGCCCGCGCGTCCGGCGATCTGGTGGAACTCGCGCGCCTTCAAATGCCGCTGCCGCACGCCGTCGTACTTCGTCAGCGCCGAGAACACCACCGTGCGGATCGGCACGTTGATGCCGACGCCGAGGGTGTCCGTCCCGCAGATCACCTTCAGCAGCCCGGACTGCGCGAGCGTTTCGACCAGCCGCCGGTACTTCGGCAGCATGCCCGCGTGGTGCACGCCGATGCCGTGCCGCACGAGCCGGGAGAGCGTCTTGCCGAACCCGGCGGAGAACCGGAAGTCGCCGAGCAGGTCGGCGATCGCCTCCTTCTCCGCCTTGGTGGTGACGTTGATGCTCATCAGCGTCTGCGCCCGCTCGATGGCCGCGGCCTGCGAGAAATGCACGACATACACCGGCGCCTGGCCGCCGCCCAGCAGCTCGGACATCGTCTCGTGCAGCGGCGTGAGCGCGTACCGGAAGGTGAGCGGCACCGGCCGCTGCGCCGAAGTGACCACCGCGGTAGGCCGTCCGGTCCGCCGGGTCAGGTCCTTTTCGAAGAACGAAACGTCGCCGAGCGTGGCCGACATGAGCACGAACTGCGCGTTCGGCAGCTCGATCAGCGGGACCTGCCACGCCCAGCCGCGGTCCGGTTCCGAATAGAAGTGGAACTCGTCCGCGACGACCTGGCCGACCGGGGCGTCGGCGCCGTCGCGCAACGCGATGTTCGCCAAGATTTCCGCGGTGCAGCAGATGATCGGCGCGTCCGCGTTGACGCTCGAATCGCCGGTCATCATGCCGACCTGGTCGGCCCCGAAGATCTCGATGAGCTGGAAGAACTTCTCCGAGACGAGCGCCTTGATCGGCGCGGTGTAAAAACTGCGTTTGCCGTGGGCGAGCGCGGTGAAGTGCGCGCCGACCGCGACGAGGCTTTTGCCGGAGCCGGTCGGGGTCGACAGGATCACGTTGGCCCCGGAGACGACCTCGATCACCGCCTCCTCCTGCGCCGGGTACAGCTCGATGCCCCGCTCCGCCGTCCACGTCGTGAAGGCTTCGAACAGGGCATCTGCGTCGGGATCCGCTGGCAGGAGGTCGGTGAGAGTCATCGTGGCACCCATCGTGCCATCCCGGCCCCGCCCGCAGGTGCAGGGGAGATCGCGGGTGCTTGCCCTAACCCGTAGGCTTCCGGTACCGCGCGCTGCCGGAGGGGAACGGACAGGCGGGCGCGCACACGGGCGGTACTCGCGGAGGATTCGGCAATGGCACAGGACATCATCCCGATCGAGCTCGGGCTGCCGCAGGGCGACGTGGTCACCCTCTGGGCCCCGCGGTGGCGGGAGGACGGCGAGGAGTGGGAAGCGTTCCTCGGCGACGAGGACGACCTGTACGCCTTCCCGGACGCCGCGCACCTGGCCGCTTTCGTGCGCACGGCCGAGCAGCACGACCTGCTCGACCACCCGGCGTGGGACGCGGTGCCCGCGCTGAACGTGCCCGAGCTGATCCCCGACGACGACCACTCCTACGACCTCGTCGGCGTGCCCGAGCTGGTCGCCGAGGAGCCGGACTCGTGGACGATCGGCGAGCTGGCCGAGATCGTCGGCATCGTCCGTTCGCTCGCCGACGTGTGCGAGCTGGACGAGGTGCACGAGGTGCTCGACGCCTACGAGGGCTTCTCGCTGCTGGAGCAGGGACGGCTGCCGTTCACCGGGCGCGAGGGCGAAGCGCTGTGGAACGACCTGTCGAAGGCGGTCTCCGAGAAGTGGGACACCGTGCTCGACGCGATCGACAACCTGGTGACCGTGCCGGACGTCGACGCCGCGGTGCTGGAGCAGACCGCCGAAGAGCTGGCCGCCTTCCACGAGGAGTCCGCCGAGGCGGAGGCCGGTGAAGAGGACGGCGGTCCGGAGGACCTCGAAGCGGTCGACGCCGAGGACGAGGACGCCGAGGACGAACCGGTCGGCTTCTGGGGCGAGGTCGGCATCGACCCGATCAAGATCGTCACCTCCGGCGCGGAGTACTACACGCTGCGCTGCTACCTCGACGACAAGCCGGTGTTCCTCGGCAACGAGGGCGAGATCGACGTGTTCAGCTCGCCCAAGGCGCTGCTCAAGGCGATCAAGGCGGGCGACGAGCTCGCCGACACCGACCTCGCGAGCGTGTCCACTTGGGACGAGGTGCGCGAGAAGGCGGCGGCCGACGAGCTCGAGATCGAGGTCGACACCGACAACACCTACGTGTTCCCCGGTCTCGACGAGGACATCGCCGAGGGCCCGGAGTCGATCGACCCGACCCAGCTGGAACTGGCCGTCGAGCTGATCACCGACGCGGCCGAATGGGCGGGCGACGACACCGTCGAAACCGCGCTGGCGGCCAACGAAAGCCTCGGCTGGCTGGTGTCGTTCGTGCTGCGGCCGGACCCGAGCCGGCTCGAGCCGAGCGCTCCGTTCGACACCGAGCAGAGCGCCTGGCGCAAGCTGGTCGAGGACTTCGAGAACCGCCTCACGGTGGTCTGAACCTGCTAGAGGGCGTCGAACACGCTCTCGGCCGAGTCACCGGCGGAGAACATCTTCCAGGCGACGCCGGCGATCGCATCCGGATCCAGGGTGTGGCCGCCGGCGTCGCCGTATTTTTCCCGCTGTGCGACGACCATCCGGTGGATGTCGCCGCGTTCGACCAGACCGCCGATGATCAGGCTGCCCGCGTACACGCCGGTCCCGGCCAGCCCCTCGTGCAGCGTCCGCGCGTAGTTCCGCAGCGCCGCTGACGACACCGCGAGCGCGCCGAGCGCGGGCATCGGCCGCACCGCGCTGAGTCCGCCGGCGAACAGGAATCCGCCGCTGCCGCGCTCCAGCATGCCCGGCAGCAGTTTGCCGACCACCTCGACCGCCGGGTACACCCAGCTCATCGCCTTCTCGACAGCGTCGACGGTCGCGTCGGTGATGTCAGTGGGGAAGCTGTCCGGTTCGATCGCGGCTGGGCCGTAGTAGGCGACATCGATGTTGCCGAACCGTTCGGTGATTTCCTCGAGTGTCGCGCTGATGCCGTTCCGGACGTCGCCGACGAACGCTTCGGCGTTGTCGAGCTCGGCCAGGTAAGCCGGGTGCCGCTCAGCGGTACGCGAAACGAGCGCGACGCGGTATCCCTCCTCAGAGAACCGGCGGGCCATCGACATTCCGAGGCCGGGTCCGGCTCCGAGAACGACAGCGGTCGGGCGAGCGGTCATGGCTTGGCTTCCTTCCCCAGGGATAAATCGAGGGTGACCTCGACTTCGTTCGCCAAGCTACCACAAAACCCGAGGGCAGCCTCGACTTTGTACGATGGGACCCATGGCCACCGGATCGAAGCCGTTGCGCGCGGACGCCGCCCGCAACCGCGACAAACTGCTGGCCGCCGCGACGCGCGCGTTCGGCGAGCACGGCCTCGACGCGCCGCTGGAGCAGATCGCTCGCAGCGCCGGGGTCAGCATCGGCACCCTGTACGCGCACTTCCCGACCCGAGACGCGTTTGTCGACGCGATCCTGCCCGCGCAAATCGCGGCGCTGGACGAGCTGGCAACGCAGGCGTTGGCGGAGCCGGACCCGTGGCAGGGCTTCACCGGATTCCTCGACGGCCTGTTTGCCTTGCAGGCCAAGGATCACGGCCTCAGCGACGCCCTCGCCCGGCGACTGCCGCTCAGCCCGGCCGTACTGGAGGCATGCGCCGCCGGTTTCGAGCACGCCGCGCGGATTATCGACCGGGCAAAGGAATCCGGTCATCTGCGCGCCGATTTCGCACCCGCGGATCTCGCCCCGCTGATGTCCGCGATGTCGCCGTTGATCCGCGAATCACCCGAAACCTGGCGGCGGCACTTAGCCTTCTTTCTCGACGGCCTGCGCGCTTAGTCCTTTTCGGACTCCGCCCGCACCGGAACCAGACCTATTGCCAGCAGCGGGAAAATCGCCGCCACGCAATACGCCAGCGCATACCGGCTGTCCCCGATCACCAGGCCCAGCAACGGCGGGGTCGCCGACGCGGCGATGTTCTGCGCGGTGTTCTGCGTCCCCATCGCGCGGCCGGACCACGCGACCCCGGCCAGCTCGGCCGACGCGGTGAAGCCGAGACCGTTGTCCGCCACCGTGATCACCGCCGCCAGCACCAGCGCGGCCAGCACCAGCCACAACCAAGTCGCGTCCCCGACCGCGACCAGCAGCATCACGACCACGCTGGCGACAGCGAGCTGGCGCATCGGCCGCAGCCGGCTGCCGACCCGGTCCGACCAATACCCCGACGCCAGCCGCCCGAGCGCGCCGAGCACCTGAGCGACCGCGACGAACACCCCGGCCTGCGCGGCGGTCCATTGATGCTGCGACACCAGATACACCGGCGCGAACGCGGACACCGCGAACTGCGGCACCACCAAGAGCGCGCTCGCGGCGTGCACTCGCCACAGCCACGGCTTGCGGTACGGCGACGGCGGCCGCTCCCCCTTTGCCGCACGCGGCGGCCGCGGCGGGTCGACGACGAACAGCGCCACCAACAGCGCCACGCCGACCGCCAGCACGGCCGGCAGGAGCATCGCCGCCTGGAACCCCCACAGCGCGGCCAGCGGCGGCAGCCCTAGCGCGGCCACTCCGACCCCCAGCGGCTGCGCCGTCTGCCGGATCCCCATCGCGACGCCGCGCTCGGATTTGGCGAACCAGCCCATCACGACCCGGCCGCTCGCCGCGTTCACCGAAGCCGTGCACGCACCGGCTACGAGAAACACTCCAAAGAGAAGTCCGACCGGGTGGTGCCACAGGGCGGCGTACACGAGGAGTAACCCTGAAATGCCCAGGCCCAGCGCCATGATGAGCCGCTCGCCGTAACGGTCCGCAGCCGCGCCCCAGGCGATGAGCGTGAGCAGCAGGCCGATGCTCGGCGCCGCGACGACCGTGCCCGCCTGCGCCAGCGTCAGGTGGTCGGCCTCGCGCATGGCGGGCACGAGAAACGGGAGCCCGTAAAGGAACGAGCAGCTGGCGGTCTGCGCGGCGAGCCCGAGCGCGAGAATCAGCCACCGCCGCGAGCCGCCTTTTTCCCGCACCTGCTCCCCCGCCTCGACCTGCGCCATTCCGTCCACCGTCTCATATTTTGAGAATCATGTCTTACATAGTGAACGATAGTTGGCATGGCTAACGAACGCAACCGCCTTTCCGGGCGGCCGCGGCCGGTGCGTCTCCGGAGCCGGGATTCAGCCGAGCGCCGTGTACCCGGGTTTGACGACGTTCTCGATCAACTCGAGCCGCTCGTCGAAATCGAGGAACGCGGATTTCATGGCGTTGATCGTGAACCAGCGGAAGTCGTCGAGGCCGAAGCCGAACGTCTCGGCCAGCGCGGCGAATTCACTGGTCATCGTGCAGCCGCTCATCAGCCGGTTGTCGGTGTTGACGGTGACGCGGAAGCGCAGCCGGGCGAGCAGGCCGATGGGATGCTCGGCCAGCGACGGCACGGTTCCGGTCTGGACATTCGACGAGGGACAGATCTCCAGCGGGATCCGCCGGTCCCGGACGTAGGAGGCCAACCGTCCAAGGTGGACATTTCCGTCGGCGTCGGCGGTGCTGTCGTCGACGATCCGCACGCCGTGCCCGAGCCGTTCCGCGCCGCAGTACTGGATTGCCTCGCCGATCGACGGAAGCCCGAACGCTTCGCCGGCATGAATAGTGAAGTGTGCATTGTTCCGGCGCAAATAGTCGAATGCGTCCAGATTGCGGGTAGGCGGGAATCCGTCCTCCGGTCCGGCGATGTCGAATCCGGCCACCCCGGCGTCGCGGTAGCGCACCGCGAGTTCGGCGATCTCGAGCGCGCGGGCGTGCTGGCGCATGCCGCACAACAGCGTCCGCACCCGGATCCGGCCGCCGCCCGCGGCTACCCTCCGCATCCCTTCGGCGAAGCCCGCCTGGACGGCCTCAACCACTGCATCGAGTGACAGCCCGCGTTCCACGAACAGCTCCGGCGCGTACCGCAGCTCGGCGTAGACGACCCCGTCCGCGGCCAGGTCCTCGACCGCTTCGGCGGCAACCCTGACCAGGGCTTCCTCCGTTTGCATGACACCACACGTGTGGGCGAACGTTTCGAGGTACGACACCAGGGAACCGGAGTCCGCCGCGGCGCGGAACCAGCGGCCCAGCTCGTCCGGATCCGTCGCGGGAAGGTCCCGGTAGCCGAGATCCTCGGCGAGTTCGGCGACCGTGCCCGGCCGCAAGCCGCCGTCGAGGTGATCGTGGAGCAGGACCTTGGGGGCGCGGCGCAAGATCTCCGCGCTCAGCGGGGTTACGTCCGACATGCTCCAACGGTAGCCTCGCTGTCATTCCCCTACCTGGCCGTAACCGAGAGCACCGGAACAACCCTCTGCTCAGCACTGTGCGCAAGGAATCGGCCATCCGGGTGGCACGGTCGTTATCCGCGTTCCCCGGGGGCCATACGCACAGCAATTTTCTTCATCGATAAGCTCGGGTCAGTCCCTTCCATTTTTCCCCGCCGACGAAGGACACCGCAGTGACCACTGACAACCACATTGCCGCTCCGTCGTTCGACCGGATGCGCAACATGCTGGTGCGCGCGGCCGAGGTTCGTGAGAGCGAGCAGCAGCAGATCTTCGACGCGCTCGACGACATCTACGCCCGGCTCGCCCCGGTGGACTCCCTCGGCGCGGTGCGCAAGCGGCTGTCGGAACTGCCGGACCGGACCGAGGTCGGGGTGCTGGCGGAGCGCCTCGACGAGGCGATGACGCGGCTGGAGTCGCAGGACAACGCGATCGCCGCGCTCACGCACGCGGTGGAGAGCATCGTCGACAAGCTGGCGAAGCCCTTCGCCCAGCTCGACGGCCGCCTCGACGGCGTGGCGGCGCGGTTCGAGGGCGTCGCGGGCCGGATGGACGGGCTCGAGGACAAGCTGCAGAACATCCACCGCAGGCTCGACGAGCTGGGCGGGCACCTGGACAAGCAGGACGCCAAGCTGGAGTCGCTGCCGCAGGCCACGCAGGGCCCGATCCGCGACCGGATCGAGATGGCCGAGACGTCGCTGCGCGAGCGGATCGAGACCACGGACCAGGAACTGCGCTCGCGCGTCGACGAACTGGACCGCGCAACGAAGGAACGGATCGCCACCGCGACCGACGCGCTGAAGAGCGCCGTGTCCGACACCGGCGAGATGATCGACCCGGCCGCGCGCCTCGACTCGGTGGGCACGAAGCTCGAAACGATCACCCAGCGTCTCGACGACCTGTCCAGCCGCATCGACAAGGTCGAGGACGACGTCACCGGCCGCATCGGCGACCTGGACGGCTCGGTCCGCAGCGGCCTGTCGAAGGTCGAAGGCACGCTGTCGAAGCAGCCGGACACCGACGCGGTCGACTCGCTGGTGCGCCGCAGCAACGACGAATCGGTGCGCCGCATCGGCGGCCAGCTGGACGAAGCGATGGCGACGTTCGCGGAACTGATGCTGGGCGGCGGACCGGCGGTGCAGCAGATCGCCCCGCCGCCGCCCGCCCCGCGCCAGCCGCGCCGCAGCTCGCGCAACGGCCGGTCGCCCAAGGCCGCCGACGCGAAGGCAAAGGCTGGCGGCGACTCGGACGAGTCGACCGACTGAGCTTGAGTGGCCGAAGCCCCCGTCCAGAGTTCTGGACGGGGGCTTCGTCGTTTCAGTGTCACTAGCCGCGACCGAGCCCGCCCTCTAGAGGATGTCGCTGTACGGCTGTCAAGCCGCGGTGGCTGGACCTGGTTCCGAGTGCTGGCAGTGGGCGCCGTTGCGGAGCATGGCGTAGAGGTCGCAGCGCCGTCGGGCAAGGCAGATGAGCGCGGCAAAGGGTGCTCATCGAGTCTCGGCGGCGACCTGTTTACTTTGCTGGAGCACGATCTTTCAGGCTGTCGCCCGGCGCGGCAGACTGTGTCCGCGCCCCTGCGGGGAGCGTGAGTCTCGGCAATCCCGGCGTTTAGGGCTACTGATGCGGTCCGTGCGCGACAGCGTCCATAGCTCCGGTTCGCTGTTGGGAGCGGCCCGTCATGCAGCCGCTTCCCGTCCGAGTCCAAGACAACCGCGTGATGCTCGCCCGTCCCTAGATCCAGACCGACGAGCACGCCGGAACTGCCGGTCGGCACCCTCTGCGGGCGATCGATGGGCCACGCCCGGCGACCGCAGCCCGTCGATCAGGAACCACGAGAAAGCAAACCCCCTCAGGGCCGAACCGTCTCCAGCACGATCCCCCGCGCAGCAGGAGCCTCCGCTCCTACCTCGAACCCGCCTTCCAGCGCGGCCAGGGCCGCCGGGATCGCGTCCGGAGTGTCCGTGTGCAGTTCCAGCAACGGCTCCCCCTCCACCACCTGGTCGCCCGGCTTCGCGTGGCACAAGATCCCCGCCGCGGCCTGCACTGGGTCTTCCTTTCGCGCCCGGCCAGCCCCAAGCCGCCAAGCCGCGACACCCACGGCGTAGGCGTCCAGCGAAGTCAGCACCCCCGAAGCAGGTGCCGGGACGATGTGCACCGTGGAAGGCCGCGGCAAGGCAGCCGAAGGATCCCCGCCCTGGGCGGTGATCATCCGAGCCCACACCTCGTAAGCCTCCCCGGACGCCAGCACCTCGGCCGGATCCACGGAAATCCCCGCCAAAGCAAGCATTTCCCTAGCCAGCGCCACCGTCAGCGAGACCACGTCAGCCGGGCCACCGCCGCGCAGGACCTCGACCGCCTCGGCGACCTCGACCGCATTGCCGACCGCCCGGCCGAGCGGCGTGCTCATGTCGGTGATCAACGCCGTGCAAGCCACCCCGTGCGCAGTGCCGATGTCCACGAGCGTCCGCGCCAGCAGCTGCGCCTCTGGCACGGTCTTCATGAACGCCCCGGACCCAGCCTTCACATCCAGCACAAGCCCCGAAGCACCCTCGGCGATCTTCTTGCTCATGATCGAGCTGGCGATCAACGGCACCGACTCGACCGTCGACGTGACATCCCGCAGCGCGTACAGCTTCTTGTCCGCCGGAGCCAAGCCCTCGGTCGCCGCGCAGACCACCGCGCCGACCGAGTTCAGCTGCGCCGCGATCTCGTCCAGAGACAACGCCGCCCGCCAGCCGGGAATCGACTCCAGTTTGTCCAGCGTCCCGCCAGTGTGCCCGAGCCCGCGACCGGACAGCTGCGGCACCGCGGCACCGCACGCGGCGACCAGCGGAGCCAGCGGCAAGGTGATCTTGTCGCCGACCCCGCCGGTCGAGTGCTTGTCTACGGTCGGGCGCGCGACGTCCAGCGACAGCCGCGAACCCGAGTCGATCATCGCGCCGGTCCAGCGCGCGATCTCGCCGTCGTCCATGCCACGCAAGAAAATCGCCATGGCCAGCGCGGCCATCTGCTCTTCCGCGACCGCTCCGCGGGTGTAGGCGTCGACGACCCAATCGATCTGCTCGTCGCTCAGCCGTCCGCCGTCGCGCTTGGTCCGGATGACGTCTACCGCGGTGAAAGTCACGGCAGGTCCTCCGGCCCGAACGCGTCCGGCAGCACCTCCGACATCGGCAGCACTCCACGCGGAGTGTCGACCAGGCAAGAGGATCCGCCGAGTTCGAACAGAATCTGGCGGCACCGTCCACAAGGCATCAGCAGCTCACCCGAGCCACTGCGGCAAGCCACCGCGACCAAACGGCCACCGCCGGACAGTCGCAATTGTCCGGCCATTGTGCACTCAGCACACAAACCCAAGCCGTACGAAGCGTTTTCGACGTTGCAACCGGTCACCTGCCGACCATCGTCCACAATGGCCGCGACGCCGACGTGCAGTCCCGAATAAGGCGCGTACGCGTGCGAAGCAGCCGAAACCGCGGCCGCGCGCAAAGCCTCCCAGTCCACTTCGGACATCAGTCGCCCTCACCTCGTCGATACTGCGCGCCGTCTGCCTTGGGCGGCCGAAGTCGTTGCGACGCAACAGCTAGCACGATCAGCGTCACGAAGTGCGCGGTGTACGGGATCAAGTCGCTCGGGAGAGTGTCGTTGGTCCAGTAGATCGCGTACAGAATCCCAGCACCGACGACGCCGAGTGCGGCCGCGAGCCAGCGCTTCCGGATCAGCTGCACGATCACGATGATCGCCAGCAGAATCACCGCGCCGTACAGCAACGCCAGCACCGCGTCGCCGCCACCGGCGAGCTGCAGACCGTCGGAGTACCCGAACAGCGCGGCGCCGCCGAGCAGACCGCCCGGTCGCCAGTTGCCGAAAATCATCGCTGCCAGACCGATGTACCCGCGGCCGTTGGTCTGGTTCTCCAGGTAGTCCGCGCCGCCCTTGAGCAGCACCAGCGACGCACCGCCCATGCCCGCGAACCCGCCGGAGATCAGCACGCCGACGTACTTGTAGCGGTACACGTTCACGCCGAGCGACTCCGCCGCGACCGGGTTCTCGCCGCACGAACGCAGCCGAAGGCCGAACCGCGTGCGCCAGAGAATCCAGTAGCTCACCGGAATCAGCACGATCGCGATCATCGTCAGCGGCGCGACGCCGGTCACCAGCCCGCGCAGAATGCCCGCGACGTCAGACAATCCGACGCGCTGCTGGTCTTCCAGCGAACCCAGCCAGTCCGACAATCCGGCCGCGGAATAGGTGTCGAACTTCGGCACCGGCGGCGACTGGCGCGGGTTTCCCGACAGCGGCTCGAAAATCAGGTTCGCCAGATACTTCGCGACCCCGAGCCCGAGCAGGTTGATCGCGACACCGGAAACGATGTGGTTGACGTTGAACGTCACCGTCGCCACCGCGTGCAGCAGCCCGCCCAGCGCGCCGAACGCGATCGCGGCCAGCAAACCGACCCACGCGCCGCCGTAATACGCACCCCAGGCCGCGCCCCAGGTGCCGAGGATCATCATGCCTTCGAGGCCGATGTTGATCACGCCCACGCGCTCGGCCCACAGCCCGCCCAGCGCACACAGCAGGATCGGCAGCGCCAGCCGCAGTGCGGTCGACGCGGTGTTGCTGGACGTCAGCGCCGAAACGCCGGTGGCGTACGACGCGGTCGACATGACCGCGATGGCGACCACGGCCCAGATCACGCCGCGCAGCCAGCCGGGGATCCGCGGCCGCTTGCGCTTGACCGGCATCGGCGTCCCGGATTCCGGACCCGGCCGGGAGAACTCCGTCGTGGTGGTCACACCGCACCGCCTTCCGCGACCGAGGCGCCCTTGCGGCCGTTGCCGGCGAGCGCCCTGCCCACCCTGCGCTGTTCCGCGGCGAGGTCGGCCCGGCGCACGATCTCGTACGCCACGACGACCGAGAGCACGATGATGCCCTGCATGATCGTCGCGATCTCCTTGGACACGTTGATCTGCTCCAGCGACACCGCGGAGGTGTCCAGGAACGCCCACAGCAGCGCGCCGAACGCGATGCCGCCGGGATGGTTGCGGCCGAGCAGCGCGACCGCGATGCCGGTGAAGCCGTACATCTGGGTCGCGGTGATGCCGTAGCTGTAGTCGCGGCCGAGCAGTTCCGGCATGGCGACCAGACCGGCCACCGCACCGGACAACAGCATCGCGATGAGCGTCATCTTCTTCGCGCTCACACCACCGGCGGCCGCGGCCGTCGCGGACTCGCCGCTCGCCTTCAGCTCGAAGCCGAACCGGGTGCGGTTCAGCATGAACCAGTACGCGCCGCCGATCACGATCGCGATGAACACGAACCCGAACAGCGTGCCCGACCCGAGCGGGATGCCCGGGATCCGGCCGGACGGCGCGATCACCCTGGTCCCGATGTTGTTGCCGGTCTGCACGCCGAACTGGTCGGCGTTGATGAGGAACGCGATGATGCCCGCGACGATCGAGTTCAGCATGATCGTCGAGATGACCTCGCTGACGCCGCGGGTCACCTTGAGCACCGCCGGGATCGTCGCGTACAGCGCGCCGGAAACGACAGCCACCAGCAGGATCACGATGGTGTGGATGACCGGCGGCAGCTGCAGCGCCCCGCCGATGATCGCGGCGACCACCGCGGCGAACCGGTACTGGCCCTCGACGCCGATGTTGAACAGGTTCATCTGGAACCCGATCGCCACGGCCAAGCCGGACAGGTAGTACACCGTCGCGAGGTTCACCGTGTCGACCGCGGTGGAGCCCTTGAACAGCTGGCCGATCATCGTCCCGTACGCCTGCAACGGGTCGGCGCCGGAGATGACGAGCGCGATCGCGGACAGGATCACCGCGAACGCGATCGCGAGCAGAGGCGGCAGCAGCCGCGTGCGCCACGAACTCATGAGTCTTCACCTTCTTCGGCGCCGGTCATGGCGGAACCGAGTTCCTGCGGGGTGACGGTGGCCGGGTTCGCCTCGCTCACGAGCCGCCCGCGCAGCATCACGCGAATGGTGTCGGACAGCCCGATCAGCTCGTCGAGGTCCGCGGAAATCAGCAGCACGGCGAGGCCGTCGGCACGCGCCTGGCGGATCTGCTCCCAGATCAGCGCCTGCGCACCGACGTCGACGCCGCGCGTCGGGTGCGAAGCGATCAGCAGCACCGGGTTGCCGGACAGCTCGCGCCCGACGATCAGCTTCTGCTGGTTGCCGCCGGACAACGCGGCGGCCGGAACGTCGATGCCGGGCGTGCGGACGTCGTACTCGCGCACGATCCGTTCGGTGTCCTCGCGCGCGCCCGCGATGTTGAGCAGTTGCCCGCCGGACACCGGTTCCCGCGTCTGGTAGCCGAGAATCCGGTTGACCCACAACGGTTGCGTGAGCAGCAGGCTGTGCCGCGTGCGGTCTTCGGCGATGTAGCCGATGCCCGCCTCGCGCCGCGCCAGCGTGCCCAGCTTGACCAGATCGTGCGTCTCGCCGTCGGGCGGCGTCAGCTCGATGTGGCCGCCGCTCGCCTTGCGCATCCCCATGATCGTCTCGACCAGTTCGGTCTGGCCGTTGCCCTCGACGCCCGCGATGCCGAGCACCTCGCCCGCGTGGACGGTGAAGGAGATGTGGTCCAGCACGTTGCGCTCGGAGCCTTCGGCGGACAGCCGCAGCTCGCGCACCTGCAGGACCTCGCGGTCGGTCACCGTCGACTCGCGCGTCTCCGGGCTCGGCAGCTCCGAACCGACCATCATCTCGGCCAGCTCGCGGCTGGTGATCTTCTTCGGATCCGCGGTGCCGACCGTGGTGCCGCGCCGGATCACGGTGACCGTGTCGGCGATCGCGCGCACCTCGTCGAGCTTGTGCGAGATGAAGAGGAACGTGTAGCCGTCGGCCTGCATCTCGCGGACGGTCGTGAACAGCGCGTCCACTTCCTGCGGCACGAGCACGGCGGTCGGCTCGTCGAGGATGATGATTTTCGCGCCGCGGTAAAGGACTTTGACGATCTCGACGCGCTGGCGGTCGGCGACGCCGAGTTCCTCCAGCAGCGCGTCGGGCTTCGCGTGCAGCCCGGTCCGCTTCGACAGTTCCGCCAAGCGCGTCCGCGCCGCGCGGCCGATGCCGTGCAGCGCCTCCGCGCCCAGGAACACGTTTTCCGCGACGGTCAGGTTGTCGGCGAGCATGAAGTGCTGGTGCACCATGCCGATCCCGGCGCGGATGGCGTCCTGCGGGTTGCGCAGTCTCACCTCGGCGCCGTTGATGGCGATGCTGCCCTCGTCGGGCTGCTGCATCCCGTACAGGATCTTCATCAGGGTCGACTTGCCCGCGCCGTTCTCGCCGCACAGCGCGTGCACCTCGCCCGCCGCGACGGTGAGGTTGACGTCGGAGTTCGCGACGACGCCGGGGAACCGCTTGGTGATCCCGGTCAGCTGGACGGCCGGCACGCCCCGGTCGGGGACGGCTTCGGCCTCGATCTCGGTCATCGGAGGGGACATCCCGTTCTGTCGGAAACGCGTGAGGGCCCGGAAGGAAGATCCTTCCGAGCCCTGCCGCGTCGTGAGCGTTACTTGGCCGGCTTGTCCGAAACCTTGATGGCGCCGGAGACGATCTGGGCCTTGTACCCGTCCAGCACGTCCTTGATGTCGTCGACCTTGCCGCCGGAGGTCGAGTAGCCGACCCCGTCGGACTTCAGGTCGAAGCGCTTCGGCACCGTGCTCAGGTCGCCCTTCGCGACGGCCTGCAGGTACTCGAAGACCGCGACGTCGACGCGCTTGATCATCGAGGTGATGATGATGTCCTTGTCGGCGGCGACCGTCTTCTGGTTGTACTGGTCGGAGTCGACGCCGATGGCCAGCGCGTTGTTCTGCTTCGCCGCATCGAACACGCCCTTACCGGAGGCGCCGGCGGCGTGGTAGACGACGTCCGCGCCGCGGGAGATCTCGGCGGCGGCCTTCGCGTTGCCCTTCGGCGGGTCCTGGAAGCCGGAGAAGTCGCCGGCGGGCGTCAGGTACTCGTCCTCGATCTTGATCTTGCTCGAAACGGCCTTCGCGCCCTGCAGGAAGCCCGCCTCGAACTTCTGGATCAGCGGAGTGTTCACGCCGCCGACGAAGCCGACGTGGCACTTCTTGCTCTTGTACGCGGCGGCGACGCCGGCCAGGAACGAGCCCTGCTCCTCGGCGAAGACCAGCGGCGTGACGTTCGGCAAGTTGATCGAGTCGTCGTCGACGATCGCGAACTTCGTGTTCGGGTACTTCGTGGCGACGGCCTTGACCGACTGCGCGTAGGCGAAACCGACCGCGACGATCGGGTTCAGGCCCTGCTGCGCCATCTGCTCGAGACGCTGCTGCTTGGCGGCTTCGCTCTCGCTCGCGCTCGCGGTGCTCTCGTTGACGGTCGGGACGCCCAGCTCGGACTTCGCCCGGTCGGTGCCCGCGGCGGCCGCGTCGTTGAAGGAAGCGTCACCGCGACCGCCGACGTCGAAGGCCAGGCCGACCTTGAGCTTGCTGCCGTCGACCTTGCCCGAGGCGGCGCTGCTGCTCGTGGCGGCGGCAGGCGCGGCGGGCGGCTTCGGGGCGGTGATGCAGTTCGAGCCCGCGTTGCCGTCCGAACCGGACGCGTTGTTGTTGCTTCCCCCGGTGTCCTTCGCGCACCCGGCCAGTGCAAGCACCCCAGCCATGGTCGCGGCGGCCAGCGCGGTTCCACGCATGCGACGCAACGTGTGTCTCCCTCCCCGCTGATCCAGCGGACGATCCAGGAACGGCCCGGTCACGGTCGCCGGGCTCAACTGGCAGACCGTACCCAACCGCCGGGTAACCGCCATAGGAACGGCACGCTACGTAACACAAACGTTTACTCGGAGGGTCGATCCGCGACCAATCCGGCGCCGACCGTGATCAAGAGGCCCCGCCCCGCCCGCTGCGATCACGCACCGTGGCCCCGCTTTCGCCCGGGAACCGTCCGGGAAGGACTCCGCGAGGGAATCCCTGTCCCGGAAGGAGTCCTTCAGGGCAGCTCAGACGTGCTCCAGACCACACGTCCGAGTGGTCTGCCGTGGTCACCGGTGTCTGGTCTGTCACAGAGAGGAACCCGGAGGTGAGCCGCGCGTATGGGTCGGGTCTAGCATCCATGCATCCACGCTCGATGGCCCCTGATCTCGGCACCGTCGCCGGAGTTGTCCCCAGTGGACCGACCCCGGCCGCGGGTGCGGACCTCACCGGTCACCCGGGCACGACAGTCATGACGTTGGAGGCCGTTCACCGATGTCCACCACGGCGAGCACTGCCACCGAAAGCGGGGCAGGAGCTAGCGATCGGGCGGGTGCCTCACGCCGGCAGGGAACCTTCTACCGGGGCGACCCCGGCATGTGGTCCTGGGTGCTTCACCGCATCACCGGCGTGCTGACCTTTTTCTTCCTGTTCGTGCACGTGCTCGACACCGCGCTCGTGCGCGTGTCGCCGAACACCTACGACCAGGTCATCGAGACGTACAAGACGCCGATCGTGAACCTGCTCGAGGTCGGCCTTGTCGGCGCGGTGCTGTTCCACGCGCTCAACGGGCTGCGCGTCCTGCTGGTCGACTTCTGGGCCAAGGGCCCGAAGTACCAGAAGACGATGCTCTGGGTCATCGGCGTCGTGTGGGTGGTCGTGATGGTTCCGGGTGCGTTCTTCATGCTGAAGCGCACCGTCGAGACGCTTTTCGGGGGTGCCTGATCCCATGGCCGACGCTCTGATCCTCGACAAGCCGCGCTCGCCGCGGCGGCCGTCCGCCCGGCGCAGCAACTTCGAGCTCTACAGCTGGCTGTTCATGCGCATCTCCGGGCTCGCGCTGATCATCCTGGTGCTGGGCCACCTGTTCATCATGAACATCCTCGACGGCGGCGTGCACCGCATCAACTGGGGCTTCGTCGCCGGCCGCTGGGCCTCGCCGTTCTGGCAGTTCTGGGACCTGGCGATGCTGTGGCTCGCCGAGATCCACGGCGGGAACGGGCTGCGCACGATCATCGACGACTACGCGCGCAAGGACTCCACCCGGTTCTGGCTGAAGATCCTGCTCTACGTCTCGATGGTGCTCATCCTGGCCGTCGGCACGATGGTGATCTTCACGTTCGACCCCGAGATGCCTGCCTCCTGAGGCGCACCCACCACTAGCTAGCGGAGTCTTTCCCTATGCAGTTCCACAAGTACGACGTGGTGATCGTCGGCGCGGGCGGCGCCGGCATGCGCGCGGCCATCGAATCCGGTCAGCGCGCCCGCACCGCGGTCCTCACCAAGCTGTACCCGACCCGGTCCCACACCGGCGCGGCCCAGGGCGGCATGTGCGCCGCGCTGGCGAACGTCGAAGAGGACAACTGGGAATGGCACACCTTCGACACCGTCAAGGGCGGTGACTACCTGGTCGACCAGGACGCCGCGGAGATCATGGCGAAAGAGGCCATCGACGCCGTCCTCGACCTGGAGAAGATGGGTCTTCCGTTCAACCGGACGCCCGAGGGCAAGATCGACCAGCGCCGGTTCGGCGGGCACACCCGCGACCACGGCAAGGCCGCGGTGCGCCGCGCCTGCTACGCCGCGGACCGCACCGGGCACATGATTCTCCAGACGCTGTACCAAAACTGCGTCAAGCACGGCACCGAGTTCTTCAACGAGTTCTACGTGCTCGACCTGGTCCTGTCCGAGGGCGAGGACGGCAACCCGATCGCCACCGGCGTGGTCGCCTACGAGCTGGCCACCGGCGAACTGCACGTGTTCCAGGCGAAGTCGATCGTGTTCGCCACCGGCGGCGCGGGCAAGATCTTCAAGACCACCTCGAACGCGCACACCCTCACCGGCGACGGCCTCGGCATCATCTTCCGCAAGGGCCTTCCGCTGGAGGACATGGAGTTCTTCCAGTTCCACCCGACCGGCCTCGCCGGCCTCGGCATCCTGATCTCCGAGGCGGTGCGCGGCGAGGGCGGCATCCTCCGCAACGCCGACGGCGAGCGGTTCATGGAGCGCTACGCCCCCACCATCAAGGACCTCGCGCCGCGCGACATCGTCGCCCGGTCGATGGTCCAGGAGGTGCTGCAGGGCCGCGGCTGCGGGCCGAACAAGGACTACGTCGTCCTCGACGTGACCCACCTGCCGGTCGAGGTCCTCGAGACCAAGCTGCCGGACATCACCGAGTTCTCCCGCACCTACCTGGGCGTCGACCCGGTCAAGGAGCCGGTGCCGGTGTTCCCGACGTGCCACTACGTCATGGGCGGCATCCCGACGAACATCCACGGCGAGGCGCTGCGCGACAACGAGCACGTCATCCCGGGCCTGTACGCCGCGGGCGAGGTCGCCTGCGTGTCCGTGCACGGTTCGAACCGCCTCGGCACGAACTCGCTGCTGGACATCAACGTGTTCGGCCGCCGCGCGGGCATCGCCGCCGCGGAGTACGCGCTGGCGCACGACCACGTCGAGCTGCCGGAGAACCCGACCACCCTGGTCGAGGAGCAGCTGGAGCTGCTGCTGTCGGAGCACGGCGACGAGCGCGTCGCCGACATCCGCAAGGAAATGCAGCAGACGATGGACTCGCACGCGTCGGTGTACCGCACCGAGGACACGCTGAAGCAGGCGCTGACCGACATCCAGGCGCTCAAGGAGCGCTACCAGCGGATCACCGTGGCGGACAAGGGCAAGCGGTACAACACCGACCTGCTCGAGGCCGTCGAGCTGGGCTTCCTGCTGGAGCTGGCCGAGGTGCTGGTCGTCGGCGCGATCGCGCGCAAGGAGTCCCGCGGCGGGCACGCCCGCGAGGACTACCCGAACCGCGACGACACGAACTTCATGCGGCACACCATGGCCTACAAGCAGGGCGAGGGGCTGTCGTCCGACATCCGGCTCGACTACAAGCCGGTCACCTTCACCCGCTACGAACCGATGGAGCGGAAGTACTGATGACGACGGCCACCCCTGAAGCGCCTTCCTCCAAGGCGTCCGACGAGCACACGCCGATCCAGGTCACGCTGAAGATCCTGCGGTTCAACCCGGAGGTCGACCAGGAGCCGCACTGGGAGTCCTACGACGTCCCGGCGCAGCCGACCGACCGCGTGCTGAACCTGCTGTTCTACGTCAAGGACTACATCGACGGCACGTTCTCCTTCCGCCGCTCGTGCGCGCACGGCGTGTGCGGTTCGGACGCGATGCAGATCAACGGGATCAACCGGCTGGCCTGCAAGGTGCTGCTGAAGGACCTGCTCGAGAAGAACGGCAAGAAGACCGAGATCACCATCGCCCCGATCAAGGGCCTGACGACGTTGAAGGACCTCTACGTCGACATGGACCCGTTCTTCGAGGCGTACCGGGCGATCAAGCCGTACCTGATCACCTACGGCAACGAGCCGACCCGCGAGCGGATCCAGTCCCAGGCCGACCGCAACCGGTTCGACGACACCACCAAGTGCATCCTGTGCGCCTGCTGCACGTCGTCCTGCCCGGTCTACTGGAACGACGGCTCGTACTTCGGCCCGGCGGCGATCGTCAACGCCCACCGCTTCATCTTCGACTCCCGCGACGAGGGTGCCGAGGAGCGGCTGGACATCCTGAACGACGGTGAAGGCGTGTGGCGCTGCCGCACGACGTTCAACTGCACCGACGCCTGCCCGCGCGGCATCCAGGTGACCAAGGCGATCCAGGAAGTGAAGCGCGCGCTGCTGTTCAAGCGCGTCTGATCTTTTTAGCTACGAGAACGGCCCTCGCCCCGAGCATTCGGGACGAGGGCCGTTTTTGTTGCTGCGTCAGTGAACCGCGTCCAGCGCGTTCACCAAACCGCGCCCGTAGTACGAGTTGTTCTGCTTCGGACCCTCACACGCCGACACATCACAAGCCACCGGATCCGCCTCCGCGGTAAGCAAAGCCGCCAACGCCCGCGGCGGCGCGTTCCGATGCGTAGAAGCCAAAAGCGCCGCAACCCCAGCCGCATGCGGCGAAGCCATCGACGTGCCGCACTTAGTCCCATATGCGCCATTGAAAATGGTCGACAGCGGGCACCCCGCGCCCTGCCCAGAAGGCGGAACCTGTCCCGAATCGCCGCCCGGCGCAGTCACCGTGACCGAGCCGTAGTTGGAGTAGTAAGCCTTCGTCCCCGCGTAACCAACCGCGGACACGGTCACCACACCGTCGATCGCCTTGGGCAGGATGCCGCACGAAGAATCAATCTTGTGCGGACGGTTCGGGTCAACAGTCTGCTTCGTGACATCGAAGCCCGAGTTACCCGCCGCAGCGACATTGAGAGTTCCGCGCTGCGTCGAGTAGGTCACGGCACGCCGTACGGCCTCGTACGCGGCAGCGTCGCCCGCTTCGTTGCGGCAGTAGAACATCCCGGGGTCGATGTAGTAGCTGTTGTTCGTCACCTGGAAACCGTGCTGTGCGGCCCAGACAAAGCCGCAGACCGCTGCCTCCGGGAAGATGTAGCCGTCGTCGTTCACGACCTTCACGGACGCCAGCCGCACGCCCGGCGCGATGCCGGTGAAGCCGCGCGACGCGTCCTTGCCCGCGATGGTGCCTGCGACGTGCGTGCCGTGGTCGGAGTTCGTCGGCGCCCACGCGGAAGCGTCCGGCGCGCCGGTGACACAGCCGGTCGAGGACTTCGCGTCCACCGCGTTCGCGAGCGCCGGGTGTTTGGCGTCGATGCCGGAATCCAGCACGCCGACGGTGACCGATCGCGAACCGGGGTTGATCTTATTCGCTTCGGGAGCGTGGATGGCCCGCATGTCCCACTGCTGAGTCGACAAATCGCTACCAGTGGCGACGCTCTCCGTCTGCTCCAGCATCCCGACCGCCGAACGCAGTCCGGCGCGGGCGGCGGCCTTCGCGGCGACGTCCTTGCCACCCGAATACGCCCGCTTCACCCCGATCCGGTCGGCGAAGTCCGCGTTGCGCGAGCTGGCGACCGCGACGCCGATTTCCGGGTAGTACGCGATCCGTTTGCCGCATTTGGCGGTCAGCTCCGCGTCGACCGAACGCTGCTTCTCGCCCGGTTGGTACAGCACGACGTAGCTGTACTGGGTGCTGGTGGTGTCGCACGACGGCGCGGGCGCGGCGGACGCTGGCACAGCCACCGCACCGGCGGCGACGCCGGCTACCGCGACCGGGACGAGCAATCGACGTAAACGGGACATTTAGCCTCCATGGTCGGTCGCCCGAAACTAAGCCAGCCCGGACGCGCCCCGCCACCGACCAAAGGACGCTTCGCCGGATCAGGTGTTGGCGCGATCCCGGGACGTCGCCCGGATGCCGCGCCAGCCGAGCACCCCGATCGCGGTGCCGAGCACGAACGAAACCACGGTCAGCACCGCGTGCACGATGAAGTACCCGGTGGGCGAACCATCGGGCGCCCACGACTGGTTGCTGGCCCACAGATTCTTGGCGAACGTGATCCAAATGATCCAGGACCAGATGCCGAAAGCGAACAAGGCCATCGCTGTACCTCGTGAAATGCGCATGTCTCGAGTATGCCGCCGGACCATCGGCGCTAGATTGCGTGGGTGCACCCCGCTTTCGCCCGGTCGCTGCGAGCATTCGCCGCGACACTCGCCGCAGCCCTCGTAGCCGTCGCCGCGCCCGTCGCCCTCGCCGCACCGGCGCTGGCGGAGCAATGCACCGAGCACGCCGCGCCGCCGGCGCCGGTGGACACCTCGGAGAAGCCGAAGCCGGGCCAGCCCGTCCCGCCGCCGCTTCCGGTGCCCGCCCAGCCGGTCGGCGGCGACCTCCTTGGCGGCTGCGGCCCGGTCCTCCCGCCTGGCGCGCCCGCGCTGCCTCCTGGCGACACCTCGGCGTCGTGGGTCCTCCAGGACCTCGACACCGGCGCGGTCGTCGCGGCGAAGGACCCGCACGCGCGGGAGCGGCCGGCGTCGCTGATCAAGACGCTGCTGGCGCTGGTGGTGGTCACCGAGCTGAAGCCGGACCAGGTCATCGTCCCGACGAAGGAGGACGCCGAGCAGGAGTGCACCTGCGTCGGCATCACCGCGGGCGGGCACTACACGGTCGACCAGCTGCTGCACGGCCTGCTGATGCACTCGGGCAACGACGTGGCGCACGCCTTCGCGACGGCGCTGGGCGGCGTGGACGCGGCGGTCGCCAAGATGAACGCGCTCGCCGCCCGCATCGGGGCGACGGACACTCGCGCGGCGACCCCGTCCGGCCTCGACGGACCGGGCATGTCGACCTCGGCGTACGACCTGAGCCTGGTCTTCCACTACGCGATGAAGCAGCCGGAGTTCGCCAAGGCGGTCGCGACGAAGGCGTACACGATCCCGGCGATCGACGGGAAGCCGCCGATCCCGGTGTTCAACGACAACAAGCTGCTCGGCGTGTACCCCGGTTTCCTCGGCGGGAAAACGGGCTTCACGGACGACGCGCGGCACACGTACGTCGGCGGCGCGGAACGCGACGGCCACCGCCTCGCGATCGTGATGATGCGGGCCGAACAGCGTCCGACGAAGGTGGTCGACCAGGCGGCGAAACTGCTCGACTACGGCTTCGCGCTGGAGAAGAACGGCGCACAGCCGGTCGGCCAGATCGCCTACCGGCCGCTGAGCACCGACTCGGCCGCCCCGATGTCGGACAAGGAAGTCACCCCCGCGGGCGCGACGACCGCGGCGGCGGAGAAACCGGACCCGTTCGGAACGACCGGCTGGGTGCTGACGGTGGTGGTGCTCCTGATCATCATCGCCGGGTTCGTCATCAGCTACCAGCGGAAGCGCAACGCCCGCGCATAGCGAGCCGATGAAAAAAGGGCCTCCTTGATTCGCTCAAGGAGGCCCTTTTTTCGGATCAGCCCTTCCGCCTGCCTAGCCACGCCAGCAGCGCACCGGCACTGAACGCACCGGCCACGGAACCGAGCCCCAGCCCGTGCTGCACCGTCACCCGGGGCTCCAGCAGCACCGGAGCGGGCGGCTGCACCACGCGTCGCTGGTTCTCCCGCGCGGTCGCCGTCCAGGCCGTCACCAGCAGCAGGAACCGCGACACCAGGTTCGCGAACACCAGCAACCCGATCACCGGCCCGAACAACGCGAACGACGGCGACTTCGTGACGCTAGCCAGGTACACAGTCGCGACCTGCTGCAGAATCACGAACCCGACAGAGGCGAAGATCGCGCCCTTGACCGCGCTCCGCAGCGCGACGTGCTCCCGGGGCAGCCGGGCGATCACCCACAGGAAAACCAGCGCGTTGGCGATCAGGCTGAGCACGATCGTCGCGGCTTGGAGCAGGAACTTCGCCCACCCCTGGCCTTCCAGCCCGACCAGTTCCAGCAGCAGTTCGCCGAAGCCACTGCCCGCCGCGGTGATCGCGAACGACACGACCAGCGCCAGCCCGAGCCCGATCAGCGACAGCAGGTCCTTGATCGTCTTGGTGACGAACGGTTCCGTCTTCTTCTCCTGCCCCCACTGCGCGGTGAGGGCGTCGCGGAGGTTGGCCATCCAGCCGACGCCGGAGTAGAGCGCCAGCAGCAACCCGAAGATCCCGATCCCGCTGCCGGAACTCAGCGCGGTGTCGGTGATCTGTTTGACCAGGCCGCGCAGGCCTTCGGGGACCGAACTGTCGATCCCGTGCGTGATCTGGTCGATCACCGCGGTGTTGTGCCCGAGCACCATGCCGACGACCGCGAACGCCACCATGAAGATCGGGAACACCGACAGCACGCTGAAGTACGTGATCGCCGCCGCGTAATGGTTGCCGTAGTTTTCGTTGAAGGAATCGTTGGCGCGGATCAGGTGATCCAGCCACGGGTACTTCCGCCGCAGCCGGGGCAGCAGCTTTTCCTTGTCACCGGTCTCTTTCGCCACCGGAAAACGCTAACCACGGCAACCGGGCCCCGCAACGCGAGCGTGCCCGCGCGGTTACTGCTCGTGGAAGGCGGAGAGCATCTTCTGGGCGGCGGGAACCAGCAGCCGGGTCGCGTCCGCGCCGCTGATGCCGTTCGGGGCGGCGTTGTGGTCGGCGAGGTAGAGCTTGAACACGAAGCGGCCCTTGCGGAACAGCACCTCGCCGTTGGTCTGGCCCTTGCTGCGCACCTGCCCCTCATCCCCGACCTGGGCGGGCGTGGACTGGCCGTCCTTCGGCGCGGACCCGAGGTAGCTCTTCGCCGCGTCTTCGCTGAGGAAACTGATCGCGGTCAGGTGTAGCGCGCGCCGGTCGATGCCGTTGTCCTGGCCGGTGCCGCGTTCGCAGTCGATCTGCACGTAGTTGTGCTGGGTGCTGTTGGTCATGAACATGTCGCCGACCGCGGTGGCGGGGGTTTCGGCGACCATCGGCGAAGCCTCGGTGCCGATTGCCGGGGTCACGGCGTCGGGCGTGAGCATCGGGCAGGGCTGCGCGACCGATTTCGGGAACGCCGAGCTGTCGTAACCGATGACGTTCGCCCCGGCCGGCGCGCTCACCTGCTTGGCGAAGTTCTCGGCGAGCTTCTTGCCGAGGTCCTGCAGCTTGCCCGCGTTCTTGTCCGCCTTCAGCTGGAAGTCGAAGTCGACCAGGGTGTCCCCCAGGACGAGCACGGCGTCGCCGGCAGCGTCCGACGGGCTGTCCGTCGTGCGGCGCTTCGAGAAGATCTTCACCGGGCCGACGGTCAGGCTGGGGTCCGCGTCGTCGAGGTAGGGCTTGGTGTTCACGGTCGGCACGTACGCCGGCTGGGATACCGCGACCGCCAGCTCCTCGTACGTCTGATTGCCCTGGTCGTCCTGCAGGCTGTACACACAGTGGTTCACGCCCGAGGTCAGCGCCTTGGCGTAGGTGTTTTCAGACGACCGCAGCGGTCCCGAACCGTCGCCGACCAGGTAGCGGCGCTCGAAGACGGCCCCGTTCGGGTCCGGCCGCGATTCGACCTTGATCCCGAGCGCGACGAGGTCGGCAATCGTCAGCAGGTTGCACGCCTGGATCACCGGCTTGCCGCCGATCTGCACCGCTTGCGGGTTCGCCTTTTCCTTGATCGGAGCGGGGTCCGGGTACTGCGAGTTCGCATAACCCGGCCGCTGCACGGTCTGGCCGTCGGCGTTCGGGTCCTTCGCGTTCTCGCGGTCCGATCCGGAGAATCCGCTGCACGACGTGACCAGCATCAGCGTCGCGACACCGATCGGCAACAGCCCGGTTTTCCACTGCACTGTATTTATCCCCCCACAGGATATTTTTTTGTGTACTCCCCGCTCAGCTCGCGGGCAGGAACCCGATCCGCTCGTAGACCGACGCCAGCGTGGCCGACGCGACCTCACGGGCCCGGTGCGCGCCCGCGGCGAGGATCCGGTCCAGCTCGGCGACATCGTCCAAATAGGACTGAACGCTCTCCTGCAGCGGCGTGACCCAGTCGACCAGCACCTCGGCGAGGTCCTTCTTGAGATCGCCGTAACCCTTGCCCTCGTAGGCGGTTTCGAGGTCGGCGACGGTCCGGTCGGTCAGCGCGGAGTAGATCGTGAGCAGGTTGGAGACGCCTGCCTTCTCCTCGCGGTCGAAGCGAACCTCGCGGCCGGTGTCGGTGACCGCGGAACGGATCTTCTTCGCCGAGCGCTTCGGGTCCTCGAGCAGCTCGATCAGCCCGTTTCCGGTCGCCGCCGACTTGCTCATCTTCGACGTCGGTTCCTGCAGGTCGTAGATCTTGGCGGTGTCCTTGACGATGAACGGCTCCGGCATGACGAACGTCTTGCCGAACCGGCTGTTGAACCGCTGCGCGAGGTTGCGGGTCAGCTCGAGATGCTGCCGCTGGTCCTCGCCGACCGGCACCGCGTTCGTCTGGTACAGCAGGATGTCCGCGGCCATCAGCACCGGGTAGGTGAACAGACCGACGCTCGCGTGGTCGCTGCCCTGCTTGGCGGCCTTGTCCTTGAACTGGGTCATCCGCCCGGCCTCGCCGAAGCCGGTCTGGCATTCGAGCACCCAGCTCAGCTGAGCGTGCTCGGGCACATGACTCTGCACGAACAACGCGCTGCGCTCCGGGTCGACCCCGATGGCGAGCAGCTGCGCGGCCGAACGCCGCGTCCGCTCGAGCAGCACCTTGGGATCCTGCTCGACGGTGATCGCGTGCAGGTCGACGACGCAGTAGAAGGTCTCGTGGGTGTCCTGCAGCCGCACCCACTGGCGCAGGGCGCCCAGGTAGTTGCCGAGGTGGAAGGAGTCGGCTGTCGGCTGGATCCCGGAAAGCACCCGCAGGCGCCCGTTCTGTTCGTCGGACACGCCCGGGATTCTTTCAGGCTGCGAAGAAGCCCCTGCCGCGGGCCCGGCGGTTCGCGGGACGGACGGGCAGACGGGACGTTTCGCCGCCGTCCGCGCGGGTATGTGCTTTCGGGAGGGAGCGTCGCCGAAGAGATTGAGGGGTGGATGTGCAGCTCAGGTCGCCGATACCGCGGTGCGAGGAGAGCGGCGGAGACGACCGGGGCCGCAAGTGACTCAACCGGCGGCGTGGAAAGCATGGCGAAGTTCGCCGCTCGGCCGGGGAAGATCCTGCTGCCGGAGAACCGGCCAGCTGACTAGGACTGCCGCAGGTTGAGCGCGGCGGGAGCCGGTTCCAGCGGCCGGGTCTCCTCGTCCAGAGCCCCGGCGGCAGCGACCGCCTCGAGCGCCTTCGCGCGGGCCTTGCGGCGCTGCCGGACGACGCCCAGCGCCATCCCGATGACACCGAAACCCACCGCGACCAGGCCGACCGGTCCGAGCATCCCGAACCCGGCCGACGTCGTCTCCGCCCGGACGACGCTGTCGTCCGCGAACGCCGTCGCACCCGTCCCGGCGGCCGCGACCAGGATCGTCCCCAGCACTGCCAGGACTCGCCCGCCCGCGACGACCAGGGAACGCCCGCCACGGACAGCCCGGCGAACCGGAGTCCGCTCGGCCGACCCCGTCCCGGGCACCCCCGATGGGGTGACGGACGAGCGAAGCGCTGGACGGCCAAGAGCCAGCGTGGACCGTGTCACGAACCGGCCTGGGTTGCGCACCGGAGTGCCTCCCGCGAGGTGACTGTTCTGAACGAGCGCCTCACCCGTAAGGATGAGTTCTCGACGTGCTACTGGTCAGAAAACTACCGAGCGTGTCAAGACCTGTCGGATCTGATCAACTCGGGAGCCGAGGCTAGCGCCCACTCGGGGAGTAACCGAGGCCGCCCCTGCGGTCTCGGTGTCGTCGGTGGTCAGCGCCGTGCGCCGTGCGCGGAACCACGCACAGTGTCCTCGATCCCCGGCAAACCGGACAGAATCCCCCTGCAGAACAAACCCGAACTACCCTCAGCAGGCTTCACCCACTAGTCACCAGCAGGACAACCAGGTTCAGCCCGGGAACGGCACGTCGTACGTCGCGGTGACCGGCGCGTGGTCCGACCAGCGCTGGTCGTAGGACTCTGCCCGTTCGACCACCACCGACGTCACCTTCTCCGCCAGGCCAGGCGTCGCCAGCTGGCAGTCGATGCGCCAACCCGAGTCGTTGTCGAACGCCTTGCCCCGGTAGGACCACCACGTGTACGGACCGGGGCCCTCGGGGTCGAGCCGACGCTGCACGTCGGCATAGCCCGCTTCGTAGACGCGGCCCATCCACTCGCGCTCCTCCGGCAGGAACCCGGAGTTCTTCTGATTGCCGCGCCAGTTCTTGAGGTCGACGGTGTCGTAAGCGATGTTCCAGTCGCCGACCACGACGACCTCCCGGCCCTCCGCGGCCGCCTTCGCGCGCAGCTCGACCAGGTACGGCAGAAACGCGGCCATGAAGCGTTCCTTCTCGTCCTGCCGCTCGGTGCCGACGTCGCCGCTCGGCAGGTACAGGCTCGCGACGATCACGCCGGGCAGGTGCATTTCCAGGTACCGCCCGCTGTCCTCGAACTCGGGCTCGCCGAACCCGGTCCGCACCTCGTCCGGCTCGACGCGGCTGTAGAGCGAGACGCCGTTGCGCCCCTTCGCGACCGAGGGCGCGTGCGCGGCGAACCACCCCTCCGGCGCGACGACGGACGCGGGCAGCTGCGCGGCCTCAGCCCGCACTTCCTGACACGCGACGACATCCGCCTCGGTGGCGGCCAGCCACTCGACGAAGCCCTTCTTGACGGCAGCCCGGAGACCATTGACGTTGACAGTGGAGACGATCAGCACCCCGCGCACGCTACCCGCCGGGTCCGACAATTTTCCGCGCGCGGCGGGTACGGCGAGGTCCAGAATGACCGCCATGCCTCGCTTGACCGTCCTCGGCAGCTGCGGCGCCTGGCCCGAACCCGGCCGCGCCTGCGCCGGATTCCTGCTGTCCCACGAGGACTTCCACGTCGCACTCGACCTCGGGTACGGAGCCGCCCCGCGACTCTTCCAGCACGTCCCCGCCGACCGGCTCGACGCGATCGTCGTCACGCACGAGCACCCCGATCACCTCGCGGACGTCAGCGCACTCGGCCGGGCCCGCCACTACACAACCGACCGCAAGCTCCCGCTGCACTGCACTCCCGGCAGCGTGCGCCGGCTCGCCGCGATGGAGCCCAACCCCGCTCCCGACGAGAACTTCGACCTCCACGACCTCGGCCCCGACACCGACCTCGGCCCGTTCCGGCTCACCACCGCGCTCCTGCCGCACCACGTGCCGAACTACGGCGTCCGGCTCACCGCACCCGGCTACACCCTCGCCTACACGGGCGACACCGGTCCCGCTCCGCAACTGACCGACCTGGCCCGCGACGCCGACGTCCTCATCTGCGAAGCGACCCTGCAAGGCGCACCGCCGGACGATCCCCGGTACCTGATGACCGCCGCGGAAGCAGGCCGACTCGCCGCCGCGGCGAATGTCCGCACGCTGTTGCTCACGCATTTCTGGCCCGGTTCCGACCGCGCGGTTTCCGTAGCCGAAGCCCGCGCCGAGTTCGCCGGGGAAGTACTCGCCGCGGAAGAAGGACACATGCTGAATCACGCATAATCGCGCGTTCCGCACAACAAACGCGATCACCGTTCACCCTGAACGCTTTCACCCCGGCACCGCGCGGCACAAAAGAGCAGCCGCATCCGGCAATCGCGAACACCCAGAGCCGTACGGACGCAACGGTTCAACCGACCGGCGCATTCCCGCGTGGACGACCGAAGCCGTCCCACCAAATGGGACGAATCAGCGAACAACCACCGACCCGGACCCCCACCAAGCTCAGCAGCCGCTCGACCCCGGCCGAACCACGTGCCGCAGCAAACCCAGCAACCACTCAAACCTAAGCGCCGCAACAGACTCCGCACACGACAGCGTCAGCACACCACCGGCTCAGCACCTCAACCAGGCATCAGTACGAACCAGACTCAGCACTTGGCCCCGGACACCGGCGTCACGAAGCTGTCCGCGACCCACTTGCCGTCGGCGACCTTCCGGAACCCGTTCTGCACCACGGGTTGCGCGTCGAATTCCGCGCCGCGCAAGTACTTCCCGACGACCTTCCCGTTGCCCGCGGCGGTTTCCCGCGCGTTGAGCACGTCGGCGGTCACCGAGACCTTGCAGCCGGTCGGGGATCCCTGCGCGTCGGCCTGGCCTTTCTGGCCGAACGCGTAGATGACCACGACCGCGGCGACGACTCCGATAATAATCAGTGTCTTCTTGGGCAAACCCAGAATCACGGCCGCTCCTCAGTCGCGAAAAACCCCTCGTCCAGAGTAGGCAGTCCGACCCGGCCCGGACAGGTTCGCGACCCCATTCCACCCGGAGGTGCCAATCCTGTCACCGACACATCACGAAGAGTGACAAAAAAGAGAAGGGCACCTCGGAAGACTCCTCCGAGGTGCCCTTCTCGCAAAAACGGCTAAAGAAAGATCAGCCCTGCGCGATCTTCTTGGCCAGGTTCTCGTCCAGCGTCGCGAGGAAGTCCTCGGTCGTCTGCCATTCCTGGTCCTTGCCGACCAGCAGCGCGAGGTCCTTGGTCATCTTGCCGCCCTCGACGGTGTCGACGACGACCTGCTCCAGCTTGTTCGCGAAGCCGATGAGCTCCGAGTTGCCGTCCAGCTTGCCGCGGTGCTCGAGGCCGCGGGTCCACGCGTAGATCGAGGCGATCGGGTTCGTGGAAGTCGGCTTGCCCTGCTGGTGCTGGCGGTAGTGCCGGGTGACCGTGCCGTGCGCGGCCTCGGCCTCGACGGTCTTGCCGTCCGGCGTGCGCAGCACCGAGGTCATCAGGCCGAGCGAACCGAAGCCCTGCGCGACGGTGTCGGACTGGACGTCGCCGTCGTAGTTCTTGCACGCCCAGACGTAGCCGCCCTCCCACTTGAGCGACGCGGCGACCATGTCGTCGATCAGCCGGTGCTCGTAGGTGATGCCCTTGGCGTCGAAGTCCGACTTGAACTCGGTCTCGAAGATCTCCTGGAACACGTCCTTGAACATGCCGTCGTAGGCCTTGAGGATGGTGTTCTTGGTCGAGAGGTAGACCGGGTACTCGCGGTCGAGGCCGTACTGCAGCGACGCGCGCGCGAAGTCCTCGATCGACTTGCGGTAGTTGTACATCCCCATCGCGACGCCGCCGCCCTCGGGGAAGTTCGCGACCTGGAACTCCATCGGCTCGGAGCCGTCTTCGGGGGTGTAGGTCATCGTCAGGGTGCCCGGGCCGGGGACCTTGAAGTTGGTGGCCTTGTACTGGTCGCCGTGCGCGTGGCGGCCGATGATGATCGGCTTGGTCCAGCCGGGTACCAGCCGGGGCACGTTGCGCATGACGATCGGCTCGCGGAAGATCACGCCGCCGAGGATGTTGCGGATGGTCCCGTTCGGGGACACCCACATCTTCTTGAGGCCGAACTCCTCCACGCGCGCCTCGTCGGGCGTGATCGTGGCGCACTTGACGCCGACGCCGTGCTGCTTGATGGCGTTGGCGGCGTCGACCGTGATCTGGTCGTCGGTGCGGTCCCGCTCCTCGATGCCCAGGTCGTAGTAGTCCAGGTTGACGTCCAGGTACGGGTGGATCAGCTTGTCCTTGATGAACTGCCAAATAATGCGGGTCATCTCGTCGCCGTCGAGTTCGACAACGGTGCCCTGGACCTTGATCTTGGCCATGAGCAGCGGTGCTCCTTCCGCGGATCTTCGCGTTCGCTTCTTCGCTCTCCGATAGCGGTACAAGCGTACTGCTTAACAGAGCTGGATGGTTCCAGAAGTGGTCGGAATCAAGTCTCTACCACCCTTGACCCGGCCTGCCGACCGGGCACGACTGCGGAACCAGCCGAGCGGGCCGCCCGTCCCATCGCGGCAAGCACCGCACTGGGAGGTCCCGCCATGTCATACCCCGAGCCGTACTCCGTTTATCCCCCGGCGGGCGGCCCGGTCGCCGCACCGGCGGGCAGCCGGGCGGTGGCGCGCGTGCTCAGCGGGCTGTGCGGGCTCGTCCTCACGCCGGTCGCGCTCGGGCTGCTGGCCTACGGCAGCTACCTGCACCAGCGGCAGATCGCGGCTTCGTTCGCCGAACACGGGGACGCCCTCGGCATCACGTTGGCGGTGGCGGGCGCGGTGCTCCTGTTCGGGGTCGCCGTGCTCGGCGCGTGGTCGGGAACCGGACCGATCGCGGGCGGGCTGGTGTGGTGCCTGGTTCCGGGGGTGATCACGCTGGTGGCGCCGCGCTCAGCGTTCGATCTGCTCGACCTGCTGCCGCGCGGACAAATGACCGTGGGCGTGGCCGGGTGGATGTCGTCGGGCGCGCTGCTCGGCACCGGGTTCCTGCTGGTCGGCACGGGTCTGGCGGTCCGGCTGGCGCGTCGGCGCAGGTAGCGGCGGACCGGCGCGGGCCCGGTGAGACTATTTGCAGATGGGATTGTTCACCGTAGCCGAGGCCCGCACCGAGCTCGCCCGGTTGCTTCCCGTGCTCGCCGAGCTGATCCGGGTCCGCGCCGACGCCGCCGAACTCGCCGCGTCGCTGCGCCCGGGCGGGCGGGACACCAGCCTCGGCGGCCTGCCGGAGTGGAAGGCCGCGCAGGCGAGGCTGGACGACCTGATGACCGCGATCCAGGCGACCGGGGCGGAGCTGAAGGGGTTCGCCCCGCTGCTGGTGGACTTCCCGGCTTCGCTCGACGGCGACGACGTCCTGTTGTGCTGGCTCGAGGGCGACCGCGAACTGTCCTGGTACCACCGGGCCGACCTCGGTTTCGCCGGCCGTCGCCGATTGCCCGGATAATCACTGGTCAACCGCACTACGGTGGCTAGGTGAGCACACTTTTCGACGCCGACGCGGCGGGATACGACGAGGACACCTTCCACCCGTATGTGGCCGAGCAGCTGATCGGCGGCCTGGCCCCCAAGCCCACTCTGCTGGTCGACGTCGCCGCGGGCACCGGCGCGGCAGCCTTCGCGGCACTGCGCCTGGAACCGGCCGCGGTATTCGCCATCGACCTCTCCCCCGCGATGATCGAGATCGCCCGCACCAAGGCCGCCGACCGCGACCCGGACGGCCGGATCACCTGGCAGGTCGGCTCCGCGGTCCCGCTGCCGATCGGAGACGGCGAGGCGGACGCGGTCGTCTGCGCCTCCGCACTGCACTTCCTGGGCGCGCGCGCCTTGACCGACTGGCGGCGAGTGCTGCGTCCAGGTGGGAAGCTGGCGTTCAGCGTGGTGTCGGCGGAACGCTTCAAGCCGACCGGCAAATTCGCCGACGTGTTCCCGCGAGACCTGCGCGTCCCGGGCACCCTCGAGGAAGCCGCCGCGCTGGCCACCGACGCCGGGTTCAGCTCGGCGAAGGCACAGCACGTGACGCTCGATCAGGGCGACCGGGTACGGCAGGTTTTCGCGGTGTTCGCGGAGGCTTAACGGTGGAAGTGCGCCTCGCCGCGGGTAGCCGCGGCGGGGGCGCAGTGCAGGACGAAGGTGACGTCTAGGTCCGTGACCGCACCGTCGGCCGCACGGGTTAGGCGGGAGACGGTGAAGTCGGCGGTCGCGTCCGGAAGTGCGCAAGCGCGCGTGCCGCCCGCCTGGGTCCCGCGATACGCGATGAAGCTAGGCGTCGCGAGCTGCGGCGAATTCTGCGGCCGGACAGCGGCGTTCGAGTAAGTCCCCTCGTGCAGCTGCTGTCCGGCAGGCGCGCTGAGCTCCAGCCGGGCCCAATCCCAGCCGTCGGGCGTCTCGGCGTCCACTTTCACCGCGCCGTCGTACTCCCAGGCCGTGACCTCGTCGACGGTCCAGGAAGCACTGCCTTCAAACGCGTAAGCGCCTTCGTCCGAGGTGTAGCCGAACCCGGCCGCCGGAGCCGCGTGCGCGGCCGATGCCGTCCCGAACGCGATACCCGTCGCAGCGACGAGCGCCAAGATTCTTCGCATGATTCCCCTCCCCTGGGTCGCTGCCGATCTTGGCAGGATTCCCTGCGCTGCGGCGGAAAATCCCCCATTCAGCCGTGCAGCTGAGCGCCCTTGAGGATCTTGTCCACCGCGTTCTTCGGCCCATGCACGGCCATCCCCGCCAACGCCAGCTTCTCCGTCGGCACCGCCCGCACCGCCGCGCGATTGTCGACGTCATTGCCGGTCTGGAACAGCTCGTCGGTGAAGATCGAGAACCGCAGACCCCGCGAGAGCGCGCGGCTGTGCGCCAGCGCGAGCGTCTCGGCGGTGCCGGCGAACACGAGTACCGGCTGGCGGAACATCGGCAGGTACTCGGTGTCGTCGGCGTCGAGGTAAGGCTCGCCGATCAGTTCGGGCGTCGTGTGGGCCATGCCGCTCACCAGGAACGCCGTGACGTTCAGCCGTTGCCACGAGGCCAGGTCGTCCCGCAGCAGCACGGCGATCTTCGTGTCGAATCGGTTCATGCGAGACAGCGTCGGCCCGGCGCCGCGTACGGGTCTTGTACGTTTTGAACATGACGGTGTCGGCTTGGCGCCCTCCGGTGCCTGGGATCGCCGAGGCGTTCCACGCCCGGTTCACCGACCACGCCTACCCCGCGCACACGCACGACACCTGGACGCTGCTGATCGTCGACGACGGCGCGATCAGCTACGACCTCGACCGGCACCACCACGGCGCCCTCGGCACGGCCGTCACCCTGCTGCCGCCGAACGTCGCGCACGACGGGCGCGCCGCGACCAGCCACGGCTTCCGCAAACGCGTGCTCTACCTCGACGCCGACGTCCTCGGCGACGACCTGATCGGGGCCGCCGTCGACCAGCCGAGCCTGCCGGATCCGTTGCTGCGCACCAGGATTCACCAGCTGCACCAGTCGCTGACCGAACCGCTGGAAGCCGAAAGCCGCCTAGCCCTGGTCGCCGAGCGGCTGCGCACCCACCTCGGCCGCTTGACGGTGGCACCGCCCGACCGCAGCCTGGCCGACGACCTGCGCGACCTCCTGGACGAACGCCTGCCCGATTCCCTGACGCTGGCCGACGCCTCCGAGGTATTGGGCGCGCACCCCGTCCACCTGGTCCGCGCCTTCGGCCGCCGTTTCGGGCTGCCGCCGCACCGGTACGTCACCGGCCGCCGCGTCGACCACGCCCGCCGCCTCCTGCTCGACGGCACCCCGCCCGCCGCCGTCGCCACGACCGCCGGGTTCGCCGACCAGGCGCACCTGACCCGGCACTTCCGCCGCTACCTCGGCACCACCCCGGCCCGCTTCGCACGCGGCTGACCGGGCGGTTTGTGCGAAGATGGCCCCATGCTGCGCGAACTGCACCTGACCGGCGACCCGGCGGCCGACAAGCTGCTCAACGACGACCCGTTCGCCCTGCTCACCGGGATGCTGCTGGACCAGCAGTACCCGATGGAGCACGCCTTCGCGGGCCCGCGGAAGATCGCCGACCGGATGGACGGCTTCTCGCTGCAGAAGATCGCCGCCACCGACGTCGAGGCATTCGTCGAGATGTGCGTCGTCCCGCCGGCGATCCACCGCTACGGCGGCTCGATGGCGCGCCGGGTGCACGCGCTGGCGCTGCACATCATCGAGAACTACGACGGCCGCACCGAAGGCATCTGGCTGGACGGCCGCCCCAAGCCGGACGGCGAAGAGGTGCTCAAGCGACTCAAGGCACTGCCCGGTTTCGGCGAGCAGAAGGCGAAGATCTTCCTGGCACTGCTGGGCAAACAGCGCGGCGTCGCCCCGAAGGGCTGGCGCGAAGCCGCAGGCGCATACGGCGACCGCGGCTCCCGCCGGTCCATTGCGGACGTGACGGACGCCAAGACGCTGGGCGAGGTGCGCGCGTTCAAGAAGGCCGCGAAGGCCGCCGCCAAGGCGAACTGACTCAGCCTCGCGCGAACACGCGGATCTTGAGCCGCCCGGCAACTGGGCGAACCGATACAGTGGGCTGTGTCGAGGACGAATCCACATCATGAAGGAGGGGCCGTGGTCGACAAGTTCGCCGATCCGCTGCTGACTCCCAAAGAAGTGGCTCGGCACCTGCAGATTCCTCAGTCCACCATGTACTACTGGCTCGGCGAGAAGGCAGACGGTACGCCGCTGGTGCACCGAGTCGAACCGGAACGACATGGCAGGCCGTCAGTTCCGTTTGTCGCCGTGATCGAGGCCTACGTGCTTCGAGCGCTGCGCGATCTCGGACTGACCAAACGAAAGATCCGTGACGCCGCTGCTGAGGTTCGTCGGTCGTTTCACACGCCGTATGCACTGGCGACGAAGCAGATCGCAACCGACGGAGTGGACATCTTCCTCCACTACGCGGACGGGGACCTCGCGCGCGTCGGAGATGGTCAGCGACCGTTCCGCGAGATCATCAACGATTACCTGCATTTCATTGAATGGGACGCTGCGGACGGTTTCGCCGGAAGCCTGCGCCTCCGGCAGTACCCCGATGTGGCACCGGTGGTGATCGACCCACGGTTCGGATGGGGCACGCCCGTTGTCGAGTCGACGAAGGTACCGGTCGACGCCGTCGTCGATCTTTGGCTGGCCGGCGAATCCTTCACCGACGTCGCTTACGAATACGGTCTCACTTCGGAACAGGTCGAAGCGATCTGCAGAGTAGGCCGTGCCGCCTGAGTTTTTCCTCGATCGAGGGCTAGGACGAAGGCTGGCCGAAGAGCTGACCGACCTCGGCTGGATCGTGCACCGAGCAGCCGCGCACTTCCCGGACGATGCCCAACACGTCGCCGACGAGGACTGGCTGGACTACGGCCTGGCCCGGGGATGGTCGCCATTGTGCAAAGACGGCCGGATCAAAGGTCGTGACACGGAACGCGCACCGCTGGAGACGTACGGCGGGGTTCTTTTCTATCTCGACAACCAACGCCTCAGGGTCGACGACATGGTGGCTCGATTCGAGCAGCATCGGCAAGCGATCCACCGGGCCGTAGCACGTGGCGGCCCGCGCGCATACGCAGTCGGTGCGCACAGCCTGCGTGCAACCTGGCCATGACTCGTCAGGCCGTCTGACTCAGCCTCGCGCGAACCAGACCACGTCCGGTTCCCCGCGCGGCACCGGAATCTCCACCACGTCCACCTCGGCGAACCGCTCCCGCAGGCGAGCCGTGAACCCCGGTGCCGCGCCCGCGCTCCACACCGCCAGCACCCCGTCTGGGCGCAGCAGCTGAGACAACCGCTCCAGGCCGGAAGCCGCGTACAGCGACGCATTCCCCTCAGTGACCGTCCACTCCGGACCGTTATCGATGTCCAGGCACAGCGCGTCGAACGTCTCGCTCGTCGTCCGCAGCCACTCCAGAAGGTCCGCCTCGACCACCGTCACCCGCGGGTCGTCCAGCGCCGCGCCGTGCACCTCGCGCAGCGGACCGGTGCGGTTCCACGCGATCACGGCAGGTTCGCGTTCCACGACCACGACCTCGGAAACCGCACTGTGGTCCAGCGCGGCACGCAGCGAGAACCCGACGCCGAGGCCGCCGATCAGCACTCGGGCACCGGGGGCGAGCCGGTCGGCCGCTCCGGTCACGAGCAGCCGTTCCGACTCGCCGTTGCGGGTGTCCATCAGGAACATCCCGTTTTCGATCACCTCGAACTCGGCGCCGTCGCGCCGCAGCACCAGTTCGCCGCCGTGCCCGGGCACGGTTTCCAGTACCTCTGCCACGCCCGGCAGCTTCTCAGACCGCGACCTCTTCGCGGACCTCAGCCCGCTTCCGCGCGCCCCAGAAGAACACGACCACCAGCATCGCCGCGGCGGCGAGGATCGCGGCGATCTCCGGCAGGACGGTCGGTCCGGCCGAGGTCAGCACCGCGCCGCCGACGACGCCGGACAGCCCGACGCCCAGGTAGATCGCCGACGCGTTGAGCGACAGCGCGAGCCCGGCGTGCCCCGGCGACAGTTCGATGAGCCGGTGCTGCAACGGCGGGCTGAACGACCAGTTCGCCAAGCCCCACACGAACAACGTGATCCCGGCCCCGACGACGGTCGTCGCGGTGAACGGCAGCAGCACCATCACGGCGGTGAACCCGATGAGCACGATCAGCAGCGGCTTGCGCGCACCCCACCGGTCGGCCGCGCGGCCGCCGGCGAAGTTGCCGATCGCGCCGCCGATGCCGTAGCAGAACAGCAGCACCGTGATCGTCCCGCCGGAAACGCCCGCGGTGGCGGACAGCACCGGCGACACCAGCGTGTAGACCATGAACGCGGCGAGGCAGGCGAGCGTGGTGGTGACCAGCAGCGCGACCACCCGCTTGTCCCGCGCGACCGCGAACCGCTCGGCGAGCCCGACCACCGGCGGCGGCGCGACCTTCGGCAACGCGACCTGCACCCCGATCGCACCGAGCAGCGAAAGGATGCCGACGAACAGGAACGCGCCCTCGTAACCGAACTGCTGGGAGATCACGCTGCCCAGCGGAACGCCGAAGATCAACGCGATGGTGAGTCCCCCGAACACCAGCGACACAGCTCGCCCGCGACGTTCCGGCGTGGTCAGCTCAGCCGCGACGGCAGTGGCGGCCGGGGTGTAGACGGCAGCCCCGACCGCCGTGACGACCCGCGCGATCAGCAGCGTGGTGTACCCCGGCGCGACGGCCGCGAAGATGTTCCCGACCGCGGCCACCGCGAGCGCGGCGACCAGCAGTGTGCGCCGTTCCCACCGGCCGGTGGCGGCGGCGAACAATGGCGAGCCCACCGCGTACGCGATGGCGAACGAGGTGACGAGCTGCGCCGCGGCCGTCGCGGAGATGTGCAGCTCGGAGGTGAGCGCCGGCAACAGCCCGGCCACGATGTAGCCGCTGGTGCCGACGCCGAAGGCCCCGAACGCGAGCACCGAGTTCCGGGCCGCCGCCGAGGACGAGACGCTGGACATGAATGTTCCCCCAAGGAAACCTGAACGGATAGTTCGACGAACGTCGTAGTTCGATGACGACCGTACACGGACCCGCCGACAATTTCGACAGTCGTCGTACTATGGACGCATGCCCGCCTCTGTGCCCCTGCCGCCGCTCGCCTATCCCGACCGCGACGAGATCACGGTCGAAGCGGTGCTGCGCGCGCTGGCCGACCCGGTCAGGCTGGCGATGGTCCGGCAGCTGGCGAACTCCGAAACGGAGATCTCGTGCAGCGGTTTCGAGGTGCCGGTGACCAAGTCCACACTCACCCATCACCTCGCGACCCTGCGCCAGGCCGGGGTGATCGTCGGCCGCCAGGAAGGCACGACCCGGTACAACTCGTTGCGCCGCAACGATCTCGACGCACTGTTCCCCGGCCTGCTCGACGGCGTGTTGGCCGCGCCCCGCTGACCGGTCGCGCTACGTGGCGGGCCTCACCCGAATACCGGGATGACAAGGCCGCCCTCCATCGGTTCAACTAGAGCGAGACAGCACGACGACGTCGGGGCTGTCTAGTTTTTTGCTCTCGTTCTAAAGCGCTTCAGAAGCCTGGTCCCCAGGCGCTGAGCAATCGTTTTCTCCAGGAAGGGAGAGCCGTGCCCGTCGCGTTGCTCGCGCTCGCCGTCGGTGCCTTCGGCATCGGTACCACCGAGTTCGTGATGATGGGTGTGCTGCCTCTGACCGCCGCGGACTTCCACATCGACATCCCGTCCGCGGGCTACTTCATCTCCGCGTACGCGCTCGGCGTGGTGATCGGCGCGCCGCTGCTCACCGCGCTGGCGGTCCGGTTGCCGCGCAAAACCATGCTGCTGGCGATGATGGGCCTGTTCACGGTCGGCAACGCACTGTTCGCGCTCTCGCCGAACCAGGACTTCGGCATCGCGTTCCGGTTCCTCGCCGGCCTGCCGCACGGCGCGTTCTTCGGCGCGGGCGCGGTCGTCGCGTCCAGCCTCGCGCAGCCGGGCCAGCGCGCGAAGGCCGTGTCGATGATGTTCATGGGCCTGACGCTGGCGAACGTCATCGGCGTCCCGCTCGGCACACTGCTCGGCCAGCAGGTCGGCTGGCGCGCGACGTTCGGCGTCGTCGCGGTGATCGGCCTGCTCGCCATCGCCGCCATCGCGAAACTGGTGCCGCACCAGGGCCGCCCGGCCGACCCGTCGATCCGCGGCGAACTCGGCGCGTTCCGCCGCCCGCAGGTGTGGCTGGCGCTGGCGATCGTGATGTTCGGACTCGGCGGCGTGTTCGCCTGCATGTCCTACATCGCGCCGATGCTGACCGACGTCGCCGGGTACTCGCCCGCCAACGTCACGGTGCTGCTTTCGCTGGCCGGGGTCGGCATGACGATCGGCAACTACCTCGGCGGACGGCTCGCGGACAAGGCGCTGATGCCGAGCCTGTACGTCGCGCTGCTCGCGCTCGCGACCGTGCTCGCGATCTTCACCGTGACCGCACAGGGCAAGGTCGGCGCGGCGGTCACGATCTTCTTCGTGGGCGTCGCGGGCTTCATGATCGGCCCGATGATGCAGGCCCGGATCATGGAGAAGGCGGGCGGCACTCCGTCGCTGGTCTCGGCCGCGGTGCAGTCCGCGTTCAACATCGCCAACTCAATCGGCGCCTACCTCGGCGGCCTCGTCATCGCAGGCGGACTCGGCCTGCTGGCCCCGAACTGGGTCGGCTCACTGCTCGCCGTCCTCGGCGTATCCATCGCCGCAGTGTCCGGGCTGCTGGACCGCCGCGAGGCGCGAGTCCAGAAAGAACTCGCGCTCGCGTCCTGACCGCGCTCGCTCAGGAGGAGGCGGGCGGCACGCCGTCGCGGTCTCGGCGGCGGTGCAGTCCGCGTTCAACGATCGGCGCCTACCTCGGCGGCCTCGTCATCGCAGGCGGACTCGGCCTACTTGGCCCCGAACTGGGTCGGCCCGCCGCGAAGCGCGAGTCGAGAAAGAACTCGCGCTCGCGTCCTGACGGTGCTCGCTTAGGAGGAGGCGTCGAACGGGCCGCCGACGATCGACAGCGAGATGTAGAGCACTGCGGCGCACAACGCGCCGTAGGTGAGGATGTCGACGGCCCTGCCGCGGATCGCGAGCAGTCCGGCGCGCTCCTCCGGCAGCACCGCGCGCAGCACCCCGGCCACTAACAAAGCCACGCCGACCAGCGCCGCGCCCTCGCGCCAGTGGTACTGCAGCGCCCGCACCACAGCCGCCGCCAGCAGCAGCATGATCACCGCGAACGGCACGTGGACTAGCCAGGGACGATCGCCGCGGTGCCGTTGCCCGGTCATCGCCATCAGCGGGCGGCCGCGCGTTCCGCAGCCTCGACCACGTTCGTGACCAGCATCGCCCGCGTCATCGGGCCCACGCCGCCGGGGTTCGGCGACAGCCAGCCGGCCACCTCGGCGACCGCCGGGTCGACGTCGCCGGTGAGCTTGCCCTCGACGTGCGAAACGCCGACGTCCAGCACCGCCGCGCCGGGCTTGACCATGTCCGGCTTGATGATCCCGGGCACGCCCGCCGCGGCGATCACGATGTCCGCGCGGCGCACCTCGGCGGCGAGGTCACGGGTGCCGGTGTGGCAAAGCGTGACGGTGGAGTTTTCGCTGCGCCGGGTGAGCAGCAGACCGAGCGTGCGGCCGACGGTGATCCCGCGGCCGACCACGGTGACCTGCGCGCCGTTCAGCTCAACGCCGTGCCGCTTGAGCAGCTCGATGATCCCGTAAGGGGTGCACGGCAGCGCGCCCGCTTCGCCGAGCACGAGCCGGCCGAGGCTGATCGGCGCGAGTCCGTCGGCGTCCTTCTCCGGGTCGATGCGCTCCAGGACGCGGTTCGCGTCGAGGTGCTTCGGCAGCGGCAGCTGGACGAGGTAGCCGTGGCAGGCCGGGTCCGCGTTCAGCTCGTCGATGACGGCCTCGAGCTTCTCCTGGGAGATGTCCGCGGGCAGGTCGCGGCGGATCGAGTTGACGCCGATCTTCGCGCTGTCCGCGTGCTTCATCTTCACGTAGGAGTGGGAACCGGGGTCGTCGCCGACCAGCACCGTGCCCAGCCCAGGGGTGATCCCCTTCTCCGCGAGCGCGGCCACGCGGGGGCGCAGCTCTGCGAAAATGGCGTTCTTCGTGGCCTTGCCGTCGAGAATCTTCGCCGTCACGGCGGCCATTGTCGCAGAGCCGCCGGAGACTGCCGGTCAGGAGTGGGTTCTGCACTCTGTGTGTCGCGACACCACCCGATCGGCCCGCGCGTCTTCCGTCGAATCAGCCGTCCCGGGTCTTAAGCTGGAGGGGCTCCACCGCATCACCCACCCAGGCGTGTGACCCGTGCCATATCGCGTCCGTCGAGGTCAGCGGGCTCGTCCACCGGCCTGAGGGTGGCAAAAGCCCTATGCGGGGTGCGTTCGTGCGCGCGAACAGTCAAAATGTTCTCTGTGGCACAACCGACGACGCAGCTGAACGCGACGGAGCAGGACACTCTGGTCAAGCAGATCGGACTGGCCCTGCTGCGCGCCGCCCCGCGCGACTGGCGCAAAGTCTCCGCGGAGTACCGAGCCGTCGGCAGGTACCACGAGCTGACCGGCGAGATCGTGCTCGAGGACGGCTCCGCACAGGAATGGATCGCGACGCACGACATCGCGACCCTGTTCGGCAGACTCCGCGCGGGCATGTACCGCGACGGCCGCGGCACCTGGTTCAACGCGCGCTACCAGCTGGACCACCCCTCCAGCTACAACCTCGAATACAACCGCGACGAGCCCGGCTGGCACCTCGCCCCGCCGCCGCAGGCGTACTCCGACGAGCTGCGCATGTTCCCGCGCACCGAGGAGAACGTCCCCGAGTGGCTGATCCGCCGGATGTCCGGCCTCGGCCCGGAACAGCCCGGACCGCACTTCCGCATCGCTCGGATCTTCGACACCATCGGCCCGGCAGGCCGCCCGGTGATCAACCGCCCTGACCTGGACGTCGACGAGCAAGACCGGCTGCTGGACTATCTGGACCACGCCCCCGTCGTGGTCCAGGACCGCGGCTACGACATCGACCGTCTCGCCCAGACCCCCGAAGCGACGGTCCCCGTCGCCTTCCACAGCGACGGCCACTGGATCTGGCCGGCCGCGGTGAACTTCTACCTCCGCACGTACGGCGTCTCGCCGGAAGCGGACCTGATCGAGCACATCCGGGCGAACGCGTTCCAGCTTCCGCAGGTGGACGAGCTGACCCTGCAGGGCGCGGCGGCGTACCTGACTCGCGGGAGCCAGACTCCGCAGCAGCGACCCGCTCCCGGCGGACCTGGTGCTGGTGGTCCCGGCGCGGGCGGACCTGGCGCTGGTGGCCCCGGTGCCGGTGGTCCCGGGGCTGGCGGGCCTGGTGCGGGCGGTCCCGGCGCTAGTGGTCCTGGTGTGGGCGGGCCTGGTGCCGGAGCTCCCGGCGCGGGCGGACCTGGCGCGAGTGGTCCCGGTTCCGGCGGTCCTGGCGGCCCCGGCTCGGGCGCTACTGGTCCCGGTGGTCCTGGCGCGGCTGGTGGGCCAGTCGGTGCTGGCGCAACGGGCGGCCCCGGCGGACCTAACGGCCCTGGCGGTGCCGGTGGCCCCGGCGGTGCTGGTGCACCCGGCGGTCCGAACGGAGTCGGCGGACCGACCTCGGGCGGCCCCGGCGGATTCGACGCCAACGGACCTGGTTCCGCCAGCCCCAGCGCTGACGGCCCCAGCTCTGGTGGCCATAGCGCAGCCGGAGTCGGAGCAGCCGCCGCCGGACTCGGCGCGGCCGGTCTGGGAGCAGCCGCACTCGGTGCGGCAGGCGAGTCTGGACCAGGCAGTCACGACAACTTCCACCCAGCCGACGACTTCAGCGATCCCGGTTCCGGCAGGCCCGGACCGGGTGCGCCCGGTCCCGACCGACGCGGCCCAGCCGACGAGTTCGACAACCGCGACTCCGGCCGACCGGACAACTTCCACCCCGACGACAACTTCAGCAGGCCCGGCGCAGCCGACCGGCCAGAAGGCACGTTCCACCCCGCCGACGACTTCAACAGGCCCGGCGCAGCCGACCGGCCAGAGGGCACCTTCCACCCGGCCGACGACTTCAGCAGGTCTGGCGCAGCCGACCGGCCAGAAGGCACCTTCCGCTCAGCCGACGACTTCGGCGGGCACGAAGCAGCCGGTGGCCCGGAGGGCATCCACCCCGCTGACGAGTTCGGCAGGCCCGGCGCAGCCGACCAGCCGGAGGGCGCTTTCCACCCGGCCGAGGAATTCCGCAGGCCCGGCGGATCGGACGCTCCCGGCTCCCGCAGGCCCAGCGCGTCCGGCGGCCCCGGTCCCGATCGGCGCGGCCCGGCCGACGAGTTCGACAGCCGCGATCCCGGCCGAGCGGACAGCTTCCACCCTGCCGACGAATTCGCGGGTCCCGACGCAACGGACGGCCACGGTTTCGACGACCGCAGCGGCCCGGAAGAGCACTTCGAGCCCAACCGCGGTGCCTCGGACAGGCGTGAGAGGCCTGGTCCGCAGGGTCCCGACGCACCGGACACGCGAGTGTCCGGGCAGGACAGTCCCGGCGGGTCGCACGGACTGGGCGTAGCCGCCGCGGCGGCAGGGGCAGCGGGCGTGGCAGGAGCCGCCGCGAGCGGCACTCGTGCTGAGCACCCGCACGAAGCTGGTTACGACGAGCACCCCGACTCGGCCGGCTACGACGATCGAGCGCACGACGCCGACGGCTACGACCAGCAGGGCCACGCCAACGCTGGCTACGACCAGGCAGCCGGTTACCCGGAGGACTACGACCGCGGCGAAGGCCAGCGCGCCCACGCCGATGGTTATGACCAGCACGACGAGGGTTACGACGAGGCCGCCCACGGCGACTACGACCACGCACCCCACGGTGGGTACGACGCCGAGCCGTACGACCAGCACGGGTACGAGGACGCCGCATCCCACGAGGCCGGTGCTTACGCCGAGCAGGGATACGACGAAGCCGGTCAGCACGGCCACGACGAAGCGGGTTACGACGAACCCGCGCACCACGTCGATGACCGCAACCGCGACGCGGCCGACTACGACGACGCCCATGGGTACGACGAGCACCTCGACGCGCCCGGGAGCAAGGTGCCCGGTGTCGGCGCGTTCGAGCAGCCCGCTGCTCCGAACACGGAGGACGGGCTGGTCGGCGCGGATGGCCTGATCGGTGCCGACGGGCTCATCGGCGCAGACAACTCTGCCGACGAACCCGCCGCCCCGAACCGGCACAACGCTGAGCCGGACGCAGGTCGGCGCGGTGCGGCGCCGGACGACAGCCGGGACCAGGAGGGTGGCCGTCGGCGAGCCCAGCCGGACGCCGAAGCGGACGACAGCCGCCGGGAAGACGTGCGGCTGAACGCCGAGGACGGCGGACGACGCAGCGCCGAACCCGACAGCCCGGCCGAACCCGCGGACGAGCACGGCAGTCACGTCGGCGCGGCTGCGGCCGGGGTCGCCGCGGCAGGCGGGCTGGCCGCGGCCGGGCTCGCAGCTGCCGCGCACGGTCGGAGCCGGGAGAAGGAGGCCGAGGGCCGCCACGGCACCGCGCCGGAGCGTCCTGCGGAGCCGCCCTTCGAGCAGGACTTCGACGGCGGGCAGTACGACCGCTACGACGACGGCCACTACGACGACGAAGACCACACCGAGGTCCACCACGACCTGGTCCCGAGCCGCAACGGCACCGGCCCGGGTCATCCGGACGACGAGGACGACACCGACGTTCACCGGCCGGTCGACGTCGAGCGTGAAGAGCCGGTGCTCTTCACGCACGGCAACGAGCCGTCCCGCGACGACGACGAGCAGCGTGCCGAACTGTTCACGCACTCCAATGGTTTCGAGGACGACAACCGTCGCGAGGCCGAGTACGACGCGGGCCCGCCGACCGCGATGATCATGCCGGGGTCCGAGATCCCCGGCGGTCTTCCGGTGCCGGAGATGCCGGTTCCGCCGCCGTCCGGCGGGCGGCGGGCGGCTCGGGAGCAGGCCGAACCGGCCCCGGTCGCGCGGCGGGAGCAGCCCGCCCAGCCGGAGCTGGCCGAACTGCAGGCGAAGCTCGACGAACTGGACGTGCCCGAGGCCGCGTACCGGCTCGGCGGCCCCACCGAACGCGGGTGGAGCGTCGAGCAGGTGGGCGAAGGCTGGCGCGTCGGCTGGTACGACGGCGAGCTGATCAACCCGGCGGTGTTCGGCGACGCGGAGGACGCTGCGGCGTTCATGCTCGGCAAGGTGCTGCTGTACCCCGACGGGTATGTCGCGGCGGAAGCCCCCGCACCGGCTGAGCAGCCAGTCGCGGACGCGCCGAAGCCGCCGGTGGTGGCGACGTTGTCGCCGGAGGTCGCGACGGGCTCGTTCCCGGTCCGGCCGCGCGAGAACGTGCCGCCTCAGGAGCAGACCGCATTCACGCCCGCCGATCAGCTGCTGGCCGACGACGAACCGCCTGCCCGGCAGACCCCGCCGCCCGCTCCGCCGACGCAGGTCGCGGCACCGGTGAGCCCGCCGACCCAGGTGGCTCCCCCGGTCAGCGCCCCGCCGACGCAGATCGCCTCGCCGGTCAGCGCGCCGCCCACCCAGGTCGCTCCGCCGGTCAGCCCGCCGCCGCGGCGGGAACCGCCGGTGCGGCGCGAGGAACCGGTGCGCGCCAACGGAACCGGCGGCAGCGGGCAGTGGCCGATCGCGCCGCTGTCCGGGGAACCGCCGCTGACCCTGTTCCGCGGCAAGGAACTGCGCGAACTGCCCGCGGGCAGCGAACTGGACCGCTTCGGCGGCCCGAACGGCAACCTGACCTACGCGGCGGGCACCCCGTTCGAGGAGCGTTCGCTGGTGCCGGAGTGGGTGAACCGGCCGTACCACGTGTACCGCGTGCAGCGGCCGCTCGAAACCCTGGCCGGGGTCGCGATCCCGTGGTTCAACCAGCCGGGCGGCGGGTCGGCGTACCTGCTTCCGGCGAGCATCGAAGAGCTGCTCGCCGAGGGCGACCTGATCGAACTCGACCCGGGCGAACCGCCGATCGACTGAGAAAACCGAAGCTGCGGAAAAGGGGCGGGGCCAGCGGGCTTCGCCCCTTTTCCGTGCCCGGAACCGTGCTACTTGACGACCAAGCCATGGGCCGCGGCGAACGCCACCGCCAGTTCGACGTCCACGTAGGCGCCGCGCAAGTCCGACTGCACCAGCCCGTTCGCGTCGACCACCGCACCGCGCAGGTCGGCTCCGGGAAACTTCGTGCCGATCATCCGGGACCCGGACAGATCCGTGCCCCGCAGGTCGGAATCCGTCAGATCCGCCTCGTTGAGGTTCACTTCCCGCATCCGCAGACCGGACAGGTCCAGTTTCCGCAACCGGCCGCGCGCGAACGACGCGAGCGACAGATCGCATTCGGTCAGCGCGATCCCGGTGTAGCGACAGTCCACAAAGGACGAACCAAGCAGCGAGCACGACGACCAGCGGCTGTCGGCGAGCACCGAGCGGTCGAACGTGCAGGAGCGGAACGCCGACGCGTCGTGCCGCGAACCGGCGAGATCGACCTTGGTGAAGTCGCAGTTGTCGAAGGTGCAGCCGCGGGTGCGCAGGTCGCGCAGGTCCGCTTCGGTGAAATCGCAATCCACGAACTGGCGTTTTTCCCACCACTGGCCGGAAAGTCGTGCTTCGGTGTAGTCCTCGCCGGTCTCCGTCACCCGGACAGGATGTCATCCGCCCCGGTGCCGACGTTGCGACGGGGTGGCTGCGAGCCGCCGGAAGGCGTGTGTCCACGAACTGTCCGCCGGTCATCGGAAGTCCCGCGATCTCGTGGGAATCCGCAGCCTCAGCTGCTCCAGTTTCTGCGCGCGCACGCTCGCGACGCCGTCCGCTTTTTCCAGCACTCCGTGCACCAGCAGCGCCGAGCTGCCCCGCGCGATCCGGTGGAACCGTTGCCACAGCCCGAGTGTGCAGATCACGTTCACCATGCCGGTCTCGTCCTCGAGGTTCAGGAACGTGACTCCACCGGCGGTCGCCGGCCGCTGGCGGTGCGTGACCGCTCCTCCGACGAGCACTCGTTCCCCGTCGGACCGGTCCAGCAGCTTGTCAGCGGTGATGACCCCGAGCGCGTCGAGGCGGTCTCGGATGAACTCCGTCGGATAGCTGTCCGGCGAGATCCCGGTGGCCCACACATCGGCGGCGGCGACGTCGAGCCCGTCCATTCCGGGCAGCATCGGCGCGTCCACGCCTACGCCGGTGCCGGGCAGTTTTTCCGGCCGGTCCTGCGCGACCGCTCCCGCGGACCACAACGCCTGCCGCCGGTCCGGGCCGAACGCGCTGAATGCACCCGCGGTGGCCAATGCTTCCAGCTGCGGTGTGGTGAGCCGGACGCGCCTGCCGAGGTCGGACATGCTCTCGTACCGGCCATTCGCCTGCCGTTCCGCCACGATCTCCTTGGCCAGCGTTTCGCCGATCATCCGGACGGTGCTGAGCCCGCCGCGTACCGCGTGGAGTTTCCCCTTGTCCGGCAACGCTTCCAGGGTCGCGTGCGGGAGGCTCAGGTTGATGTCCGGGCCGAACGTGGTGACGCCGTGCCTACGCGCGTCCGCCACCAGCGACTGCGGCGAGTAGAACCCCATCGGCTGCGCCCGCAGCAGACCCGCGCAGAACGCGTCCGGGTGGTAGTGCTTGAAGTACGCGCTCGCGAACACCAGATGCGCGAAGCTCAGCGCATGACTTTCCGGGAAGCCGAAGTTGGCGAACGCCTTGAGCTTCTGGAAGATTTTCTCCGCCAGCTCAGCGTCCACCTCGTTGGCGATGGCCCCGTCAAGGAACCGCTTGTGCAGCCGTTCCATCTTCCGCTGCGACCGTTTCGACCCCATCGCGTGCCGAAGCTGGTCGGCCTCGGCCGGGGTGAATTTCGCGACGTCCAGGGCGATCTGCATCATCTGCTCCTGGAACAGCGGCACTCCCAGCGTTTTCTCCAGCGCGTTCTCCAGCAGCGGATGGTCGTAATCCCACTTCTCGCGCCCCTGCTTGCGGCGGATGTACGGGTGCACCGAACCGCCTTGGATCGGGCCCGGCCGGATCAACGCGACTTCCACGGCCAGGTCGTAGAATTTCTCCGGCCGCAACCGCGGCAACGTGGCCAGCTGAGCCCGGCTTTCCACCTGGAACACGCCGATCGCGTCGGCGCGGCAGAGCATTTCGTAGATGTTCTTGTCGGTGAGGTCCAGCTCGGCGAGATCGATCGTCTCGCCCTTGTACTCCTTGACCAGGTCGAGCATGTAGTGCAATGCGGAGAGCATGCCGAGCCCGAGCAAATCGAACTTCACCAGCCCGACCGCGGCGCAATCCTCCTTCTCCCACTGCAAAACGCTGCGGTTTTCCATCCGCGCCCATTCGACCGGGCACACCTGGCTCACCGGTTCCCGGCACATCACCATGCCGCCGGAGTGGATGCCGAGGTGCCGCGGGAAGTCTTCGAGGGCGAAGGCGAGCTGCACGACGTCGTTCGGGATGTCGTGGTCGTGGTCTTTTTCCGTGCTGCGCAAGGCTCCCCAGCGGTCGATTTGCTTGCTCCACGCGTCCTGCTGGCCCGGCGAGTAGCCGAGCGCCCTGGCGGCGTCGCGGATCGCGGAGCGGGCGCGGTAGGTGATCACGTTCGCGACCTGCGCGGCGTTGAGCCTGCCGTGTTTGCCGTAGACGTACTGGATCACCTCCTCGCGCCGGTCGGACTCGATGTCGATGTCGATGTCCGGATAGCCGTCTCGGTCGGGTGCGAGGAACCGTTCGAAGAGCAGGTGGTACTCGATGGGGTCGACCTTGGTGATCTCAAGCGCGTAGCAGACCGCCGAGTTGGCCGCGGAACCTCTTCCCTGGCACAGAATGTCGTGGTCCCGGCAGAATCGCGCGATGTCCCAGACGATCAGGAAGTACCCGGGGAACTCGAGTTTCTCGATCACCTCCATCTCGTGCTCGATCTGCTGCCAGGCCTTGTCCGCGTGGTCCTTGCCCGAGTAGCGCTTCTCGAAGCCCTCCTTGACGATGTTTCGCAGGTGCGTGGTCTCGGTCTCGCCAGACGGCACGTCGAACGGCGGCAGCTCCGGCGCGAGCAGCTCCAACGGGAAGGCGCATTCCATGCCCAGCAAGGCCGACCGTTGCACCGCGCCCGGGTATCGCTGGAAAACTTCCGCCATTTCGTTGCCAGAGCGCAAGAACGCGGTGGCGTCGCCGGGCAGCCAGCCTTCGAGATCGTCGATGCTGCGCCGGGCGCGGATGGCGGCGACGGCGTCCGCGAGCCGGCCTCGTTCCGGGCGAGCGTAATGCGCGGCGGTGGTCGCGACAGTGGGCAGTTTGAGTTCGCCGGCCATCTCGGTCAGCAGGTCGTTGTGCGTGCTGTCGAGCGGCTGGCCGTGGTCGATCAATTCGACATAGACCTGGGTTTGGCCGAAGAGGTCGACCAGCCGGCGCAGTTCGGCGAACGCGGCGTCCGCGCCTTCGCGCACCAACGCCGAACGCACGGATCCCTTGCGGCAGCCGGTCAGCACCGCGCATTTCCCCGCGACCTCCTCTGCCACGGCGGCCAAGTCGTAGATCGGGCGACCTTTTTCGGCCCGCTCCACGTCTTCGCCTTCGTGGCCGCGCAACTGTCCGGCGGTGATCGCGCGGCACAGGCTGCGGTAGCCGTCGCTGCCGCGAGCCAGCAGCAGGAGGTGCTCGCCCTCGGGGTCAGCGACACCGTTTTGCGGCGCGGACAGCCCGAAGCTCAGCTCAGTGCCGAATACCGTTGCGACGCCTAGCTCTTTGGCCGCTTCGGCGAACCGGACCACGCCGTACATGCCGTCGTGATCGGTGAGCGCGATCGCGTCGAGCCGCAGCCGCGCGGCTTCCTCCACCAGTTCCTCGGGGTGGCTGGCGCCGTCGAGGAAACTGAAGTTGGAGTGGCAGTGCAGTTCGGCGTACGCCACTCGCGGTCCGGCTTCCAGGTCGCTGCGCGGCGGCGGGATGTCGGCGGGGCGGCGGTACCCCTCGCGTTTGCGTCCCCACGCGGGACTGTCGCCGTGGTCGCCGGGCGGCATCCCGCCCGACAGCGCCCGCGCGAGGTCCTTCCACGGGACCGGCGGGTTGTTCCAGCCCATCGTCAGTCCATCCGGTTCTCAGGCGATCGGCGGGGTTCCGGGATCAGCAGTGCGACCGGCACCGAGTCGAGCGGGCACGGCGGTTCGACCGGGACGCGGGGCACCGGCAGGTCGTGGTCCATCACGGGCGAATTCCTTTCGTTGTCTCCACCGGGTTTTTCGGGTTTCGTGGCGGCTTGGTTCAGTCGTAGCTTCCCTCCACTGTCCACACTGGATTTTCCGTTCCGGAGCAGAGGACGAGCACCGCCTCCGGTGCCTCGTTTTCCCCTGCCGCGAGCAGCAGTTGCAGCCGGGCTTGCTGCGGTCCGGTCGACCGACGGCCCGACGTGGCCGGCCACGGACCGGCCCATCCGGTGATCGGCCGGGGCGGCCCGCCCGCGACGCACAGTCCGTGCGGCGGCGCGGTCAGCCGTTTGCGCGAGGTGAGACCGACTGGCCGTCCTTGCGCGTCGATGACCTGGACTGGCAACGGTTGTTCCAGCACCGTCGCCGGGGACGGGGACGGCAACCGGGCAGGCCACGTGGCGTCCGGCGGTCCGGCAGGTTCCCGCGGATCGCCCCACGGAATGAGCCGGACCCGGCTCGCCGGATCGCGCCCGCCGTCGAGCAGCGGCGTGACCACGCCCTCCGGACCGAGCAGACCTTGCACCCGCACGAACGCACGGCCGGCCCGTTCGGCAGCCAATTCCTCGTCCTCGCCTGGACCGGCGCCGGGATCGCTCCCCCGCCACAGCCCCAGCTGCAATGACCTCCCTTCGACGGTCTCTTCCGGTTCGAGCCGCAACCGCGCGACCCCGGCCGTGGGCCGTTCGCCGGGCGCGGCCTTGAGCCAGCCCTCGAACTGCCACCGGACCCGGTCCGCAACCCCTTGCGGCGTAAGTGGTTCCGCACAACGCCAGACGCGACCGAGCTGCTCACCGTTCTCAGTTGTCGCGTATATACCCAATCGAGTGCATGCGAGCCCGCGATCGGCGAGCGCGGCGTGGAACCGCGCGCCGAGTTTTTTGGCCATGAACGCGGCGACGTCCACCCGGGCAAGCACCGGATCGAACGATTCGGCAAGCGACAGTTCCGGCGGCGGACTGCGGCGCAACGGCGGCCGGTCGGACAGCCCCCGGGCCAGCCGATGGGCGAGCACGCCGGTGCGCCCGAAACGAGCGGCCACGTCCCGCTCGCCGAGTTCGGCGAAGGCGCCGAGCGTGCGCAACCCGAGCCGGACGAGCAGGCCGACCAGATCCGCGCGCTCGGCATCCGGCTGGTCCAGCTCAGTCACCGGCAACGGAGCGAGAAATTCGGCGCTCCGCCCAGGTTCGACCAGCGCCCCCTGCCGTGCGGCCAGCGTCGCCGCGAACAGTCCTTCCGCCACGCCGACCTGGCATTCGACTCCCGCCGCCGCGGCCACCTGGTCCACCAGTTTCTCCGCGAGCTGCGGTTCGCCGCCGAAATACCCGGCCGCCCCCGCGACAGGAACCGCGAGCAACCCGGGCCGCACCACTTCCAGCCCGACGACCAGTTCCTCCACCGCCGACGCGACATTCTCGAAAAACCGTGCGTCCCGCGCCTCGTCTACGCCGAACACCGCCAGGTCAGGACACTGGGATTCCGCTTCTCGCCGACGCATGCCGCGCCGGATGTTCCGCGCCCGCGCGACCGCAGTGCACGCCACGACCCGGTTGGCATGGAACACCGCCGCCGGCTGGGTAAGCACGCTCCCCGCCGCGGCGACGGCAGCGACCGCGGGCCAGTCCGGGCACCACAAGACCAGCATCCGCACGGGATGGCGGCGCGGATCCTTCTGTCCTTTGTGGACACTCTGGTTCACCCGACCGCCTCTTCCCGCGCCGCGACGCGCTTCTCGCCCCGGGAAACCCGACCGTCCTGGCCAGGAAGAAGCACCGATGCCGACCGAGGCCGAGCTGCTGCACCGCGTCCGCGGGCGTGTACTTCGACCGGGCGGGAACGGAGGTGTCCGGCACCGTGCTCGAGCACCCCGGTCCAGGTGCCTGGGGCGCAGTGCAGCTCGACGTCGGCGGAAGGCCAGGGCCCCAGCGAAAGCAGCACGGCCCCGCGATGCCGAGCCCGAGCCGCGAGCCGGCGCGCGACGTCCGGCCTGACTGACCGGGGTTCGGTGACGACGAGGTCGACGCCGTCGAGCAAAGCGGCCATCACCGCCGGGTATTCGGCCCCCGGCTGAGGAACCAACGCGAGCCGCGAGACGACGACGCCGTGCTCGGCCGCCGCGACAATCCCCAGCGACGGGGCCCCGACCACCGCCGCCCACGCCCCGGCGGCGGTCGCCTCCGCGAGCAATGCGAACAGCAGCGAGGTGGAGTGGTGAACCGCGACGACGCTTCCGCGGCGCAATCCGGCTCCGGGGAGGAGATCGGCCAGGGCTGGAGCCACCGGAAGCATCCGCCCGGCAGCCTGCCCCCAGTCGGCCCGGGAAGCCCGCTCGGCGGCGACGGTGCTGGCAGTGCTGACGCCAGGGAGGGCGGTCAGTTTGGCCAGCGGGTGTGCCGGATCTGCCGGTGAGGGTGGGTCCGTGGGGCGGAGCCGGGTTGGGGGGCGGAGTTTCGAGGGTTCGGGGGGAGTTTCCTGGCTGGGCTCAGTTAGCGGGGTGGGAGAAGTTTCCGGGCGCAGCTGAGACGGCGGAGTGAGCGAGCGAAGACGAGTTGGCGGCTCCGATTCAGGTTGAGGCGGCGAATCGCGTTCAGCAGACGAGTGACCCCGAGCGGAAGGCTGCAGTGAATCAGGTCCGCTGGACGCGCGCGAGGCAGTACCGGCAGGACGGAGCTCGCGGCCGGATTCGGCCGACCGGGCCTGCGAACGAAGCTCGGTGGGCGACCTGGCTTCCGCTGCCTTGCCGGAGGTGGCGGGTGTCCATGGTTCGAACGCTGTACCCAGCCGGGTGCGGGATCCGTTCTCCCCCAAGGAGAACTTCAGGCTCGGGGAACTCCCGGACATCGCGGCGACTGGCGTCCGTTCCTTCGCCAAGGCTTCGAGCGCCGACCACGGCACCAGTACTTCCCACGAGCGTGCCGGCCGCGCCTCCGGCACGCTCGTGGGCGCGGAAGGTTCCGCGGCGGAGAAGATCTCCCGAGATGCCTGCTTCAGCAGAGGTGATTTCCTTGCGGTGCCAAGGAGATCGGTCGTGGCAGAGTCAGCAGGAAGAACTGGGGTGCGCAGGTTTCCGGGCACCGCCGGAGAGTCGCTCGTCGCGGAAGCAGCCTCGGCCAGAGCCACCGCGGCGCCTTCTCCCGACACCGCCCCAGTCAAAGCCGAAGTACTGCTCGCTCCCAACGCCGCCCCGGCCGCTTCCGGAACTCCCCTAGCTCCCGAAGCCACCCTGGCCACGGCCGAAGAACCGTTCGCCGCCGAGGCTCCCCAAGCCATCTCGGCGACGGCCGAAGAACCACCCGCCGCCGAAGCTCCCGCAGCCAACGCAACAGCGCCGCCCGCCCCCGAAGCCACCCCGGCCAGAGTCGGAGCCTCGCCCGCTTCCCAAAAACCAGCCGAGACACCGTCCGCAAAACCAGCCGAGGCACCGTCCGCGGAAGTCCCCCCAGGCTTACCAGCCGCCCCCGCGGCCGAGAAAACCTCTGCACCTTCCGCGATCTCCGAAGCAAACCCCGAAGAAGCAGCCCCCGAAGCCGCTCCGGTCGTCACCGGTTTCTCCTTCCGCCGGGATTGGCCGACGGTCCGTCCCGGGACAGGTCGTCACACCTGGCCTGGGACGGACGCCGGCACACCGCGGGGAAGGCGGTTCCGCATCCTCATCCGTGCGGAAACCGCACGGTCACCCAACAAATCGCACCCACAACACACCACTGCGCCGAACAGTATCGAACACCCGTTCGACACCATCTAGTCTCACCCGCCCTCCCCCGCCTGTCAAGCGCGCACGGAGAAAGAACCCGGAAGATCACCGGACACCAGGAAAACCGCTCTTTACACTGGGAACCCTGATGAAGACAGGACACATCGCCCTGCGGGGTTTCGCCGAAGCTGACCTTCCGGTGCTCGACCGGTTCTCCACGGACCCGGACGGCGCCGGGACCTTCCAGTGGACGAGGTTCACCGGACCGCAGGCACGGCGCCGGTTCGCCGAGGACGGGTTCCTCAGCCCGGCGTCGAGTGCGGTCGCGGTGACTGTCGACTCGGTCGTCGCCGGGATGGCTACCTGGGAGGCGGCCGACCGGGGCGGGCCTGCCGGCGGGTGCTTCCGGGTCGGGGTCGCGTTGCTGCCTGACTATCGCGGCCACGGCACCGCCGCGAAGGCGTACCAGCTGCTCGTCGACCAGCTCTTCCGGCACACCCGTGCGCACCGGCTCGAAGCCTTCGTCGACAGTGAGGACGTCGCCGGGCAGCACACGCTCGAGAAGACCGGCTTCCATCGCGAAGGCCTGCTGTGCCAGGTCACCTGGCGCGACGGCGGTTACCGCGACGAGGTCGTCTACGCGATCTTGCGCGAGGGATGAAAAACCGGCCGGGACCCGAAGGTCCCGGCCGGTCAGCGAAAAACTCAGTGCGCGAAGTGGCGCGTTCCGGTGAGGTACAGCGTGATCCCGGCGGCCTCGGCGGCGGCGATCACCTCGGCGTCGCGGATGGACCCGCCGGGCTGCACGACGGCTCGCACGCCCGCCTCGATCAGCACCTCGAGCCCGTCCGGGAACGGGAAGAACGCGTCCGAGGCACCGACCGAGCCCTTCGCCCGGTCGCCCGCCCGCGCGACCGCCAGCCGCGACGAGTCGACGCGGTTGACCTGGCCCATGCCGACGCCGACGGTCGCCTGCTCGTGCGCCAGCAGGATCGCGTTGGACTTCACCGCGCGCAGCGCACGCCACGCGAACTCCAGGTCCGCCAGGGTCTGCTCGTCGGCGGGCGAGCCGGTGGCCAGCGTCCAGTTCGCCGGGTCGTCGCCGGGGGCGTCGATCGCGTCGGCGGTCTGCACGAGGACGCCGCCGGAGATCGGCCGGAACTCCACCGGGGACGCGTTCTCGATCGCGGGCAGCTTCAGCAGCCGCACGTTCTTCTTGCGCTGCAAGATCTCCAGCGCTTCCGGCTCGAAGTCGGGGGCGAGCACGACCTCGGTGAACACCTCGGCGATCTGCTCCGCCGCCGCGACGCTCACCGGCCGGTTCGTGGCGATCACGCCGCCGTACGCGGACACCGGGTCGCAGGCGTGCGCCTTGCGGTGCGCTTCGGCGACGTCCGTGCCAACAGCGATCCCGCACGGGTTGGCGTGCTTGATGATCGCGACAGCCGGCTCGGAGAAGTCGAAGGCGGCCCGACGCGCGGCGTCAGTGTCGACGTAGTTGTTGTACGACATCGCCTTGCCGTGAAGCTGCTCCGCGTGCGCGAGGCCCGGCTGCGCGCCGCGGTACAGCGCCGCCTTCTGGTGCGGGTTCTCGCCGTAGCGCAGTACGTCCGCACGGTCCCACGTCGCGCCGAGGAAGTCCGGGAAGCCGCTGTCGTCCGAAGGCGCGTACGCGTTGGCGAACCACGAAGCGACAGCCGTGTCGTACGCAGCCGTGTGCGCGTACGCCTGCGCAGCGAGCCGCTTGCGGTCCGAGAGTTCGAAGCCGCCCGCGGAGACCTGCTCAAGCACCCACGCGTACCGCGCCGGGTCCACGACGACAGCGACACTGCCGTGGTTCTTCGCGGCCGCGCGCACCATCGCGGGGCCGCCGATGTCGATGTTCTCGACGCAGTCTTCGAAGCTCGCGCCGGACGCGACAGTCGCCTGGAACGGGTACAGGTTCACCACGAGCAGGTCGAACGCCGCGATGTCGAGCTGCTTCAGCTGCGCGACGTGGTCGTCGTTGCTCTGGTCGGCGAGCAGGCCGGCGTGCACGCGCGGGTGCAGCGTCTTGACCCGGCCGTCGAACGACTCGGGGAACCCGGTGACCTGCTCGACCGGCGTGACCGGAACCCCGGCGTTCGCGATGACCTTCGCCGTGCCGCCGGTCGACACGATCTCCACGCCGGCCGCGTGCAGGCCGGTCGCGAGCTCGAGCAGGCCGGCCTTGTCCGAGACGCCGATCAGCGCGCGCCGGACCGGGCGCCGTCCCTGTGCTGTGCTCACGAAAACCTCACCTTTCGTCCGTCCACGGTGCACCCACCACGGCCGAGTCGCTCGATCGTTTCAACCAGCAGCCTGCGTTCCACGGCTTTGATCCGCTCGTGCAGGACGTCTTCGGTGTCGTCGGTCTCCACCGGCACCGCCTCCTGGGCGATGACCGGGCCAGTGTCCACCCCGGCGTCGACGAAATGCACCGTCGATCCGGTGACGCGCACGCCCGCGGCCAGCGCGTCGGCGACCGCGTGCATCCCGGGGAACGACGGCAGCAGCGCGGGGTGGGTGTTGATCACGCGGCCCGCGAACCGCGACAGGAACTCCGGCCCGAGGATCTTCATGAAACCCGCGGACACCACGAGGTCGGGCTGATAAGCCGCGACGGCCTCGGCGAGCGCGCGGTCCCAGGCGGCCCGGTCCGGATGGTCGGCGACGCGCACGGTGAACGACGGCACGTCCGCCCGTTCCGCCCGCGCGAGCGCCTCGATGCCGGTGCGATCCGCGCCGACCGCGACGACGGCGGCCGGGAACCCGGGCTGCCCGGCCGCGTCGAGCACAGCCTGCAGCAGCGTGCCGGAACCGGACGCGAGCACGACGATCTTCACCGGAGTGGGCAGTTCCAAGCGGCTGGCCAGAACGGGCTCCTTGCACGGCGGTACGCCTCGGGCGCACGGCGCTTCACCAGGTCGCCCCAACCCTAACGGTCGTCCTCGGCGGGCTTCGCGTCGCCGGAGTCCTCGGTGGACTCGGTCACAGCGTCCGGCTCTTCGGCGGGGGTTTCCGGCTCGTCCTCCGGCAGGTCGAGGCCCAGTTCCGCGTCGGCCTCGGCGTCGAAGTCCTCGTCGCCCTCGGCCGAGGCCTCGTCGGATTCTTCGGCAGGCTCTTCGGGATCTTCGGATTCCTCGGCCTCGTCCGTATCCGCGACGTCCTCGTCGGACTCAGACTCGGACTCCTCAGCATCCTCGGACTCAGCCGACTCGGACTCGGCTTCAGGTTCAGGTTCAGCCTCGTCCTCCACCTCGAGCGAGCCCACCGGCTGCATCGGAGCGTGCGCCCCCGCGAAGAAGGCCACGAATCCGGCCGGAATGACGATCCAGCAGAACGCGACGATCGACGCCACCCCGACCGGCACGCTGACCGGGTCGAACGGACCGTCGCCGAGCCGTCCGCCGGCGAGCGTGCCCAGCAGCACGCAGCCGAATCCGACGACCGCGCCCGCGACGACCACGACCCGCAGCCGCGCCGCCGGATCCTCGTCCACCGCGCGGACCGACCAGCCCACCAGCACGCCGACCGCCAGCGGCAGCACCAGCAGCACCGGCCACCACGACGCGGCGTGCTCGGGAATGCCGCCGAGCAGCGGAACCCCGGGGACGGAACCGCCGCGGTAGCCGATGAGGTGCACGTCGAGACTGCCGATGCTGAACCCGGGTCCGCTCACGAACGACATCGCGGCGACCACGGCGTTCGGCAGGTACAGCAGGGAAAGCAGGAACAGGCCGAAGCTGCTCCCGAACGACGGCTCGAACAGGCTGGACACCGTGCGCGCGGACAGCGCCGTGGCGGCGGTCAGCGTCAACGCGCCAGCGGCCAGCAGCGCGAACAGTCCGAGCAGGCCCGCGCGCAGGCCGCGAAGAGCCAGCGGATCGAGCCGGTCGGCGAGCACCCGCGGCATCCCGAACCGGCGAAGCACCCCGCCGGTGGCCGCGAGTCCGGAGATCACGGCGGGCACCACCGCGGCGAGCCAGAAATTCGCCCGTACCGGTTCGCCGATCGACAGCAGCGAAATCAGCACTCCGAACAGCAGATGCGCGCCGGAAATCGTGGCGATCAACGGGACCGCGTGCCGCAGCCTGGCGCAGCGAAGCCGTCGCACGGCCTTGGCCGCCGCGCGCGCGACCAGCAGCACCACCCCGATCGTCGGCAGCAGCGGCAGCATCCCGAGCGGATGGCCGCCGATCCCGAGTTCGACCTGATAGGCGGCCAGCCAGCCAGGTCCCGCCGACAGCAGCACGCCGCCCGCGGAGAAGACCGCGTGCTGGGCGGTCAGGGTGACGAGCGCGAGCAGCGTGGCGACCACCGCGTAGCCGGTGACGAGCGGGCCGAGCGCCGCGGCGAGCAACACCCGGAACCGGGGAACATCCTGGTCAAGGGAGTCGCCCACCGGCTCGTCGCCCGCGGGGCGTCCGGGACTGGTGAGCACCTGCATGTCCTCGACCATGACATCCGCACTCGGCCGTCCGGGTGAGGCACGCCGCCGGGCGGACGTGGCGAATCCAACGCCCACCCGGTCGTGGCACCGGGCCAAGAAAAACACCCGCTGTGACACGGAGAGTCACAGCGGGTGGGTGATGCGAAGGGGTTTCAGCCTTGCTGTCCGAAACCTCCGGGCGGCGTGCCCGGTTTGTTCTGGTCCGCGGGCGGCTGGAAGAACTGGCCCTGCTGCGGCGCGTACGTCGTGGCCTGTCCGCCCGGCGGCGGAGTAGCGGGCGGCTGCTGTCCCGGAGCGGGCGGCTGCTGACCCTGCTGGCCGGGAGCCGGCTGGTACTGCGTCGGCTGGTACTGGCCCTGCTGGCCGTAGGGCTGCTGGTACGCCGGAGCGGACGGCTGCGGCGTCGGCGGCTTGAGCACGTTGTACTCGAACAGCAGCACCGCGACCGACGCGGCCGCCTGCAGCAGACCGAGGATCAGCACCACGATCACGATGGCGGACGACCGCCCGGAGATGACGGCGTCGAGCGCGCCCAGCCCGCCGACCACGCTGAACAGCGCGGCGAAAGGCAGCGTCTTCGGTCCCTTGGGCAGCAGGTTCAGCGCCGACAGCAGACCGCCGACGAGCAGGAACAGAATGGGCTGCCCGGCCGTGCCCGCCTCGGAAGCGAAGCCGAGGAAGTACTGCACCAGGCCGAGCCCGGCCACGCCGAGGGACAGCAGCAGCGGAAGGTTCGGCGGCGCACCGGCACCCGCGGCAGGCGGACCCTGCTGCGGCTGGGGCTGCTGCGGGAACCCGCCCGACGGGGGCGGTCCCTGGGACGGCTGGCCCTGCTGAGGGTAGCCGGGCCCGCCACTGGGGAAGGTCATCGGAAGCTCTCCTGTCTCATCGACCGGCGGTTCGGGATCTTGAGGCACCCGGGGTGCACCGGCGGCGTCCCCCGCTCACGAGTGACTGCACGCTAGCGCATCCGCGCTGGGCGTCCGCGTCGTTGGACGCACCGGACACCGGATCGGTTGCGGGCGGAAACGACGGAGGCCGGGCACCGTGTCGGTGCCCGGCCTCCGCCAGTGGAGTCGCTGCTGGTCAGCCGAGGCTGTTGTACAGCTCCCGGGCGAGAACCGCGGTCTCGCTCGGGGTCTTGCCGACCTTGACGCCGGCGGCCTCGAGGGCCTCCTTCTTCGCCGCGGCGGTGCCGGACGAACCGGAGACGATCGCGCCCGCGTGGCCCATCGTCTTGCCCTCAGGGGCGGTGAAGCCCGCGACGTAGCCGACGACCGGCTTGGTCACGTTCTCCTTGATGTAGGCCGCGGCCCGCTCCTCGGCGTCGCCGCCGATCTCGCCGATCATCACGATGACCTTGGTGTCGGCGTCCTTCTCGAACGCCTCGAGGGCGTCGATGTGGGTGGTGCCGATGACCGGGTCGCCGCCGATGCCGACAGCGGTGGAGAAGCCGATGTCGCGCAGCTCGTACATCATCTGGTAGGTCAGCGTGCCCGACTTCGACACGAGGCCGATCGAGCCAGGACCGGTGATGTCGGCCGGGATGATGCCCGCGTTCGACTTGCCGGGGCTGATCACGCCGGGGCAGTTCGGCCCGATGATCCGGGTCTTGTTGCCGGTCGCGACCGCGTGCGCCCAGAAGTAGGCCGAGTCGTGCACCGGGATGCCCTCGGTGATGACGACCGCCAGCGGGATCTCGGCGTCGATCGCCTCGATGACCGCGTCCTTGGCGAACTTCGGCGGCACGAAGATGACCGACACGTCGGCGCCGGTCTCCTTGATGGCCTCCTCGACCGTGCCGAACACGGTGAGGTCCTTGCCCTCGACGGTGACCGTCTGGCCGGCCTTGCGGGCGTTGACGCCGCCCACGATGTTGGTGCCGGACTTCAGCATCTTGGTCGCGTGCTTCATGCCCTCGGAGCCGGTGAGCCCCTGGACGATGACCTTGCTGTTCTCGTTGAGGAAGATCGACATCTCACGCACCTGCCGCGGCGAGCTCGGCAGCCTTGTCGGCCGCGTTGTCCATTGTGTCCACCACGGTGACCAGCGGGTGGTTCGCGTCGGCCAGGATCTGGCGACCCTCGACGACGTTGTTGCCGTCCAGGCGGACGACCAGCGGCTTGGTGGCCTCGTCGCCCAGGATCTTCAGCGCCTCGACGATGCCGTTCGCGACCGCGTCGCAGGCGGTGATGCCGCCGAAGACGTTCACGAACACGCTCTTCACGTCGGTGTCGTTGAGGATGACGTCCAGCCCGGCCGCCATGACCTCGGCCGACGCGCCGCCGCCGATGTCGAGGAAGTTGGCGGGCTTCACGCCGCCGTGCTTCTCGCCCGCGTACGCCACGACGTCCAAAGTGGACATCACGAGGCCCGCGCCGTTGCCGATGATGCCGACCTCGCCGTCGAGCTTGACGTAGTTGAGGTTCTTGGCCTTGGCCTTCGCCTCGAGCGGGTTCTCGGCCTGCTTGTCGACGAGCTCCTCGTGCGCCGGGTGGCGGAAGGAGGCGTTCTCGTCGAGGGTGACCTTGCCGTCGAGGGCGATGATCTTGTCCTGCGGGTCGCGGACCAGCGGGTTGACCTCGACCAGGGTGGCGTCCTCGGAGACGAAGGTCTCCCACAGCTTCACCACGACGTCGGCGGCCTCGTCGATGATCTCGGCCGGGAAGTTGCCCGCCTTGAGGATCTCGAGCGCGGTGGCCTTGTCGACGCCCTTGATCGCGTCGACCGGGATCTTGGCGAGCGCGTCCGGGCGCTCGACCGCGAGCTGCTCGATCTCCATGCCGCCCTCGGACGACGCCATCGCGAGGAAGGTGCGGTTGGCGCGGTCGAGCAGGAAGGAGAAGTAGTACTCGGACGCGATGTCCGAGGCTTCCGCCACCAGCACGCGGTGCGTGATGTGGCCCTTGATGTCGAGGCCGAGGATGGCTTCCGCCTTCTCCTTCGCCTCGTCGGGCGTCTGGGCCAGCTTGACGCCGCCCGCCTTGCCCCGGCCGCCGACCTTCACCTGCGCCTTGACGACGACCTGGGTGCCGATCTGCTCCGCGGCGGCCTTGGCTTCTTCCGGGGTGCTTGCCACGGCGCCCGGCAGAACCGGTACTCCGTGGGCGGCGAAGAGATCCCTCGCCTGGTACTCGTAGAGGTCCACTACTCCAGTCTCCTGACGACACGCCACTGTGGTGGTCCGTTTTCCGGACCGCGCTGTCGGACCAGTCGAGGTTAGCGACCAGCGCAGACGCAGGGGACGCCGCACCTGGTGAAGTCGGTCACCGTGCGCGGTCAGAGGGTGTGCCGAGGGTGTGAGACCGCCCACCGACAAGCATTTCAGCGGCCTTTTCGGCACTTTCGGAGCCCAACTCGATCACCGCGGTGCCGGAGAGCGCTTCCGCGAGGCCTTCGGGCACGGGACCGCCGAGGAGGCCCAGAATGTCTGGATCCTCCTGTTCGGTGGTGCGCACGATCTTTTCCGCTGTGTCGAGGTGTCCTACGTGGACGACTTCGAGACCGGCGTCGCGCAGCAATCGCGCCAACGGAATCGCCGCGGTTTCTTCGGCCAACTCGACGAGGACGACGCGTCGCGGACTCACTTCTTCGCACCGGCGGCCGCGATGACAGCGGTGATCACTGCCGCTGCTGTCGCGGCGAGCCCGAGCCAGAAACCCGCACCCGGCTTCGCGGCGTAGAACAGGATGCTGACCAGCGGAATCTCGGCGACGCGCAAGGCAAGGAGCAGTGCCGCGCCCGCCAGTCCCGCCGCCGCGGCACCAGGCCGTGAACGAACGCTCAACCCGAGCGTCCCGAGAACGACGAGCAGCGCGGCGAGCAATCCCCACGACGGAGTGTCGAAATCGGACCAGAGACCGGGCGGCGCGTAATCCTGCGCGGTGAACACCGGCGTGCCGAACGCCGCGATCGCCAGCACCGCGGTGATTCCGGCCGGAATGAGCGCGGCGGAACGCGCCCCTTCGGTACCGGTGTCATCGCGTTCCACGACGCCGGTGATCACCGCGGCCAATCCGGTAAGCCCGGCGAGTCCGAGCGCGATCGCGGTGAAAACGGCACCCGCGCCGAGGTGATAACTGATCGCGCCGCCCAGCCCGCCGAGCCCGGTCGCTTCGGAGGCGGTGATGGCCGTGCTGAGAACCGCCGTTCCCGCGAGAACGACGCCGGCCCACAACACCGCGAGAATTCCGCGCGCGATCGGCGCGGTGCGGCGGGAGAGAAGGAAAGGTGTTGGCAGCACGACAAGAATTGCCGCGACCAGCAGCTGCAGCCGAGCCGGACTGTCCGTGCTGCTGCCGAGCTGCGGAGCGTACGCACCGATCGCCGCCGCGACCCCGGTCAGCAACGCGAGCAGCCCGGTGAGCGCGCGCCAGATGGTGAGCCCCGGGACGCGCGCCTCGCCGGCCAGGTCGGTGCGCTCGGTTTGCGTCTGCTGCGGTGTCGCAAGTGGAGTGAGGACGAGGACCAGCACCATCGGCACGACGGCGAGATACGCGCCCGTCGAGACCTCCAGCCCGGGCACGGCGAACCCGGCGACCAACGTCGGCACCGCGACGGCAAGCACCGCCGCGACAATCCCGCCGAGCGTCCCGCGAGCGACACCGTCGGAGCCGGCGAAAACCCCGAGCACCGCGGCGACCGGCAGCGCGCCGGCGAGGAGGAGGTACCCGGCGAGTGCCAGCCCCGGGCCCTCGAATGCTGACCGCGCAAGGAGAAACGGGTCGTCCGAGAGGACCGGGGTCATCAGCAATCCGACTGCTGCCACGACGGCGAGCAGCGGAATGATCAGTCGCCACCGGCGTTTGTCGTCGCCGCCAGCGATCTCGTTGCGCTCCAGCACGACGCGCGCGGCCACTATCCCGGCGGCGAGCGTCAGCAGATGCCCGGCGATCAGCAGCCAGAACCCGATGCCGACACCACTGCGGTCGAGCAGGCGGTCCGGGAGGTACAGCTCGGGGCGGATGGTTTTGGAGCCGTTGACGAGGAATTGGAGATCGAGGATCAGCCTGCCCGGTGCGAGAGCGGCGAGTCCGGTGACGAGACCTGCTGCCAGTCCGTAGCGGCCGCTTCGGGCTGCGGCGACTGCGATTCCGGCTGGGACGACGGCGAGGATGACGAGGAGTGGCCAGGAGAGGTAGCCGGGCCCGGCGTCCGGTGAGACCGGGGCGATGGCGCCTGCGGCCAGGGCCAGGGAGCCGACGGCGAGGAGGGCGGTGGCGGCTTGGAGTCTTGGGGAGGGGGGTTGGTCGGTTAGGTCTAGGAGGGTCTCGCCTTTACGGCTTGTGTCTCGACGGCTTGCGTCTTCGCGGTCCGCGTCGCGACGGTCTGCGCTTCGGCCGTTTGCGTCTCGGCGGTCAGCGTCCTGGCGGCTGGGGATGGTCCGGGGCGCAGACCTCTGCTCGTCAGGGATGGCGGCGGGCTTCCGGCTAGCCAGACCTGCCTCGTCACGCCGTTGCCCGGCGGCAGGTTCCCGGCTTGCCAGGCTTCCCGCAGCGGACTGGTCGCGGTCGGCTGAGCTTTCAGCGGAAGTCTCCTCGCCACGGCTAGGCGACTCGGCGGGACTTGTCGAGGTCGGCTCGGTGCCGCCGGGTGAGTCGGCCGAACGTCCAGCAGGATCCGTCCCGCTGCGACGGGACGAGTCGGCGGGATCCGATTTCGCGCGGTCGGCGTCGCGGCGGGCTCGGGCTCGGGCGGCGGCCTTGCGCTCGGCGAGGCTGGGACGCCGGGGTCCGGCGGGACGGCCCGGGGTGTCCGGGGCGGAATCGCCGTCGGAAGGCTCTGGGGTCGGCGGAGTCATCGCTCGCGACGCTAGCAAGGACCGGCCCCGGCGCGGGGACAGCAGGGCCGCCTCGACCAGGCCGGAACGCACTTCCAGGTGAATTCGCCGCGGGATGAACCTTTGGCCGTTCCCGCGCGTCTGACGGGTGCGAAGAAAAAATTCCGCCGATCCGCGTAAGAGGGGCGCGGGCCGGAGGTCTCGACGGCAAGAGGGACTGGAGCGCCGGAGGGAGCGTCGGGAAAAAACTTCGGGGAAGTCGCGTAAGGGAGTGGCGTTCGGGGCGTCACTTCGGCACGGGGCGAAGCACGGGGACACATCGCGGGGGCGATGGACGAGGTCGGATGCCTGTTCGTGGCAGGTGCCCGACCCGGTCGCGGAGGGGAGCCGCGGCGGGTGCCGGAAGGTCGTGGGGACGGCCTGCCGGGACCGAGATGGAGGGGCCGAGGCCTGCCGGGGAGGGCAGGTGAACGGCCGCGTCGCGGAAGGGAGCCGCGAACTCCGTTCCTGGCAGGCCGGGGAGGACCTGCCAGGAACGGAGACGGCCAGTGCCTGCCGGGACAGGCAATCAGGCCGGGTCGCGGAGGGGGCGACAGGCTCGGCAGATCGTGGGGACGGTCGGCCGAGATCGGGGACAGGGACGGCCGGGGCCTGCCGGGGAGGGCAGGTAACCGGCCGCACCGCTCAGAACCCGCGGGGCTTACCGTGAGTGACCGGCATCACAAGATTCGCCGTGAAACTGCTTCAACGCACCGGGGTGGCCGGTTATTTCGTCCGCGAGACCGCCGGGAGGGCCCTCAGGGGCGTTGGGCCATCCGAAGGTATGTGACTCAAGCCACAAACGGCGAAGTAGTTTCCGATTAACTTTGGGTAGTTTCCACAGCTAGACGCGCGATGAGCGCCACTCGTTCGGCCGAAAGCCTGGTCGCGTCTTGCTCATTGAGGCGCCGCTTCGTTACTGTCCTGCGGTCCCCATTACAGTCAGGTCACGAAGCAGGACGCTGAGCGAATCACCCCCGAGGTTCGTTCACGGGATCCCCCGCCCGAGTCCGTTTCCGCCCGGCTCCCCGACGATGGAAGGCCCTGTCTTGGCTTCACACCGCTCCCCCGGCGGCCAAGCCCCTTCCCCGGCGCTGAAAGACGCACTGGACGGTGCAGTCATCCGCGTCCGGGGGCAGCACCGCATCGCCCCGCCCTCCTCCGCGCTTCGCGGACGGGTCGTGGTCGCCGCCGTCGCGGCTGGCGCGTTCGCCGCAGCCGCCGCCGGGCAGACCCTCAAGTCCACCAGCGGCGGAGATTCCGACGCCGCGGTCACCCCGCTCGCCAACGCACAGAACGCGAGCGCCTCGTTCACCCTCGGCAGCGCGGGCTCCGGGGGAGCTCCCGAACTGCTGCCGGCCGGGCACGCCGTCGACGCCTCCGCCGAAGCCGCGAAGATGGCCGACAGCGCCAAGGTCACCAAGGCCCGCGTGCAGGCGGAAACCGAAGCCGCGCGCCAGGCCGCCGAAGAGGCCGCCCGCCCGAAGACCTGCATGCCCGCTCACGGCACGTTCACCTCCGGCTTCGGCGCCCGCTGGGGCACGAGCCACCTCGGCATCGACATCGCCAACTCGATCGGCACCCCGATCTACGCCGCCTCCGACGGCACCGTCATCCAGGCAGGCCCCGCCAGCGGTTTCGGCCTCTGGGTGCGCATCCAGCTCGACGACGGCACCATCCAGGTCTACGGCCACATGAACAGCTTCTCCGTCCGCGAGGGCCAGAAGGTCAAGTGCGGCCAGCAGATCGCCGAGATCGGCAACCGCGGCGAGAGCACCGGCCCGCACCTGCACTTCGAGGTGTGGCAGGACGGCACCAAGAAGATCGACCCGCGCCCGTGGCTTGCCGCCCGCGGCGTGAACGTCTGAGCCAGACCGCATTTCCTGTTCGCCGGGCGATCGGCGCAGTGGTGCCCGCCGCCGCGCGGGCACCATCGACTGAGTTTGGTTCGTACGGATCCTTTCTTGGCTGCTCGTAGTGGAAACGCCTTTGTGCGTGAGGAACTCTGGCGGCGCGTGTCATCGCGAGGCCTGGTGTCGACAGGCTCGTCCGTGAACTGGGATTCCGTCGGTTAGTCGCACCGCATGGCCATCGGCCCGAACAATCGGCGACGAGTTCCAACGATCTCTGCCCGGCCTGAGCGAGACTTTCAGCTGTCAGGCGATGGCGTCACGGATCGCTGCCCGGCAGGCGACGGACGAAGTAGGCGACTGCTACCTGCCACACTGTGCACAGGTCCGCGCGTCTTCGCCATGGCATCCATCGCGCGAGTCCCTCGTCAGCGCGCGATGTTCCTCCGCAGACGACGCATCTGCCGTCTGGTCCTAATGCGTGCTGTCTCAGCAGCGCGCGCCATGCTGCGGCCAGCCGTGCCACATCCCCTGGCACGTCCCGAGCTGGCCAAGCTGCCGTCCCCACGGCAACCGTCCCCGCGACTCTCCTCAAGTACTCCTGTACCCCAGCGGCAAATACCCCAAACAGCACCGCGTCCATCCCCTGCGTCCCTTCTGCAGTCTACCGCATTTCATCGAACTTATGTTCGATGAACTCAGTTTGCCGGAGGGGACCGACAAGATCAGCGGGTTCGATGGGGAGTTCACTCGGTCCGGCGAAAGATGTCCCGGACGGGGCGGGCAGGAGTGGGCTGCGGCAGGAGGCTGGGAACAGGCGGGAGCCGCGCAGTGCCCCGGGCAACGCCGGGTTTTGGCACAGCCAGAGGGAAAACTAGGGCGAGTGGGCCTGCGCTGGAGGACGACGAGGAAGGCTTCGCGGGGAGGAAGGCTCGCGGTACCGACAGGGGTGACTTGCCGCGGGCTGGAGGCATCGCGCGCCAGACGTGCGGGGGCTGACGCCTGGAGAGGCAATTGGAGCTGAGGGGCACCGCTGCGCGAAAGGCAGCGTGGAGCCCAGAGCAGTGCTGCGGTGTTGGCGGCGGCCAGTGCTCACTCTGGCCAGTCAGCTTGGACAGTCCCGCTCTGACGCGCCGGACTGCGGAGAATCGCGCCCCGGGCCGCGGCACGGCACGGCACGGCACGGCACGGCACGGCACGGCACGGCACGGCACGGCACGGCACGGCACGGCACGGCACGGCACGCACGGCACGGCACGGCACGGCACGGCACGGCACGGCACGGCACGGCACGGCACGGCACGGCACGGCACGGCACGGCACGGCACGGCACGGCACGGCACGGCACGGCACGGCACGGCACGGCACGGCACGGCACGGCACGGCACGGCACGGCACGGCACGGCACGGCACGGAGGATCAAACCACCGAAGCCGCGCTAGCCGTAACAGTCACAGCAGCCGTAGCCACAGCCGCTGGCGAGTCGAAACAGCAGCAGCCGAAAGTGTCGTAGCCGAAAGCCAGCAGACCTCAGAGTTTGACCATCGGCACACTGCCGATCAACATCAACCGGACCTTCCCGGAAGCGCCGAAGTCGATCGTCGCCGTCGCACGGGGGCCGATGCCGTCGCAAGAAATAACCGTGCCCAGGCCGTACTTGTCGTGGCTTACGCGGTCTCCGACGTCCAGCTTCAGCGCCACCGTGTCCTTCCACGCCTTGCCGAACGGCGAGCTCGAGGACGTCGACGACGAGGAGGACCGGCGGCCCCACGTCGTCGCGGCTCGGGGGCCTGACGAGGAACCGGACGAGGAGCCGAAGTTGCCGAAGCCTGGGGAGGACGGTTCCAGGCGGCGCCAGTCGACCAGGTCCGGTGGCAGCTCGTCCAGGAAGCGGGACGCGGGGTTCATCTGCGGCTGTCCCCACGCCGACCGGGTGAGGGCGCGGGATACGTAAAGTCGTTGCCGCGCACGGGTGATCGCCACGTAGGCCAGGCGGCGTTCCTCGGCAAGTTCAGCCGGGTCGCCCAGGGCGCGCATGTGCGGGAAGACTCCGTCTTCCCAGCCGGTGCAGAAGACGACCGGGTATTCCAGGCCCTTGGCGGTGTGCACGGTCATCAGGGTGACCACGCCCGCGCCGCCGTCGCCTTCTTCGCCGCCGTCTGGGGACGGGATCGAGTCGGCGTCTGCGACGAGCGAGACTCGTTCCAGGAAGGCAGGCAGCGAACCTGGGGCCGGGACGCCGTCGTCCAAGACCAGTTCCGCGTTTTCGTCGTTGGTGACCTCGGCGGTGAACTCGGCAAATTCGCGTGCCACCGTCACCAGTTCGGTGAGGTTTTCGACGCGCGACGCGTCCTGCGGGTCGTCCGATTCCTCAAGCTCCGCGCGGTAGCCGGTGCGCTCAAGGACCGCTTCGAGCAGGTCGTGGACCTCGGTGCCGGACGACGCCATCTCCTGCAGTTCGTCCAGCAGCGTCACGAAGCCGGTGATCGCCTTGGCCGAGCGCGGGTTCAGCAGTGCCACCTTGTCGTCCACCGCGTCGCGCAGTGCGGCCCAGAACGAGATTCGCTCCCGTTCCGCGTGCGTCGCTACGACTGCTTCGGCGCGGTCGCCGATGCCGCGCTTGGGGACGTTGAGAATCCGCCGCAGGCTAACCGTGTCATCGGGATTCGCGAGGACGCGCAGGTACGCGATCATGTCCCGCACTTCGCGCCGTTCGTAGAACCGCACGCCGCCGACGACCTTGTACGGCAGGCCCAGCCGGATGAAGATTTCCTCGAACACTCGCGACTGGTTGTTGGTGCGGTAGAACACCGCGACGTCCGAGTAGTCCGCCTCGCCCTTCTCCGCCAGCGAGTCGATCTCCCCCGCGACGAACGCGGCCTCGTCGTGGTCGTTGTCCGACACGTAGCCGACGATCTTCTCGCCGTCGCCCGAATCGGTCCACAGCCGCTTGGCGCGCCGGTTGGGGTTGCGGGCGATCACCGCGTTGGCCGCGGACAGGATCGTTTGCGTGGAACGGTAGTTCTGCTCCAGCAGAATCGTGTGCGCGTTCGGGAAGTCGCGTTCGAATTCCTCGATGTTGCGAATGGTCGCGCCGCGGAAGGCGTAGATGGACTGGTCCGCGTCACCCACCACGCACAGTTCGGCGGGCTCGATCCCGGTGTCCGTGGCTTCGGTGCCGGCGAGCGCGCGCACCAGGGTGTACTGCGCGTGGTTGGTGTCCTGGTACTCGTCGACCAGGACGTGCCGGAAGCGCCGCCGGTAGTACTCCGCGACGTCCGGGAACGCTTGCAGCAACGACACTGTCCGCATGATCAGGTCGTCGAAGTCGAACGCGTTCGCGCTCGCCAGCCTGCGCTGGTACTCGGTGTAGACCTCGGCGACCCGCCGCTCCAGGTCGTTCGCCGCCTTCGAGACCGCGTCGTCCGGATCGACCAGCTCGTTCTTCAGGTTCGAGATGTGCACCGCGAGCGTGCGCGCGGCGTACTTCTTCGGGTCGATGTCGAGATCGCGCGCCACGAGCGTGATGAGCCGCTTCGTGTCGTCCGAGTCGTAGATGGAGAAACTCGACGACATGCCGAGCGTTTTCGCCTCGCGGCGCAGGATCCGCACGCACATCGAGTGGAACGTGGACACCCACATCGCGTTCGCGCGCTTGCCGACGAGCGCCGCGACGCGTTCGCGCATCTCGGCGGCGGCCTTGTTGGTGAACGTGATCGCCATGATCTCGCCCGGATGCACGCCGCGCTGGCCGAGCAGGTAGGCGATCCGGCGCGTGAGCACGCGCGTCTTGCCCGATCCGGCTCCCGCGACGACCAGCAGCGGACCTCCGGCGTGCGTCACCGCCTCGCGCTGGGCGGGGTTGAGGTCCTCGAGCAGGTCTGCGGTTCCCGGCCGGGCAGGGCGGGCGGGCGGGTCTGCGGGGAGATCGAAGAGGGTGTCCATCGTCTGTCAACGCTACCCCGGGGGTACGACAGTCCCGGAACAGCCACGGGGTCGGCCTGCGCTTCCGGACGTACGCCGCAGTGTCGCCTCGCGTCCGACGCGCGACGCCGCCGCGGCGCGGAGCATCGAATGGCATGGACGACAAGATTCCCGCCCGGCTGAGGGCTTCCGACGGCGATCGCGAGCGCGTCGCCGAGACCATCCAGGCCGCCGGTTCCGACGGACGGCTCACTCTCGAAGAGGTGGAAGAGCGGCTGCGCACGGTCTACGCCACCCGCTACACCGACGAACTCGGCGAACTCACCGCCGATCTCCCCCGGCCGGCTCCTGCCCGGCCGCGCGGCGGCGGCTGGCCGCTGACCCGGGCCGCGCTGCGCGAACACCCGGCGCTGCGCGTCCACCTCGGCATCGTCGCCGTGCTCGCGACCTTGCTGATCGTCCGCTGGGCGATCGGCGGCGCGTTCTTCTTCTGGCCGGCGATGCCGTTGTTCTGGCTGTTCATCAGCCTGGTGCTGCACGCGCGGGTGCGGGCGTTCCGCGGGCGGCCGGGCGCGCCTGTGCCATACTGAATCCGTGCGGCACAGCAGCGAGCGATTTTTTTACGGGACCCGGACTCCGGCTCCCGTGATCGCGTAGTGCCCCACCCGCCATCACCCGCAGCCCCGGAGTCCACTGGACCCGGGGCTTTCGCCGTCCCTGGGACAGGGAGTCCGGACTTCAGAGAGGTCCCGATGAACGCGCAGACGCAGAACGCCGACGGACAGCCCGCCGAGCACACCCCGGCGGGCGAGGACATCTCGTCGCTTCGCGAGGAGATCGACTGGCTCGACTCCGAAATCCTCCGGCTCGTGAAGCGCCGGGTCGAGGTGTCGAAGACCATCGGCGCGGCCCGGATGGCCGCGGGCGGCACGAAAATCGTCTACAACCGCGAGATGGACGTGCTGGCGCGCTACCGCGAACTGGGTCCGGAGGGCCGTCAGCTGGCGATGCTGCTGCTGAACCTCGGGCGCGGCAGGCTGGGCCGCTGACCCGGTATCCGGGGCATCCCCGATTCGCGCGGCAGGGAAACCGGGCAGACTGGACACATGATTAACCTCATCGCCGTCATCATCGCGATCGCGAGCGTGCTGGCGGCCCTCGGCCACGTCGGCTACCTGGCGCTGCTGAACAACGCGGCGGGCAAGCGGGCGGGCGGGGCCCCGGTGGCGCAGTACGTGCGCAGCCGCTGGGCTCTGGCCGGCGGCGCCACGGCGGCCTCGCTGTTCGCGTGGCTGCTCACTTCCGGCAACGTCGTGCTGGACGTTCTCGCCATCGTCATCGCGGTCGGTAGCGGCGCGACGTCGATGAAGGCCCTCCAGTCCACGCAGGCGAAGTACCGCAGCGGCGGCTGACCAGCCCCCGAACTGGGCAAACGCCGGGCAGGACGCTGCGCTGCGTGACGTGCCGCCCGTTCGGGCGCGCCCGGTCGAGTGAAACCGGTGCAAGTTGCAGGATGGGTGAAGACATTCGCCTGCCGGTTTCCTACTGTGAAGTCCGTGAGGACCCTGGCGTCTGCGCCGGGCTATGCCCGGAGGACGCGCGGGAGCTGCGGCTCCGCGCGCCGTTCTCCGCGTGCGCGTGCATTTGCGCGGGAGTTCGCAAGTGTGGACGCAAGCGTCGTTCTCCTCGTCCCTGCTCCGTTCGGGTTGACGACGGCCCCTGCGCCGTCACGCCCCCCTCGCGGAGGGGTCGGACCGGCATGACGGGAAACACGATGGGCGGTCGGCGGCACGCGGACCGTCCCGGCGCGGTGTCGGACGCCGAGGTCACCGTTCCCGGACGGCACCGCGTCCGCGCCGACGGCACCTGGACCCCGGTGGTGCCGCCCCGCACCGCCGGACATCACCGGCACCGCACCGGCGCCGTGCCTGCCGTCGACGGCGCTCCGGTGCAGCGAGGCAGCGAGAACCCGCGGCTGCGCGGCGCACCGGCCCCGCGCGCGAACCGCGTGCCCGACGACGGGAACCGCCCGGCCCCCAACCAGCCGGTTTTCCCCACCGCGAGCGGCACGTTGCCGATCGGCGAACCGCCGTTGCCGCAGCCGCAGCGCCGCCGGGCGACGAGCGATCGCCGCGCCCCCGTCGAACCCCCGCGCCGCCAGGCCTCCGCCCCGGACCGGCTGGCCGAGCCTCGCCAGACCGCTGCTTTCCCCGGACAGCCGTCCGAACCTCGCGGCCACCAGACCGCCGCCCCAGCCCAGCCAGGCACCCCCCAAGACCAGCAGGTCGCGGCCCCGCTGGCCCGTCAGCCCGAATCCCGCGCCGCCTTCGCTCCCCCGCAGGACCGGATCCCCGAGGAGCACCGCGCCTTTGCCCCGCCGGAAAGCGCACTCCCCCAGCCGACCCGGCGCACCCGGCAGGAACGCGTCGCCACCACCTCCGCCGCGCTGGCCAACCGGCCGGAAAGCCCCCGCGAACGGGTCGAGCTGAACCCGGTCGCGGAGGAACCGCCCCGGCGCCAGCGCGTCACGCTCGGCGAACCGGCCGTATCGGCGCGGGAGAGCCAAGAGCAGCAGGACGACGAGGTGCGCGTGTACGCCGCGCCGCTGCTGGACGGCCTCGGCACGTTCGATCTCGGCTCGGTGCCCGCGTCCGTCACCCCGCCGAAGACCTGGCGCAAGGCCGCGTGGTTCGCCACCGGCGCGTCCGGCGCGGTGGTCGTCGGACTGCTGTTCGCCGGGACGTTCCTGGTCGGCGGGCCCACCACCACGACGACCGACGCGGTCGGCGGGGGCGGCTGGCCCGGCAGGCAGAACGGCGGCAACCCGAACCTCAGCGCGCTCATCCCGAACGGGCAGCACGGCGGGGTCGGCGGCAGCGTCCCGCGCAGCGACTCCAGCACCAGCCCGGACGGCGTCACCTCGGACAACGGCACGCATCCGCAGCAGGGCTCGGGTCCGAACAGTTCCGCGAGCAGCAGTTCGGCAGGCGTGACCACGTCGGCGGGCCCCGGCACCGGCACCGGCAGCAGCACGTCCGCGCCGACCACCACGGACTCGCCCTCGTCCAGCGAGCCGCCGCAGAAGCCGCCGGTCACTCCCGCTGAGCGGGAAACGAAAGGACCGCCGGTCTTCACCGCCGGCGACGCGGACACGATGGGGAACAACTCGGAGAAGTTCTTCAACAACGTCACGACCGACCCGTCGGAGGCCTCGTCGGTCACGTCCGGCGACCTCAAGCAGCAGGGCCCGCAGGGGCTGCGCAAGCGCTACGCCGACGTCGCGTATTTCGAGGTCAAGAAGGTCACCATCGACCCGCAGCACGGCACCACGGTGAACACGGTCGAGGTCACGCACCAGGACGGCAGCAAGAGCACCGAGCAGCAGACGCTCACCTTCGACGACAACGGCAAGATCACCGACGACGGGCGCTGACCAGCACACTGTCTGCAAATGCCGATGCACGTGCGGTGCGGTGAGCGGTTGTTCCCTCGTCCGGTTGGGTGACATAAGCTGCCGTTCGTCGTACGACGGCGGCATTCCGGCGACGGAGTCTGGCGGCAGCCGGTCGGCACAGGGTTACCTGGCGACTACGAGGTCCGGGCCGACCACGAATCGCCTCGGACCGCCCCGGGGACACCGCCACCGTGTCGTGTCCCGCCCCGAACCCCCAGAGCGAGGACTTTCGTGCTTGAACGGCAGCGAACCCGGCGAGAACCCGACGCCGTGCGCGTCGAGGACGTGATCCCGCCGGAACTGCTCGAGGACGTGGCCGAGGCCGACCGCGAATATCTCGAGCAGGTGTTCCGCGAACCGCAGAAGTACCTGCCGCCGCGCACCCGCCGCCCGGTCGCCCAGGCCGCGGAACCCGTCGAAGAGCCCGAAAGCAAGCTCGCCCGCCGCGCGAAGCTGGCCGGGCTCGTCGGAGCGGGCGCGCTCGTCGCCGGCGCCGTCGTCACCGCCTCGCTGCTCAGCGGCGGCCCTCGGCCCACCGTGCCGGTCGCCGGAGGAGCCGCGATGCCCGCCGGGTTCAGCGGCGCGGCAGCGCTCGGCGGACAGGCCGTGCCGCAGCAGCGCAAGGTCCACTCGTCCGGCGGCACGACGTCGGGGCAGAGCGAAAGCACGACGCAGTCCCAGCACACCGGCTCCACGGCCACCACGCCGTCGAACTCGGGCGCCACGACTCCGGAAACCACTTCCGGCACTTCGTCGTCCGCCTCCTCGAGCACCGCCCCCTCGGCGGAATCGCACAAGAAGTCCGCCACCTCGTCCGCGGCCGCGCCGGATCCGGTGAAGCTCGAAGCGGTGCGCAAGTTCTACGCCTCGATCGACCACCAGCCGGAGAACGCGCTTTCGCTGCTCAGCCCGAGCGCCGCGCGCGGCGAAACGGGCGATCTGGTCCGTGCGTGGAGCGGTGCCGACTCGATCGACGTCCAGGAACTGCACGTCCAGGACGACGGTTCGGTCTTCGCCGTGGCGCTGGTCCACCAGGCCGACGGAACCCTCTTGCGCGTGACCCAATTGTTCGACGTCGTCGAGCAGGATGTGATCTCGCAGGCCCGCGTCCTGTCCGCGGTCTACTCCTGACCTGCGCGAACGTGGTTGTGGCGGGTCGGCCGAAGTGTGCCGCGTGCGTGTGCGCAGAGTGAGCGCCTAGCCTTGTCACGGGTCGGTCTCGGCAAAACCGGCACACGGTCCACAGCAGGTGCCTACGCTCCGGTGCTGCGGCGGGTTCGAACTCACCCCTTTGGGGTAGAACAGTCCCGCCCCGGGAAGTCGGAGCCCCAAAGGGAGGTCGCGTGAGCGACGAGGGTCGTCTGGTCGCCGACCGGTACCGGATCGTCGGGAAAATCGGTTCCGGCGCGATGGGGGCCGTCTGGCGCGCCCACGACGAGGTGCTGGGCCGTACGGTCGCCATCAAGCAACTTCTTCTCCAGCCCGGGCTGGAGAACCACGAGGCGGAGGACGCCCGGCAGCGCACCATGCGCGAGGGCCGGATCGCCGCCCGGCTGCACCACCCGAACGCGATCACCGTGTTCGACGTCGTCACCGACGACAACGGCCAGCCCTGCCTGATCATGGAATACCTGGCGTCCACCAGCCTGGCGCAGGTGCTGCAGGAAAAGGGCACCCTGCCGCCGATGGAGGTCGCCCGGATCGGCGCGCAGATCGCCGCCGCCCTGCGCGAGGCGCACGCGGTCGGCATCGTGCACCGCGACATCAAGCCGGGCAACATCCTGCTCGCGGGCAACGGCACGGTGAAGATCACCGACTTCGGCATCTCGCGGGCCAAGGACGACGTCACGGTCACCAAGACCGGGATGATCGCGGGCACCCCCGCCTACCTGGCCCCCGAGGTCGCGATCGGCGGCGACCCCGGCCCCGAGTCGGACGTCTTCTCGCTCGGCTCGACGCTGTACGCCGCCTGCGAGGGACAGCCGCCGTTCGGCCTGTCCGAGAACACGCTGAGCCTGCTGCACGCGGTCGCCGCGGGGCAGATCAACCCGCCGCGGCAGTCCGGTCCGCTGGCGAGCGTGCTCGCGGTGCTGCTGCACCCGGAGACCCAGCACCGGCCCACCGCCGACGAATGCGAGGAGCTGCTGGCCGCGGTCGCGCGCGGCGAGACCCCGCTCGGCGGTCCGGACGCCGACACCATGATGGCCTCCTCCTCGGGCACCCTCGGCGCGGCCGCGCTCGGTGCGGCGGGCGGAGCGGCGGCCGCTGGTCTGCTGCATCCCGACGACGAGCAGGCCGGCCACTCCGGCACGCTGCTCGACGACCCGGGCGTCACCCAGCAGTACGACCCGAGCGCGCAGCAGTACTACGACGAGGACCCGTACCCGCCGGGCTCCGGCTATCCGGAAGACGACTACGACGACCGCGGCTACCAGCAGGACGGCTACCACCAGGAGCCGCCGCTCTACGGCGACCCGAGCCGCAACGGCCTCGCCGCCACCCGCGCGGTGCCGGTGCCGGACCACTACGAGGACGATCCGTACGACGAGGACCCCGCGCCGCGGACCCGCGTGCAGACCGCGCCCGAGGACGACGAGGACGAGAAGCCCGGCGCGTGGAAGAAGCCCGCGATCATCGGCGGCGTCGTGGTCGTCGGCCTGGTCGCGCTCGGCGTGTGGCTGCTGACTCCGGGCAATCCGCCGGACGCTTCGCAGCCCGCGCCGCCCGTTTCGTCGTCCGCGGTCGCCCCGACGTCCGTCACACAGCCGCCTTCGGAAGCAACCACTACGTCCCCGCCTACGTCTTCCCGGGAAAGCGCGACCCGCGAGACCCAGTCGACGCGGCACTCGCGGCGGACCACTTCTGCGGAGGACACTCCGACGCAGGAGCAGCCGTCGAAGACGCGAGAGTCGCAGACGTCGTCGCCGTCTAAGCCGAAGCCGCCGGAAAGCTCGGCGACAGCGCCGCCGACGGCGACCAGCTAGCGATTCAGGGACAGCATTGAGTTCAGAAGGCAGCATCGTCGGCGAGCGGTACCGGCTCGACCAGCCGATCGGGCGCGGACGCGCGGGCATCGTGTGGCTCGCGTTCGACACGCGGCTGTTCCGGACCGTCGCCGTCAAACGCATGTACCTGCCCGTCGGCCTGCCGCCGGACCGTGCCGAACAGGCGCGCGCGATGGCGATGGAAGAGGGCAAGGCCGCGGCGCGGATCGATCATCCGTGCGCGATCACGGTGTACGACGTGCTGCCCGACGGCCAGGACGTGTGGCTGGTCATGGAGTACATCCCGTCGCGCGGGATGTCGGTTTTCCTCGCCGAGCACGGCCGGCTCACTCCGGAGCAGGCCGCGTTCCTGGGCATCCAGCTCGGCGACGCGATGGCGTCGATTCACTCGGCGGGCATCGTCCACCGCACGCTCGAACCGAACACGGTGCTGCTCGCGGACGACGGCAGCGTCAAGCTGACCGACATCGGCATCACCGGCGGCGGTCCGCACGCCGCTTACCGAGCGCCTGAGGTCACGCGCGGCGCGCCTCCGTCTGCAGCTGCAGACGTGTTCTCGCTGGGCGCGACGCTGTACACGGCGGTCGAGGGTGTGCCGCCGTTCGGTGACGACGGCCAGTCCCCGGAACGACCGCCGGAGAACGCCGGCCCGCTCGCCGGGGCGTTGCAGAAGATGCTGCGCGCCGACCCGGCAGCCCGGCCGACCATGGACGACACCGTGCACGCGTTGAAGGCGATCACCGTCGGACGCGAGCAGACCGCGTTCATCCCGCCGACCGCGCCTGCGTTGCCGACGCTTCCGGCGTCGCGGCCGCTGCCCGCGCAGCCGCCCAATGTCCCAGAGCCGACCCAGCAGATCCTGCCGCAACAACAGCCGCAGCAACCGGCTCCGCTAATGCAGCTTCCGGTCCAGCAGGTGCCGCAGGCTCCCGCTCCGGCGCAGCCAATGCAGCAGCAGACGATGCAGCAGCCGACCGCCCGGTACACGCCCACCCCGGCGCAGCAGGCCGCGTCCGCGCAGGCTGTTCGCGAGAAGGCGGCGGCGCGGCGGCGGATCATCCTCACCGTCGCGGCGATCCTGTGCGCGATCCTGATCGGGATCGGCGTTTCGCAGCTGCTGTTCGTCTGAGCCGATGTCAGGCGACGTTCTCGGTCGCCTCTTGCATGGCTTCGAGGAACGTCTGCACGGCCGGGCTGCCCGCGACGCGCGCGGCCACCGCGGCGTGAATGTGCCTGCTCGGCTGCGGATTGCGGACCCGGCGCACGACCACTCCCGGATGCGGAGTGCCTAGCCCCAGCTCCGGCACCAGCCCGACGCCGAGCCCGGCGGCGATGAACCCTTGCGCCGACGGATAGTCCTCGGACTCGACCACGACGTTCGGATGGAACCCGGCCGACGCGCAGGCGCCTTCCAGGATCGCGCGGCAGGCGCCGGGGATCGGGTCGACGCCGACCCACGGTTCCTCGGCGAGGTCGGTGAGGTCGAGGACGCGTTTGCGAGCCAGCCGGTGTGCCCGCGGCAGGACCGCGCGGTACGGATCGTCCAGCAGCGGCACCAGCTCGATGCCCCGGCCCGGCTCCGACGGTCGCGGGTACACGATGATCGCCAGGTCAGCACGGCCTTCCTCGACCTCGGTGAGCGGGTCGCCCGGGTCGATGAGCTTGAGATCGAGCCACACGCCGGGGTGTTCGCGGCGCAGCGCGGCCACCGCGTACGGCACCATCGTCGCGCCCGCCGTGGCGAAGTAGCGGATGGCGAGCTTGCCGGTGCGGCCTTCCTTCAGCTCGGTGAGCGCGGCCTCGGCTCGGGCCAGCTCCGCGCTGAGCGTCTCGGCGTGTTCGGACAGCAACGTCCCGGCCGGGGTCGGCTGGACGCCGCGGCCGACGCGTTCCAGCAACGGCGTGCCCGCTTCGCGTTCGAGCACCGCCAGCTGCTGGCTGATCGCCGACGGCGTGTAGCCGAGATTCCTCGCCGCGGCAGTGATCGAACCGCTCGTGATCACCGCGCGCAGCACCTGCATGCGCCGTACATCGAGCATGTCTCGATCCTACAGCTTTGCTTAATTGTCCCTGCAGTTATTTTCGCTTGTCCTTACACCTTGCCGCGGCGAAGCTGGCTAGCGAGGCAAAGGAGGAACCTGGGGTGGGCGAGTCGAAGACGCTGCTGAGGATCGCGGCGCTCGCGTTGATGTGGGGATCGAGTTTTTTCTGGATCAAGCTCGGGCTTGAAGCGCTTTCCCCGGTGCAGCTGGTGCTCGCGCGGCTCGTGCTGGGCGCCGTGGTGCTGCTGGCGCTGTGCTTGATCGGGCGGCGGAGCCTGCCGTCGCGACGGAGCACCTGGGGGCATCTGCTCGTCGCGGCGTTCTTCCACAATGCGTTGCCGTTCCTGCTTTTCGCGGTCGGCGAGACCACCGTGGACTCCGGCATCACCGGGGTGCTGAACTCGACCACTCCGCTCTGGGTGCTCGTGGCGGCCCCGTTCCTCGGGGTCTCGAATCGGATGACCGCGACGCGGATCGCCGGTCTGGTGATCGGGCTCGGCGGGATTCTGCTGATCTTCGCGCCGTGGCAGGCGTCCGGGCTGCTCAGCTGGGGTGCGCTGGCGTGCCTTGCCGCGGCGGCGAGCTACGGGTTCGCGTTCGTCTACGAAGGCCGGTACCTGTCGAACACCGGCTCCTCGCCGTACGCGATCGCGGCCGGGCAGATGCTGCTGGCCACGGGTTTTCTGGTGCTGGCCATGCCGTTCGGCGGGCTGACGCCGGTGCACCTGAGCCCGGTCGCGCTGATCGCGGTGGTGATCCTCGGCCTCGGTTCGACCGGGATCGCGTTCGCGCTCAACTACCAGCTGCTGGCGAGCGAAGGCGCGGTGGCCGCGTCGGTGGTCGGTTATCTGCTGCCGGTGGTGTCGGTGCTGCTGGGCGCGGTTTTCCTGCACGAGCAGCTGAACCTGCGCGTGATCGCGGGCATGGTCGTGGTGCTGCTCGGCGTCGCGTTGACGCGGTTGCAGCGCAAACCGGCCGTGACCCCGGAAGAAGAACTGACTCCGGCCTAGACGAGACGGCGGTCCGAGGCCCAGCGGGAGAGCTCGTAGCGGTTCGACAGCTGGGTCTTGCGCAGGACGCTCGACACGTGCGTCTCGACCGTCTTCACCGAGATGAACAGCTCGGACGCGATTTCCTTGTACGCGTAACCGCGGGCGAGCAGGCGCAGGACGTCGCGCTCGCGCGGGGTGAGCAGGTCCAGTTCGGGGTCGTTGATCGGCGCGGACCCGGGACGGTCGGCGAAGGCGTCGAGGACGAAACCGGCCAGGCGCGGGGAAAACACCGCGTCGCCGTCGGCGACCCGGACCACCGCGCGGACGAGTTCCTTCGACGAGATCGTCTTGGTGACGTACCCGCGCGCGCCGGCGCGGATCACCGCGATGACGTCCTCGGCGGCGTCGGAGACCGACAGCGCGAGGAACACGACATCCGGCAGCTCCGGGCGCACGCGGCGGAGCACCTCGGCGCCGCCGCCGTCGGGCATGTGGACGTCGAGCAGCACGACCTGCGGACGCGTGCGCGCGATGCCGGCGACCGCTTCCGCGACCGACCCGGCCTCGCCGACCACCTGCACCTCGTCGGTGATCGAATCGAGTTCCGTGCGCACTCCCGCGCGGAACAACGCGTGGTCGTCCACGAGGAAGACCTTGACCGGTTCCCGCTGGCTTTCCGTCACGACTGCCCACTCCCTCGCTTCGCCTGCCCCCGAGCATAGCGAGGTCATGCCACCCCTTTGGCCGCCTTCACCGGCATGGCGAGCTGGACTTCGGTGCCTTCGCCGGGTGCGGTGCGCAGCTTGCAGGTGCCGCCGTGGCGTTCCATCCGGCCGCGGATCGAGTCGGCGAGGCCGTGCCGGTCGGCGGGCACGACGTCCGGGTCGAAGCCCTTGCCCCGGTCGCGCACGAACACGGTGACCTCGGTGGGTTCGACCTCGGCGAACACGCTGACCTCGGCGACGCCCGCGTGCTTGGCCGCGTTGACGATCGCCTCGCGCGCGGCCTGCACCAGCGCGGTGAGCGGCGGGTTCAGCTCGGCGTCGCCGACCACAACCTGGCCGACCGAGATCGCGAACTGGTCCTCGACCTCGCCGCACGCCGCGGCCAGCGCCTCGGACAGCTGCTGGCGGGTGCCTTCTTCCTCTTCCTTGGTCCGCTTGTCGCTGGGTTTGCCGTAGCCGCCGGGGCCGTACAGCCAGCCGCGCAGCTCGCGTTCCTGGCCGCGGGCGAGGCGCGCGACCTCGGCGGGCTGGTCGGCCTGGCGCTGGATCAGCGCGAGGGTCTGCAGGACGGAGTCGTGCAGGTGCGCGGCGATTTCGGCGCGTTCGTCGGTGCGAATGCGGGCCTGGCGTTCCTCGCCGAGGTCGCGGACCAGCCGCAGCCAGAACGGGACAGTGAGCACGGCGACGCCGATCAGCGTCGCGAGCACCGCGATCAGGGCGAATTTGACCTGGTCGAAGTCGCCGCTGGCGAACACGACGAAGCCGATGCCGGTGGCGACCAGCGCGACCCCGGCGAGGATCCGGACGAACGCCGCGAGCCTGCCGCCCTCGCCGACCAGCCCGTCGCGGGCCCCGACGCGCCAGCGCCGCCGCTGCGACTCGTCCGCCTCCCGCCAGACGACCGCCGCACCGAGCGCGGCGAGCGCGAGCGGCACCGCGACCCAGCCGCGGATGGCGCCGGTGAGCGTGCTGCTGGCGATCGCGAGCCCGATGCCGAGCGCGATCAGCCCGTACGCCTGCTGGCGGTCACGGGCCTTGGGCGCGGTTTCGGTTTCCTCGGCGCTCTGCGGGACGAACACCCAGAGCAGGCCGTAGGCGAGCAGGCCGGCCCCGTTGAGCGCGGCCAGCAACGCGAACACGACGCGGACCCAGACGACCGGAACCCCGAGGTGATCGGCGAGCCCGCTCGCGACGCCCGCGACGGCCCGCCCGGAGCGCCGCCGGTACATCTTGGGCCGCGATTCGGGTTCGGCGACCTCCATCGCCTGGGCGGACATGAGTGCCGAGGGCTCCTCGGCGGTCGAGGAAACCCGCCCCGGGGCACTGATGTCGAGAAAGTCCTGCACGAGTCCCATCGTCACACGCGGGAGCGGCCCGGACATCGGGGAAGGCCCTGATCCACTCCCCCAGATGGCCGCCGGTGAGGAAATTCCGCGAACCTCCCTGCCGCCTGCCGGGACTCGGTACGATGCAGGGGGCGAGCGATCACAGTGCGTACACGGGGCGGGGAGGCCGGATGACCGAGCAGCATCGCGCGGAACACGTCGAGTCCGCAGGCGATTACTACGCCCGGACGCAGAACGTGAACCAGATCTTCGCAGCCGGCGAGGACTCGCCGGAGACGCGCAGCGCGACTGAACGGGACGCCTCGCAGTACTCGGTCCAGCAGGGCCAGCAGCTTCTCCAGGGCCAGCAGACCCGCGGGGACGCGCCGGCACCGGACGCGAATTATGCGTCGTACAGCCACGAAGACCTGCACAAAATGGTCAACGAGGGCTTGAACTTCAAGGGCATCAACGAACGCAGCCGCGTGACGAACTTCTATGGCAACTGGCTCGCGGACGCGTCCAACGAGTTCCGCAACGCGGCCGACACCGCGGGTGCCGAATGGCAGGGCACGGCCGCGACGCAAGCGCATTCGTTCTTCCAGAGCACGGCGGACCACACGGAAAAAACCGGCAGCGCGATGCAACTGGTGTCGAACCGCTACTCCCAGCAGTCCGCGGCGGCCGACTACGCGCACAAGAACATGCCGGAGCCGACCGGGTTCGACCAGAAGGCCGAGATGGCCAAGGCGACCGAGCAGTTCCAGAACGGCAACCCGTTGCAGGGCGTGATCGCGATGGGCGACATGGCGGCCAAGCAGCAGCAGGCCGACGCGGCGCATCAGCAGGCTGTCCAGGTGATGCACGGGCTGGACACGACGTATCACGAGACGTCGACTACGCAGCCGGTTTATTCGCCGCCGCCGCAGATGAACAACGACAGCACGCACGCGAGCAGCGCCTCGCCGGTGACCGTGTCCGGTGGGACTTCTAGCGGGCCTTATGTCGGTCCTGGCGGGTCCGGTCCGGTGACTGGCGGGCCGGGGAACGGGTTCACGGGCACGAACCCGCCGCTTGGCGGTCCTGCTCCGGTCACCTCCTTCCCGTCCGGGGGAAGCGGGAATCCTCCAGGTGTTCCTTACAGCCCTGGGCCGGGGCTCAACACCGGTACTGGGCCACTCAGCAACCCTTCGATGTCAGGGGGAGGGAACAACCTCCGGACCACTCCGGGCATCGGCGGCCGTCTTTCTCCGGAGGGCCTCGCTTTGGGCGGGGGCGGTGTCGGGAACTCCGGCTCCGGCGAGGACACGCCGCGCAGCCGGTCGGGCGGCGCTGGCCGGGGTGGTGCTGGTGGTCGGGTGACTGGCGGTGCTGGTTCGGGTGGCTCCGGGAAGCCGGGCGAGTCCGGTGGCAAGGGTGCGGCCGAACGGCTTGAGCGCGGGGCTACTGCTGCCGCGAACGCCGGGAAGGGCGGGAAGCCTGGTGCCGCGGGTGCTGGCGCGGCGGGAGCCGGGAAGAAGAAGGAAGAGGACAAGGAACACAAGAACAAGATCCCGACACAGGTCGATCCGGACGAGGTCTTCGAGGTCAAGCCGGAACGAGGACCGGACGGGGAGAAGATCACTCCCCCGGTTCTCGGCGGCTGAGCCGCGCAGGGCACTTCTACAAGCCCCGTAGCCGTCGCACCTCAAGCGCAGACACAGGAGCAGCCGATGCCAGGAATCGAAGTAAATCCGGAACCGATCTCCGCCAACTCGTCCGCCGCCGACACAGCGGGCAATGCCTTTCTGGCGGGTCTTACCGAGGGCCCCGGCAGCCACGAAGCCGCGGTAAAAATGCGCGATGCCGGAAACACGCTGAAGACGTTGGCGCAGAACGGTGCGTTCGCGGTCAACGAGGCCGGGTTCAACGCTTACTTAAAAGCGTGCAACTTCTTCCTAGACGGCTACCGGGACATGCGCTACGACCTGAATCTCTTGACTCAGGCCGCGCAAATGGGCAGCTTCGACTACGCCGAAAAAGTGGCGGAATTCAACACCAAAGTCGCCGGGGGCGACACCGACGCGATGATCCCGAACTTGGACCTGATGCACAACGGCGTCAAGGCCGCTCTCGAAGCCTTGACCATCGCGCGCGAAAATTACCAGAAGAACGAATCAGATAACACTACATCGTTTGCCGAACTTAACAAGAAGCTGGAAAATTCGTGACGAAGACTCGCCGAACCATCGGGGCACTCGGTGTCACCACGTTGGCCCTGGTTGGTGCAGCAGCCTGCAGCAACCCCGTCGACGGCGCGGCAACGCCGACCACATCCGCCCCCGCGGCAGCCAGCAGTCCCGCTTCCAGTTCCGGCAACCCGTTCGCTTCACTGGACCAATGCCAGCTGCTCGATCAAATCCTGGCCGGCCAGGGGTTCCCGCCGGCGCAACCCTCCGTCGCGGACTCCAACCGAAGCTGCCGATCAGCGAAAAAATCCCAAAACGCCGCGACGGACCCAGCTGCCGAAGTCGGGATCGCGCTTCAAAATGGCCAGAAGTACACGGACAACATTCAGAACCCCAGTTCCGCACACAATGGGAATATCGACGGCCGAAAGCTGATCGAACAACGCGACCTGCTGGGCTCTCCGGGCGGGTGCCAGGTAGGAATGGAGGTCGGGCCCAACGCCCGTGCTCTGGTGATCGTCCTGATCAGTGACGATACCCAGGCCGCCTGCAAAAAAGCCGAAGATGTCGCCACCGCTCTAGACAAGCGACTTCCGCGCGGCTGAAAAATACCCATAACCGCGTGCATTAATGCCATAGAACGCGCCGGGCCAGATTCTCAGCGGCATGGCGTTGTTCGAACTTCGCTCGCGCGCATCCTGCGGCACGGCAGCTGACCTCGCCAAGAAGTTGACTCCCTTCGTCCCCCAAGGCTGGCCCCCGGGCCGGCCCAAAGCCCTCCACCAGGGCCGCATCTCGGGGATAACCTCAGGGACCTTCCCCGATGTGCCGCCCCACTCCATCGACCATGCTGTGAAGCATGAGTGGTGCGAACGACGTGCGGCCTCCCCGTACGAACCCCCTGAACGGGTTCGAGGAGACCGTCAAGGACTTCTGGGCCAGCAGGCCTCGGCGGCCGCACTCGGGTCGGAAGGTTGCTGGGGTCGCGGCTGGGCTGGGGGATCGCTACGGGATTGACCCGGTGGTGATTCGGGTCGCGTTGGCGGCGGCGACCGTTTTCGGGGGGTTCGGGCTGGTGCTTTACCTGCTCGGCTGGCTGTTCTTCCCCTCCGAGGGCGACGAGGTTTCCGGCTTCGAGGCGTTGATCGGGCGCGGGCAGTCGAGCATGACGAAGGCCTTCGCGGCCGTGCTCACGGTCGCGGTGATTCCGGTTGTCGGGTGGACGTTCGGCGGCGGCTGGTTCGACGGCGGCGGCCTGATCGGGTTCGCGTTGCTCGCCACGTGCCTTTATCTCCTGCATCGCACCCGCGGGCAGGACAACCGACCGGCGCCGGTCGTCGCGTTCGCGGCGGACGGAACCGCTTCCGGAACCGGAGCTTTCACGATGAACAGCGACACCCCGACTCCCGCGGCGGCGGCACCGGGCTGGGATCCGCTGGCCGCCGACCCGGCGGGCTGGGATTTGCCCGATCCGGCGGCACCGCCACCGCCGCCGCCTCCGGCAGGCGACTACAACAACTACGAGCACCGGCCGCCGCGGCCGCGGTCCAAGATCGGGGCTGCCACGTTCGGGGTCGCGGTGATCGTGGCCGGCGTCGGCGTCGCGCTCGCGCTGAACGGGTTCGACTGGTTCTCGCTGCGGCACATCATCGGCATGACGCTCGCCGTGCTGGGGGTCGGGCTCGTGGCGGGGGCGTTCGCTCGCGGCGCACGCGGTCTGATCGGGCTCGCGATTCCGCTGTCGGTCGCCGGGATGGTGCTCACGACCAGCACGTTCGACAACCTCGACGTGCGCGGCGGCGTCGGCGACCTGTCCGCCACTCCGCGTACGGTGGCCGAGCTGCAGCCGGTCTACCGGCACACCGCGGGCAACATGAAGATCGACCTGACCCAGCTGGCCGCGAGCGAGCCGATCACCACCACGGTCTCCAACGGCGCGGGAAACACCGAGGTCATCGTGCCCCGCACCGCGGACGTGACGTTCACCTGCGAGAACAGCGCCGGTGAGGTCGACTGCCTGAACCGCACGTCCAACGGCGTCGGCCAGCCTGCCGTCACCGGGACCGACAACGGCGACGACAACGTCGGCGGACAGAAGATCACGCTCCACGTCACCAACGGCGTGGGCCAGGTGGAGGTGCGCCGTGGCTGAGAACCCTTACTCCTACGACGAGCCCGAAGCCCCGGCTCGCCGCCGCGGGGTCGACTGGATCACCCTGGTCGTCGGGGTCGCGACGCTGCTCGTGTCCGGCTACGTCCTCACCGACGGCTCGAGCTGGCTGCCGACCTTCGACTTCCGCTGGATCATCGCGGGCGGCGCGGTGTTCTGCGGGATCCTGATGCTCGGCGCGTCGTTCCGCAAACGACGGCCCTGAGACACAAAAAAACGGGGCCCGGACATTTCCGGGCCCCGTTTTTTCACGTCATTCCCACTCGATGGTGCCCGGCGGCTTGCTCGTCACGTCCAGCACCACGCGGTTGACCTCGGACACCTCGTTCGTGATCCGGGTCGAGATCCGCTCCAGCACCTCGTACGGCAGCCGCGTCCAGTCGGCGGTCATCGCGTCCTCCGACGACACCGGGCGCAGCACGATCGGGTGACCGTACGTCCGTCCGTCGCCCTGGACGCCGACGCTGCGGACGTCCGCGAGCAGCACCACCGGGCACTGCCAGATCTCCTGGTCCAGCCCGGCCGCGGTGAGTTCCTCGCGGGCGATCGCGTCCGCCTCGCGCAGGGTCTCCAGCCGGTCCGCGGTCACCTCGCCGATGATCCGGATGCCGAGGCCCGGCCCGGGGAACGGCTGGCGCTGCACGATCGTCTCCGGCAGCCCCAGTTCGAGCCCGACCCGGCGGACCTCGTCCTTGAACAGCAGCCGCAGCGGTTCGACCAGCTCGAACTGCAGGTCGTCAGGCAGGCCGCCGACGTTGTGGTGGCTCTTGATGTTCGCGGTGCCCTCGCCGCCGCCGGATTCGACGACGTCCGGGTACAGCGTGCCCTGCACGAGGAACCGGTAGTCGCCCTGCGCCTTGAGGTCGCGTTCGGCCTGCTCGAACACGCGGATGAACTCGCGGCCGATGATCTTGCGCTTCTGCTCCGGGTCGGTGACGCCGGCCAGCGCGTTCAGGAACCGCTCGCGCGCGTCCACGGTGACCAGATTGACCCCGGTCGCGGCCACGAAATCGCGCTCGACCTGGGTGCGCTCCCCCGCGCGCAGCAGGCCGTGGTCGACGAACACGCAGGTCAGCCGGTCGCCGATGGCACGCTGGACGAGCGCCGCGGCGACTGCGGAGTCAACGCCGCCGGACAGGCCGCAGATGGCCCGTCCCTCGCCGATCTGCGCGGCGACCGCGGCGACCTGCTCGTCCACAATGGACGAAGTGGTCCAGCCGGGCCGCACGCCGGCGATCTCGTACAGGAACCGGCGCAGCACCTCCTGGCCGTGCGGCGAGTGCGCCACCTCCGGGTGGTACTGCACGCCCGCGAAGCGCCGCTCGACGTCCTCGAACCCGGCGACCTCGGCGCCGTCGGAGCTGGCCGTGACGACCGAGCCCTCGGGTGCCTTGGTGACGCTGTCGTTGTGGCTCATCCACGCCGTCTGGTGATCCGGCAGCCCGGTGTGCAGGACGCCGCCCTCGCCGACGATCCGCACGTCGGTGCGGCCGAACTCGCGCACGCCGGTCGGCTCGACGACGCCGCCGAGCGCGCGGGCGAGCAGCTGGTGGCCGTAGCAGATGCCGAGGATCGGCACGCCGGCCTCGACCAGCTTCGGGTCCATCGCCGGGGCGCCCTCGGCGTACACGCTCGACGGGCCGCCGGACAGGATGATCGCGGACGGGTTCTTGGCGAGCAGCTCCTCGACGGTCGCGCTGGACGGCACGACCTCGGAGAAGATCTGCGCCTCGCGCACGCGACGGGCGATCAGCTGCGCGTACTGCGCCCCGAAGTCCATGACGAGTACCGGACCGGTGGGAGTGGCCACCCAAGACCTCCAGGTATCAGCGCTTTTGCCACCATCGTCCCAGGTGGGCCCCGTCACGTCGGCAATGGCCCCGTAATGAGGACAGCCGCTGTCCGCGAACCGGCTTACCGTTCCCGCATGACCAACGACTGGACCAACGAACTGACCGAGCAACTCGACTGGCACTGGCAGCACCACGTGCGCCCGAAGCTGGAGGGACTGACCGACGACGAGTACTTCTGGCAGCCGGTCGCGGACTGCTGGACGGTGCACCCCCGCACGAGCGAGAACGACCCGGGCACCGGCGACTTCACGGTCGACTTCTCGTTCCCGGAGCCGACTCCGCCGCCGGTGACCACCATCGCGTGGCGGCTGGCCCACATCATCCCCGGTGTGCTGGGCATGCGCTCCGCGTCGCACTTCGGCGGACCGCCGGTGTCCTATCAGGACTTCCCGTACGCGGGCACTGCCGACGAAGCGCTGAAGCAGCTCGACGACGCGTACGCGACCTGGATCGCCGGCGTACGCAGCCTCGACGCCGAAGCGCTGGCGCGCCCGTGCGGTCCCGCTGAAGGCCCGTACGCGGAGCTGTCGATGGCCGCGCTCGTCCTGCACATCAACCGAGAGATGATCCACCACTGCGCGGAGATCCTGCTGCTGCGCGACCTTTACCGAAACCGGTGACCAGCAGCCCCAGCGCGATGCCGAGCAGCGCGGGCATGCCGTGGTTGTCGTGCAGCACCGTGTCGAGCACCGCCAGCGGCACGATCAACAGCGCGGCGCGGTAGAGCGCTTGCGGCGGCTCGGCGTCGCGCGCCCGCCACACCACCACCGCGAGCGCGCCGAGCAGCCCGGCGACGCACATCGAGTTGCCCGCCCCGACCGGGTTCAGCCAGACGTAGCTGAGGTACTGGCCGAACAGTCCGCAGCCGAAGTACAGGACGAACCAGGACATTCGGCCGAGGCACCATTCCGCGAAGGTGCCGACCGCGGCGAGGGCGAGCAGGTTGAAAATCCCGCCGAAAATCTTGCCGTCTTGGAAGAACATGCCGGTCAGCAGCCGCCACCACTCTCCGGCGTCGATCGCGGTGGCGTCGCGCTTGAAGCGGTCGAAGAGCGCCGGATCCGCCAGCTGGGCAACGAGCACGACTGCGGTCACGAGGAACACCGCGCCGGTCAGCACCGGACGGCGCGGTGTTCCGACCCGCGCGAAGAAGGCCCGCGACGGGCTTTCGGTCCAACGAGAGGCCACCGAGTTCGTCATGGGCCGAACGATATGCCGGGCAGGCGCCGGGGACCCCCGACAAATGTCATCTCGACGCCAGGACAGACGCCACAATCGAAGGACCGAGTCCGGCGTGCCGGGCCTGGCGCTCCCTAATACCTTGAGCCCATGGACACGATCACCCCACAGCCGCGGGCCGCGTGGATCGCCGGTCAGGCTGAGCAGGGCGCGAGCACCCTCGTGGTGCACCACCCGTTCGACGGCAGCGAAGTGGCGACGGTCGCGGTGCCCGGCGCTGACCAGGTGGAACGGGCGGTGGCCGCGGCGGCCTCGGTCGCGAAGGAGTTCCGGCGCACGCCCGCGCATCAGCGCGCGGCCGCGCTGGAGCAGGTTTCGCGCGGGATCGCGATGCGGGCCGACGAACTCGCCGAGGTGATCACGGCCGAGAACGGCAAGCCGCTGAAGTGGGCCGAGGCCGAGGTGAAGCGCGCGGTGTCGGTGTTCCGGATCGCGGCCGAGGAGGCGCGCCGGTTCAGCGGCGAAATGCAACGGCTCGACGCCGATCCGTCCGGCGACGCCCGGCTCGCGCTGACCCGCCGGGTGCCACGCGGACCGGTGCTCGGGATCGCGCCGTTCAACTTCCCGCTGAACCTGGTGGCGCACAAGGTCGCGCCCGCGCTCGCGGTCGGCGCGCCGATCATCATCAAGCCTGCCCCGCGTACGCCGTTGTCCTCGCTGATCCTCGGCGAACTGCTTGCCGAGACCGACCTGCCGGAAGGCGCGTTTTCCGTGCTGCCGCTGGGAAACGAGGAGACGCAAGCGCTCGTCGCCGACCCGCGGCTGCCGGTGGTTTCGTTCACCGGTTCGGGACCGGTCGGCTGGTCGATCGCGGACGCGGCGGCGCGCAAGCACGTGGTACTCGAACTGGGCGGAAACGCCGCGGCGGTTGTGCTGCGCGACTGGCCGGACGTCGAGGGCGCCGCGCAACGGATCGCGACATTCGGGAACTACCAGGCGGGCCAGTCGTGCATCGCGGTGCAGCGGGTGATCGTGGACGCGGCGATCGCGGAGGAGTTCGTGCCCGCGCTGACCGAGGCCGTCGAGGCGCAGCAGACCGGCGATCCGTACGACCGCAACACCGACGTCGGCCCGGTCGTCGACGAGGCGGCCGCGGAACGGATCATCGAGTGGGTCGAGGAAGCCGTGGCCGGTGGTGCCCGGGTGCTGACCGGCGGAACCCGTTCGGGCGCAACGGTTGCGCCGACTCTGCTGACCGACGTGCCCGCGGATGCCAAGGCCTGGTCGGAGGAAATCTTCGGGCCCGTGCTCGCGGTGTCCATTGTGGATGGTGTGGACGAGGCTTTCGCTTCGGTGAACGCGTCCGCGTACGGACTGCAGGCTGGGGTGTTCACCAGTGACGTGCAGCTGGCCTTCCACGCGTCGGCGGAATTGGAGGTCGGCGGCGTGATCATCGGTGACGTGCCGTCGTACCGCGCGGACCAGATGCCGTACGGCGGCGTGAAGGGTTCAGGCGTCGGCCGCGAGGGCGTGCTGTCGGCGATGAACGACCTGACCGAGGAGCGAGTCACGGTTTTCACCGGGGTCGACCTCTGACCACAGTGGACTTGCGACGGGCAACGGCCGCTGACGCACGCGACATCGCCGACGTGTGGCTGCGGTCGTTCTCCGCCGCGTTGCCGACAGTCCGCCGCGCCCACGATGACGACGCGGTGCGCTGGTGGTTCGCGAATGTCGTGGTGCCCCAGCAGGAAACCTGGGTCGCGGTCGCCGAGTCCACTGTGGCCGGACTGCTCGTGCTCGACGGCGCGGAGCTGGCACAGCTCTATCTCGACCCTCCGTGGCGCGGCCGCGGAATCGGCGACCAGTTGGTCGACTTGGCCAAACAGCTCCGCCCCGACGGGCTGACCCTGTGGACGTTCCAGGTCAACGAGCCAGCACAACGGTTTTACCGCCGCCACGGTTTCGTCGCCGTCGAATACACCGACGGGCAGCGAAATGAAGAGGGTGAGCCAGACGTGCGTTACGTCTGGCCCCCGCCTCAAGCAGACTGAGCGAACTTGAAAACCCCGTTGGGGTCGTACTTCTTCGCTACCTGGTCCAGCCGGGCCGCGTTGTCGCCGTAGTAGGCCGACTTCCAGTCCGGCAGGTCCGGGTCGATGTAGTTCACGTAGCCGCCGCGCGCGCCCGCGTCCGCGAGTCCAGCGACCACAGTGGACACAGACTTGCGGGCGGTGTCCTGGCTGCTCGCCGTGGCTGGGGCGTAGACCTGAATGCTGGCCAGCGCTTTCCGGTGCGGGAATGCCGTTGCGGTGGGCGCGATGTCGCCGACCGCGCCGCCGAGGCCGTCGATGAGCAGGTCCATTCCCTTGTGCCCGGAAGCGAGATCGGCGATCTTCCCGCCGTCGACCGGATCGGTGATGATGCGCGACGACGCCACGAAGGTCTGCCGTTCGGAACTGCCGGAGAAGTAGTTCATCGCCGCGCCGTAGCTGAGGGTTTTCATCGTGCGGCTGGACGGCGTCACCGAGAATCCGCTGAGCGCCGACGTCAGGCCCGCCGAACTGCCCACGAACGCCCCGCCGACCCGGCAGGCTCCGCTCGGGCCGCCGGAAACCACGCAGTTCGACCACAGTTCGGGCGGGGTGCTCGGCAGCCAGCGCTGCCACGCGTCGACCACGTCGCTCGCCGAACCGGACGGGAATTTCAGCGAAAACACCGTGACAGTCGGCGCTTCCACGGTGGTGAAGGTGAACGACGTGACCACGCCGAAGTTTCCGCCCCCGCCGCCGCGCAGTGCCCAGAACAGGTCGTCGTCCGCTTGCGCGCTCACCGTGCGCAGCTTGCCGTCCGGCGTGACGATCTGCGCGGACTGCAGCCGGTCGCAGGTCAGGCCGTATTTGCGGGTCAGCACGCCGATTCCGCCGCCGAGCGCGAGCCCGGCAATGCCGACAGTCGGGCACGAACCCGCGGGCAGGCAACGGCCGGCCTTCGCGAGCGCCGAGTAGACGTCGCCGAGTTTCGCGCCCGCGCCGATCACCACCTGATCGCCCTGGACGTCGACACCGGCCATGCCGCCGACGTCGAGCACCAACCCGCCGTCCGGCGCGGAATACCCGGCATAACTGTGCCCGCCGCTGCGCGCGGCGAGCGGAACCCGGCCGCCGGCCGCTTCGACGCACGCCTGCACGTCCTCCGGCTTCGCGCATTTCGCTACCGCAGCGGGATTGTGTCCGTCGAAAAGCGGATTGAACGCCCGCTTCGCGGTGGCGAATCCGTCGTCGGAAGGCAGCACGAGGTCGCCGGAGAGTTTGCCGCGCAACGCGTTCCAGTCCGGCGGCCCGGACGGCTTCGAGCTGGTGCTCGGCGGTACGGACGTTCTCGTCGTCGGGCTGGTCTGCGGCACCGACGGTCCCGGTTTCGCTGTGCAGGCCGCGGCCACCGCGCCCACCGCCGTCAACCCGGCGGCGCGCAGGAACGTCCTTCTCCCCAGTGTCATGTTCATTCAGACGCCTCAGACCGTGAATGGGTTGCGAAAAGTCCAGCGAGTAATGCCCGAAGGGCGAATTCGAACCGCTCGGCGTGCCGGGCCCCGTCCCGCAGGGCTTGCGCGAGCAGCGGAAAGCGGTCCTCGTCAAGGTGCGCGAGACTGTCCACATCGGACTTCGCGCCGGGCGTACGGCCTGCCTCGGCGAGCGTGTGGCCGAGAACGAAGGTCATCACGGCGTTCACCATGTCGAGTCCGCGCGCCGGCGGCAACTCCAACAACCGCAATGCGGTTTCGATCACCTGCAACGACTCCGGGCTGACCGCGGGACGGGTCGCGGCGAGCGGCAGCACGCCCGGATGCGCGAGCAACTGCTCCCGGTACGCGCGGGCGACCCGGCCCAGCCACTGCTGGCCGGGCTCACCCGGCTCCGGCTCGATCCCGGCCAGCGCCGAGACGAGCCGGTCGACCAGCGCGTCGAACAGCGCTTCCTTGTTCGGCACGTAGTGATAGAGGGTCATCGCCTCCACGCCGAGTTCCGCGCCGAGCTTGCGCATCGACAGCGCGGCGATGCCGTGCTCGTCCACGAACGCGAGCGCGGCGTCCACGACCCGCTCCCTGGTCAGCCCGGCGCGCGGCCGGGCCCTCCGATCGGACACTGGTCCCCCTTGACGTTTCTTACGCCGTAAGGTACCACTGTGCTCGTCTCTTACAGCGTAAGAATCGAGGAGCCATGACCGACCCCAAGACCGTCCTGCGCCGTTTTCTCGCCATCGTCAACAGCCACGACCTCGCCGAACTGGACACCGTCGTGGCCGAGGACGTCACCGAATCCGGCCCGGTCGTGGTCGACGCGCCGACCGGCGGGCTCGCCGCCTTCCGCACCGGCTGGACGCAGATGCTGACCGCGTTCCCGGACCTGCGCGTCGACGTCGATTCACTACTCGCCGAAGACGACCAGGTCGCGGCCACGGTGACGCTCACCGCGACCAACACCGGCTACTACCGCAGAGGCTTCGCGACCGGCAAAAGCGGAACGTGGCGCGGTTTCGTCCTGGCGCGGGTGACCGACGGGCGGATCTCCGAACTCGACATCCAGACCGACCGGCTCGCCATCCTGCAGCAACTGGGCATCGTCGGCGACGACGACGAGCTCGCCGCCGCCCGCCAGCCCAGCTGAGTCAGATCAGCGGAGCCATCTCCGGCACCGGCCCGGAAAGCGCGGAACTGTCGCCGCGACCGGTCAGCCAAGCCAGCACCGTGCCGGGCGTTCCGGTGACGAGGTCGCCGCCTTCGCCGAGGGTCCAGGTGCGGACGCCGTCGGTGATCCGGAACGAGGGCAGCGGACGCGGGCACATCCGGATCAGCGTCCCGATCACCGCTTCGAGATGCCCGCCGAGCAACGCGGTGGCACTGTCGAAATCGTGGCCGGCGTCGAGGTCGGCGAGGTGGATCGTGGTCTCGGAAAGCCGCAGCGTGAGCACGTCCGCGCCGGTCAGCTCGCCGCCGTGCCGGTGCCGGACCGGCGCTGCCCACACCTCGTCCGACAGCCGCGCGGCGTGGTCGGTCAGGCGCTTCCCGGCCGCGACCAGGTCGGCCACGATTTCCGCCGGAGCACGGCCAGCGCCAGCCTCGATCTCGTCGTCCCGCGCGTTGCCCGGGCCGTACATCGACCGCTCGACCCCGGTTTCCGCCCAGGTCAGCAGGTTGCCGAGGGCATCAGCGTTGCGCGCGAGGTGGGTGAGCAGATGCGCGCGCGTCCAGCCCGGCAGCGCGCTCGGCTCGCCGAACGCCGAGGCAGGCATCGCCTCGGCGACTCGTGCCCATTCGTCGTGCAGTTCCCGGATCCGGTCCAGCGCCGCAGTGGTCACCGGACGATCTTAGGTCAGCGGCGCAGTGCCGCGGGCGCGTTCGCCGGAACCGCCGGGTTCTTCGGCGCGACCGGTTCCACCCGGGCGTACCCGCTGCTCTGCTCCGGCCGCTCGTCCGCCTCGCCCTTGTTGGGCCAGAACGAGAACGCCCGCTCGGCCTGCGCGGCGATGGTGAGCGACGGGTTCACCCCGAGGTTCGCGGTGATCGCCGAACCGTCCACAACGGACAGTCCGGGATAGCCGTAAACCCGGTGGTACGGGTCGATGACCCCGGTGTCGGCGCTGTCGCCGATCGGCACGCCGCCGATGAAGTGCGCGGTGAGCGGGATGTCGAAAACCTCGCCCCAGGTGCCGCCCGGCATGCCGCCGATCCGTTCCGCGGTAAGGACGTTCGCCTCGTGCCCGGCCGGGATGAAGCTCGGGTTCGGCTCGCCGTGGCCCTGTTTCGACGTGTACTTCCGCCGTCCGAACAGACCGCGCCGGGTGTAGGTGGTGATGGAATTGTCGAGGCTCTGCATCACCAGCAGGATCACCGTGCGCTCGCTCCACCGGTACGCGTTCAGCAGTTTCGCCGACTGCACCGGGTGCTTGACCAGGAACGTGACCGCCTGCCGCCAGCGCGGAACGCGCGAAGACCCGTCGGTGGCAACGGTCTGCAGCAGGCTCATCGCGTTGCTGCCCTTGCCGTACCGCACCGGCTCGATGTGCGTGTTCTCGTCCGGATGGATCGACGACGTGATCGCGACGCCGCGGCTGAAGTCCCGTTCGGGGTCCACAGTGGTCCGCGCCGCGCCGATGATCGCCTCGGAGTTCGTCCGGGTCAGCTCGCCGAGCTTGGCGGACAGCTTCGGCAGCGCGGCCGTGTCCTTCATGCGGTGCAACAGGTTCTGCGTTCCCCAGGTGCCCGCGGCGAACACCACCTGCGCCGCGGTGACCGTGGTCCGGAACCGCCGCGAACGCGTGCCGGTCTTCTGCAGCGTGATCTCGTAACCGTCGCCGCGCGGGCGCACCGACGTCACTGTGGTCAGCGGAATGACCTGTGCGCCGTCCTTTTCCGCGAGGTACAGGTAGTTCTTCACCAGCGTGTTCTTGGCGCCGACGCGGCAGCCGGTCATGCAGGAACCGCATTCGGTGCACCCGACCCGGTCCGGCCCGGCACCGCCGAAGAACGGATCCTTCACCGTCTCGCCCGGTTTGCCGAAGTACACCCCGACCGGCGTGGCGTGGAACGAATCCTCGACGCCCATCTTCTTCGCGACGTCCCGCATCACCACGTCGGACGGCGTGATCGTCGGGTTCGTGACGACGCCGAGCATGCGGCTGGCCTGGTCGTAGTGCGGCGCGAGTTCGCTTTCCCAGTCGGTGATGTGCGCCCATTGCCGGTCTTGGTAGAACGGCTTGAGCGGGCGGTACAGCGTGTTCGCGTAGACCAGCGAACCGCCGCCGACGCCAGCGCCGGCCAGCACCATCACGTCGTTGAGCATGTGGATGCGCTGGATGCCGTAACAGCCGAGCTGCGGGGCCCAGAGGTAGCGCTTGAGATCCCAGGACGTCTTGGCGAACTCGTCGTCGGCGAAGCGCCGGCCCGCCTCGACCACCGCGACGCGGTAGCCCTTCTCGGTCAGCCGCAACGCCGCGACGCTGCCGCCGAACCCGGAACCGACCACGAGGACGTCGTAGTCGGGTTCTTGCCGCGCGGTGGTGGTGTTACTGGCAGTCACAGGAAAGAGGGTAACCCCCGGGGAGCCGCCAGACCAGAGTTAAGTTACTGACGAGTTACCTCGGAGCCGTCCGTTCACCCCTTCAGGCGCGGCACGAGGACGGGCGTGCGGGCACAAAAAGGGCCCCCGCGAAGGGGCCCTTTCCGCGAGTGCCTCAGCCGCGCACGGTCAGCCCGACGCGCTGGAACTCCTTCAGGTCCGAGTACCCCGTCTTGGCCATCGCGCGGCGCAGCGCGCCGAACAGGTTCACCACGCCCTCCGCGTCCGAGGACGGGCCGAACAGCAGCGTCTTCAGGTCCACCGCGTAGTCCGAGTCCGGGCCGGCCACCACGCGGGAGCGCGGCAGCGACGGGTGCGCCGCCGCGGCGGTCCAGTACAGGCCCTGGCCCGGGGCGTCCGACGCGGTCGCCAGCGGGGCGCCGAGCATGACCGCGTCCGCGCCGCAGGCGATCGCCTTCGCGATGTCGCCGGACGTCGTGATGCCGCCGTCGGCGAGGACGTGCACGTAGCGGCCGCCGGTCTCGTCCAGGTAGTCGCGGCGCGCGGCGGCCGCGTCCACGATCGCCGTCGCCATCGGGGTGCCGATGCCGAGCACGCGGTCGGTGCTGGTGACGCCCTCGGTGTAGCCGTGGCCGACGATGACGCCCGCCGCGCCGGTGCGCATCAGGTGCATGGCGGTGCGGTAGTCGCTCACGCCGCCCGCGATCACCGGCACGTCGAGGCGGCCGATGAACTCCTTGAGGTTGAGCGGTTCCGCGTCGCGCTGCACGTGCTCGGCGGAGATGATCGTGCCCTGCACGACCAGGATCTCGACGCCCGCGGCGATCAGGTCCGGGGTCAGCTCGGCGGCGTGCTGCGGGCTGACCCGGGCGGCGACCGTCACACCGGATTCGCGGACCGTCTTGATCGCCTCGGTCAGCAGGTCGAGCCGGATCGGCGCGGAGTGCAGCTCCTGCAGCTCGCGCACGACCGCGGCCGGGTCTTCGCTGTCCTCGGCGGCGCGGACGAGGCGGAAGATCGCCTCCTCGACGTTCGCGTGCCGGGCCCACAGCCCTTCGGCGTTGAGCACGCCGAGGCCGCCCAGCTCGCCGATCGCCACCGCGGTCCCCGGCGACACGATCGCGTCCGTCGGGTGGGTGACCAGCGGCAGGTCGAACCGGTACGCGTCGATTTGCCACGCGGTGGACACCACCGACGACGACCGCGTCCGCCGCGACGGCACGATCTCCACGTCATCGAGGTCATACGCCCGCCGCGCCGTGCGGCCCATGCCGATCTCGACCAGATCCCGCACGTGATGTCCCTTCTCGCGCCTGACGCCTTCGCGGTCCATTGTCGCGAGTCGGCACGGGTGACCTGCGCGCGGGGGACCGTTGCGGTGGCGACAACCACCGGTTGTACGCGCGGTTGTTTGCCACCGGCGCGGGCGGATGGTTGGCTGCCCGGCTGAACGAGGGGGACGGATTTGGCGCTGGGCAAGGACTTTCACCGGCTGTGGCTGGCGTACGCGGTCAGCGTCGCGGGCACCTACTTCGCCCTCGACGCCTTCTCGATCATCGCGGTCCGGGTGCTGCACAGCAGTGCCGGACAGGTGTCGCTGCTGGCCGGAGCCGGGCTCGCGGCGGGTTCGCTGGCCGCCCTCCCGCTCGGTCCGTGGGTCGAATTCCGGCGAAAACGACCCGTGCTGATCGCGATGGACCTCGTCCGGTTCGCTGCCCTGCTCACGCTGCTGCCCGCGTACCTGCTGGACCTGCTGACGTTCGCCCAGCTCGTAGCGGTCTCGGTGCTCGTGGCCGCGGCGAACATCGCGTTCACCTCGGCGAGCGGGGCGTATCTGAAATCACTCGCGCGTGGTCCAGACCTGCTCGTCGCCAACGGCCGGTTCGAGACCACGCTCTGGACCGCGACCGCTCTCGGCCCGCCCGCGGGCGGCGCGGCGATCGGCTTCTTCGGCCCGCTGGCCACAGTGCTTCTCGACGCGTTCAGCTACCTGCTGTCCGCGTTCTCCCTCTCGACGATCCGCACCCGCGAGCCCAAACCAGCCCGCCCCGCCGCCTTCCGCGCCGCGGACCTCGTCGAAGGCTGGCGCTACCTCTTCCGGCACGCCCGGCTGCGGATGCTGTTCCTCAACTCCTGCCTGGTCAACGGCCTGATCATGGCCACGTCGCCGGTGCTGGCGGTGCTGCTGCTGGGCGAACTCGGCCTGCCGACCTGGCAGTACGGGCTCGCGTTCGGCGTCCCGTGCCTCGGCGGCCTGGTCGGCTCCCGGCTCGCCCGCCGCCTGGTCCCCCGGTACGGCCGGGTGCGGCTGCTGCCGATCCTCGCCACGGTCCGGACGTGCTGGGTCGTGCTGCTGGCGTTCGTGCCGCCCGGGATCGGCGGGCTGTTCTGGGTGATGGCGGTGGAGTTCGGCCTGATCATCTGCGCGGCGGCGTACAACACGGTCCTCGCGACGTACCGGCTCGAGGAAACCGAAGACGGGTACGTGAGCCGGATGTTGTCCGCGTGGCGGATCAGCGGCAGCGCCAGCACCGCCGGCCTGACGCTGCTGTGGGGCTTGGTCGCGACGTGGCTGGGCACGCGCGGCGCACTCGGGCTGGCGGGCGCGTTGATGCTGGCGACGCCGTTGCTGCTGCTCGGGTGGAACCGCGCTCAGAACGAGACGCGTGCGGTGGAATCCGTCCGCAGCACGGATTCCTGATCGAACAGGTGCTTGTAGTCGGTGCGGATCTGTTCGAGGTCGCCGTTCGCGTGCTGATTCGTCGGCGGATACAGCACGACGAGCACGATCGAATGCTCCCGGACGACCGCGCCGCCGCCGGACCGCCACTGACCGGTGCCCTCGAGCTGGGTGAAGCCGTCTGGGAAACGCGGCGTGATGTCCTTGGCCGAGAAGTCCGCGAACTCCTTCTCGCTCACCTCGCTGCCGCCGGGCTTCGAGGTGCCGAAGTACAGCTCAGTGCGCTTCCACAACGAACTGTCCGGCGAATCCGCCGCAGCTGCCGAAGCCGCCCCTCCCCCGAGCACCATCGCGGCCGCCGCCGTCAGCACGAACCTCCGGGAAAACCGCATTCGCCCGCTCCCCTCGCCGTCACCTGGGAATCCAGTGTGGCGGGCGGCGGAGCGGGCGAACAGCGCGATCAGCGGGTCGTGTAGTTCGGGGCCTCGACCGTCATCGTGATGTCGTGCGGGTGGCTTTCCTTCAGCCCGGCCGCGGTGATCCGGACCAGCTGCCGCTCCTGCAGTGCCGCGATCGTGGTCGATCCGGTGAAGCCCATGCCCGAGCGCAGGCCGCCGATCAGCTGGTGGACCACGTTCGACAGCGGCCCGCGGAACGGGATCCGGCCCTCGATGCCTTCCGGCACCAGCTTGTCGTCGGAGAGCACGTCGTCCTGGGCGTAGCGGTCCTTGGAGTAGGACTTCGCCTCGCCGCGCGACTGCATGGCTCCGAGCGAGCCCATGCCGCGGTAGACCTTGAACTGCTTGCCGTTGACCAGGATCAGGTCACCCGGCGATTCCGCGGTGCCCGCGAGCAGGCTGCCCAGCATCACGGTGGACGCACCGGCCGCGATGGCCTTCGCGATGTCGCCCGAGTACTGGATGCCGCCGTCGCCGATCACCGGGACGCCCGCCGGACGGCAGGCCAGATCGGCTTCGTAGATCGCGGAGATCTGCGGCACACCGACCCCCGCGACGACGCGCGTGGTGCAGATCGAGCCGGGTCCGACGCCGACCTTCACCCCGTCCGCACCGGCATCGACCAGCGCCTGCGCACCAGCCCGAGTCGCGACGTTTCCGCCGACGATGTCGACGGTCTCGCCCAGCTCCTTCTTCAGCAGCCGCACCGCGTCGATGACCGCCCGCGAGTGCCCGTGTGCCGTGTCGACCATCAGGACATCGACGCCCGCTTCGGCCAGCGCCATCGCGCGCTTGTGGCCATCGGCGCCCACGCCGACCGCGGCGCCGACGATGAGACGGCCGTCCGGGTCCTTCGAGGCCTTCGGGTACTGGTCGGTCTTCACGAAGTCCTTGACCGTGATCAGGCCGCGCAGCTTGCCCGCGCCGTCGACGATCGGCAGCTTCTCGATCTTGTGCCTGCGCAGCAGCCCCAGCGCGGCCTCCGCGGTGACGCCGACCTGGGCCGTCACCAGCGGCGTCCGGGTCATGACCTCGCTCACCAGGCGGGTGTGGTCGACCTCGAACCGCATGTCGCGGTTGGTGATGATGCCCACGAGCGCACCGGAGGCGTCGGTGACCGGGACGCCGGAGATGCGGAACCGCGCGCACAGCGCGTCGACCTCGGCGAGGGTGTCGTCCGGGGAACAGGTGACCGGGTCGGTGACCATGCCCGCCTCGGACCGCTTCACGACCTCGACCGCCGCCGCCTGCTCCTCGATCGGCAGGTTGCGCTGCAGCACGCCGATGCCGCCCTGCCGCGCCATGGCGATCGCCATCCGCGCCTCGGTGACCGTGTCCATCGCGGCGGAGACCAGCGGAACGTTGAGCTTGATGTTGCGGGTGAGCTGCGTGCTCGTGTCCACCGCGCTGGGCACCACGTCCGATTCCGCGGGCAGCAGCAGCACGTCGTCGAAGGTCAAGCCGAGCATCGCGAACTTGCTGGGCACTGCGGGGGTGATGCTTTCGCTGGTCATGAGGGGCGAAGGGCCTTCCTGGCGGGAGTGGGCTGGAGTCGCGGGCAGCGGTGCCTGGCGTGGGCCGAGGGTGGTCGGGCCTTCCCCTCATGATATCCGGGCCGGGGCCCTGGCCCGGGCGGGTGGCCCGGCGGGTAGCGTGCAGGCCGTGCCGCACGATGTGTTGCCCCCCGATCCGTTCGCGGACGACCCGGACGATCCGGCCCGGGCCATCCCCGACCCCGACGACCACCTCGAAGAGCCGATCAGCGCGGACGAGCGCACCGAGCTGCTGGCCGACCTGTCCGATCTCGCCGTGTACCAGGCTCTGCTGGAGCCTCGCGGGGTTCGCGGCATCGTGGTCGACTGCGGCGAGTGCGACGAACCCCACTACCACGACTGGACGCTGCTGCGCGCGAGCCTGGAGCAGCTGCTGTCCGACGGCCGGATGCGCCCGCACGAGCCGGCGTTCGACCCGAATCCGACCGACTACGTGAGCTGGGACTACTGCCGCGGTTTCGCGGACGGGGTCACCGCGAACGAGAGCGCGTACTGAGTTCTATCTCGTCCGAAAAGGTCCTGGTGAGCTTGGCCACCGGGGCCTTCTTCGTGTGCGCGGACAAGTTGTCCACAGGGGTTGTCCACAGCTGTGTCGACTTGTGGACAACCCAGGGTCAGCGTCGGCGCTTCACGCTTTCCGCCTGGGCGATCATCGCCCGCTCGGTCAGGTTCGGCCACGGCGGACGGCGCACCACGGCCAGCGTCGCGAACGCCGCCGCCACGAAACCCGTGCACGCACCGATCAGCGCGATCCGGCCCTGATCCGTCGCGGGCGTCCACGTCACGCCGTCCGCGTTGATCGTGTACAGCCCGACCGCACGCCCCGGCCCGCCTCGACGGCCCTCCCGCGTGACGGTGACCAGCACCGTTCCGCCCGCGGTCTCGTAGGGCTCTCCGAAAACCAGCATCGCGCCTCCCCGCCGATACGAAGAAGGTCCCGGCACTGTTCGTGCCGGGACCTTCGGAAAACCTAGGAGCCGCTGGTGCCGTTCGGGGCCTGCGCCCCTTGCGACGACTCGTTGCGCGGACTGCTGCCTGTGCCCGGATCGTTCGGAGTGGCGCTCGGCGACGGCGGCGGCGAACTCGGCGTCGACGTCACCGGCGGCAGCGGCGTCACCGAGGTGACCGGCGGCGGGTTGTCGGTGTGGCCGGTGCCCGGCAGCGAGGTCGACTGTCCGGGCGGCGGCGCCGCGCTGCTGACCGGATCGTGCCCCGGCGGAACAGCGGGCGACGACGACGTCGTCTGACCCGTGGGCGGGGCCGTCGGCTGACCGAGCTGCGCGGCGAGTTCGCGGTGCTGCTGCATCAGCTGGTTGCGGTTGTCCGCGTCAGTGACCTGGGTGAGCGCGGCCTGCGCGTCGGCGAGCGCGCGCCGGGCGTCCGCGAGCCGGTTGTCGGCCAGGGCTAGGTTCGCCTTCTCCAGGTCGAGCTTCGCCGCGGCGGCGGCCTCGACGGAGCGGGCGTGGTCGGCGTACAGCACCTTCGTGAGGCCCCACAGCGTGTCGCCGGGCTGGGCGTCCCGGGCGGCGAGCCCGGTGCCGGTGAAGGCGATCGCGGCGGCGGCGCACGCGGCGGCCACCGGCACGAGATAGCGGCGGCGCCGGCCGCGGCTTTGGTATTTGCGCGCCAGCGTGGCGGTCTTCACCGTGGTGACCGCGGTGTCGACGTCGACCAGCTCGGCGAGCGGTTCGCTGTCGATGTCGCGGCGCCAAGCGAGCAGCAGCGCGTTCAGTTCCTGGTCTCCGAGCCCGTCGGCGACAGCCGGATCGGTCCCGCCGAGCGCGTCGAGGAGCGCGTCGTCGGCCTGGATGGCCGTGAGGTCGCCGTCGGCTTCCGCTTCGTACCCGGTCAGGCCGCTGGCCTGGGCGGAAGGTGACAGGTCTCTGTCCCGGTCTTCGCGATCGGTCACTCAGATCACCTCCTCGGCGGCAAGCACCTTGCGCAGCCGGGCGAGCGCCCGGTGCTGGGCGACGCGGACGGCGCCCGGCGTGGAACCGACGGCGTCCGCCGTCTCCTCCGCCGACAGCCCGACCACGACCCGCAAAACGACGATTTCCCGTTGTTTGTCCGGCAGCACCTGCAGCAACTGCGCCATCCGCTCGTTCAGCTCACCCTGGAGAGCACGTTGCTCCGGGCCGACGCCGACCTCGATCTCGTCGGGGATCTCGGCGACCGGCTCCGCCCGGTTGCGCGCCGCGGCGCGGTGCGCGTCGGCGACCTTGTGCTGGGCGATGCCGTAGACGAACGCCAGAAAGGGGCGGCCCTGGTCACGGTACGAAGGCAAGGCCGTAAGCACCGCGAGACACACCTCCTGCGCAACGTCGTCTGCCGAAGCGAACGAACGCTCCTGCCTGCCAACCCTGGCACGGCAATACCGCACCACAAGGGGACGAATGGCGGCCAGCAACCGCTCCACTGCCTGAGGGTCTCCCTCGACAGCGGCGGCGACCGGCTCGTCCAGTCCATCCCCCACAGTGGCCATCGCAGACAACAGTCCCAGCGTTACGTGTAGGCGTGCAAAGAATCCGGCGCGTGGTCGTCCCCGTCCAGCGCCGGTCACAGCTACCGTACCGTCGGAGTCCTACCAGACAACCGCCAGAGGTGGTGACCGGCGCGCCGGGCGCGGCCGGACGGCGATTGTCGCAGGCAGACGGGCTGGGGCAGTGCCGTCACGCGGTGGGGACGCGGGCGTGGCACGAGTGCGGGGGCCAGGACAACAGGTACGGGCCAGGGCTTGGCTGCCCTGGCCCGTTCGTCACCGCGGGAATCGGATCGGAAGTCCCGTTTTGGCTTGCCCCGCCTCGGTCAGGACACGAGGCCGCGGCGGAAGCCGTGCGCCACGGCCTGCGCGCGGTCGCGGACGCCGAGCTTGCGGAACAGCCGCCGCGCGTGCGTCTTGACCGTGTCCTCGGAGAGGTACAGCTCACGGCCGATCTGGCCGTTGCTCTTGCCCTGGCTCATGCCGCGCAGCACCTGCAGCTCGCGCTCGGTGAGCTGCACGCCCGGGTCGGACGGCTGCCGAGGCGCGGGCACCGAGGTGCTGGCCAGGGTGTGCGCCAGCGCGGCGACCAGTTCGGGCCGCGAAGCGTCCCAGCGCAGGTAGCCGCGCGCTCCGCCGGCGATGGCGGCCGCGATGCTGCCCGCGTCGTCCGGGGCTCCGAAGACGATGACGTTCGCCTGGGGGTTCGCGGAGACGAGCCGGCGCGTGGCCTCGACGCCCGTCGGGACCGCGCGTTGCGTTCCGACCAGCACGACATCGACCGGCTGACGGGTGTACCGGGCCAGCAGCTCGTCACCGTGCGCTACGCAGTCGATGCGACTGACCCCAGGCACCGCGGACATCACACGGGTGAGCCCTTCGCGGACACTGCGTCGGTCGTCGCAGATCAAGACCGTCGTCACGGGGTTTCCTTCCTGCAGCCGGGTGACATTCCACTTCCCCTATCGGACGCTTTAGCCCGAACCTTGACACGATCCGGTGGCTTTTTTTGAAGTTTCTTAGCCCGGATGCCGGAACGCCCGTTCCCGCAGGCCTACCCGGGTCCGACGGGCACCCACGGCGATTCGTGTGCGATACGCATCACGCCAGGATCCGCGTGCCGTAACACTGCGTGCAACACCTGGCGACTCCTGAATCGATACTCCTCGGCCCGGTCGTGGTCCAAGTCAGCGGCTACACGGTCCGCCACCCAGCTAAGCGAATCGAGTTCATATTTTTCGGCGTCCGCGGCGGCTGCGACGACGAGTTCCCGAGCCCCGTCCTGCCCTGCGGAGAGCAGCGCGACGCCGAGGACGATGCCGGACTTCACGATGTGTCGCCGAGCCTGCCGGGCGACGGCGGTCTCGTACGCGAGGCGGGCCGGGGCGACGGCCGCTTCGGGCTGTCCGTCGGCGAGTTCGATCTCGGCGCCTACCCAGCCGCCGCGGATGGTCGCGCGCCAGCGCCGGTCGGCTTGGGCGGCACGGACGGCCAGGCGACGGGCGGCGGAGATGCGACCGAGGGCGAGGTTGTCGGCGGCCAGGCCGAGGAGGGCGTCGGCTCGGGCACCTTGGAGGTCCAGCCCGTGGGGGTCTTCGGCGGGCTCGACGAGGCCGCCTTGGCTGACGGGTGCGCTGCGGCTCGCGGTGCCGGGCGAGGAATCGGTGGCCGAGGTTGGTCCCAGAGCGGGCGAAGCTGCACCGGTGCCAGCTCGGGCTGGGCCGCCGCCCCGCGAGCCCGAACCAGCCGCAGCTAAGCCGCCACCAGCCATTCCCGAGCCAACGCCTCGCGAACCCGCATGAGTAGCGGCCAAGCCCCCAGCCGTTCCCGAAGCGCCACTACGCGAGCCCGAATCAGCCGCAGCCAGCCCACCGCCGGCCGTTCCCGAGCCGCCGCCTGTCGGGGTCCTCCACTCCCCCGCTCCGCGCAGCCCGACCGCAAGCAGCGCCTCCCCATCCAGCTTCCGCGCCAGCACGTGCGCACCCAGCTGCCGCCGATGCGACGCCAGCGTGCTCGCCGCCAGCGAGGCCGTCAGCGGATCACTGCCGCGCCGGAGCGGGTCGAGCAAGTCCGCGGCTGCCGCATATCGGCCGCGGGCGCCCAGCACGATTGCCGCCAGGAGGCGTTGCCTTGGCGAGCCGTCGCGAGGTATCGGGTCTGCCGACCTGGCGTCCGGGCCGAACGCGAGGGCCGTCAGCGCTTCTTCGTCCACTCGACCTTTCTATCGCGGAGCACCGACAAGAACGTGCTCCACGCGGTCGGCGGCCGCGGAAAGATCCGCCAGCAACTCGACTTTCGGCGGCAGCAGCGCCGGATCCCAGCCTGGGCCGCAGGCGAACAACCGGGTCCGCTGCCGTCCGCGGGACACGCGCGCGAAGAGCCGAGGGTCCGCGTTCGCCCGATTCGCCCACAGCACCACTGCAGCGGGCGCGCTTCGCCGCACTGCTACCGCCAGCACTTCTTGTGGCAGCGCAATGCCGAAGAGCTGCGCGCCGATCCTTCGCCCCGCGAGAGCCGCCGCGAGCGCGTACACCGGCATGTTGTCCCGTTCGTCGGGCACGCACGCGAGAAGGACCGGCCGTTGGTTGCGAGGCTCGTCGAGGACCGGCGTCGCGCGCACTAGTGCCGCGTACACGTACTCAGCGAGCAGGTACTCCACTTCGGCACCCGCGTGCACACCGCGCCACCGCGCGCCGAGCGCAGTGAGGACCGGGTCGATAACGCCCGACCACGCCTGAAGCACACCTAGCTCGCTAATGGCGTCAACGAGCATGCGCTGTACCGCGCCGACGTCCATCGCCAACGCAGCAGTGCTCAAGCGACGCGCGAGCCGCGAAGGCACTTCGAAGTCGTCAGCGGCCGCTTTCGTCTCTGTCGCTTCCGCGGGCTCGGCAGGCGCTGGCACGAAGTCCGCGCGCGGCATCTGCTCTAACGCGTACTGCGCGGCCTCCGCCGTTGAAGCGCCGCGAAGGAGCGCGCGCTGCATAAGTTCGAGACGACCGATGTCGGAGCTGCCGTAGCGGCGATGTCTGCCGTCGGTGTGGCGACTGGGACCGAGACCGTAGCGGCGGTCCCAAGTACGCAGGGTGGACGGCGCGACACCGAGCCGGCGGGCGACCGAGGCCACCGGCAGGGTGGGTTCTCCATCGCCTGATCCGGATCCCACCCGGTCAATATCCAGCCCGTTCGCGGTCCCGGCAACCCGAGCCAAAAGCCCTGCTCACACATCTGGGGGATGCCTAACGGCTGAATCGCCGCCGATCTATTGAACAACTATTGGCGCGCTTCTAACGTTACCGCCGTTGCACCGAATGGAGTATCGGCACCACAGCAGAGCAGCTAATGGCATCGACCGGATGACGGAGGCGGTCAGGATGGCAGACACGCGCAGGCTCCCCGGCCCCAACGCAGACATGTGGGACTGGCAGCTGGAGGGGTCGTGCCGGGGGATGGACAGCGGATCCTTCTTCCACCCGGACGGAGAGCGGGGACCGGCGAGGGCGCGGCGCGAGGCCAGGGCCAAGGCGATCTGCCTGTCGTGCCCGGTGCTGGAGATGTGCCGCAAGCACGCGCTCGCCGTGCACGAGCCCTACGGCATCTGGGGCGGGCTGTCCGAATCGGAGCGCGACCACATCATCAAACAGGACAAACGCGCGCTGACCATGGCGCACATCTGACTTTTATCACGGCGCGGAAGGGGCGGTGTCCACAGTGGACGCCGCCCCTCCGCCGTTTCCGGGCCACATCGAGAGTGCGAGGTCGATGACGGTCATCAGCGAGTCGAGGCTGACGCCGTCGCGCGCCTGCATGGTCAGTCCATAAAAGACAGTCGCGTACAACGCACTGAGCGCGTCAATGTCCACAGTGGCCGCGAGGTCGCCTTCCTCCACTCCGCGACGAAGGCGCTCGTGAAGCTGCCGTCGCACTTCGTCCCGCGAAGCAGCGAGAAACTTCCACACGGACGCATTGGCTGGCGTGCAGTTGGTAGCCGCCAGAACGACCATGCAGCCTTTGGGATGCCCCGGTTCCACGTACGCGCAAGCGTTGTCGCGAAGCATCGCTTCAACCGCCGCGCGCGCCGTCGGCTCTTCGGTCAGCGCGCGCATCGTGTGCCGTCCGTACGCGGATTGGTAATGCTCGATCGCTTCGCGGAACAGTGCTTCCTTGTCCCCGAAGGCCGCGTACAGGCTCGGCGGCTTGATGCCCATCGCCTCGGTCAACTCGGACAGCGACGCACCGTCGTAACCACGCTCCCAGAACACCAGCATCGCCCGGTTGAGCGCGTGCTCGCGGTCGAACGCGCGCGGGCGGCCGCGGGGTGACATGGACCACCTTCTTTAGTGAGCGATACAGAAGTCTTGACCCGACCCATCGTACGCGGCTATTTATGTAGTTATCGCTACAGAAAGAGGTGGGACATGGGAACCCTGGACCGCAAGGTCGCGCTGGTCACCGGCGGAAGCCGCGGAATCGGCGCGGCGATCGCACTCCGGCTGGCCGAGGACGGCGCGGACGTCGCGATCACCTACGAACGCGCCGCGGACCGGGCGGCGGAAGTAGTCGCGTCCATCGAGAAATTCGGCAGGCGAGGCCTCGCTCTGCAGGCGGACGCCGCCGACGCGGACGCGGTGACCAGCGCGGTCGACCAGACCGCGGCCGAACTGGGCGGACTGGACGTGCTGGTGAACAACGCCGGCGTGTTCCCGGCGGCACCGGTCGAAGACCTGACCACGGAAACGATCGACCGCACGCTGGCGATCCACGTGAAGGCCCCGCTGGTGGCGGCCCGGGCAGCGGTACGGCACATGAAGCAGGGCGGGCGGATCGTGTCGATCGGCAGCGATTTGGCGGAGCGCGCGCCGTTCGTCGGATTGAGCCTGTACTCGGCGAGCAAATCCGCGCTGGTGGGGATGACCAAGGGCCTGGCGCGCGACCTGGGACCGCGCGGGATCACGGCGATGGTGGTCCACCCCGGCTCGACAGACACCGAAATGAACCCGGCGGACGGCCCGCATTCCGGGGACCAGTTGGCGCATATTGCGTTGGGGCACTACGGAAATCCGACGGACATCGCGGCCGCGGTGGCTTACCTGGCTGGTCCGGACGGGCGGTATCTGACCGGGACGTCGATCACGGTGGATGGCGGGTTTACTGCTTGATCAGCGTTGGGGCGCCGGTCGAATGGGCACCACCCGATCATGCGGAAACACCTGCGCCCGAACCCCGCACCACGCACCACGCAAAGCGGGGCGGCACTCCCCGAAGGGAATGCCGCCCCGCTATAACGCAAAGGCTGAACCGCGTCAGTGCGAGTGACCGTGGCCAGCGGCCTCCGGCTCCTCCTCGACCGGCTTCTCGACCACGGAGCTTTCCGTGGTGAGCACCAGCCGGGCGATGGACGCCGCGTTCGCGACGGCCGAGCGGGTCACCTTGACCGGGTCGACGATGCCGCCCGCGATCAGGTCGGTCAGTTCGCCGGTGGCGGCGTTGAAGCCCTGGCCCCAGCCCTGCTCCTGGACCTTGTTCACGATGACCGCGCCCTCGTGGCCCGCGTTCGTCGCGATCCAGAACAGCGGGGCGGTGAGCGCGTCGCGGACGATGGCGACACCGGTCGCCTCGTCGCCGGTCAGGCCGAGGTTGCCCTCGAGTTCCTTGACCGCGTGCACCAGCGCCGAACCGCCGCCGGGCAGGATGCCCTCCTCGACGGCCGCCTTGGTGGAAGCCACGGCGTCCTCGATGCGGTGCTTGCGCTCGTTCAGCTCGGTCTCGGTGGCCGCGCCGACCTTGATCACGGCCACGCCGCCGCCGAGCTTCGCGAGCCGCTCCTGCAGCTTTTCGCGGTCCCAGTCGGAGTCGGTGGTCTCGATCTCCTTGCGGATCTGCGCGGTCCGGGCGGCGATGTCGTCCTTCGTGCCCGCGCCGTCGACGATCGTCGTGTCGTCCTTGGTGACGACGACCCGGCGGGCCTTGCCCAGCGAGCTGAGGTCGACCTCGGACAGCTTGCGGCCGATCTCCGCGGAGATCACCTCGCCGCCGGTCACGACGGCGAGGTCGTCCAGGAACGCCTTGCGGCGGTCGCCGAAGAACGGGGCCTTGACCGCGACCGCGGTGATCGTCTTGCGCAGCGAGTTCACCACGAGGGTGGACAGCGCCTCGCCGTCGACGTCCTCGGCGATGATGAGCAGCGGCTTCTTCGCCTCGACGACCTTCTCCAGCACGGGGAGCAGGTCGGCCAGCGCCGAGATCTTCTCGCGGTGCAGCAGGATGTAGGCGTCCTCGAGGGTCGCCTTCTGGTCCTCCGGGTTGGTCGCGAAGTGCGCCGACAGGAAGCCCTTGTCGAACTGGACGCCCTCGGTGATCACGAGGTCGGTCGCCAGCGTGGACGACTCCTCGATGGTGATCACGCCGTCCTCGCCCACGCGCTCGACGGCCTCGCCGAGCAGCGCGCCGATCGTCGCGTCACGCGAGGTGACGGTGCCGACCTGGGCGATGTTGTCGCGGCCCTTGACCGGGGTGGCCTTGGCCTTGAGGACCTCGACGACCTTCTCCGCGGCCGCCTCGATGCCCTTGCCGACCGCGGTCGGGTTGGCGCCGGCGGCGACGTTGCGCAGGCCGTGCTTCACCAGCGACTGGGCCAGCACCGTGGCGGTGGTGGTTCCGTCGCCCGCGACGTCGTTGGTCTTGGTGGCGACGCTCTTGGCGAGCTGCGCGCCGAGGTTCTCGAACGGGTCGTCGAGCTCGATCTCGCGAGCGACGGTGACGCCGTCGAGGGTGATCGTCGGGCCGCCGAACTTCTTGTCGAGGACGACGTGGCGACCGCGCGGGCCGAGGGTGACCTTGACCGCGTCGGCGAGCTTGTTCACCCCGCGCTCGAGCGCGCGACGAGCGTCCTCGTCGAAACTGATCTGCTTGGGCATAACGCTTTCCGCTTACCTTTCGGTTGTCGTGCGACGCAAAACGCCCCGCACCCCGGCATGAGCGGGGCCCGGGGCGTCCTTGCGCTGCGAGTGACGCGTCAGTTGATGACGGCCAGCACGTCGCGGGCGGAGAGGATCAGGTAGTCCTCGCCGTTGTACTTGACCTCGGTGCCGCCGTACTTGGAGTAGATGACGACGTCGCCGACAGCCACGTCCAGCGGAACGCGGTTGCCCTTGTCGTCGATGCGGCCCGGGCCCACGGCCAGAACCTTGCCCTCCTGGGGCTTCTCCTTGGCGGTGTCGGGGATGACGAGGCCGGAAGCGGTCGTCTCCTCGGCCTCGCTCGTCTGGACAACGATCTTGTCCTCGAGCGGCTTGATGTTCACGCTCACCGGGTTGACCTCCACGGTCGTCGAAAGCGTCGGCATGATGACTGGTTACGGCTCATACCACCCCCGCCGTCGCGGGTGCCGGGGCGTGTCCGGGCCGTTCGATTAGCACTCTAGCCATGTGAGTGCCAGCTTCGCAAGGAGGGTCCGCCGGACCTGGTGAAACCCCAGGCGGAGGCCGCTGACCGGCCCGTTTGCTCCGGGCCGCGCGCGAGGGCCCTCCACCAGGCGGCGGGCGGCCCGGGCACCGCCGCGTGCCCGTTCGGCCGCATCCGGTGGATAAAGCTCACCAAATCCCCCGGCTCCTGGTTGGATCCGCACAGACAGGCATCTCACCCCTGGAGCCCTCTATGCCCCGCTCACTCCCGTGGCGCCTGGCCGCTGCCACCACCGGGCTGCTGGCAGTGGCCGCGGTCGCCGTGCCCGCCTCCGCCCAGCCCGCTAACGAAGCCCGCCAGCGCGCCTTCGCCGACGCAGCCTCCGAATTCGGCGTCCCGGCCGACGTCCTGCTAGCCGTCTCGTACCTGGAGTCCCGCTGGGACACTCATTCCGGCGCGCCCAGCACCGCCGCCGGGTACGGCCCGATGCATCTCACCGACGTCCGCACCGCCGGTCTGCGGACCAGCGAATTCGACAATCCCGACGAAGACCCCCGCGGCGACGACTCTCGCCCGGCCCTGCGCCTGCGCCCGCTGGAAGTCCCGGCTCCCCCGCCCGGCAGCCAGACCATCGACCAGGCCGCCGCACTGCTGCACACCGACGCGGCGAAGCTCCGTACGGACGCCGTAGCGAACATCCGCGGCGGCGCGGCGCTGCTAGCCGAGTACCAGCGAGAGTTGGGCGTCAAGAGCGACAGCGCGAAGGACTGGTACGGAGCTGTCGCGCGATACAGCGGCTCCGAGGACGTCACTGGCGCGCGCACCTTCGCCGACGAGGTCTTCGCCACCATCAACAGCGGCATCGCGCGCACGACCGACGACGGCCAGGCCGTCAAACTCGCCGCGACGTCCGGCGTCACCCCGGACCGTGCCCAGGCGGATCGGCTCGGTCTGCAGGCCGGAAAGCCGCCGGCCACGGAGTGCCTGCGGTCGATGTCCTGCGAATCGGTGCCCGCGCCGTTCCAGAAGATCGGCGACAGCTACGGCAACTACGACAAGGCCGACCGGCCGCGCGACCAGAAGATTGACTACATCGTCATCCACGACACCGAGGGCACGTGGGACTCGGTGATGAAGCAGGCGCAAACCCCCGGTCAGACCGCGTGGCACTACACGGTCCGCTCCTCGGACGGCCAGATCGCCCAGCACGTGCCGACCAAGGACGTCGGCTGGCACGCCGGGAACTGGTACCTGAACGAGAAATCCCTCGGCGTCGAGCACGAGGGCTTCGCCGCGCAGGGCACCTGGTTCACCGAGGCGATGTACCGGCAGTCCGCGAAGCTCGTGCGTTACCTCGCGCACCGCTTCGGCGTTCCGCTGGACCGGGCGCACATCCTCGGCCACGACAACGTGCCCGGCCCGAACGCGGACAAGATCAAGAGCATGCACTGGGACCCGGGTCCGTACTGGGACTGGGCGCACTACTTCGATCTGCTCGGCGCTCCGCTGGAGCACGACGGCGAACCGGATTCCGGTCTGGTCATGATCGATCCGGAGTTCTCCGCCAACCGTCCGGCGTTCACCGGCTGCGACAAGATCGGGTCCGGGAACCCGTGCCCCGAGCGGAGTTCGGGGTCAGTCGTGCTGCACACCGAGCCGAGCGAGTCCGCGCCGCTGCTGTCCGATGTGGGCATGCACGGGCCCGACCCGTCCACAATGGACGTCTCGGACATCGGCAGTCGCGTGGCCACCGGCCAGAAGTACGCCGTCGCGGACACCCGCGGCGACTGGACGGCGATCTGGTATCTCGGCCAGAAGGGCTGGTTCCGCAACCCGGACGACGCGCCCACCGCGTATCCGGCGGACGGATTCGTCGCGATTCCCAAGGCGGGCAAGGCAACCGTGCCGGTCTACGGGAGCGCGTACCCGGAGGCCAGTGCGTATCCGAAGGACATTCCGGTGCAGGAGCTCAAGCCGCTGCCGTATCAGCTCGGCGCGGGTCAGAAGTACTCGATCGGCGGGCTGACCGGTTCAGAGTACTACTCGGCGTCCTTCGACGTCACGACGAACAAGGTCGTGAAGGGCAAGTCCAGGTACGTGGAAATCCAGCTCGGCCACCGCGTGGCGTACGTCAGCCGCGACGACGTCGACCTCGAACCGGCGTCCTGACCGCACCTCGCTGAATGCCCGGGCCGGAACTTCCGGTCCGGGCATTCACGCGTCCAGCGCCACTTTCACACCCGTGCTGGCCTCGGTGTTGCGCCGGGTCTTGGCCCAGCCGTTGCGGCCGCGCACCAAGCGGAACAGCGCGCGCCAGGACGTGATGTAGAAGGTGTAGATGTAGGCCGCGTACAACAGGCCCATGCCGATGCCGCGGAAGATGTTCTTGCTGCGCAGGCATTTCATCTGGTAGATCGGGCCCCACACGACGAACGGCAGCAACCCGAACGAACCGTAGATCGCGAACAGGATCCAAGCGCCGCCGGTGAACCACGTCCACACCTGACCGGGATCGCCCGCCGTGCTCACGAGAAGCAGGATGAACGGCACCGGGTACAGCAGGGAGCCGAGCAGCTGCATCCACGGCTGCGCCAGGTAGTACATCATCTCCGCGGCGCCCAAAGTGGACACGTGCGGCGAGTCCCAGATCCGGCGCAGGTACCGCATGCACTGCATGGTTCCCTGGCCCCAGCGCGTGCGCTGCACCAGGAACCGGCGGAGGCTGTACAGACCTTCCTGCGCCACATGCGAATCCGGCGTGAACCCGGTGCGCCAGCCCGCGGTGAGCAGGTGCACGCCGAGTTCGAAGTCCTCCAGCAGCGAACCGCGCCACGGGGCCAGTTCGTCGCCCGCGATCGAGTCCAATGCGGACAGCCGGGTGAACTGCCCGTTGCCGCCCATGGAGATCGTGCCGGTGAAACCGCGGGAGGTCTGGATCGCCGCGATCGCGGTGCGGAACTCCAGGTCCTGCAACTGGGCGAGTTTGAGGCCGAAGGCGCGGGAGAACCACGTGCGGCCGGGCGGACGGCTGCGGAAGTTGCTCATCCGGACGTCGAGTTGAACGGCGCCAACGGTTTCGTCGCCGAACAAGTGGTCCGCGGCGCACACTTCGAGACAGTTCGGCGCGGGACGGCCGTCCGCGTCGACCACCACGACCACGACCCGGTCCCGGTCCGCGTCGGGACCGAGCCAGTCGTCCAGTTCGCGATAGGCAGCGTTGAGCGCGTCTCCCTTGCCCGTACGCGCTTCCGGGCGCTGACGGGCGACGAGGTGCAGATTCGGGTCGTAGCCGCCGTTGCGCCGCCACACCGAGCGCACGACGCGGGCAGTGCGGTCGTCGGAGTCGTCGTCCACGACCCACACGTGCGCGCGGCGGAAGGTGCTGCGCAGGTACTTCACCGTCTCGCGGATCACCACCTCCTCGTCGCGGCAGGGGACGAAGAAGTGCCAGGAGAAGTCGGCCGGATCGCCGACCGGAGCGGACTTGCGGCGCAGGTACGGCACGACGATCACCACGACGTACACGAGGAACGCGACGCTCATGGTCAGCGCGAACGCCTGCGTGACCGACAGCAGGATCTTCAGGCCGGAACCGCTCACGCCGCGGCCCGTTTCTCGGCCTTCGTCTTCCGCGTCGCCAGCCACACGAACAGCACCAGCGAGATCGCGCCGCCGATGACGCTGACCAGCGAGCCGAGCAGCGTGTGGCCCCAGTAGTAGCCCTCGTCGGTGCCGAGCCCGTTGACCAGCCCGACGATGGTGAGAATGCGTAACTGATTAACCAAGATCACCGTGATCGCGGAAATTCCCAGCGAGAAAAAGAGCCTGCGGGCATTCTGTGGCCGGAACCACAGAAGTGCGGCGGTCACTAATAGCAACGGCAGCAGAAGGAATACCGACGAGCATTCCGGAGTCATCCGCAACCCGAATGGAGTATCGCCAGACAACCCGAAGTAGACCGATTCCCGGTTTCCGGCCACATAGACCCCCGATGAGGTGACAATCCGGAGGATGACCCCGGCCAGTCGCACCTCCAGCTCCCGGTACCCGCGTTCCACGAGCACCAGCACCACCCCCGCGGCGAGCACCCCGACTACCGCCATACGCAGCGGAAACCGGGATGCGCCTGACACCGGCGCGTTGACTGCTGTCACGACGACCCTCTCGAGAAGAAATCCAGCGGAACCGGGCGGACCCGGCCACGGTCGTGTCCGCGACGGCTCCCGCCCTGCGCCGGGCAGCCCCATTCCGGGGACACCCGAGCAGCTTTCGGCATATTCTTACGCACTCTTGCTACTCCGTTAGAGTGATGCTTCACGCAACCTGGGGAAAAGCGAATTCTTATCACCCGATGTGGTGATTGAGGGCAAAAAACTGTGCCATTTCGGAAACCTCAGCCGATAACCGATCCGCGTGCCGACTCTCGCTCAGCGGGTTTAGTCCGCGCGGCGGCTCGCCCTGAGAAAAATCGGAGGACCAGTGAAGAGACACCTCGTGCGACGAGGCGGCCTGCTCGCCGCTGTCGTGGCGAGCATCGCCCTGGCCGGAGCTGTTCCGGCCAGCGCCGCTCCCGGCGACGGGTCGGCCTACGGCGTCAACGTCGACGTGACGCTGCTCGGCCAGCCCGCGGTGCATCTCGGCCCGCTCGCGGCCGCGAACACCAACGGCCCGACGGAAAGCACCGCGGTCTCCGCGAACGTGCCCGGCGTGCTGACCACCGGCGTGATCAAGACGTCCGCCGTGCGCGACGACAACTCCGGCGCGGTCACGGCGAAGGCGTCCGTCGCCGACGTCGGGCTGCCGCTGCTCAAGGCCGCCGCCGGCGATGTCGGCGTGAAGGCGGTCGAAGCCGTCTGCACCGCGACACAGGAAGGCGTCAAGGGCAGCACCACGCTGGTCGGCGCGAACCTCGGCACGCTCGGCAAGGTCGACGCCACCCCGGCGGCGAACACCCAGCTGAAGGTCCAGGTCGGCCCGCTGCACGTGGCGACGCTGATCCTGAACGAGCAGATCAAGAACAACGACGGCAGCCTCACCGTCAACGCGCTGCACCTGAAGCTGCTCGGCGGCGCCGCACTGGGCGCGCTCGGCTCGGGCGACGTGATCCTGTCGTCGGCGACCTGCGGCCCGGCCGCTCCGCCGATGCCGCTCGCCTCGGGCGCAGGCATGTGGATCGGGTTCGGCGTGGTCGCCGCGATCGCGGTGCCGGTCGGCCTGCGTTTCTCCCGGCGTCGTTCGGCTGCCTGACCCGGTGAGGTGATGGATCGATGTACAAGATGCCTGGCGCCGGGGTCGGCGTCGCCGGTGGCGGGGTGGGCACCCTCGCCGCCACCGGCGCCGACGTCGGCTGGTGGCTCGCGGTCGGGGTGGCGCTGGTGATCCTCGGGATCGTCGCGCTGATCGCCGTCCGCCGCCGGAATCGGCGGTTCGCCCGCCTGGACGGCTGAAGAATCCGGGCTGCCGGCGTGATCCCGCCGGCAGCCCGGTTTTCCGGGACACTCGAAAGGGTGAAAACGTTGGACGTGATGCTGCTGGCCGGGACGCGCCCGGAGGCGGTGAAGCTCGCGCCGCTCGCGCTGGCCCTGGACGCCCGGCCCGGGCTGCGGCCGCTGGTCGTGCACAGCGGTCAGCATCAGGGCATGGTCGAGCAGGCGCTGGCCCCGTTCGAGGTCGGGATCGACGCGTGGCTCGACGTGCCGCCGCGGGTGTCCGGCACGCAGGCGGAACTGGTGTCCGGCCTGCTGCCCGCGCTCGACGCCGCGCTGCGCCGGTACCAGCCGTCGGCCGTCGTCGTGCAAGGCGACACCACCACCGGACTGGCCGGCGCGCTCGCCGCGTTCTGGCTCGGCATTCCGGTGGTGCACCTCGAAGCCGGGCTGCGTACGCACGACTTGGCGTCGCCGTTCCCCGAGGAGGGAACGCGGCAGATGATCTCGCGGATCGCCGCGCTGCACCTGGTCCCGACGGCGGCCGCGGGCGCGGCGCTGCGGGCCGAGGGCGTGCCTTCGGAGCGGATCACGCGTACGGGCAACACAGTCGTCGACGCGGTGCTCGCGGTGGCGGCGCGCGATTTGCCCGCGCGCGATCCGGCGCTTGCCTTGCTGGAGATGGGAATCGCCGAAGCGGGCGAGCAGTTGGTGCTGGTGACGTCGCACCGCCGCGAGTCGTGGGGCGAACCGTTGACGCGCACGCTGACTGCCGTGCGCCAGATCGTCGATGCCCATCCGCGCGTGCAGGTGCTGTTCCCGGTGCATCCGAATCCGGCTGTGCGGGAACAGGTCGAGGAGGTGCTGGGCGGGGTTGCGCGGGTGACCGTCACCGAGCCGTTGGAGTACCCGGATCTCGTGCGCGCACTGCGGTTGGCGTCGCTCGTGCTGACGGATTCCGGTGGTATTCAAGAAGAAGCACCGACGTTCGGTACGCCGGTGCTGGTGTTGCGTGACACTACGGAACGCCCGGAGGCCGTCGAAGCCGGTTGCGCTTGGCTGGTCGGCACCGATACCGAACTGATCACCGACACCGCCGCGCGCATTCTCCGCGGGGAGATCAGCGCTGCCGCATCAGCGAATCCGTACGGAAACGGTTCCGCGGCCGCACGGTCAGCGTTGGCGATCGAGGCGCTGCTGGGGGTGTCGCTTGATGCCGCTGCCCTGGTGAGTCCTAAAGGGACACAACATTGACCGGCAGGCCCGGGTTCGCCGAAAAGTCCAGCGGTGCCACGGATCGACCAGCCGCCACCACGTGCGCACCCAACGCCGCGATCATCGCGCCGTTGTCCGTGCACAAGCGCGGCCGCGGCACGCGCAGCTCAATGCCAGCCTCCGCGCATCGCTCCGCGGCCAGTTCGGAAAGCCGCGAATTCGCTGCCACGCCACCGGAAATCACCAACGTGCCGATGTTTTGTTCACGCGCGGCACGGATCGCCTTCGCGGTGAGCACGTCCGCGACCGCTTCCTGAAAGGACGCCGCGACGTCGTTCACCGGCACCTGATCGCCAGCGCGCTCGGCGTTCTCCACCCAGCGGGCCACCGCCGTTTTCAAGCCGGAGAAGGAAAAGTCGAACTTCGCGTCGCGCGGGCCGGTCATCCCGCGCGGGAACGCGATCGCCTTCGGGTTGCCCTGCTTGGCCGCCTTGTCGATCGGCGGCCCGCCCGGGTACGGCAGCTCCAGCACCCGCGCGACCTTGTCGTACGCCTCGCCCGCCGCGTCGTCCACAGTGGACCCGAGTTCGGTGATGCTCGACGCGATGTCGTCCACTCGCAACAGTTGCGTGTGGCCGCCGGAAACGAGCAACGCCAACACCGGCGTCGGCAACGGGCCGTGCTGCAACGTGTCCACCGCGATGTGCCCGGCAAGGTGATTCACGCCGTACAGCGGCACATCCAACGCGGTCGCATACGCCTTGGCCGCCGAAACGCCCACCAGCAACGCGCCAGCGAGACCGGGCCCGGCCGTCACCGCGATCGCGTCCACATCGGACAGTTTCAGCCCGGCGGTGGCGAACGCACGCTCCGCCGTCGGCACCATCGCTTCGAGATGCGCACGACTGGCGACCTCCGGCACGACCCCGCCGAAGCGAGCGTGCTGGTCCACACTGGACGCGACCTCGTCGGCGAGCAGCTCCACCGTGCCGTCGTCGTGCAGCCGGACGAGGCCGACCCCGGTCTCGTCGCAGGAGCTTTCGATACCCATGATGACGCGCGCCATCAGCCGGCCACCTCGTCTCGTGCCGGGGCCTGCGCGGGGCGGGCCATGGTGAACGCGTCCGCACCGGAGGGCTGGTAGTAGCGCCGCCGGATGCCAAGTTTTTGGAAGCCGTGCGCCTCATACAGGTTCACGGCGGGGTCGTTGTCCGTGCGCACCTCGAGGAAGACCGCCGCGCGCAGCTCGTCCGCGCGCGTCAGCAACGCGCGAAGGAGCGCCTTGCCGATGCCCTGCCCTTGCGCCTCCGGCACCACGCCGATCGTGTGGACGCTCGCTTCGTAGTCACCGCGCCGCCCGACCACCGCGAGCCCCGCGTACCCAAGCAGCGTCTCCCCGTCGTCCGACCGCGCTGCGAGGTAGTAATGCCCCTGGTCAAGCTCGGAGTGGAAGGCGCGCGCACTCCACGGATCGTCGCCGGGAAAGAGGATCTTCTCGATCTCCGCGCACTTCCCGACGTCAGCGCGGCGCAGCTGGTCGAGCTTCACAGCGCAGTCACCCTCTTGCGCGCCGCGGGCTCGACAGCGTCCGGACGACGCAGGTACAGCGGCGTCAACGGCTCCGGCTCCGCGCGCTCGAGAAGCGCCGTACGCGCCACGCGCACCAACCCAGCCGGCGACGGAAACCGCGGCTCGATCGGCACCACGCCCACCGATGCCGCGTACTGCAACGCACCATCGCCCGCCGCTACGCGAATGTCAGTCTCAATGTCCGCGGGCCGCTGTACGTGCGGACCGTCGGTGCGCGCGCCCGAAGCGTCGTACGCAGCCCAGTAGACCTCGCGACGCCGTGCGTCCGTGAAGACGAGAAACGGCTTCTCCGTGCGTACGACGTCAGACGCGATCGCGTCGAGACTGCACACCGGGTACGCCGGGATGCCGAGCGCGTGCGCATACGCAGCCGCCGTGGCCATGCCAGCCCGCAACCCGGTGAACGGACCAGGCCCGACGCCGCACACGATCGCGTCCAGTTCGCGGAGCGTGACGCCAGCCTCCTCCGCGGCCGCCAGCGCATGCGGGGCGATCAGCTCGCCGTGCGCCCGAGGATCCACCGTGACGCGGTCCGCCCGGGTGACAAGCTCAGCCTCGTCGACGGCAACGATGCCCGCCGTTACCGCCGGAGTAGCCGTGTCGATCGCCAATACCAGCACGATTTCCCAGGATAGCTCGGGTCCGAAGGGGACAAGGGGGCGGGTTTGGGGGTGCGGGAGGATACGTTCCGTGACCAAGCTGTCTATCGCGGCCTTGTTCGGCAGCGTGCTGGTTCTGGCCGGTTGTTCGGCCGCTCCGGCCCCTCTCTCGGAGTCGTCCGCGCCGCCCGAGGTGCCGCAGGTGCCCCATCCGCTCAACGTGCGGAAATACGAACAGGACCCGTGCGCCCTGCTCCCGCAGGCAGCGGAGGTCTTCGGCGCGGTCCGCAACCGCAAGATCACCGGCAATGTAGCCCCGGTCTGCAGCTGGAACGACCGCGAAAACAGCTCGCTGGCCGTCGGTCTCGTCCCTGGGCAGGGCGGCCTCGCCACCGTCTACGGAAACCGGAGCAGCACCGGCTACTTCGAACCGGCCCCCTCCATCGACGGCTACCCGGCTGTCTACACCAACGTCCTGGACAACCGTTCAGACGGCGGTTGCCAAGTCGCGGTCGGCGTCCGCTCCGACGAGACGTTCACCAGCTCAGTCATCCTCTTCCCGCGGTCCCCCTCCTACGCCGACCCCTGCGCAGTCGCACTCAAAGCAGCTACGGCGGTCGTCGCCACCCTCCGGGCAAGCTCCTGACACCTGCCCGGCTTGGGGGATTTTGTCCACACGGGGAACCTCGACCGATTAAGCTCAGTCAGAGCATCGGCAGTCGCAGACAGTGCCGCCGGGAGCGAGGGGGAGCGTCGTCGTGGGCAATGGGCAGTCGTCCAGCAACAGCCAGCCGGTGGACGGTCGCGCGGGGTACGTCGACCCGGAAGAGCAGGCCAAACGCGACCGCCAGGACAAGCAGTTCGGCGAAGCGATGAACTCCAACGGCGTACGCGTCTACCAGCAGCGCGCGGCAGAGGACGCAAAGGTAAACGCCGCCGCGGCGGGCGGCGGGTTCAACATGGACGTCGACGCGATGCGGAAGCTGCAGCCCAAGTGGCAGGGGATCGCGGACAAGCTCGCTGACATGATGCAGTTGGGCGATCAGTTCAAGGGTCTGCCGCAGCCCGCTGAGGATCCGGCCAGCACGTTGCAGAAGAAGGCCGCAGACAGTCACGCCGATGCGTATATGGCAAGCCTCAAGCAGCAACAGAGCTACGCACAGGGCTACGCGAATCAGCTGAAGAACGCCATCGCCAAGTACGAAAAACAGGAGCACGCGAACACCGACGGCCTGCGCAAGCAAGGATGAGCCGGGTGAAGACGACCGTTTACGCCGCGGCAGGCGCGCTCCTGCTGCTCACTGTGACCGCCTGTTCTTCCAACCCGGGCACCCCAGCCCCGGCGACCTCGGAGTCGTCCGCGGCACCGCCCAGCTCCACAAGCAACGTCCCCAAGGTGAGCAACCCGCTCGACGCCGCCAAATACGAGCAGAACCCCTGCGCCCTGCTCAGCCAAGCCCAGGCGACCCAGCTCATCAACTCCGTCCGCAACCGCCAGGCCGCAGGCGCCGTCGCGCCCATCTGCAGCTGGATTGACGCCGACGGCAACCGGATCGGACTCGGGCTCCTCCCGCACCAGGGCGGCTTGGCCAGCGCGTACCAGCACCAGGACAGCCAGTCTGGTTACTTTGAAGCGATTCCCGACATCAATGGTTACCCGGCGGTTCTTTCCGGAACGACCGACAGCCGGAAAAGCGGCGGCTGCCAGGCCATCGTCGGGATCAAAGACGACGAAACCTTCACCAGTTCGATCCTGCTCCAGCCGCAATCGCCGCTCTATCAGGATCCGTGCTCTCTGGCAGTCAAAACGGCCGCGGCCGCCATCACGACGATCAAGGCCGGTACGTGATGACGAGCCGCATCGTCACTGGGCCCGAGTCGGCAAAACCGGTCACCTTCGCTGCGGCAGGAAGTCTCGTTTTGCTCGCCGTCACTGCCTGCTCCTCGACCCCGGGCACACCGGTTCCGGCGACACCTGAGTCGTCCTCGGCACCGACGAGCACCGCGCACAACGTGCCCAAGGTGGCCAACCCGCTCGACGCCACCAAGTACGAGCAGAACCCATGCGTCCTGCTCAGCCAAGCTCAGGCGACTGAGGTCATCAGCTCCGTCCGCAATCGCCAGGGCAAGGGGCTCGTCGCGCCCATCTGCACCTGGTACGACGCCGACAACAACAGCGTCGGCCTCGGACTCCTTCCCGGGCAGGGCGGCCTCGCCGGCGCCTACACCAACGCCGACAGCGAATCCGGCTACTTCGAAGCCGCCCCCGACGTCAACGGCTACCCCGCCGTCTTCGCAGGCACCACCGACGACCGGAAACGCGGCGGCTGCCAAATCGCCGTCGGAATCAAAGACGACGAACTCTTCACCGCATCCGTGCGCCTTCGAACGACGTCGCCTCTCTACAGCGACCCGTGCTCGCTCGCGGTGAAAACGGCCGCTGCTGCTGTTACGACGATCAAGGCAGGTACGTGATGCCAGCCCGTGCCGTGCTGGACATCATCCGGCCCAGAGCAGCAGAACCCGCGAAGCCCGTCGCGCTCGCTACGACCGGCAGTCTGCTGTTGCTCGCCATGACGGCTTGTTCGTCCGTTTCCGGAACACCGACCCAGGCAACGTCGCGGCCATCTTCCGCACCGACGAGCACCGCGCACAGCGTGCCCAAGGTCGCCAACCCGCTCGACGCCACCAAGTACGAGCAGAACCCATGCGTCCTGCTCAGCCAAGCTCAGGCGACCCAGCTCATCAGCGCCGTCCGCCACCGCCAAGGGCAAGGCATCGTGGCACCCATCTGCAGCTGGTACGACGACCGGGACAACAGCGTCGGCCTCGGGCTGCTCCCCGGACAAGGCGGGCTGGCAGGCGCCTACACCAACGCCGACAGCGACTCCGGCTACTTCGAAGCCGCCCCCGACGTCAACGGCTACCCCGCCGTCTTCGCGGGCACCACCGACGACCGGAAACGCGGCGGCTGCCAAATCGCCGTCGGGATCAAGGACGACGAGACCTTCACCGCGTCCGTGCTGCTCGACAAATCGTTCCCCGGCTATGCCGACCCGTGCGCATTGGCTGCGAAAACCGCCGCCGCTGCCGTCACCACTCTCAAGGCAGGTGCTTGATGGGCAACCTCTCCCCGCAGGAAATCGTTCGCCTGGTCAAATCCGGCAAGGGTTCCGGTGGCATGTTCCACGGTTCCGACCAGTCGGCGGCGCTCTCCGCTCAGCACGAGGACATCGCCAACGAAATGCGGCAGCTCCAGAGCGCGATGGACGAGTACTGGAAGGGCGACGCCGCCGGGCGGGCCTACGTCGGGGCCGGGCCGCTGGTCCAGGCTTCCCAGACCAGTGGCCAGCACCTCGCGCAGGCGGAGGCGCTCTACTCCGGCCAGGGCGGTTCCTTCGAGGGGCTGCGCGACAAAATCGCGTCGGTCGGCGATCTCGGGGACAAACCGTCGGACGACTGGGTCAGCGACACTCCGTTGTCCTTCCTCTCCAACCGTGCCGACGAAATCGACGCGTGGAACAAGAAAGCGCAAGAAGTCGTCAGCAGTTACGAGTCCTATCACGGGGAATCGACCGAGAACTCCGCTCGATGGGCGGACCCGTCGCAATACGGCGAGCTGGCCCTCCCCTCCGCAGGCGGTGATTTCACCATCACCCAGCCCGGCGGCACCGGCACCGCGCATCTGCCGACGCACTACACCCCGGGTGGCCCCGGCGGCACCGCTGGGACCTACACCGAGGGCGGCTACGTCGGCGAAACCACCGGCAGCACGGGCGGCACCGACAGCGGCACCAGCCACCGCGACCACACCAACGATCGCACTGGGCCGCCGGGGACCTTGCCTCCTTCGGAGACCCATCGGTGGGATCCGGGGCCTCCGCCGCACACCAACCCGCCGGAGACGCCGGGCAAATACGTTCCTCCGCACAACAACCTGCCGGACGACACCCGGACGTCCAGTTACGTTCCGCCGGACCTGACGAGCGTCAACAACCCCACCAGCACCGGCAATCCCAACTCCTGGTCGGTCAACAGCAGCAACCCCAACACCACCGGCGGGGGCAGCAGCGGTCTGTTCACGCCGGGGCTCCCCGGGACCGGCGGCGGCAACGCGGGCAGCCTCGGGAACACAGGCAACACGGGCAACGGCAACAGCGTCGGCCGAGGAGCGGGAACCGGCACAGGACCGTTCGGCAGCGCGGAAGCCGCCGGGCGAGGCGGAGCAGCGGCGGGAGCCAACGGGCGCGCGGGGGCACCCGGTATGGGCGCGGGTGCGATGGGCCGCGGTCAGAAGGGCGAAGGGGAAGAAGACCTCGTCCACGAGACCGCTGACTACCTGGTCGAGCAGGACCCGGACGCCGCCCTCATCGGGGACCTTCCGAAGGCGGTTCCGCCGGTGATCGGGCTCTGACGATGCTCGTGCTCGCCCGCGAGGTGGTGCTCCCTGCCGACTGCCTGCCCCTCGCGGCGGAACTGGCTGGGGTTTCGCTCCCGGCGGCGCTCGCGCCCGATCCGCTTTGGCGCGACCCCGAGGAGATGCGCGCGTACCGCGAAGCCGCGGTGAGCGCGATGGCCGACCAAGGCGTGTGGGGGCGCGGCGGTCTGGACGAGACGTTCGTCCGGACCATGACGGTGTTGTGCCGTGGGGCCAGCGAACTGTCGGCGACCGTCGAGAGCGGGCGGGACCGGCGGTACCGGCTGGTCGTCGCGGCCTCGAACAAGGACGCGGTGCTCGCCTGCCACATGCCGTCCACCAGCACCGTGGTGTTGCGGCCAGCGCGAGCCGAGGCGCTGGCCGAGGATTTGATCCGGGAGTTGCCGCGCGTCCAGCCCGCGCAGGGGCAGGCGGTGTCGGTGCCGGAATCGGCGTTGAACCTGGCGATTGACGGCGGCCCGGCGCGGCAGGACGTCCGGCATCTGCTCGACGTCGCCGCGTTGCCGAGGGCAGGCGGCGGGCAGATCACCGCGGCGGTTCGCGACGGGCTCGGCGGGCGGCGGATCAGCGGGCGCGACATCTGCACGTATTACGACACCGAGCACGGGCGCTACCTGTTCTCGTTCTCCGAAACCGACGGCGGCGAGCGGTACGTGAACGTCGCACCGGCCCGGTACGAAACGATGGTCGAGCGGGTGCGCGCGCTGCTCGATAATCTCGCCTGAACCTGGGTACCCCTGACAATCAGGATCTGTGAATCGCGTCGCAGGTGGCGAGCGCCACAAGGCGGTACGGTGCGGTTCCAGGTGCCGGTGACGCAGGAGGTCCGCGAAAGTGCCCGATCCGCTGTTCCCCGCAGTCGCCGCCGGATCCGGCAAGGAAGCGCTGCGCTTCGGCGACCGAAAACTCACCTACGCCGAACTCGGCGCGGTCGCCGGGGCGCTGGCCGCCGAGCTGCCGCGGGACCGCCGGGTCGCGGTGTGGGCGACGCCGACGCTGCACACCAGCGTCGCGGTGGTCGCCGCGTTGCTCGCCGGGGTTCCGGTGGTGCCGCTCAACCCCAAGATCGGCGAACGCGAACTCGGCCACATCCTCTCCGACAGCGAGCCCGCGCTGGTGCTCGCCGAGCCCGGCGTCGAACTGCCCGCCGCGCTCGACCTGCCGCGGCGCGACATTCCGCTGGAGGGCGACGGGAAGCCGCCGGCCGGCGAGCCGGACGCCGAAGCGCCCGCGTTCATCGTCTACACGTCCGGCACGACCGGTCCGCCCAAGGGCGTCGTACTCCCCCGCCGCGCGATCGCGACCACGCTCGACGCGCTCGAGGACGCCTGGCAATGGACGGCCGACGACGTGCTCGTCCACGGCCTCCCGCTGTTCCACGTCCACGGCCTGATCCTCGGCATCCTCGGTCCGCTGCGCCGCGGCGGCTCGGTACGCCACCTCGGCCGGTTCTCCCTCGAAGGCGTCACCGGGGAACTAGCGAACGGCGCGACGATGCTGTTCGGCGTCCCGACGATGTACCACCGGATCGCCGAAGCGGTCGCGACCGACGAAGCCCTCGCCGACGCGCTCAAGTCCGCGCGGCTGCTGGTCTCCGGCTCGGCCGCGCTGCCGGTGCACGACCACCAGCGGATCACCGCCGCGACCGGACAACAGGTCGTGGAGCGCTACGGCATGACCGAAACGCTGATGAACACCAGCGTCCGCGCCGACGGCGAGCGCAAGCCGGGTTCGGTCGGCGTCCCGCTCGCCGGGGTCGACCTGCGGCTGGTCGACGAGACCGGGGCCGCGGTCGAGGAGCCCGACGCGGTCGGCGAGATCCAGGTCCTCGGGCCGAATCTGTTCACCGAGTACCTCAACCGCCCGGACGCGACCGCCGCCGCGCTCGACGGCGGCTGGTTCCGCACCGGCGACATGGCCACCCTCGACCCCGACGGCTACGTCCGGATCGTCGGACGCAAGGCCACCGACCTGATCAAGAGCGGCGGCTACAAGATCGGCGCGGGCGAGATCGAGAACGCGCTGCTGGAACACCCGAACGTCGCCGAGGTCGCGGTGACCGGCGAACCGGACGACGACCTCGGCGAACGGATCGTCGCGTGGGTCGTGCCGGACGGCGAACGCCCGACGGTCGAGCAACTCGCCGACCACGTGTCGAAGCTGCTCGCCCCGCACAAGCGGCCGCGCGTCGTGCGGTACCTGGATGCGTTGCCGCGCAACGACATGGGCAAGGTCATGAAGCGAGCGCTGGGATGAGGACGACCGCGCGCGAGCTGCTGGCCGGCCTTTCCACCGGGTTCACCGATCTGCCCGTCGCGGACACTCCGGCGGACGATCCGCTCGGCTGGCCGGGATATCCGGAGGCTAGGGCCGCAGCCGCCGCGCGCACGGGCGAAACCGAATCGGTGGTCGTCGGGGAAGCCCGCGTCGGCGACGTGCCCACGGTGCTGATCGCCTGGGAGTTCGGCTTCCTCGGCGGTTCGATCGGACAGCAGACCGGCGACCGCGTCGAAGCCGCCTTCGCGCACGCGAAAGAGCGTGGACTGCCCGTGGTTTCGCTGGTCGCGACGGGCGGCAGCCGGATGCAGCACGGCATGCGCGCGCTTTCCCAGCTCCAGCGAATCGCGCGCGCCGCCGCGGAAGCACGCGCGGCGGGCGTCCCGCAGATTTCCGTTCTGCGCGACCCGTCCACCGGCGGCGGCTGGGCGACGCTCGGTGCCGGTTCCGACGTCGTGTTGGGACTGCCGGACGCCCAAGTGGGCTTCGCTGGCTCCCGCGTACGGCCTGCGACGTCACCCGCAGAGGCGTACACCGTCGAAGCGAAGCTTGAGTGGGGCCAGGTCGACCGTCTCGTTGCGACAGAGGAACTGGGCGACGTACTCGCGCGATGGCTACGGCTGTTGGCTTCTCCGTCGACAGAGCCCGTTCCCCCGCCAAAAGCCCTTCGCAACGCCGCGCTGCCCGAAACCGGCTGGGACGCTGTACGAGCGGCGCGCGCCTCTTCGCGAGCGCGCGCACCCGAGTACCTCGACGCGTACTTCGACTGGCGAGAGAACATACAAGGCGACCGTGCCGGTCACGTGGACGAAGGCGTCCAATGTGGCTTCGGCTGGCGAGACGGCCGCGCGCTCGCATACGCAGCACAGTGCGGCACCGCGACGCGTCCGGCAGGCTTCCGCACTGCGGCACGACTCGTCCGGTTGGCGTCCCGGCTAGGGATTCCAGTGCTGACTCTGGTGGACACTCCCGGCGCGGCGAACGACGCGGAAGCGGAAGAAGGCGGGATCGGGCCAGCGATCGCGGAGCTGTTCGAGGCGATCGCCACCGCCGCGGTGCCGGTCACGACGCTGGTGATCGGCGAGGGCGGTTCCGGTGGCGCGCTGGCTTTCGCCGCTGAAGGCGCGACGTGGATCGCCCCGGACGCCTACTTCTCGGTCACTTCCCCGGAGGCCGCGGCGGCGATCCTGAAACGCCCGATGACCGACGTGCCGACCGTGGCCGACCAGCTGCGGTTGCGTCCGCAGGACCTGGTCGGCCTCGGCCTGGCAGTCGGGATCGTCGAGTCCTAAGGGGTCACGCCTCGACGGCGCGGACCCGCCACTTGCGCTGCGCGTAGGACGCGAGGGTGGCCGCTACAGCGACTCCCGCGGTTGCACAGCTTGCGATGGCCACGAATACTGCCGTCATTGCGGCTCCTCCTCACGGGTTGCGCGCGTCAAATGCCGTCGGCGAATCCGGATGATCCGCTGGCCGACGCGTGCGAGTTGATGGGGTTTTACAGGTATCTACCTGCTATAACGCATGCTCCCCGGTCTGCGTTACCTGCGCTACCCCCGAGCGGGAGTGAGACGTGTCACGTTAGGCTTTGGACCGCTCGCGGTAGGTGATGTCGGGGGCTCTGCGCAGTGAGTCCCGAAAACGCGAAGGGAGCGATGTGACAGAGGCAGCAGACGGGAGGGGGCCGTCGGGCGGCGCCACCGTCACGGACGACGCGACAATGCGCCGGGCGGTCGGCGCGGCCGCGGTCGGCAACATCACCGAGTGGTTCGATTTCGGGGTCTACGGCTACCTCTCCACGACCATCGAGGCACAGTTCTTCCCGCCCGGCAATCCCGCGCTGGCCCAGCTCGCGACGTTCGCGACCTTCGCGGTGGCGTTCCTGGTGCGTCCGCTCGGCGGCCTGTTCTTCGGCCCGCTCGGCGACAAGATCGGCCGGACCAAGGTGCTCGCGGTGACGGTCATCCTGATGGCGACCGGCACGTTCCTCATCGGACTGATCCCGTCGTACTCCTCGATCGGGCTGGCCGCGCCGATCCTGCTGGTGTGCGCGCGAGTCCTGCAGGGCTTCTCCACCGGCGGCGAGTACGCCGGCGCGATGACGTTCATCGCCGAGTACAGCCCGGACCGCCGCCGCGGCTACTTCGGCAGCTTCCTGGAGTTCGGCACCTTCATCGGGTACGCGCTGGGCGCGACCGTCTCGTCGGTGCTGCCGCTGGTTTCGACGCCGGCCTTCATGGACACCTGGGGCTGGCGGATCCCGTTCATGGTGGCGCTTCCGCTCGGCATCGTCGGGGTCTACCTGCGGACGAAGCTCGAGGAGACGCCCGCCTTCCAGCAGCTGCTCGACGAGTCGGGCAAGCGCGAGGACGCCGAAGCCAAGCACGTGGTCCGCACGATCTTCGCGAAGTACTGGCCGACGATGCTGCTGGCCGGCGGGCTCGTGGTGACCTGGAACGTCACCAACTACATGCTCACCAGCTACATGCCGACCTATCTGAAGGACGACCGCACGATGTCCGCGAACGGCGGGCAGGCGATCTCGGCGACCGCGGCGGAATGGCTGCAGATCGGCGTGCTGTGGCTGGGCGTGCTGCTCATCCCGCTGCTCGGCAGGCTCAGCGACAAGGTCGGCCGCAAGCCGATCCTGTGGGTCGGCGCCGGCGGGCTGATCGTGCTCGGCCTTCCGATGGTGCTGCTGCTCAAGAGCGGGTCGCTGATCTCGGTGCTGCTCGGCCTGGTCCTGATGGGACTGCTGCTGATCTGCTTCTCCTCGACCTGCCCGTCGACGCTGCCCGCGTTGTTCCCGACCGAGGTCCGCTACGGCGGGCTGTCGATCTCGTTCAACATCTTCGTGTCCGCGTTCGCCGGGACGGTGTCGCTGGTGATGAGCGCGCTGGTGCTGGCGACCGGGGATCTCAAGTGGCCCGGGTACTACCTGATGATCGCCGGCGTGGTCGGTGTGATCACGCTGCTGAAGCTGAAGGAGACCGCGAAGAAGCCGTTGCCGGGGTCTTCTCCGTCGTTGTCCGCTTCGGAGGACGCGGCGGCCAAGGCCGGCCAGTAACCGCCTGACGAGCTGGGAAGGGCCCCTCGCGTTCGAGGGGCCCTTCTTGGTGTTCAGGCCACTTGCAGCTCGTCGTGGCGGGTCAGGCCACGTCGGAGGAGTTCGCCGTCCAGGTGTTGCACTGCTGGGTGCGGTTCTTCGTCGCGCCCTGGCGCCACCAGGCGATGGAGTGCTCGTCGGTGCCGTGGTCGCGAGGACCGTCGCCGTGGTCCCCGCGGTCCTCGGAGTCCCAGGCCTCGTTGTAGATGTTGCGGTCGATCGACCCGCCCGCGCTCGACGACGCGCCGAGGAACATGCCCGAGAAGCACTGCGCCTGCAGTTCCAGCCGGCGGGACAGCTCCAGCCCGGCGGCGGAGTCGGCGCCCGCGTCGTACCGCTGTTCGCTCATCGCATCCTCGACGCCGGACAGGTTCTGCACGTGGTGCCCGTATTCGTGGGCCAGCACCGCGAGGTAGATGCCGGGATGCGCGCCGTACTGCTCGATCTGGAGCTTGTCCATCGGCATGTAGATGGTCTCGTTCGTCGGGCAGTAGTAGGCGGCGAAATTGTCGCCGGACGAAGTGCACGGGCTTTGCATCTGGCCGGACTGCGCGACCACCAGGTTCGGGCCCTCGAACGGAAGGCCCGCGTCGCCGAGCACCGGCGCCCACACCGTGTTCAGGCAGCGGATGCCGGACTGGAAGAACCGTTCCGCGCCTGCCCGGTCCGAACTCCATCGGCTGAGCGTGCACGCCACGTTCTGCAATCCGGCGTCGGCGCTGGCGAACAGCGGGTTCCGCGCGGTCTCCTTCACCGGTTGCGGGCCGCGGGGCGCCGGCGGGGCCTCGGACGCCGGTTCCGAGTCGCTGGTGGTTTCGCGGGTTTCCCTGGTTGTCGAGGCGGTCGTGGCCGAAGTGCTGCTTTCGGTGGTGTACCGGGTGGGCGACGTTTCCCTGGAGACCGGGGAATACGTCGGCGGCGGGGTGCTCGCCGCGTCGACGCGCTTGTCTTTGTGCACGGCCGCACCGAGCGCTGCCAGTCCCCCGACGACCAGCACGATCGCGCCGAGCACCGAGACCAGCACGATCACCCCGGCGTGCGATTTCTTCGGCGGTCGCCCAGCGCGGTAGCCGTCGAGCCGGGCGCCCGCACCGAATGCCGGCGCGGGCACACCAGGGGACGCGGCGAAGGGTCCCGGTGCCGGAGCGACCTGCGGCGGCGGCAACGGCGCGGCAGGCGGCGGCAACGGAACTGCCGGTCCGGCAGCGGGAAACGGCGGTCCGGGAGGGAACTGCGGTGCCGACGGCCCGCCCGGAAACTGCTGTCCCGGCGGCATCCCCGGCCCCGCCGTTCCGCCGCCTGGCATCCCGGCGCCCGGCGGCATCCCGGGCGGCAGCGGCCGCGGCGGCGGGAGCGGGGCGGCTCCCGGCGGCACCGGATAAGGACCGCCTTGCGGTGGCCAGGTCATCGTTCCCCCTGCGATTGCGTGATTCGCGTAATCCGGCTTTTTTCACTGCCGGGGCACCCAGCCTAGCCGGTGTGCTCTAGGCTCTGCTGCCGTGGCGAGGAAATGGGTTTCCGCGGCGGCGATCGCGGCATTGGCGGTGCTATCCGGCGCGAGTCCGGCGGCGGCCTTATCCGGAACCGGGCGGCATTCCGAGAATGCGCAAGCGTCCCCCGAAGCGACTGCGGAAATCGCACTTAAACTGTTGCGCGACGGCGGCTTCCAGGTCACCGAGAAGGTGACTGTCCCCGGTGGACAGCGGCTGGTGTCCACCTTGCCGTTGCGACTGCCCGCCGACGACGGGCAGGACCTCCGCTACACGGTGCGGGACGCGAAGGCCACCGGCGGCGGTGCCGTCGCGCAGGCCGACGACCAGCTCACGCTCACCTTCGGCGCGGGCGAATCCACCGTCGTCTACACCCTCGCCGGCGCCCTCGCCGACCAGGGCGGCGGCCAGCAGGTGCACGCACTCGTCGCGGGCGGCTTCGACCAGCCGGTGAAGGAAATCAAGGCGTCCTTCCTCGCCCCGGCCCGGCAGATGGCGCCGGTGACCTGTTCGATCGGCGCGAACCAGCCGTGCACGCTGTCCGAGGTCGACCACACCGGCGTGCTGCGGCTGCAGCAGAACGATTTGCCGCCGGGCGCGCGGATGGAACTGTCGGTCGGACTGCCGCCGGGAACCGCACCGGCGAATGCCGATTTCGTGCCGGCCAGCGCATTGGCGGCGGCATTCTCGCTCACCTTGCCGTCCGTCATCGGCTTCGCCGTGGTTGCCGTTTTGCTGATTGCCGCCGCGCTATTCGTATGGCGGCGCCGAAAGCAGGACGAACTCGCGACCAGCACCGGCGATACCACAATTGAAGTCCTGTTGCGGGAAAACGGCCGAACTTGGTTCGCTTCTCCGGACGGGGTGCTTCCCGGGCAGATCGGCACCGTGATGGACGAGTCGGTGGACCCGGTGGACATCGCGGCCACCGTCGTCGATCTGGCGGTGCGGAATTACCTGTGGCTGGCCGAGCTTCCCGGTCCGGACTGGCAGATCTCCCGGCGGAACCCGCCGGACGAGCACCTGCGCGATTTCGAGCGGGTGGTCTACGAAACGCTGCTGCCGGAAGGAACCGACACCGTCCTGCTGTCCCGGCTAAGCGATCTCGACGCGGCACCGATCCAGGACTCCATGTACCGGGACGTCGTTGCCAGCCAATGGTTCTCGCGTCGTCCGGACACCTCGCTCGGAGTGCTGGCGCTGCCCGGCATCCTGCTGTTCGTGCTCGGCTTGGTCGCGACGGCGGTGCTTTCGTTCACCGTCGGGCACGCGCTGCTGGGCGTCGCGGTCGCGCTCGCCGGCCTGGGTCTCGCCGCGGCTCGCGCGCTGCTGCCGTCCCGCACCGCCCGCGGCCGCGCGGTCGCCGGCCAGATCCGCGGGCTGTTGCGCTACCTGCACCGGGTGCGCGCGGAAGACATCGAACGCCCGGCGGACCGCGAGATGGTGTTCTCCCGTTCTCTGCCGTACGCGGTGGTGCTCGGCGACACCGAACGCTGGCTCGGCGCGTTCGCCGACTTGGACCCGGACGCCGACGGCCAAGCCGGCCTCTCCTGGTACGGCGGCGTCGAACAGGACGACGACCTGCGTCGCTTCGGCCCCCGGCTGCTGGCCTTCCTGGCCGCGCTCAACCACGCGCTGACGAAGGAACCGTCGAAAACCGGGTCGTAGCGGAGTGCCGGACGGGAAGCGCTAGGCGGCTTGCAGCTCGTCGACCCGGGTGGTCCAGGAGCCGTGCGGTTCCAGCACGACGGTCCGGGTGTCGTCGTCGTGCCGGGTCAGGCGGACGACCAGGTGGTCCTCCGACAGCCGCTCCGCGCTGCCCTCGCCCCATTCGACGACCACGGCGGACGATTCCAGGTCGGTGTCCAGATCGAGGTCGTCCAATTGGGACAGATCGCCGCCGAGCCGGTACGCGTCCACGTGGATCAGCGGTACCCCGGCCGCCCCGGCGGCGTGCACCCGCGCCAGCACGAAGGTCGGCGAGCTGACTCGTCCGCCGACCCCGAGACCGTCCGCGATCCCTCGGGTCAGTGTCGTTTTCCCGGCCCCGAGCGGACCGTCCAGCAACACCACGTCGCCCGCGCGCAGGGCCGCGCCCAGCGTCCGCCCGAAGGCCATCGTGTCCTCGGGGGTTTCCAGAATCACTTTGTCCACCACCAGTTTCGCCGGTTCGGCGCGGCGCTGCCACCACAGCGCTGCAGCAGGTCGATGAGATGGCTGTTCACCAGCTCGGGCTGTTCGAGCTGCACCATGTGCCCGGCTCCGCGCACGCGCACCAGCTCGGCGTCCGGCAGCTCGGCGGCGATGCGCTCGGCGTGCGCGAACGGCGTGAAACGGTCCGAATCGCCGCCGATGACCAGCACTTGCGCGTGGTTCAGCCCGGCAAGCACCGCGTAGCGATTGTGGCTGCCGAGGGTGTCCACGAAGTTGATCAGACCGCGCACCGGCGTCACCGCGAGCATTTCGAGCATGAAGTCGACCAGGCGCGGCGAGACGTCACGGCTGCCGAACGCGAGCCGGCGCACTGCCTGCCGGGTCAGCTGACCGCCGGCCGCGCGGACGAACTCCACCAACCCGGGTTGCCACCCGGCCAGCTCGCCGACGCCGCGCGTAAGCGGGTTGTACTTGGACAGCAACGGCCTCGGCAACCCGCGCGCGCCGACTTCGCCTGCCGCGGTCGCGATGAAGGCGACGCCGCATACGCGGTCCTCGAAGAGGTCTGGCCGTTGCGCGGCCAGCTCCATGATCACCATGCCGCCCATGGAATGTCCCATGAGGACGATCGGCCCTTCGGGCACTATCGCGCGCAGGACGCTGTCGAGGTCGTGCGCGAGCTGTTCGATCGTCGACGTCTCCGTGGACGCTTCGCCGGACAGACCGTGACCGCGATGGTCGAAGTAGACCTGCCGTACGCGCGGCAGCCGCAGCGAAGCGACGTCGCGGCGTTGGAAGTGCCACGAGCGCCGCGAAAGCGCGAAGCCGTGTACGCCGACGAGAGTCAGCTCCGGCTGCTCGCCGTCCTCAGGATCGATCTCCTCGACCGACAGCGGCGTACCGTCTTCAGCCGCGACAGTGGACGTCCGGTCCGGCTTCAGCTCGCCCAGCGGCTCGTCGGCGAACGGGTCTTCGGTCGGTTTGCGTTGCTGCGACGCGACAACCGCCGCTGCCGCACCCGTCACTACCGCTCCGACTCCGCCGACGATCGCCCACAGTCGCGCCGAAGGAGTCACGCCCGCTCCCCCACGTACCGGCGGTGTACGCGTGGCCGGTACATCGAGGTGACGATTTCGTAGTCGATGGTGCCGATCTTGTCCGCCCATTCGCGCGCGGTCGGCTCTCCCGAACGGCCCGGTCCGAACAGCACGACCTCGTCGCCCACAGCGGGCACGTCCTCGTTGCCGACGTTGACCACGAGCTGGTCCATGCAGACCCGCCCGACGACCGGCCGTCGCTTCCCGCCGAGCCAGACGTCCATCCGGCCGGACAGCGTGCGCGGCACCCCGTCGGCGTATCCGGCGGGCACGAGCGCGAGCGTGGTGTCCTCGTGCGCGGTCCAGGTGTGTCCGTAGGAGACGGATTCGCCTGCCGCCAGCGGCTTGGTGAGCACCACGGTCGACCGGAAGGTCATCACCGGACGCAGGTCGTCGTCGGTGGGCACCGGGTTGAGGCCGTACATCGCGATGCCCGGGCGGACCATTTCGAAGTGCAGGTCCGGCCTCGTGAGCGTGGCGGCGGAGTTCGCCAGGTGCCGGATCGGGTCAAGACCGGCGGCGCGGGCCGCGTCGTAAGCCTCGGCGAACAGCTTCGCCTGGGCGTCGATCGACGCGTGCCCCAGCTCGTCAGCGCAGGCCAGATGCGACCAGATGGCCACGACCTCGACGCCGCGCGCCTTGGCCGCGGCTTCGACCAGCTCAGGCCAGGCAGCGGGCGGGCAGCCGTTGCGGCTCAGCCCGGTGTCGATCTTGAGGTGCACGCGGGCGCGCTTCCCGGCCCGCTCCGCGGCGGCGTCGACCCTGGCCAGCTCGCCGAGGGAGCTGACGCCGAGGTCGATGTCCGCCTCGATGCCGGGCGTGAAATCCAGCTCCGGCACGTCCAGCCAGCTGAACAGCCGCACGGACAGACCCGCGGCGCGCAGGTCGAGGGCTTCGCGCAGCGAGCAGGTGCCGAGCCAGCTCGCCCCGGCCTCGACCGCGGCGCGGCCGACGGGGACCGCGCCGTGGCCGTACCCGTCGGCCTTGACCACGCACATCACGGCCGCGCCGGGGGCCCGGGCGGCCAGCAAGGAAACGTTGTGGCGCACTGCGCCGAGATCGACCACGGTCTCGGCGTGCGGAGAACTGGCAGTCATAACGACTGCCAGTTTCCCACGCTATCGGCTCAGGAGAGACGCTGCCCGGACGTGCCGGAGAACACGTGCAGCTCGTCCGGACGGATTCGCAGGTGCAGGGTGTCGCCCATGCCGGGGGGCGTACGCGGGTCGACGCGGGCGACCACGTTGCGTGACGAACCCTCGGCGCTCTCCTCGACGCCGGCGCCGAGCTTGCCGTAGACGTAGGCGTCCGAGCCCAGCTCCTCGACCAGTTCGACCTTGATCGGCAGCGAGCCGGCGGTGTCGGTGGTGACCTCCAGCGACTCCGGGCGGAAACCGATGGTGACCGTGTCGCCGTCGGCCGCGGACCGGACCTCGGGCTTGAGCGGCACCTGCACACCGCCGACCTCGGCGCCGTCCGCGGTGAGCTTCGCGGCGACCAGGTTCATCGCCGGGGAGCCGATGAAGCCCGCGACGAAAACGTTTGCGGGCCGGTCGTACAGGGCGCGCGGGGTGTCGCACTGCTGCAGCAGACCGTCCGACAGCACCGCGACGCGGTCACCCATCGTCATGGCCTCGACCTGGTCGTGGGTCACGTACACGGTGGTGACGCCGAGCCGGCGCTGCAGCGCGGCGATCTGCGTACGGGTCGAAACGCGCAGCTTCGCGTCGAGGTTCGACAGCGGCTCGTCCATGAGGAAGACCTGCGGCTCGCGCACGATCGCGCGGCCCATCGCGACGCGCTGGCGCTGACCGCCGGACAGCGCCTTCGGCTTGCGGTCCAGGTACTGCTCGATGTCCAGCAGCTTCGCCGCGTCGAGCACCTTCTGCTTGATCTCCGACGCGGGCCGCCCGGCGATCTTCAGCGCGAAGCCCATGTTCTGCGCGACCGTCATGTGCGGGTACAGCGCGTAGTTCTGGAACACCATCGCGATGTCGCGCGAACGCGGCGGCAGCTGGGTGACGTCGCGGTCGCCGATCCAGACCGCGCCGTCGTCGATGTCCTCCAGGCCCGCGAGCATCCGCAGCGCGGTGGACTTGCCCGAGCCCGACGGCCCGACCAGCACGAGGAACTCGCCGTCGGCGATCTCCAGGTCCAGCGCGTCGACCGCGGGACGCTCGGTCCCGGAGTAGCGCCGGGTCGCCTTGTCGTAGGTGATGCTGGCCATCGGTCAGTCCTCTCCCAATTTCGCGGAAACCCCGTGCGCGGCCTCGCGCGCCTCGAGGTGGCGTTGCTGGATCTCGATGCCCGCGGCGCGCAGCGCCCCGGTCGGCTCGCCCAGTTCGAGCCGGTTTTCAGTTCCGTGCCAGGTCGGCGGCTCAGCGGTGCCCGCGAGCGCCCAGGCGGCCTGCCGCGCGGCGCCGAGCGCGACGTACTCGCCGACCTCGGGGATCACGACGGGCAGCCCGAGCACGATCGGCGCGATCGCCCGCACCGCGGCGGACTGCGCGCCGCCGCCGATGAGCAGCACGCGCTTCACGGCCATGCCCTGCGCGCGCACCGCGTCGAGCCCGGCGGCCAACCCGCAGACCATGCCCTCGACGGTCGCCCGCGCGACGTTCTCCGGCGTCATGTTCGCCCTGGTCAGACCGTGCAGCGAACCGGTCGCGCCGGGCAGGTTCGGGGTGCGCTCGCCGTCGAGGTACGGCAGCAGCGTGAGCCCGCCCGCACCCGGTTCGGCGGACAGCGCGAGCCGGTCGAATTCGGCCAGGTCGACGCCGAGCATCGCCGCGCCCGCGGTGAGCACGCGCGCGGCGTTGAGGGCGGCGGTCAGCGGGAGGAACCGGCCGGTGGCGTCGGCGAATCCGGCGACCAGGCCGCTCGCGTCCGCCGCGCCGGTCTCGGTGACGCCGAAAACCGTGCCGCTGGTGCCGATCGAGATCACCGCGTCGCCCGGGGCCAGTTCGAGCGCGAGGGCGGCGGCCATGTTGTCGCCGGTGCCCGCGGAGACGAGCATGCCGTCGCTGGTGTGCCCGGCGACGTCGGACGGGCCGAGCACCGTCGGCAGATCCGGGGTGCGGCCGCCGAACGCGTGCGCGAGGACGTCGTGCCGGTAAGTGTTGTCCGTCGGTGAGAAATACCCGGTGCCGGAGGCGTCGCCGCGATCGGTCACCGCGGTTTCCGGGCGGCCGAGCAGCCGCCAGGTCAGCCAGTCGTGCGGCAGCAGAACGCGCGCGACGCGGTCGGCGTTCTCCGGTTCGTGCTCGGCGAGCCAGCGGAGCTTGGTGACGGTGAAGCTCGCGACCGGCACCAGCCCGACCGACTTCGCCCAGACACCGGGTCCGCCCAGTTCGTCGGTGAGGTCCTTGGCCGCCTGCGCGGAGCGGGTGTCGTTCCACAGCAGCGCCGGCCGGACAACCTCGCCCGCCTCGTCGAGCGTGACCATGCCGTGCTGCTGCCCGCCGACGCCGATCGCCTTGACCCCGTCGAGCACGTCGCGAGTGGCGTCCGCAAACGCTTGCGCCCACGCTGCGGGGTCGACCTCGGTGCCGTCCGGATGCGGTGCGCGGCCCGTGCGCACGACCTCGCCGGTGCGTGCGTCGCAGACCACGACCTTGGTCGACTGGGTCGACGAATCGACCCCGGCCACCAGCTCAGCTGTCATAGGGCTGCCCCTCCTCGACGTACTCCGCGGCCTCGACCGCCGTGCCTTCGTTCAGCGCCGCCTCGATCTCCTCGGTGGGAGTGGCTTCGCTGGTGATCAGGAGGTCGTAATCGCCGACAGTGCCGTGCGCGTACGTCGCGGTGCGGCCGAACTTCGAGTGGTCGAGCACCAGCACATTGCGGTTCGCGGCGCGCAGCACGGCCTTCTTGAGCTCGGCGTAGTCGCGGACCGGGTGGAACAGCCTGCCCACCGCGACCGCGCTCACCGAGACGAACGCGATGTCCACGCGAATGCGCTCGAGCAGTGCGAGGACGTCGGGACCGGAGCAGGAGTCGTATTCGGGGTGGTAATGCCCGCCGGCGAGGACCACGTCGACGCCGGTGCCCAGCAGCCGCGCGGCCTGCAGCGAGTTGGTGATGACGGTGAGGCGCTCGACCCGGGCCAGCCGCTCGACCAGCGGGAACAGCGTGGTGGAGTCGTCGACGAACACCGCCTGGCCGGGCTCGACCTGCTGAATCGCGAGGTCCGCGAGGGCTTCCTTCTCGGCCGAGTGCAGCGTGAACCGGCTGGCGGTCTCCATGGTGAGCGCGGGATACGCCTCGACCTTGCCGCGCAGCTTCCGGAGCAACCGCTTGTCGGCGAGCTCGTCCAGGTCGCGGTGCATCGTCATGAGGCTCACGCCGAACCGCGCGGTGAGGTCGTCGATGCGGACTTCGCCCTGGTCAATGACGTAGTCGAGGATGTCCTGCCGCCGCTGCTCCACCGCGGCGTCGGACGGGCGCGTCTTCGGCCGTCCTGGCGTGTCTCGACTCACATCTTGTTCTTACCAGATATCGCGAGCCGAATTAACACGTAACTCGATAACTATGCGGTCGCGCGAACCAATCGGAGCGCGGCGGGGATGGCGTCGACCAGACCCGACGCCGACGTCGGCACGTCATCGGCGGCGAGCGCCCCGGCCAGCGAATGCACCTGCGCGGCGGCCGCGGCGGCCAGCCACGGGTCGAGCCCGGCGGCGAGCAGCGACCCGACCAGGCCGGTCAGCACGTCGCCGGAACCAGCGGTGGCCAGCCACGACCCGCGTGGGGTGTTCACCGCGACGCGGCCGTCCGGTGCGGCGACGACCGTGCAGTGGCCTTTCAGCAGCACAACCGCGTCGTACTTCTTCGCCGCTTCCCGCGCCGCGGCGACCCGATCCGCGCCCGGGCGGCGGCCCATCAGGCGTTCGTACTCGCCGGCGTGCGGGGTGAGCACGAGCGGAGTGTCCGGGTCGCGGGCGTCGAGGACTTCGGGAGTGTTCGCGATGATCGTGGTGGCGTCGGCATCCGCGCACACTGGGACGCCCTGGCCGAGAATGTGCCGCAGGATCTCGCGACCCTCGCCACCAGTGCCGATGCCCGGGCCGACCACCCACGCCTGCACCCGGCCAGCGTCGGTGACCGAGCCGGTCGCGACGATCTCTGGCCAGCGCGAGCGCACGACGTCCGCGGCGTGTCCGGCGTAGCGGACCATGCCCGCCGTCGCACGCACCGCGGAACCGGACGCGAGCACCGCCGCGCCGGGGTAGGTCGCCGATCCGGCCGCGATCCCGACTACGCCCTGGGTGTATTTGTCGTCCTCCGGACCGGGGATCGGCCACGCCTCGGCGACGTCGGCCAGGTCAAGGCGCCGCAGATCCGGCTCGTCCAGCCAGGGCCGCAGGCCGATGTCCACCAGCACGACCTCGCCGCATTCCTCCGGGGCCAGCACGTGCACGGGCTTGAGCGCCCCGAAAGTGACCGTGCGCGCGGCGGTGACGTGTGGACCGTCGACCGCGCCGGTGTCCGGGTCGACGCCGCTCGGCAGATCCACCGCCACTACCGGCGCTTCGATCCGCGCGACCAGCTCGGCCGCTTCCGGACGCAACGGGCCGCGAGCCGAAATGCCGACGATGCCGTCCACGACGACATCCGCCCGTTCGATCCACTGTGGACTGTCCGCTATGGACACCACGCGACCGCCGGATCGCCGCAGTGCGGCCAATCCCGCCGGATGAGCCTTCTCCGGCTTCAGCAATACCGCGGCCACCGCGACCCCGCGCCGACGCAGGAAAGCACCAGCCCACAAGGCATCGCCGCCGTTGTTGCCCGAGCCGACCAGCAGCACCACCCGCCGACCGGAGACACCGCCGGTGTCCTCGGCCAGCAACCCGGCCACCTCGGCGGCGAGGCCGAAGGAGGCGCGGCGCATCAGCTCGCCGTCCGGAGTGCGCGCGAGCAGCAGGTCCTCCGCCGCGCGAATCCGTTCTGTAGTCCAGATTCCCTGCACGGCGGCGGCTCCCTACTCCACGGTGACGGACTTCGCCAGGTTACGCGGCTTGTCGATGTCGTACCCGCGCGAACTCGCGATCTCCGCGGCCAGCACCTGCAGCGGCACGGTGGAAACCAGCGGCTGCAGCAGCGTCGGCACCGCGGGTACCTCGATGAGTTCGTCGGCGAACGGGCGCACGGTCTCGTCGCCCTCCTCGGCGATCACGATCGTGCGCGCGCCCCGCGCCTGGATCTCGCTGATGTTCGACACCAGCTTCGAGTGCAGCACCGCGCGGCCCTTCGGCGACGGCATCACGACGACGACCGGAAGGCCCTCCTCGATCAGCGCGATCGGACCGTGCTTCAGCTCGCCCGCCGCGAAACCCTCCGCGTGCATGTACGCGAGTTCCTTCAGCTTCAGCGCGCCTTCCAGCGCCACCGGGAACCCGACGTGGCGGCCGAGGAACAGCACCGCGCGCGAGTCGGAGATCCGCCGCGCGATCTCGCGGGTCGGCTCCACAGTGGACAGCACCTTCTGCACCGCGGCCGGCATCGCTTCCAGCTCGGCGAACTCGCGGGCGACCTCGTCCGGGTACTTCGTGCCGCGCGCCTGCGCCAGCGCGAGGCCGACGAGGTAGTTCGCGGCGATCTGCGCGAGGAACGCCTTGGTCGACGCGACCCCGATCTCCGGCCCGGCGTGCGTGTACAGCACGGCGTCGGACTCGCGCGGGATCTGCGCGCCGTTGGTGTTGCAGACCGCCAGCACGCGGGCCTTCTGCTCGCGCGCGTGCCGCACGGCTTCGAGGGTGTCCGCGGTCTCGCCGGACTGGGAGACGGCGACGACGAGCGTGTCGCGGTCGAGAACCGGGTCGCGGTAGCGGAACTCCGAGGCCAGCTCCACCTCGACCGGCAGCCGGCACCAGTGCTCGATGGCGTACTTCGCGACGAGCCCGGAGTGATACGCCGAACCGCAGGCGATGACGAAGACCTTGTCGACGTCGCGCAGGTCCTGGTCGGAAATGCGCTGCTCGTCGAGGATGATCCGGCCGGCCTCGAAGTGCCCGCGCAGCGTGTTCGCCAGCGCCTCCGGCTGCTCCTCGATCTCCTTGAGCATGAAGTACTCGTGGCCGCCCTTCTCGGCGGCCGACAGGTCCCAGTCGACGGTGAACGGCTTGGCCTGCGCGGCGTCGCCGTGGAAGTCGGTGACCTGGTAGCCGTCGCGGGTGATGACGACCAGCTGGTCCTGCCCCAGTTCGACGGCCTCGCGGGTGTGCTCGATGAACGCCGCGACGTCGGACGCGACGAAGTGCTCGCCCTCGCCGACCCCGACCACCAGCGGCGACGACCGGCGCGCGGCGACGATCGTGTCCGGCTCGTCCGCGTGCGTCACGACGAGGGTGAACGCGCCCTCCAGCCGGCGGCACACCGCGGCGACACTGGCCGGCAGGTCACCCTTGGTGTCGCCCTCCGCGTAGGCGAGGGAAACCAGGTGCGCGGCGGTTTCGGTGTCGGTGTCGCTGGCCATCTCGATGCCCGCGGCCTCGAGCTCGGCGCGCAACGCGGCGAAATTCTCGATGATCCCGTTGTGCACCACCGCGACGCGACCGGTGGTGTCCCGGTGCGGATGCGAGTTGCGGTCGATCGGAGCGCCGTGCGTGGCCCAGCGGGTGTGGCCCATGCCCGCGGTGCCCTCGAACGCGTCGCGGCCGACCTCGTCGAGCCGGGCCTCCAGGTTGGCCAGCCGGCCGGCCTTGCGCTCGACGGTCAGCGCGCCGGCGCCGTCCAGCACCGCCACGCCCGCCGAGTCGTAGCCCCGGTATTCCATGCGGCGGAGCCCACCGAGCACGACGTCCAGAGCCGGGCGGTGTCCGACGTATCCCACGATTCCACACACGCGAACTAGCGTAACGAGACAAGTCCAGTCCCCTACTCCGGTCCCTAGAGCGGGGTTTTCAGTGCCGCTGAGCTGGGCGGGCGACGTCCCGGACAACCGTTGACCGGGTCTTCGCGCAGCGTGGCGGCCGACCCCTAAACCGATCGGGGTGGCGCACCGGGCCGGGGAGGGGCACGGGCAGTAAGGTCACGCGCATGGCCAGCAAGCCCAAGCAGCTGCTCACGGAGCTGTCCCACCCGGGACCCCACGAGGTTGTGCGCGGCAACCTCGCCCTGGTCGGACTGCCCGGCGTCGTGTTCACCCCGCGCCAAGGCCTTGGCCTGCCCGCCATCGCGTTCGGGCACGGCTGGATGCAGCCGACCACCCGCTACCGGCAACTCCTGCACCACCTCGCGAGCTGGGGCGTGGTCGCCGCGGCCCCCGCGACCCAGCTCGGCCCGCTCCCGTCGCACCGCCTGCTGGCCGGCGACCTGCTGACGACGCTCGACGTCGTCACCACGGTCCGCCTCGGCCCGGACGGCATCAGCGTCGACCCGGAGAAACTCGGCCTGGCAGGCCACTCCACCGGCGGCGGCTCGGCAGTGCTGGCAGCCGCCCAGTCCGCCGGAGCAGGCGACGACGCCCGCCCGAAGGTCCGCGCAGTGGCGACGGTAGCCGCGGCACAGACCTTCCCGCCCGCGACGGACGCCGCGAAGCTGATCAGCGCCCCCGGCCTGCACCTGGCCGTGGACGGCGACCTGGTCGCCCCGGCAGTCGGCCACGCAGACGCGATCGCCCAGGCGTGGGCCGGTCCGGTGCAACTGCGGACGCTGGCGAAGTCATCCCACCTCGCGGTGACCGAGGGTCGGCACTGGAGCCAACTGCTGCTGCAAGGCAAACCGCAGCGGGCGACTCAGCAGCTGACGAAGGCGCTGTTCACTGCGTTCTTTCTCACGCATTTGACCGGGACGGACAAGTACCTGCCGCTGCTGGACGCGGATGTGAAGCGGGCGCCGATCGAGGCTCCGGAGGACGAGGAACCGGCTGCCTGATCAGCGCCGCCCCTCGTCCTCTTCGGCAAGCGATCCGCTGATCCGGCTGCCGCCCGGCGCGGTGCCGAACAGGCCGCCGTCGACCCGGTAACCGCTGGTCCCGCGTTCCTGGTCGCCGGAGTTGCCCTGTCCGCCGCCGCCCATCATCGGGCTGCCCATCATGCCCATCGACTGGCCCTGCTGCTGGTCGGTGGTGGTCGGCGCGGTGCCCAGTTCAGCCGGGTGCCCCGGGTCGTCCTGCTGCCAGCCGGCCGGAACCGCCGAATCCCCGAGACCCGGATCGGCCGGGACGTGCCCCAGCCCGGGGTCGCTGCTGAACGGGTCCAGCACCGACTGCGCCGTGGTGGACTCGTCCGGGCCGCTCGCCGCCGGCGTTCCGTAGGCCGGGGTCGCGTCCGCCTGCGCGGCGACGGGCTCGGCGTGGTGCCGTCCAGGCTGCTCGCCAGCGGTTTGACCGGGCCCGTCGGCGGCCGCCGGTTGCGCGGTTGCCTGGTCGTACGCACTCGCCGCATGTCCCTGCGCCGCGCCAGCTTGCGCGGTTGCCTGGCCGTACGCACTCGCCGCGTGCCCCTGCGCCGCGGCAGCCTGCGCTGGCTGGCCATGGTCGCCTGCGACCTGCTGCCCGGTCTGGGCGGCATCCGCGACGACATGCCGACCGTCGCGAACCTGGTCCACGGGCAGCTCATTCGGGTTCGCCGCAGGGCTTCCGGCACCGCCGCCGTGCTGCTGAGCGGTCACGCCGTCGACCGGTCGTCCGGTCGACGGGTCGATCTTTCCGTGGTCGTCGAGGGTGTACTTCGTCGGCTCGCCAGATCCGTCGTCCACCGTCACCACGGTCGGACCGTCCGGCCCGCTCGGACGCTCGGCGGTGATCTTGAGGTTGCCGTCCTCGATGTGGATCTTTCCGTCCGGGCCTGGACGGTGCACCTGGTTCGGGTCCGTCGTCGGCGCGGTGCCGTCCGGCTGCTTGTGAATCGGGCCGCCCGGGGCGTCGGGTGTCTTGTCCGCAGGGTTCTGGCCGTCGTGGGCGGGCTGCGCAGAACCGTCGTGTGGGCGGGCAGCCGGGTCTCCCTGCGCCGCCTCAGCGGCCGTTCCCGGTGCCTTGTCGCCGAAATCGAGCTGGTACGCCTTGTCGTGCCCGGCCCCGTCGCCGATCGAGACCGCCATCTTCCCGTGGTCGTCCGGCTCGGACATGGTGATCTTGTGATCGCCGTGCTGGACCGTCACGGTCTCCGGCGCTTCGTGCTCGGTCTTGACCGCTTCCCCGGTCCGCGGATCGATCGGATACGGCTGCCCGGTCTCCGGATCCACCTCGAGCGGTTTGTGCGTGACCGGATTCTGGTTCGGATCCGGCTGCGCGGGCGGGGTCTGCGGCTGAACCTGCGGCGGCACGGTGGCCTCCTGCGGCTTCGTGTCGCCCCCGCCGCCGGACGAGCGCGGCTTGGTGTCCCCGCCTCCGCCGTCGTTCCGGCCGGACGATCCCTTGTCGTGCCCGCCGCTGCCGCTGTCGGCGCCAAGTTGCAGGCGGCCGAACGGATCGGTCGGCACGTTCAGGCCGTCGGAAAATGCGCGCAGCCCGTTCGTCGCGGCGGTGTGAGCGTTGCGGATGTACTGCCGGAAGCAATCCATCGCGTCCGAGTATTGCTGGCAGTACTCGTCCATCTGACGGCAGAACATGTCGGACCACTTGGAGTCGTTACCGGTGTCCAGATCCACCGACATACTCCGGAGATCCTGCGCGTTGATCGGGCCAGTGCCACTTGCGCTTTTGGCGACCTCCGAACGGGCTGGCGCGATGCGCCCCCATTTGATCGCGTCGTCGAGCCGATCCATGAACATCAGCAGCCCGTCGGTGTCCTCGGGCTTGTGCGCGTCCAGGAACTTCTTGGGCGCCTGTCCGCCGTTTTCGGGCACCTGTCCCAAATCGACGATCGGCTTGCGGACCGTCTGCCACAGCTGCTGCAGCAGTTGGCTGAAACCGTTGACCGTGCCTAGGTATTCGCCGGAGGCCTTGCTGAAATCGTCCAGCTTCTCGGCGGCGGAATCGGCGGCCTTGCCCTGCCACGCGGCCGTCAGGCCTTGTTTGACCTGAGCCGTGTCGTCCTGCGCGGCCTTCGCCGCTTTGCCGACGTTCGCCGCGCGGCCTTGCGCACCCCAGAGGTAGCCGAAGCCGAACCCGCCGAGTTCGTTCAGCATCCGGTTTTCTTCGTCGCCTTGGCCGTACGGCGGGGCGAACCGCAGCCCGAGGTTCCGCGACGGATGCTGCATCCACCGCGTGTACGGCTGCACGAGTTTGCCGGTCATCTTCTCCCGGAAACCGGCGAGCGGCTTGAGAATGTTGTCGGACGTGTCGTCGAGATGGACGTCCGCGGGAGGCTGCAGCGGGGCGATGATCGTGTCGCCGAGACGACCAGTGCCCTGGTCCGCCGGAGGAGTCACAGTCAGGCTCCCTTACCGGCGTTCGTGACGCCCCAGGCGTTTTCTTGCTCGTTCTCGCTGTGCAGCGTCACCGAGGTGTTGAGCCGCTCCGCGAAACCGCCGAGGAAAGTACTGCCCTTCGCGGCGGAGTCGCCGAGCGCCTGCATCTTCGCGACGTAGGCTCCGGCCGCCTCGGACAGACCGGGGATTTTCCCGAAATGCCCCGGCGCCAGCTGGGACTGCGCGGTGTAAGTCTTGATCTCTTTGAACGAGGTGCTCATCGTGGAGACGTCGTTCGCCACCTTTTTGACCTGGTCCGGCTCAATGTGGAATTTCGCCATCGTCGCCCTCTCCCCTCGCGCCCGCGGCTACTCTGCGTCAATCCAGTTGGTGGCCGAGAAGTCGTCGTCCTCCCATGCCCGGTGCCGGGCCGCCGAAGCAGGCGGAGGAGACGCCGGCGGCGGCGCTGCCGGCGCGACCGGTTCGGTGTCGTCCTCGACCCGGAACATCGCGGCGGCCGCGTTGTCCTCGGCGACCTGTTTGGCAACCCGCTGGGCTTTCCGTTCCGCCAGTTCCGACGCAGCCTGGTCTTCCCCGGTTCCCTCGGCGGCGGCAGCGGCGATCGCGGCCTCGCGGTCGGCTTGCGACTGGGCGTCCTGAGCGCGGTGGTCCTCGACCAGCTTCGCGAACGCGGCCTGCCTGGTCTCGTCGTCGGCGATCGCCCGCTCGTGGTCGGCGCTGTACTGTGCGCGAACCTCCTCCATCGCCGCCAGGCTTCTGGCGAAATGCGGAGGCACCTCACTCTGGTTGTACATCGCCCCTCCCCGGTCAGTCCCGCATTGCGGAATGTACCTGCCGGATCACTGGTGGCGCAGAGTATTCACCATATTTCGGTCAGGAGACCGCGGACACGACCCCAGCCAGCCGGTCCGCCGCGGCCTGGGCCGTGGCGTGAGCCGGGGCTTCGACCATGACCCGCACCAGCTGTTCGGTTCCCGACGGGCGCAGCAGAACCCGTCCCTCCTCGCCGAGTTCCGCTTCCACCTCGCCGACCGCGTCGCGGACTTCAGCGGATCCAGCCACTGCCGCTTTGTCCGCGACCGGGACGTTGACCAGGACCTGCGGCAGCCGGTTCATCACCGCGGCCAGTTCGGCGAGCGGTTTGCCCGTCGCGGCCATCCGGGCCATCAGGCGCATCGCGGTCAGGAGGCCGTCGCCGGTGGTGGCGTGGGCGGGGAGGACCACGTGGCCGGACTGTTCGCCGCCGAGGGCCAGGCCCGAGGCGCGCAGTTCCTCCAGCACGTAGCGGTCACCCACCGCGGTCGTGACGACTGTGATGCCGTGTGCCTTCATCGCCAGGTGCAGGCCGAGGTTGCTCATCACGGTCGCGACCAGGGTGTCCTTCACCAGCGCGCCCTCTTCGGCCAGCGCCAGCGCCAGGACGGCCATGATCTGGTCGCCGTCCACCAGTTCGCCCGCGGCGTCGACGGCCACGCAGCGATCGGCGTCTCCGTCGTGGCCGATGCCGAGGTCGGCGCCGTGTTCGACGACTGCCGCGCGCAGCAGGTCAGGGTGGTTTGAGCCACAGCTGTCGTTGATGTTGATGCCGTCCGGCTCCGCGTGCAGGGCCACGACCTCGGCGCCTGCCCGGCGGTACGCCTCCGGGGCGGCCGCGGACGACGCGCCGTTCGCGCAGTCCACCACGACCTTCAGGCCGGCCAGCGGATGCGGCGTCGCGGCGACCAGGTGCTCGATGTACTTGTCGAGCGCGTCCGGGACGTCGGTGACGCGGCCGACCCCGTCGCCGGTCGGGCGGGTGACGCCGGTCGCGTCGAGGCCGGATTCGATCTCGTCCTCGATGCTGTCCGGCAGTTTGTGCCCGCCGGCGGCGAAGAGCTTGATGCCGTTGTCCGGCATGGGGTTGTGCGAGGCGGAGATCATCACGCCGAGGTCCGCCTCCAGCGCACCGACGAGGTACGCGACGGCGGGCGTCGGCAGCACGCCGAGCCGCAGGACGTCCGCACCGGCCGACGCGAGGCCCGCCACCACGGCGGCCTCCAGCATCTCGCCGCTGGCGCGCGGGTCGCGGCCGACCACGGCCACCGGACGGTGCGAACGGTCGTGCGCCGCCAGCACTCGGGCGGCGCTCGCCGCGACCGACAGGGCCAGCTCCGGGGACAGGTCGGCATTGGCCAGACCGCGTACCCCGTCGGTGCCGAACAGTCGAGCCATCTCGACCTCCTTGTCCCTTGATTCACCGGCCTCGGGGCGCGCCGGGCCTCGACAAACCTAGCGCCGGACCCGGCAGGGGTGATCCCCTGCCCTACCCCAAGACAGTCGTGCCGGCGGCGGAAAACGCATCAACCAGCCCGGAAAACGCCGGAAGCGCCCATCCGATGGACGGATGGGCGCTTCCGGGGTTGCGCCAGGCGCGAAAATCAGCGCTTGGAGTACTGCGGGGCCTTGCGGGCCTTCTTGAGGCCGTACTTCTTCCGCTCCGTGGCGCGCGCGTCACGGGTCAGGAAGCCGGCCTTCTTCAGGGCCGGGCGGTCGTCGGCGTCGACCTCGACCAGCGCACGGGCGATGGCGAGACGCAGCGCGCCCGCCTGGCCCGAGATCCCGCCGCCCTTGAGGTTGGCGAAGATGTCGAAGGAGTCCGGCTTCTCGACGGTGACGAGCGGCTCCTTGATGAGCTGCTGGTGCACCTTGTTCGGGAAGTACTGCTCGAGCGACTTGCCGTTGAGCTTGAACTCACCGGTACCCGGCACGACGCGGACGCGGACCACGGCCTCCTTGCGGCGGCCGACCGTCTGCGCGTTGCCACCGGCGGCACGCGACGGGCGCGGGGCGGCGGCGGACTCGCTGGTCGCCACAGCCTCGGCGGGGGTCTCGGTCGAAGCGACGACCTCGGTCTCGGTGCTGGTCAACTGTTCCTCACTCACTGCGCGACCTGCGCGATCTTGGTGATCTCGCGCGCCTGCGGCTGCTGCGCGGCGTGCGGGTGCTGCGGGCCGGCGTACACCTTCAGCTTCTTGGCCATGGCGCGGCCGAGCTTGTTCTTCGGCAGCATGCCCTTGACCACCTTCTCAACGAGGTGCTCAGGCTTGGTGTCGAGCAGCTCGCCGAAGGAGCGCTTCCGCAGACCGCCGGGGTAACCGCTGTGCCGGTACGCGAACTTCTGCTCGCGCTTGTTACCGGTGAGAGCGACCTTCTCGGCGTTGACGATGATGACGAAGTCACCGGTGTCCACGTGCGGGGCGTAGGTCGGCTTGTGCTTGCCGCGCAGCAGCGTGGCGACCTCGGTCGCGAGCCGTCCGAGCACGACATCCTCGGCGTCGATCACGTGCCAGGCACGAGTGACGTCGCCGGGCTTGGGGCTGTACGTGGGCAAGGGTCTACCTCGTCGTCATTGCGTGTGGGTAATGTGCGGGCCGAGCGCTGACGCGCCGCAACGCACAACGACATATGAAGATACCCCTGTGGTCCCGCCTCTTGTGCAGCGGGGGTGCGAAGGCGCCTCGTCGGCCGGTCACAGCGTACCCGACCGGTTCCCGGAACCACCACGCCGCCGCGCGGGTCGAACCAGGATGAGACGATTCCGACGCGCGGACGCGCGAGCACGACGAGCACCTGGGGACAGCAGTTGAAGACACGAGCGAGGACGATCCGAGCCGCACGGACAGCGGGAGCCGTCGCCGCCGTGCTGGCTCTCGCGACCGCGTGCGGGCAGGCCCGCGCCGGCACCGCGCTGCCCGACGGCGACCAGGCCGCCGCGTACGTCGGCGCGAAGTTCGAGAAGGCCATGTCGAAGCTCGCGGACACGATCGTCGAGCCGCGCAATGTGACCAACTCCGCGGACCGGTACTTCAAGTTCGACGACAAGTACCTGCACAACATCGTCACCTCCGCGCGCACCGGCAGCCCGGAGAGCCGCATCGTGCACAACCGGTCGCAGAAGAACCCCAACGAGTTCCTCGACTCGTTCACCCCGGCCGACGGCGCCGTCGAGTACCTCTACCTCGGCCCGGCGTACAAAACGCTCGCGCCCACGCCGTGGGTGTCGATGCCCAAGCCGGAGGCCGGGCTCGTCCAGCCGTGCGCGTGGGGCGGGGTGCAGATCGCGTGCAAGATGGGCGACGCGGTCGACAGCGCGTACAAGGCGGACAAGAAAGCGCTGCGCGGCGCCAAGAGCTCCGCGGACGGCACCGAGCAGCTGACCGTGAACGTGCCGTTCCCGATCTTCCTCGACCGGCGCGTCGAACTGCTCCCGGACAAGGTGCTCAACCAGGTCGGGCCGGAACTGCGCAAGGCAGTCGTGCCGAGCACGATCACGCTCAAGCCGGACGGCTCGCTCGCCGCGTTCACCATGGGAGCCAAGTTCGAGGGCGACGGGCACAAGGTCGAACTGCGCTACGAGTTCAAGTTCACCGGAGAGGCCACCTCCTCGGACCTGCCGACGGTGCCGGACGCCTCGCAGGTCACCGTCCTCGCGGACGACGCGGCCAAACAGGACTTCTACCGCAGGCTCGGCGAACTGCAGGGTCGCTGATGCGCGCCCTTCCGCCGATCGATCTCCGAGGTGAGCACTGATGACCCAGCCTCCCGACCAGTACCCGCAGGGGCAGCCGCAATGGTGGCAGCCGGGGACGAACGCGCCGCAGCAGCCGGGTTATCCGTCCGGAGTGGACAGTTCGGGCCAGCAAGGGCAGTGGGCACAACCTCCGGCGCAGCAACAGTTTCCGCAGGGGCAGTACCCGCCGGCGCAGTATCCGCAGCACGGTTATCCGGCCCAGCCCTACGGTCAGCCGCAGAGCCAGCCGACCCCGGCGCAGCAGCCGTCGGGAGGAAACCCTTACGGCGGCGGGTTCCAGCCATCCGAATACGGCGGGCTCGGCGCGTTTTCCTCTGCCAAGCCGGGAAAACCGCGGTCGAAGAAACCGTTCCTGATCGCCGGAGCGGTCGTTGTGGTGCTCGCCGCGGCGGGCGGGATCGCGTGGGCGACCGGAGTGTTCCGCGGGGACACCCTTGACCAGAAGTCGTTGCAGGAAGGCGTTTCCCGAGTTCTCAACGAGAGCTACGGCGAGCCGGACGTGAAGAACGTCGCTTGTCCCTCCGGCCAGACGATCGAGAACGGCACCACTTTCGACTGCACAGTGCAGGTCGGCGGACAGCCGAAGAAGGTCACCGTGCGCGTGCTCAACGACAAGCCAGAATATTCCGTCGGCGCTCCGCACTGAGCCGGCGACAGCGGGAGTTCCGGAACCGGAGCTTTCAGCCGGGGCAGCGCACTCGGCGGCGGGCAGAATATTCCATCGCCCCCCGGCGAAAGCCTTTCCCGAAAACGAAAACGGCGGGCCGACACCCGAAGGTGCCTGGCCCGCCGTGGTTTCGGAGCTTGGCTCAGAACAGGTTCTGCACCGAGCGGTCCGTCGCCGTGTAGCCGTCCGCGATCTGCGGCAGCACAGCGGCGATCTGCGCGAGAAGCTGACCGAACTCCTCGAACTTCTGGTTCCACTCGTTCTGGGCCTGGTGGTACTGGTCCTTCGCTTCACCGGTCCAGCTGTTGGTCAGCGGAGCGAGGTCGCTCTGCAGGTTGTCGAAGAGGGTGCGCAGCTCGCCACCGGTGGCGGTGCAGTCCTCAGCGGCGCGGTGGATGGTACCCGGATCAACAACAATGCGGCCGTCAGGCATGTCGAACTCCTGTCAGAAGAAAGAATGAAAGATGGAGGCGAATCTGGAACGGAAAAGAACTGGATCAGCCGAGAACGCCGAAGCCCTTGTTGAGCGAGTTGATGTGCTCGTGCTGAGCCGCTTCGCTCTTGGCGTAGGTGGATCCCGCTTCCTGGAGCAGCTCACCGATGCGGTGCAGCGCGTCGTTCAGGCCGCGACCGCAGTCGTCAAAGCGGCGCATGACGTTGTCGAAGGCACGCTGGGCGTCGCCTTCCCAGCCCGCGCGGGTCGCTTCGATGTTGGAGCGCAGGTCGCTCAGGTTCTTGTTCATCCGGCTGGTCGCGTCGACGACGCGCCCTTCCGCCGCGGTGAATTCCTTCGGATCCCCAGTGAAACCGCCAGCAGCCATGGGAGCTACCCCCTTCGTCAGTGGTTGTGCGCGCCGGCTGGTGTTTCCGGCACTGCACCTACGACGAAGACATTGCCAGTTCGGTTCACACTTGTCGCGACTTCTTCGCAAGTAGTTGCTTGCGTGAACGCGCCATCAGGGAACCGGTCGGCAACGGCCGGGTGAACGGCGTGCCGGCGACCCCGAAAAAACCTTGTCCACCAGCGTGGTTAGCACACGCACAGCCGGTTCCCGGAAACTTTCAGGAGTCCCGGCTCATGATTCGCGACTGCGAAAAGTCCTCGTCCTCTTCACTCGTCCGTGTCTGTTCGGGCGGAATCTCCGGACGAAGGGGAACCGGCTCGGGCGCGACGGGCTCGGCCGGCATCGGCAATCCGCGGGCCGCGCGGAACCGGCGGGCGGCCCCGCGCAACGCGGACGGCGCGGGTTCCGCGGCGCCGGAAAGCCGCCGCCTGCCGAACTCCTTCAGCAATTCCCGGTTCTCATTGCGGTGCCGTTCGCTGCGCGCGAGCGCGGTGCCCGCGACGCGGCGCGAGAAGGTGACGGCGTCCTGTCCGGCTCGGGTGAAGGCCGCCGGCGCGGATTCCGGTTCGGAGGCCACAGATGCTCCTTCAGCTGGTGATCTTCAGCGTGCGCACCACTTGCTCGCACGCGGCGTCGACGCGCTGCTGCACCGCGGGTGATTGGTACTGGCAGCCGACGTGCACGCGGATCCGGCCCTGCACGAGCACATACCAGCGGACGGTAATCCGTTCCGGTTTGCTCTCGACGTAGCCGATCACGTTCCGGCCACCGTAAGTCAGATCAGGCTGGAACGCAGTGTAGTTCGCGTTTCCGCTGACCCCGGACCGCAAGGCGTCGACGAGTTTCTGCCGGTCGGCCGTCGCGTCGTAGTCCATCACGAACTCCTGCGCGAGCACGAGATCGTTGCCCTTGGCGGCGTCCTGCGGGTGCAGGATGACCTGCCGGTCGGCGACCTCGTCGGTGGTCTGGATCCAGTCGTTGGGCGCGACGAGGCTGAAGTCGTACTGGGAGAACGAACGGCCTTGATCGGAGCTGTCTCCGCTGCTGACGAAGTAGACGACTCCGCCCGCGATCAGCGCCACGACCGCCACCGCCGCGGTGATCAACCACAGCCGACGGCGTTTCTTCGCCTTTCCGCCGGAGTCGCCCGCGGCGTCCGCGCCGGGAGCGGCGAACCCGCCGTTCGCGGAACTGTTCTGTCCCAACGAGTTCTTGCCCGGTCCAGTCTGCAATGGACTCGGACCGGCGGGTGCCGCGACGCCGAACGGCGCGCTTTGCGGCCCCCTGGCCGCATCGGCGGGCGAGAACCCGCGCGGCGGCAACGGCTGCGCCGGAGCGCTCCGCGGCGCGTTCAGTGCGTTCGGTGCCGGCGGCGGACCACGGCGGATCGGCGCGTCTCCCCGGACGATCTCGGTGCGGTGCTCGGAGTGCCCCGGGATCGACGAACCGGGCAGCACGCCGGTGCGGTCCGGTTCCAGCAGCACGGCCCGGAGCGCGCCGCGTGCCACGACCGTCTCGGGCTGGTCCAGACTCGTCGGCACCACGCCGGTGCGCTCGTGCACGAGCCGGGAGATCATCGGGATCCGGCTCGAACCGCCGACGAGGAAGATCGCCGCGAGCTGTTTGGGGCGCAGGCCGGAATCCGCGATCGCGGCACTCGTCAGCTCGACCACCCGGCCGAGCGGAGCCGCGATCAGCCGTTCCAGGTCCACCCGCGTCACGTGCGCGTCCGCGAACGGCGGCGGCAACGGCACATCGGTGTACGTGTGCCGCGACAGCGTTTCTTTGGCACCGCGGACGTCCTGGCGCAGCACCCGGCGCCGCCGGCGCTCAGCCAGCTCGCGGCCTTCGACGAGTTGCTGCCAAGCCTGCGGATCCGTGCCGGACACCAGCGACCCGACGTGCTCCAGCAACGCCTGGTCGATGTCCGCCCCGCCGAAGCTCGGGTCGCCTCGCGTGGCCAGCACCTGGAACCCGCCCCGCTGCGGCGGCGCACCCGGCACGCGGGCCGCGCGCGCTGCCTCCGGCGACCGCTGGACGACGCTGACGTCGACCGTGCCGCCGCCGAGATCGAGCACCGCCAGCGCGTCGCCAGGACGGCCGGAGAACTCGACCGTCCGGCCGCCCGGCGAAGCCTCCGGGGCGAAGGTGGCCGCGTGGTACACCGCCGCGGCCACCGGTTCCGGCACCAGCGCCACCTCGCGCGCCAGCCTGCCCGCGGCCTGGCGCAGCAGCCGGGTGCGGATCGCGCCCCAGTCCGCCGGGTGGGTGAGCACCAGCAGGTCCACCTCGACGTCGCCCGCGACGCGCCGCGCCTCGGCGACCGCCCGGTCCAGCACCGCGTGCACGACGTCGATGACCCGCAGCACCGAATCGCCGAGCAGCAGATCGCCCTCGTCGATCCGCCGCTTCGGATTCGGCTCGTACCGCGACGGGTCGACGGCCGCCTGCCGCTCGGCCTCCTGGCCGACGAACAGGGTGCCGTCGGACGCCGCGTACACCGCCGAGGACATCAGCGGCTGCCCGTCGATCACCACGACCTGCGGCTCGCGGCCGTTGACCGACACGACGACGCAGGTGCTCGAGGTCCCGAAGTCGACCGCGACCCGCACCGTCACCGGGCACCCCTTCCGTCAACCGCGACGGCTCCCCGGTCGGTCAGTCGGGCTGGATCCACGACACCTGCACGAGCTGCTTCCCGTTCTTGCGGCTCAGCATGTTGCCCCGGCCCGGAGGCATGGCGCTCGGCCGGATGTTGCCGATCAGGTTGCCCTCGTCGCGGGAACCGTTCATCACCATGCCGGTGGCCGCGAGCTCCTTGAGCTTGCCGATGACCGGGTCGTACGCCGCCCGCGACGCACCACCGGTGCGCCGGACCACGATCAAGTGCAGGCCGACGTCCTTCGCCTGGGCGAGGAACTCCGACAGCGGCTTGAGCGGGTTGGTGGACTGCGTCGCCACCAGGTCGTAGTCGTCGACCAGGACGAACAGCTCCGGGCCGGTCCACCAGGACCGGGTCTTCAGCTGCTCCTGGGTGACGTCCGGACCCGGCAGCCGCCGCGTCATCGACCCGTGCACGTCCTGGACCATGCTGTCCAGCTGCGCCGACGAAACGGCGTAGCCGAGCAGCGAATCGCCCTCGAGGAACCCGAGCATCGTGCGCCGGTAGTCGACCAGCAGGATCACGGCCTCCTGCGGCGTGTAGCGCTCGGTGATGCCGCGCGCGATCTGCCGCAGCAGGTTCGTCTTGCCGGACTCGCCGTCGGCGAACGCGAAGAAGTGCGGGTCCGCGTCGAAGTCCAGGTAGATCGGCTGCAGGTCTTCCTCGTTGACGCCGATCGGGACGAGCTTCGTGTCCCGCTTCTGGTCGATCCGCAGGACCTCTTCGTAGGTGATCATCTCCGGCAGCAGGCGCACCTGCGGAGCCACCCGGCCGCGCCACGCGCCGCGGATCTTCGCGACCGCGTCCGCGACGCCCGCCGCGACCGTCTCCGGGTCGCTCGACCCGTCGATCCGCGGCAGGCCGGTGAGCAGGTGCAGCTTGTCGCGGGTGAGCCCGCGTCCCGGCCGCCCGGCCGGGACGTTGACCGCGATCCGGCGGTCCATTTCGGACTCCGTCGGGTCACCGAGGCGCAGCTCGAACCGGGTGCCGAGCATGTCCTTGATCGCGGGCCGGAGGTCGGCCCACCGGTTCGCCGAGATGATCACGTGGACGCCGTAGGCGAGACCCTGCGTGGCCAGCCGGGTGATCGACGTCTCGAGCTCCTCGAAGTCGTCGCGCAGCGCCCGCCAGTTGTCCACGATCAGGAACGCGTCGCCGAACGCGTCCTGCTCCGGCGTGATCTCGCCGCGGCGCTTCCGGTTGCGGAACTCCGTCATCGAGTCGACGCCCAGCGCGCCGAACCGGCCTTCGCGCTCGGTCAGCAGCGTGGTCAGCTCGGCCACGATCCGGCGCGCCTTGTCCGGCTCGCGCCGGGCCACCGCGACCCCGCCGACGTGCGGAAGGTCCGCGAGGCCGGCGAGGGTGCCGCCACCGAGGTCGAGGCAGTAGAACTGCGCTTCCTCGGGGGTGTGGGTGAGCGCCATCGACATGATCAGCGTCCGGAGCATGGTCGACTTGCCCGACTGCGGGCCGCCCGCGATGACGCCATGGCCCTGCGCACCGGAGAAGTCCGCCCACAGCAGGTCGCGCCGCTGCTCGTACGGCCGGTCGACGATGCCCATCGGCACCTGCAGCCTGCCGTTGCCGAAGAACCCGACCGGGGAAAGACCGCGGTCGTCGGTGGGGTTGAGGTTCGGCAGCATCGTGTCGAGCGAGTTCGGCTCGTTCAACGGCGGCAGCCACACCTCGTGCGCCGGCGGGCCCTGTCCGACCAGGCGGCTGACGATGACGTCCAGTTCGCTGGGCTCGACGGCCTCTTCGGACTCCTGCTGTTTCGGAGCCTCTTCCTCGACGACCGGTTCCGGCTCGGGTTCCTTCGGCAGTTCCACGAAGTCCGGCACGAACAGCTGCGGCCGCTTGTCCGCGCGCACCACCGTCGCGGCCGGGCCGGCCGCCTTGATGCCCGCGGGCCGGTACGGACCCGAGACGTAGGAAGCCTTGAACCGCACCAGGGTCGAGGTGTCGTACTTCAGGTAACCGCCACCGGGGACCGACGGCAGTTCGAACGCGTCCGGCACGCCGATCGCCGCGCGGGATTCCGCCGCGGAGAACGTCTTCAAACCGATCCGGTAGGACAGGTGCGAGTCGAGACCGCGCAGCTTGCCCTCTTCCAGCCGCTGCGACGCGAGAAGCATGTGCATCTGCAGCGACCGGCCCAGCCGGCCGATGGCGACGAACAGGTCGATGAAGTCCGGCTTCGCCGCCAGCAGTTCGGAGAACTCGTCACAGACGATGAACAGCGCGGGCAGCGGGTCGAGGTCGGCGCCGTTCTCGCGGGCCTTCTCGTACTCCCAGACGTTCTTGAAGTTGCCGCCGTTCTTCAGCGCTTCCTGGCGGCGGTTCATCTCGCCCGCCAGCGCGTCCTTCATGCGGTCGACCAGCGTGACCTCGTCCGCGAGGTTGGTGATGACCGCGGACACGTGCGGGGCCTTGTCCAGGCCGAGGAACGTCGCGCCACCCTTGAAGTCGACGAGGACGAAGTTCAGCGTGCTCGACGAGTGCGTGGCGAGCATGCCCAGCACCAGGGTGCGAAGGAACTCCGACTTACCGGAACCCGTCGCACCGATGCACAGGCCGTGCGGGCCCATGCCCTCGGCCGCGGCTTCCTTGATGTCCAGTTCCACCGGCTGGCCGTACTCGCCGACGCCGAACGGGACGCGGTAGCGGTCGCGGATCGGCCGGGGCCGCCACGCCTGCTGGACGTCGAACGTCATCGGGTCGCCCGGGATGCCGAGCAGTTCCAGCAGCGAAGGGTTGGACAGCAGCGGTTCTTCCTCGCTGACGTCCGCTCCGCCGCCCCCGCCGACGCGGTACGGCGCGATGAGCCGGGCCAGCGCCTCGACCTCGACCACGCTGAGGCTGTCCGGGCGGCCGAACCACTCGACCCCGCCCGCGCTGCGCGCGCCGAGCCGCTCCTCCTCGACCACGAGCCGCAGGCCGCGCCGCGCGGCGAGGTTGCCGATCGAGTCGGAAAGGTCGACCAGGGTGACGCCGACCAGGCCCTCCTCGAGGATGATCTGCTCCTCGCGGGTGACCTCGGCGTCGTCGATGATGATCACGACGTGCGGCTGGTCCGGAGCGGGCGTCGCGTTGCGGGAGAACCGCTGCCGGTCGCGCAGCTCCTCGTCCAGCCAGTCTTCGATCTGCTTGAGCGAGCCCGCCATCATGCGCAGCTGGCCGATGCCGTCGGACAGCGTGGGGTGCTGGGCGTGCGGAAGCCACTTCGCCCACTCCCACTCTTCCTTCGCCCGGCCCGCGGTGGCGACCGCGATCATGACGTCGTCCGGGCTGTGGAAAGCGACCAGCTGGGCCAGCATCGCGCGGGTCAGCGCGCGGGTGCGGTGCCGCTCGCCCTGCATGCTGACCGCCGCGAACCCGCGGAGGGTGATCTGGGTGGGCAGGTCCGGCACGATCGAGTGCGCGCGCACGAACCGGCGCAGCGCGAGGGTGGCGATCGGCTCCAGTTCGTCCACCGGGCCGGTCTGGGGCGGGACCAGCCGGGTGGCGAGGCGGTGCGAGCTCCGGCCGACGCGCAGGTGCAGGAAGTCCTGGTCGTTCTGCCTGCGCTCCCACATCCGGCGGCTGGCCGCGAGCGACCACAGCGACTGCGGGTCCGGGTGCACCCATTCGAGCGCGGCGCGCTGGTCGACCATCGCCTCGCGGGCGCGGTCGCGCATCTGGCCGAGATACCGCAGGTAGTCCTTGCGGTCCTCGTCCATCTCGGCTTTCTTCTGGCCGCCGCCCTTGCCGCCGCCGCCCGCGAGCATGCCGACGGTGCCCATCAGCATCATGCCGCTCATCATGATCGTGGTCGGGTTTTTCGCGCCGCCCGCCGTGAACATGAAAACCATCATCCCGAGCGACGCGAAGATCATCACGCCGGGAATCGCCTTGGCGACGATGCTTCCCGGGATCGTCCGGGGCACCTCGGGCGGCGGCTCGAGATGCACCTCGCCGCCGGGCGGGCGCGGCGCGGCCAGCCGCGGCGACTTCTTGAACTGCAGCGTGCTCATCTCGAAGGACCCCTCTATTCCTGCTCGACGCCTGCACCCGGGTGCGCGGGACAACCTATCGAACGTCGCCCCGGAAATCCGGCCAACTCCAGGATCGGCATCTCACACCCCCTCCTCGGGCCCCGGCGGGACCCGTCCTCCCAGTGCGCCCGAGTGTAAGGACCACCACCGACAGTTATCGGACCAGGCGGACGAACCCGCTGGTCGGTATGGCCCAACCAGGCCTGGACGGGTACTTTCGCCGATGATTTGCGGAGACGCGCTGAAACCTGTCACCAGGTTCGGTATAAGTTCCCCCGGGAGCTGACTCTTCAGAGCGGGGGATCTAGTGGCAACGGGCACGACGGTATTCAGCAGGGTCACGGTGGTCGCACCGACGACACGCATCGACGTCGCGCTTCCGGCCGACGTGGCGGTGGCCGACCTGCTGCCCATGCTTCTGGAGATGGCCAAGGAGGTCACTCCGGACGGCGGGGCCCGGCACGGCGGCTGGGCGCTGGCCAAGCTCGGCGACGCCCCGCTCGACCCGAGCCGGACGCTCGCGTCCCTCGGCGTGGTCGACGGCGAGCTGCTGCAGCTGCGCAAGCGCAACGAGAACCCGCCGCCGCCGATGTACGACGACGTGGTCGACGCCATCGCGGAGGCCGACCCGGACACCTTCCGTCCGTGGACCAAGGAAACCGCGCGCCGGTTCGGCCACACCGCGGGCGGGCTCGCCCTGTTCTTCTCCGCGCTGGCCCTGTTCTTCAGCGGTTCCCTCTACGGCGGTTCCGCGCTCGGCCCGGCGATCGCGGGCGGACTCGGCGCGATCGCCTGCGTCGCGATCGGCGCCACGCTCACCAAGGCCTACCAGGCCGAGGCCACCGGCGTGCTGATCGCCTCCGCGGGCGGCCTCCCGCTGGCCTTCGTGAGCGGGTTCTACATCGTGCCCGGCCTGTCGGTCCGGGCGAACCTGCTGCTCGGCGCGGTGCTGGTGCTGATCGTCTCGGCGGTCTGCATCCTCGTCGTCGGCGCGGGCATCCGGGTCTTCATCGCCACCGCCACCGCGGGCGTGTTCGGCGCGCTCGCCTTCCTCGTCGCGACCCTCGTGACCAGCGCCGACACCGCGGCGGTCGCGGCGGGCACGGTCGCCGTCGCGCTGGGCTGCATCTCGTTCCTGCCGCGCGCCACCATCTGGCTCGCCAAGCTGCCGCTGCCGTACGTGCCGAGCACCGCCGAGGAACTCAAGGAAGACTCCGGCTTCCCGGACTACAAGGCGATCGAGCAGCGCACCGCGGTCGCGCACGACTACATGACCGGCCTGATGATCGGCTGCGGCGCGACCACGGCCGTCGCGGCGGTCCTCGCGGCCACCGCGCCGAACGCCTTCGGCATCATCCTCGGCATCATCGCCACGCTGGTCCTGCTGCTGCGCGCCCGCGCCTACGCCAACGGCGCGCAGGCCATCGCGCTGCTCACCACCGGCATGGTCGCCGCGGCGGGCATCCTGCTCGGCTGGCTGTTCTTCTCCGCCACCGCGGAGCAGCGGCTGCTGTACGTCTTCGGCGCGCTGATCCTGATCGCCGCGGCCGCTCTCGTGGTCGGCGTGATCTTCCCGGACCAGCGCTTCTCGCCGCCGCTGCGGCGCACCGTGGAAATCATCGAGGCGATCTGCATCGCCGTGGTGCTGCCGCTCGCCCTCGGCGTGATGGACCTCTACTCGACGCTGCGCCACCTCAACCTCAAGTGAGCCGCGCGATGGGCTCCCGACGTTCCTTCCCCCGCAGGCTCGGCCTTCCCGGCCGGACCGGGGTGGCGTTGTTCGCCGCCGGCCTCGGGCTGATGTCGCCGTTCGCCGCCGCTCCGGCGTCGGCGCAGACGGCGGACGCGCCCGCGGGCACCTGGGCCACTCCGCCGCCGCTGGGCCCTGGCGACGCGCCGCCCGCGGCCACCGGCCACCCGGACACCACGTACAAGAAGAAGAACGAATGCGTCCAGCGCAGTCTCGGGCAGGACGTCAAGATCAACTTCCGCCCGTGGGGCCAGGACTACCTGCAGCTGGACCGGGCGCAGCAGATCGTCCGCGCGGCGACCGGATCGGTCGGCGGCAACCAGAAGGTCGCGGTGATCGACACCGGCGTCACGCCGCATCCGTGGTTCCAGGGCCGCGTGGAGAGCGGCGGGGACTACGTCGCCACCCCGGACAACGGAGCGCAGCCCGGGCTGCAGGACTGTGACGGCCACGGCACCGAGGTCGCCGGGATCATCGCGGGCAATCCGCAGGATCCGCAGGTCGGCTTCATCGGCGTGGCCCCGGACGCGCACATCGTGTCCTACCGGCAGCTGAGCGAGAACTACGCCAAGGACGACAGCCCGCAGCAGCCCTCGGCTCCCCCGTCCGGCGGGACCGGCGCACCGCCCTCGGGCGGCGAGAGCCAGCAGCCCCCGGCGGGCAGCAGCAACAGCCAGCTGCCCCCGTCCTCGGGCGGCGGCACCGGCAGCGGCAGCGGCACCGCGCCTCAGCAGGACAACAAGGGCGACAACCGGGATCTGGCGAAGCAAGGCACCGCGGGCACGCTGAACACGCTCGCGCAGATCATCCGCAGCATCGCCGACACCCACAGCGCCGGCGTGATCAACATGTCGGTCGACCACTGCCGCGCCGGCACCGCGCCGGGCGACATCCAGACCGGCGAGCGCCAGGTCCAAGCCGCGGTGCGTTACGCGGCCGACAGCAACATCGTGGTCATCGCGGCCGCGGGCAACGTCTCGGAAAACTGCCCGCAGAACGACCAGGCCGACCCGAACAAGCCGAAGTCGATCGTCACCCCGCCGTGGTTCGCCGACGACGTGCTGTCCGTCGGGGCCATCCAGGAAGACGGCGGCGTCGCGCCGTTCAGCGTGCACGGCCCGTGGGTCGGCGTCGCCGCGCCGGGCACCAAAATCGTGTCGCTCGACCCGGCGGAGCATTCGACCGGACTCGCGAACCTCACCATCGCGAACGGCAACCCGTCGCCGATCCAGGGCACCAGCTTCGCCGCCCCGTACGTGGCGGGCGTCGCCGCGCTGGTCCGCTCGATGTTCCCGGACATGAAGGCGCGCGACGTGGTGAAGCGGCTCAAGGCGACCGCGCAGCACCCGGCCGCTCCTGGCGGGCGCGACAACTTCGTCGGCTACGGCGTGATCGACCCGGTGGCCGCGCTCACCGCGAACCTGCCGGGCGACACCGGCAACCTCGCGCTGCCGAAGCCGGTGGTGCAGGAGGCCAAGCTGCCGCCCGCCGACGGGATCAGCTCGACCCCGATGATCGTCGCGCTCGCCGGCACCGGCGGCGGGGTGGCGGCGCTGCTGATCACGCTGTTCGTGGTGCACACGATCCGGCGGAACCGCTCCAGGTCGTCGCCGCCGACAAAGTAGGCATCAGAAAAAGGGCCGCTTCTCCGCGATCGCAGCGGGGAGCGGCCCTTTTTTTTGCTTTTGCTGCCAGAAGCGACTCGGTTCCGGGCATGGAAAAGGCCGCTCGCCGCGGATGTCGCGGCGGCGGCCTTCCTGGTCACTTTCCGGGTTTCGGCGGCTTACCGTCCTTCTCCGGCCGCCGCGCGGGCGGGTCCTGGCCGATCACCGGCGGAGTCACCTGCGCGGGCTCGCCGAAAATCTCCGACGTCTTCGCCGCCGTGCGCTGCCGCGGCTTGTGCTGCGAACTGCCGCCGCCACCGCCACCGCCGCCCATTCCGGCGAAGCCCATCATCGGCATCATCGACATGCCCGAGCCCTGGTTCGCCGACGCGGGCTGCGGGGCCGGGGTGACCGGCTCGACCGGCGGGAGGCCCGCCTGGCCCTGCTCCAGCCGCGGGTCGGCGGCGGTTTCCTTGCCGTGGTGGGGATTCTCCGCGGCGGACGGGCTCACCGAATCGTCCGAAGAGGACGCTGAAGAGGCCACTGTGGACTCTCCGGCGGCAGCCGGAGCCGTTCCCGCGGGCGCGTCGGCGTCGTGCAGCCGGAACTGCTGCGCCGGATAGTGGTGCCGCAGTTCGATGCTCGACGGGCTCCCGGCAGGCGCGTCCACTCCGGCGCACAACCGGCCGAACTCGCGCAGGACGTCCTCCGCGGCCTCGTGCAGGGACTTCAGCGACTGCTCGGTCTCCCGCATCTGCGACCGCGCCCGGGAAGCGCCGCCCTTGGGCAGCATCGCGGACTCGGACAGCAGATCAGCCGCGTCGACCAGCACCTCTTCCGCCGCACCGGTGATCTTGCGCAGTGATTCGGTGAGCTGGTCGATCGAGTCCGCGAGCGCGTCGAGCGCGTCCTCCGCGCCCTCGCTCGCGGCGCGGATTTCACCCAGGTAGGCGACAAACGCGTCCGCGTCGGGACCGGACCACGACGCGTCGATCCGGCCGAGATCGTCCGCGAGGTCCGTGGACACCCTTGCCGCCGTGCGAGCCGCGGCGCGCAGGCTCTCGGCCTCCGCGTCCAGTTCCTCCCAGCGGCCGGTGAGCGGCCGGTAGTACGCGGCGACCGGATCCGTCACGCCCAGCTCGCGGGCGAGCTCGGTCACGTACGCCAGAGACGGCTCCGTCACGAGATCCTCCCGGCGCGCTCGATCCGCTCGGCCGCGTCGGCGTCCCGCTCGGCGTGGCCGGTGGTGAGCTGCTCCAACGCCGCGGTGACCGACCGCAGCGCGGCCACCCCGGCGGAGAGCTGGCCGCGCAACGCCTGCGAGGCCTGTGCGTACGACTCCGGCACGCCCAGCTGCCCGGCCACCTCGCCGTACACCTCGACGGTGGTCCCTCTCGTGCCCACCTCGCCCGCGGCGGCCTCCAGTTCGTCGGCCGCCCGCGCGACTTTCGCCGCGTAGCCGCCGACGACCGCGCCGTCGATCCGCACGGCGCTCGTTCCCGGACTGCTTCCCGGCGCTGCCACGTTCAACCCTCCGCTCACCCGGCTATGTCCGAGTGTGACGGACGAAACCCGCCGTCAGTTCCCGGCAGGTTGCTGCTGTCCGGCCGCCTGCTGCTTGTACGAGCCGGCGTTCGGGTCGATCGGCACCGAGTCGAACTGCTTCATCACGTTCTGCACGTTCAGCGACGCACCGGTCGGCAGGAGCCCGATGATCGACTCCGGCGCGGGCAGCCGGTTGTTCAGCCCCAGCCCGTCCGCGGTCGCCGCGTCCGGGACGCCGTAGCGGATGCCGCGGTCGGAGATCAGCTGGATCGGGCCCTTGCCGAAGGTCTTCTCCGATTCGGTGGCCGACTGCACCACCGCGCCGTAGCCGGTCGGCATGTAGAAGCCGGTGATCGGCACGCCGTTGGGGCCGGTGTTGCTGACGCTGATGATCTTCGAGCTGCCGTCGGCGTTCTTCTCGACCGGGACCTGCTTGTTGATGTAGACCGAGGTGTGCGCCTGGGTGCCCCCGGCGTTGAGCGACCAGCCGAGGCACGCCACCGGGTTCGGCACGGCGTCGAGGACGGTCGGGACGACCTTCGGGTAGGTGTCGACGTCCACGTAGTCCGGGTCGCCGTTCTGCAGCACCTTGACGTTGTTGATCTTGTCGAGGGTCAGGGTCGGCGTGATGGCCGAACCGCCGCTCTTGGCCGTGCGCACGATGTCCGCGACGGCGGGCGACACCTTCTGGATGCCGCTCTTGGCGATGAGCCAGAACTCCAGCGCACCGCCGGAGGGCTGGGTCGAGAAGACGCTGCCGACGGTCAGCCCGTCGAAGTTGCTCGACGGCGCCGTGCCCTCGCCCGCCACCAGCGGCGGAACCAGCTTGGTGACCTCGGGGATCGCGTTGAGGAGAGCCTGCGACACCTTGCGCGCCTTCGTCGGCAGATGCAGCGCGGCCCGCACCGGGTCGGCGCTGCCGGACGGCACCTCGGCGCGCACGGTGTTCGCGTTCGGGTGGCTCTGCGTCGCGGCCAGCCGGTAGATGAGGTAGGTCTTGCCGTTGCCCGTGTCGCCGAGCAGCGCCTGGTTCTCCTGCAGCTCGGTGCCGAGCTTGTCGATGCCGGCGATCACGTCGGTGTTGGTCTTGTTGACCGAGTCCGGCTGCGGCAGCGACTGGTCGAGCACGACCTCGTCGCACACCGCCCAGTTGGGGGTGGTCCGCTGGTCCATCGACGGGAGCAGCTGCGGGCCGTCCGGGATGCCGGTGAGCTTCTCGCGCGGCATGTTCTTCAACTGTTCATCCGAGACGACGGTCGGGTTCTTCACCTCCGCCGCCTGCTGGCCGCCTTGTCCGCCGCCCTGCTGCCCCTGCGCGCCCTGCTGCTTCTGCGCCATGAGGATCAGCCGCGCCGACGCGAGGTTGAACGTCGGGATCAGCCGCGCCGGATTCCCCGTGACGACATACACGGTGCCGGACTGCTCGCCGATCACGATGTTGTCCGACGCGGGCACCGACGGCGCGGGGCTCAACAGGCCCCACAGCACGAAGACGACGGCGCCCAGCACGCCGAGGATCACGCCGACCGCGGTCGCGCGCCCGTGGGAGCGCATCGGGTCGTGCAACATCACCGCGTCACGGCGGACCAGCGCGGACTGCATCCGGCGCAGGACGAACTTGTATGCCTGAACCTGAGACTTAGTCGTGGGTGTTGATGGCATTCTCGACCTACAGTCCTCCCCGTCGCGGTACGGTTCCGCAGGATAGCCGTACGGGGACCGTCTGGTGTGGGGTTTCTACCAACTCCGGTTAGGGTCAGGCATCCCGGGACCGGCTTTCCGGGTACGCAGCACTCACGAGGGGAAGAGAACGCGCGGATGTCCGTCAGCACGCCTCCACGTCCGCCTGGTCCGCAGGGACCGCCACCGCCTCCCGGGGGACGTCCCCCGGGTCCGCCGCAGCGGCCCGGAAGAACCGGCGGACCCGGCGCTGCTCCCGGCGGACCCGGAATGCCCCCGCGCACTCCCCCTCCCGGCGTCCCGGGCGGTCCCGGCGGACCTGGTGGTCCCGGACGCCCCGGCGGACCGGTCACTCCCGGGCCCGGCGTTCCCAAGCCCGGGGTTCCCGGCGCTCCTGGCGCTCCTGGCCCGGGCGGGCCCAAGCCTGGCGGACCGGGTGGTCCCGGCGGGCCCAAGCCTGGTCCGGGCGGACCCAAGCCCGGCGGACCCGGAGGTCCTGGTGGGCCTGGCGGTCCGGGTGGTCCCGGCGGGCCTGGCGGTCCCACTGGCCCTCGGACGGGGCGTCCTGGCGGCGGCGGTCCTAACGGCCCGCGTCCTGGCGGTCCCGGAGGTCCCGGCGGACCTGGTGGCCCTGGAGGCCCGGGCGGACCTGGCGGCGGTGGCCCCGGCGGTCCGGGTGGTCCCGGCGGCGGTGGCCCCGGCGGACCTGGCGGCCCAGGCGGGCCCGGCGGTCCCAGCGGCGGCGGCCCGGAAAACAGCGAACCCGCACCGACGGGCGGCGGCACCGCGACCGCGCTCCGGATGGCCCCGCCCTCGCGGCGGCGCTCCGGCGGCATCTCGCTCGGCCCGCTTCCGGTGGTCAACCTGGTCGTGCTGGAAGTCGGCGTCGCGATCGGACTCGTGCTGCTGGCGATCAACATGCAGCTCAAGTACGTCGCGATCGGAGTCGCGGCGCTCGGCCTGATCCTCGCCTTCCTGCGCGTCGGCGGGCGCTGGTTCACCCAGTGGCTCGCGCTGACGCTGCGGTACCGGTTCCGCTCGCACGGCCGTGTGGCGACCCCTCCGCCGCCGACCAGCATCGAGGAACTCGCCGAGGAAAGCGCGGTCACCGGCCCGGAGGACGCGCGCGTCAGCCTGCTGCGGCTGGCCGTGCCGGACCTCGTGGTGGCGCACGCCGTCGACCACGAACGGCAGGAGGTCGGCATCGCCTGGAACGACGGGACGTGGACCGCGGTCCTGCTCGTCGAGCCGATGCCGGCGATGATCTCCCAGGCAGGCGGCGCGCCCAGCCTTCCGCTGTCCGCGCTCGCGCCGTGCCTGGAAGACCGCGGCGTGCTGCTGGACTCCATCCAGATGATCTGGCACAGCTACCCGGGTTCGGCCGCGATGCCCGCGGACGCCCCGGCGCTCAGCTCGTATCTCGAGGTGCTCGGCCCGCTGCCCGCGGCCGCCCGGCGGACCACGTGGATCGCGGTCCGGCTCGACCCGCGGCGCTGCCCGGAGGCGATCCGGGAACGCGGCGGCGGCGTCGTCGGCGCGCACCGCGCGATGATCGGTGCGCTGTCGCGGGTGCGCAACGCGCTGGAGTCCCAGGGCGTGCCGACCCGGCCGCTGGACCCGGACGAGCTGCTGCGCGCCAGCATCTCGGCGGCTGAACTCACCGCGGTCGCCGGTTCGAACGAGAAGGTCAGCCTGCAGGAAAGCTGGACCGGCGTCACCGCGGCCGGTATCGGGCACTCCAGCTACGCGATCACCGGCTGGCCCAAGGGCAAGATCAGCGGCAGCCTCAACGGGCTGACCAGCGTGCGCGCACTGTCCGCGACGGTCGCCATGGCGATCTCGCCGTCGGCGGACGAGGGCCGCATCGGCCTGCGCGGCGTGGTGCGGCTGAGCGCCCGCAACCCGCGCGAGCTGGACGCCGCCGACCAGCGGCTGCAGAGCATCGCGGAGCGGCTGGACGTCGACCTGACCCCGATGAAGGGCATGCAGATCTCGGCGTTCTCCGCGACGCTGCCGATCGGAGGCACAGCATGAGCACTCGAGTCCGCGATGCCGGGCAAAACCCCGGCATCGCCCCGGAGTTCACGGTCGACCCGGCCATGCTCGACGCGATCAGCCCGTCCGGCGACCGCGGCGGCGTCGTCCTCGGCTCCGGCCTCAAGGGCGAACCGCTGACCGTCTCCGCACTGCGCTCGCAGCCGACCCGCATCGTGCTCGTCGGCGGGCTCTACCTGGCCCGCCAGGTAGCGATGCGCGCCATGGCGACGGGTGCGTGGGTGGTCGTGGCCACCGGACGCCCCGCGGCGTGGCAGGTGCTGCAACAGGCCGCCGGAAGCCGCGACGGACGCCCGTCGCCGCTGGTGCAGATCCGCCGGTTGTCGCCGGTCGAACTGCCGCGCCCGTCCGAGGACGCCCCGCTGCTCGTCGTGACCGACGGCGGGCCGACCCCGCAGGACCTGTTCCCGCCCCGGTCGCCCTGGCAGACCACGGTGTACGTGCTGCCGTACCTGCACCCGCAGGCGGGCACGACGGCGAACGCCGCGGACCTCGTCCTGATGCAGCGGCTGCCCGCCGGGCAGGCTGAGCTGGCGGCCCGGATCTGGCGGCTGCCGCCGCAGATGATGCGCCAGCTGACCACGCTGAAGGACGACCAGGTCGTGGCGCTGGGCACGAACCTGTGGCGCCCGCTGCGGCTGGTCACGACTCAGAAGGAACAGCAGCTGCTCGGGCCGGTTCGCCGAGGCGACTAAAAGCGGTGAGAAATGGTGAAGGCCTCCTTGCGGGATTCCGGCAAGGAGGCCTTCGTCGTTTTCAGCGATCGGCGGTGTGCGGGGCGCGAGCCCATTCCGCCAGCCGCTCGGCCACCGACTGATACGGCAACGTCCCGGTCGCGGTCGCGATCACCAGGTCGTACGCCTCGTCCTCCGGCGCGTCCAGGTCGAAGCCGTTGAGCCCGTAGAACACGTACATCGACATCCAGCCGAGCCGTTTGTTCCCGTCGATCAGCGGGTGATTCCGGACGATGGATTCCAGCAGCACCGCGGCTTTCTCGTGCAGGTCCGGATAAGCGTCCTGCCCCATCAGCGAGGACTGCGGCCGGTGCGCCGCCGCGTCGAGCAGGCCCAGGTCGCGCACCCCGGGCACGCGGAGGTCAGCCGACAGCAGAAGCAGGTCGTCCAGCGTCAGGTACTCGATTTTCACTGCGCCAGGCGATCGAGCAGGGCGGCGTAGCGGGAGCGGCCTTCGAGGGAAAGCTCGTGCACCCGGTCGTCCCGGACCCGGCGGGCCGCGGCGTCCGTGATCGCCCGCACCACCGCTTCGTGCTTGCTCACCCCGTCCGCCTCAGACAGCAGCGCGAGCGCACGCTCCACCTCGTCGTTCAACCGCAAAGTCATCGCCATGACGCCGATGATACCAGAGTGGTATCATCGGTGGCCTGCTCTTTTCGGCCGTCCCTGGCCTAGAGCTCGGTCGACGACCGCACGTTCCGAGTCTGTTCCGCCCTCGCCGCCAGCAGCTCGTCCGGCGGGTAATCCACCGCCGTCAGCGTCAGCCCGTGTGCCGGGGCGACCGCGCTGTCCCGCGTTCCGCTCGCCAAAACCTCGCCGGGCCAACCGGTTCCGCGGCGGCCGTCCCCCACGAGCAGCAAGACACCGACCAGGCTGCGGACCATCGAATGACAGAACGCGTCCGCACTTACCTGAACTTCCAGCAGGTGCTCGTCAATCCGCGTCCACTCCAGACGCTGCAGCTCACGGATCGTCGTGCCGCCCTCGCGCTGTTTGCAGTACGCCGCGAAGTCTTGCAGGCCAAGGAGTTCCCGAGCAGCGGCGTTCATCCGCTCTGTCGACAGTGGACGGCCCCAAGCCAGGGTGTCGTTGCGGCGCAACGGATCGACGCCCCACGGAGCGTCTGAGACGCGATAACGGTAGTGCCGACGGATGGCGGAGAACCGGGCATCGAAACCCGAAGGGGCCACGCGCGCCTGCAGAACCCGCGCATCGGCGGGCAGAAGTTTGTTCCAGCGGCCGCGCATGCGCGTCAGGTCTGGGATTCCCTGGTCGTCCACGGGAATCCGGCCTGGCGCACCGGGCGCGAACGGGACGACGTCGACGTGCACGACCTGGCCCGTCGCGTGCACCCCGGCGTCCGTGCGGCCCGCGACGACCACGGACTTCGGCACCGACTCCCCCGGCGGCTGACGCTGCAGCGCCTGCTCCAGTTCGGCCTGCACGGTGCGGCGGCCGGGCTGGCGGGCCCAGCCGGAGAAGTCCGTGCCGTCGTAGCTCACGTCCAAGCGCAGACGAACGAGCCCGCCCTCCCCGTGGGGAGCGGCGGGCTCGTCCGGTGTAGACAGTGCCGGCAGGACTCAGTCCTTCTTGGCGTCGGCGTCGCCCTCGGAGGCAGCGGCCTCGTCAGCGGCCGGAGCCTCTTCGGCAGCCGGGGCCTCTTCGGTCGCGGCGGGAGCCTCAGCGGCTTCCTCGGCGACCGGAGCGGCGGCGACCTCGTCCTTGGCGAACTTGGTCTTGCGGGCCCGCTCGGCCTCGGACGTCACGGTCTTCTCCGCGACCAGTTCGATGACGGCCATGGCGGCGTTGTCGCCCTTGCGCGGCATCGTCTTGGTGATGCGGGTGTAACCGCCGGCGCGCTCAGCGAAGTGCGGGCCGATCTCGGCGAACAGCTTGTGCACGACGTCCTTGTCCCGGACGACCTTCTGCACCAGGCGACGGTTGTGCAGGTCGCCCCGCTTCGCCTTGGTGATCAGCTTCTCGGCCAGCGGGCGGACCCGCTTGGCCTTGGCCTCGGTCGTCGTGATCTTGCCGTGCTCGAACAGCTGAGTGGCCAGGTTGGCCAGGATCAGCCGCTCGTGCGCGGCAGACCCGCCGAGCCGGGCTCCCTTGGTAGGGGTGGGCATGACTTTCTCCTAGTTCAGCTCACAGCGTCCGGGCACGAGGCCTCAGAGCTGCTCGGTCTCTGCGTAGTCCTGGCCATCGTCGTGGCCGTCGTCCGAAATCCCGCCGCCGATGCCGGCGACACCTTCCGACCAGCCCTCGCCGTCGTAGCTGGTGGCAGCCGCGGACGGGTCGAACCCGGGCGGGCTGTCCTTCAGCGCGAGGCCGAGGCCGACGAGCTTCAGCTTGACCTCGTCGATCGACTTGGCGCCGAAGTTGCGGATGTCGAGAAGGTCCGCCTCGCTGCGCGAGACCAGCTCGCCAACGGTGTGGATGCCTTCGCGCTTCAGGCAGTTGTACGACCGGACGGTGAGGTCCAGGTCCTCGATCGGCATCGCGTAGGCGGCGATGGTGTCCGCCTCCTGCGGCGACGGGCCGATCTCGATGCCCTCGGCGTCGACGTTCAGCTCGCGAGCGAGACCGAACAGCTCCACCAGCGTCTTGCCAGCCGAGGCCACCGCGTCGCGCGCGGTGATCGACGGCTTGGTCTCGACGTCCAGGATCAGCTTGTCGAAGTCGGTGCGCTGCTCGACACGGGTGGCCTCGACCTTGTAGGTCACCTTCAGCACCGGCGAGTAGATCGAGTCGACCGGGATCCGGCCGATCTCCGCGCCCGCCTGCTTGTTCTGCAGGGCCGGAACGTAACCGCGGCCGCGCTCGACGACGAGCTCGATCTCGAGCTTGCCCTTGCCGTTCAGCGACGCGATGTGCAGATCCGGGTTGTGCACGGTGACGCCCGCGGGCGGCACGATGTCGGCAGCCGTGACCTCACCGGGGCCCTGCTTGCGCAGGTACATGGTGACCGGCTCGTCCTCTTCCGAGGACACGACCAGTTCCTTCAGGTTCAGGATGATGTCGGTGACGTCTTCCTTCACCCCGGGAACGGTGGTGAATTCGTGCAGCACGCCGTCGATGCGGATGCTCGTCACGGCCGCGCCCGGGATGGACGACAGCAGCGTGCGCCGCAGCGAGTTGCCGAGCGTGTAGCCGAAGCCGGGCTCCAGCGGTTCGATGGTGAACCGGGAGCGGGTCTCGTTGACCGTCTCTTCGCCGAGAGCCGGCCGCTGGGAAATCAGCATTTCTTAGTTTCCTTTCCAGACGACGCCCGCCATATGACGTCGAAGGGATGGCGTGACGGCGGCGCACTGTGGGCGCCGCCGCCCCGTAACCAGTCGCAGAGACCGGTTACTTCGAGTAAAGCTCGACGATCAGCTGTTCCTGAACCGGAACGTCGATCTGCGCGCGCTCCGGCAGCTGGTGGACCAGCACGCGGAGGTTCGACGGGACGACCTGCAGCCACGCCGGAACCGGGCGCTCGCCGAAGGCTTCCTTCGCCGCGACGAACGGGAGCGTGCCCGCCGACTTCGGCTTGACGTCGATGATGTCCCACTTGGTGACCTGGTAGGACGGCACGTTGACCTTGACGCCGTTGACCAGGAAGTGGCCGTGGCTCACCAGCTGCCGCGCCTGACGGCGGGTGCGGGCGATGCCGGCGCGGTAGATCACGTTGTCCAGCCGGGACTCGAGGATCTGCAGCAGGTTCTCACCGGTCTTGCCAGGACGCCGCACGGCTTCCTTGTAGTACCGGACGAACTGGCGCTCGAGAACGCCGTAGGTGTAGCGAGCCTTCTGCTTCTCCTGCGACTGCAGGAGGTACTCGGACTCCTTGATGCGCCCGCGGCCGTGCTGGCCCGGCGGGTAGGGGCGACGTTCGAACGCCTGGTCGCCGCCGATGAGGTCAACCTTGAGGCGACGCGAAATACGCGTCGCGGGGCCGGTGTAACGAGCCATTTCTTAGTACTCCTCCCCGTTCCTCAGACCCGGCGCCGCTTGGGCGGGCGGCAGCCGTTGTGAGGCTGCGGGGTCACGTCCTGGATGGTGCCGACCTCGAGGCCGGCCGCCTGCAGCGAGCGGATCGCCGTCTCGCGGCCCGAACCCGGGCCCTTCACGAAAACGTCGACCTTCTTCATGCCGTGCTCGGCAGCCTTGCGGGCGGCGTTCTCGGCGGCCATCTGCGCGGCGAACGGAGTCGACTTGCGCGAGCCCTTGAAGCCCACGTGGCCGCTCGACGCCCACGCGATCACGGCGCCGGTCGGGTCCGTGATCGAGACGATGGTGTTGTTGAAGGTGCTCTTGATGTGCGCGTGACCGTGCGCGACATTCTTCTTTTCCTTGCGGCGGACCTTCTTGGCCCCCGCGGTGCGGGACTTGGGTGGCATTGTCTGAGGGTTCTCCTGTTAACGCGCGTTCTCTTGGTGAGCGGCGACGGCTTCCTGCTGCCCGCGGCGGATGATGGATCCGGCGTCGGTATAGAGGTTCCGCAGCGCCATCGGGCGGGCGTAGAGCGCCTTGGGCGAGACACAAGCCGTGGAGCGACGGACGGAACCGCCCATGCGAACGACCTTCTTGCCCTGGGTGCTCACTTCTTGCCAGCCTTCTTCTTGCCGGCGACCGTCTTCTTCGGGCCCTTGCGGGTGCGGGCGTTGGTCTTGGTGCGCTGACCGCGCACCGGCAGACCGCGACGCCAGCGCAGACCCTGGTAGGTCCCGATCTCGATCTTGCGCCGGATGTCGGCGTTCACCTCACGGCGAAGGTCACCCTCGACCTTGAAGTTTTCGTCGATGTAGTCCTTCAGCTTGACGAGATCCTCGTCGCTGAGGTCCTTGACGCGGGTGTCGGCGTTCAGCTCGGCAGCAGCGATCATCTGCTTCGAGCGGGTACGGCCGATCCCGTAGATGTAAGTCAGCGCGATCTCCAACCGCTTCTCGCGGGGGAGGTCCACGCCAGCGAGTCGTGCCACTGGTGCTCCTTTATCGAGTTTGTCTTCAGGTCTGCTCCTCGTCCGGTTCCGGAACCGACTCGCCTGTCGTGCCCGTGGCTTGCGCCCCGGGTGTCCCGGCCCCGGCCTGAAGTCCGGGGGTGCACCGGACCGCTCGCGCGGCCCGGCAGGTACGGGGAGGGTGGGTTAGCCGTCAAGCGGCCTGCTGCAGTGCGGTTCTCAGCCCTGACGCTGCTTGTGACGCAGGTTCTCGCAGATCACCATGATCCGGCCGTGACGGCGGATCACCTTGCACTTGTCGCAGATCTTCTTGACGCTCGGCTGGACCTTCACGTCTTCCTGCTTCCTGCTCTGCTCGGCTCTGGCGTGATCACTTGTAGCGGTAGACGATGCGACCACGGGAGAGGTCGTAGGGCGAAAGCTCCACGACAACCCTGTCTTCGGGCAGGATGCGGATGTAGTGCTGCCGCATCTTGCCGCTGATGTGTGCCAGGACCTTGTGGCCGTTCTCCAACTCGACACGGAACATCGCGTTGGGGAGCGGCTCGACCACGCGGCCTTCGACCTCGATGGCCCCGTCTTTCTTAGCCATGTCCTCCGCAATCCCTGATGCACGCTTGATGTGCACAGCGTGATCGGCTTTGAGCTCGAGTCCTTGCTTACTGGGTGGTGCTCGGCCACACTCGGCCCCGGGTCCATGAGGTTCGCGAGAATTCACGAGCATGCTGGAACCGGCGCATGAGCGCGCCGACTTGACAGTGTACGCAACCCGTGCAGTACCCCGTCGACCGGGGTGTAAGTAGACCCGTGTGAGTGGTCGCTCAGGACTCTTCGGGCAGGGTGAGCACCCAGGGACCGTCCTCGGTGATGGCGACGGTGTGCTCCCAGTGCGCGGCGCGCGAACCGTCGACGGTGACGACCGTCCAGCCGTCGTCCAGTTCGAGGGTTTCGCCGCTGCCGCCGGTCAGCATCGGTTCGACCGCGAGCGCCATGCCGGGCTTGAGCCGGGGGCCCTTGCCGGGTTTGCCGACGTTCGGCAGGAACGGCTCCATGTGCATCTGCCGGCCGATGCCGTGGCCGCCGTACTCGAGGATCTCGCCGTACTCGCGGCCGTCGTCCTCGCCGGCTTGGCGGGCGGCGGTCTGCACGGCGAACGAGATGTCGGTGAGCCGGGAGCCCGCGCGGACGGCCTCGATGCCCGCCCACATGGCGCGCTCGGTGGCGGCCGACAGCTGGCGGTCCTTCTCGCTGACCTCGCCGATCTCCAGCGTCACCGCGGAGTCGCCGTGCCAGCCTTCGAGGATCGCGCCGCAGTCGACCGAGATCAGGTCGCCCTCGGCGAGCACCTGTTTGGCCGACGGGATGCCGTGCACGATCTGCTCGTTCACCGACGCGCAGATCGACGCCGGGAACCCGTGGTAGCCCTTGAACGAGGGCACCGCGCCGGCGTCGCGGATCGTCTGCTCGGCCAGCTCGTCGAGGTCGGCCGTGCTGACCCCGGGCCGGGCGAGTTCGCGCACGGCGGCCAGGGTGCGGGCGACGACGAGACCGGCCGCCCGCATGGCCTCCAGCTCGCCGCGCGTCTTGACCTCGATCATGCGCCCGCGGCGGAGCACTTGCAGAACACGCAATCCTCCGAGATTCACGTGCGGTCGCGCAGCGCTTTCAGCACGCGGTCCGAGATCTCCTGCACTTCGCCGACGCCGTCGACCTTCACCAGGATGTCGGAGTAGTACTCCAGCAGCGGCGCGGTCTCCGACACGTACACCTGCTGGCGACGGCGGATGACGTCCTCGGTGTCGTCCGAGCGGCCGCGCGACATGAGCCGCCCGACGACGACGTCCTCGGCCACGTCGAGCTGGATGACCGCGTCGAGCTTGGTGTCGGCCTCGCCCAGCATTTCGCCGAGGACCTCGGCCTGCTTGGTGTTGCGCGGGAACCCGTCGAGCAGGAAGCCCGCCTTCGCGTCCGGTTCGGCCAGCCGCTCGCGGACCATTTCGTTGGTCACCGAGTCCGGCACGAGCTCGCCCGAGTCCAGGTACCGCTTGGCCTCCTGGCCGAGCGGGGTCTCCTGGCCGACGTGCGCCCGGAAGAGGTCGCCCGTCGAGATGTGCGGGATCCGCAGCTGCTCGGACAGGGCAACCGCCTGCGTGCCTTTGCCCGCGCCGGGCGGTCCGACGAGAACCAGTCGCGTCACTTCAAGAACCCTTCGTAGTTGCGCTGCATCAGCTGGCTTTCGATCTGCTTCACGGTGTCGAGGCCAACCCCGACCATGATCAGCACAGCCGTGCCACCGAACGGGAAGTTCTGGTTGTTCCCGCTGCCGGTGAGGGACAGGAAGAAGTTCGGGAGGATCGCGATGATGCCCAGGTACAGCGAGCCGGGGAGAGTGATCCGGCCCAGCACGAAGCTGAGGTACTCGGCGGTGGGACGGCCGGGCCGGATGCCCGGGATGAAGCCGCCGAACTTCTTCATCTCTTCCGCACGCTCGTCCACGTTGAACGTGATCGTGATGTAGAAGTAGGTGAAGAAGATGATCAACAGGAAGTAGAGCAGGATGTGCACCCAGCTGCTCTGGTTGACCAGGTAGTTCTGAATGAACGACTGCCAGCCCGCGTTGCTGTTCGGGTCGCCGATCAGCTGGCTGAGCAGCTGCGGCAGGTACAGCAGCGACGAGGCGAAAATGACCGGGATGACACCGGCCTGGTTCACCTTGATCGGCAGATAGGTCGAGGTGCCGCCGTACATCCGGCGGCCGACCATGCGCTTGGCGTACTGCACCGGGATCCGGCGCTGGCCCTGTTCGACGAAGATGACGCTGGCGATGATCACCAGACCGAACGCGCACACCACGGCCAGCGCGACGCCGCCGCCGTTGCTGATGATGTTGGCGCCCTCGGCCGGGATGCGGGCCGCGATGTTCAGGAAGATCAGCACCGACATGCCGTTGCCGACGCCGCGCTCGGTGATGAGCTCGCCCAGCCACATCATCACCGCGGTGCCCGCGGTCATGGTGACCACGATCAGCGTCAGCGAGTAGATGCTGTTGTCCGGGATGATCGGCTGCGAGCAGCCCTGGAACAGGGTGCCGCGGTCAGCCAGCGCGACCACGCCGGTGGCCTGCAGGATCGCCAGCGCGATCGTGAGGTACCGGGTGTACTGGGTCAGCTTGTTCTGGCCGGACTGGCCTTCCTTCTTCAGCTCCTCGAACCGCGGGATGACCACGGTGAGCAGCTGGACGATGATGCTCGCGGTGATGTAGGGCATGATGCCCGTCGCGAACAGCGACAGCTGCAGCAGCGCGCCGCCGCTGAAGAGGTTGAGCAGCTGGTACACGCCCTGCTGGTCGGCCTGTGCGGTACAGGCCTGCACGGCGGCGAACGAGACCCCCGGAGCCGGGATGGTTGCACCGATCCGGTAGACCGCGACGATGGCTAGCGTGAACAGGATCTTCTTGCGTAGATCCGGCGTCGCGAGAGCCGAGCGGAATGCGCTGAGCACGCGGGGGACCTCCTCGGCGTCGTCGGTCGTCCCAACCGACGATCGGCTTGGCCGGTACGAGACCGGCGGGATGTCTGACTCACTGGCAAGCCAGGAACGCTTCAGGGCAAACAGGCCCGGAAGCGTGCCGCCGACTCTAACAGCTTCGCATGGGCCGCCCGCAGCGCGTGTGCGTTTTACGTCTCACCCCGGGCCGCTTCGCCGCAGAAGAGCCGCAGGTAGGGCCGGTCGGACCACAGATGATCACCTGTTCGGCCCGCACCATTCGGCGGGCTTTCCCACAGCAGCACGGAAAACAGCACCGCCACGCCCGCCCGCCGTACGTGAGGGCCACCCTCCTTGACTCTGATTCCCTCAGGGTTCCCCTCACGACCCACCACCGGTCGTGAGGGGCTCCTTCACGGACTCAGATTCCCTCAAGGAGCCCTTCACGGACCGCCCCGCCAACCACCGCCGCCGGGATGCTGCCCCAATGTGGCATTGGGTGCGTCGGATGCACCCAATGTGGCGTTCGGTGCGTGGGATGCACCCAATGCCACATTGGGGCGCTAACCCCCACCACCGGCAAACCGCAGCCGACGCACCCGACCGCATCGAGGCCCCAACCGCAGCCGATGCACCCAACGAGCGAGGCACCCAGCCCCTCCCCCGCACCCCGATACGAAGCCTCCCTGCGGTTCGGGGGTGCTTGTCAAGGCATCTTTCCCGCCTTGACAAGCACCCCCGAACCGTCAGCACAATCAAGCTTCGGGGTGCCCCACGCAACCCCCACGGCAATGTCGCCGCCAGGCGACGAGGCCCCACACACAGAAACAAAAAAACGGGCCCGCCCGGAAAACCGGACGGGCCCGCCTAAAACGCAGCCAGATCAGCTAACGGTGGCCGAACCACCAGCAGCCTCGATCTTCTCCTTGGCAGAACCGGAGAAAGCGTGCGCGGTCAGCTCAAGCTTGACCCCGTTCAGGTCCCCGTTCCCGAGAACCTTGACCAGCTTGCCCTTGCGAACAAGCCCGTTGGCAGCCAGCTCCTCCGGCCCGACCTTGCCACCGTCGGCGAACACGCGGGCGATGTCGCCCACGTTCACCGGCTGGTACTCGGTGCGGAACCGGTTCTTGAACCCACGCAGCTTCGGCAGCCGCATGTGGATGGGCATCTGCCCACCCTCGAAACCGGCGGGCACGTTCTTCCGGGCCTTGGTGCCCTTCGTGCCGCGACCGGCGGTCTTGCCCTTCGAACCCTCACCACGGCCGACGCGGATCTTGTCGCGCTTGGCGCCAGGAGCCGGACGAAGGTGGTGGATCTTGATGGCGGTCATGCCTGGACCTCCTCGACCTCCACCAGGTGGCGGACGGTGTGGATCAGGCCGCGCACCTGGGGGGTGTCCTCACGCACGACGCTCTGGCGGATCTTGCGCAGCCCGAGGGTGCGCAGCGACTCGCGGTGAGCGTGCTTCGTGCCGATCTTGCTCTTGACCTGAGTGACCTTGAGCTGAGCCATGTCAGACCCCCTGGCCGGCACGCTGGCGCAGCATCCGGGCCGGGGCGACGTCCTCGAGCGGCAGACCGCGGCGAGCGGCCACCTCCTCCGGACGCTGCAGACCCTTCAGAGCCGCCACGGTCGCGTGCACGATGTTGATGGCGTTGTCGGAGCCGAGCGACTTCGACAGCACGTCGTGGACGCCCGCGCACTCCAGCACCGCGCGCACCGGGCCGCCGGCGATGACACCGGTACCAGCGGACGCGGGACGGAGCAGCACGACCCCGGCGGCTTCCTCACCCTGGATCGGGTGCGGAATGGTGCCGGCGACGCGCGGAACGCGGAAGAAGTTCTTCTTCGCTTCCTCGACGCCCTTGGCGATGGCCGCGGGAACTTCCTTGGCCTTGCCGTAGCCGACGCCGACCTGACCGTCGCCGTCGCCGACGACCACCAGAGCGGTGAAGCTGAAGCGACGACCGCCCTTGACGACCTTGGCGACGCGGTTGATCGTCACGACCTTCTCAAGGTGCGGGGTCTTGTCCTGGGCCGCCCCGCCACGGCCGCCGTCGCGCCGGTCCCGACGGTCCCGACGGTCACCGCGGTCGTTGCCGCCCTGACCCGGTCCGCCCTGGCCGCCGCCGAATTGCCGTGTACGTCCCGGCATCAGGCTTTCCTTCCATTCACGAGCATGTGCATCAGAACTTCAACCCCGCCTCGCGGGCGGCGTCGGCGAGCGCGGCGATGCGGCCGTGGTAGGCGTTGCCGCCACGGTCGAACACCACGGCTTCGATGCCGGCGTCCTTGGCGCGCGAAGCGACCAGTTCGCCGACCTTGGCCGCCTTGGCCTTCTTGTCGCCCTCGAAGGACCGCAGGTCCGACTCGAGGGTGGACGCCGACGCCAGCGTGTGACCGGCGAGGTCGTCGATCACCTGCACGGTGATGTGCCGCGAGGACCGCTTGACGACCATGCGCGGACGCACCGGCGTGCCGCTGATCTTCTTGCGGAGGCGGAAGTGCCGACGGGTCTTGGCGACGCGGCGGCGGGTCGAGATGTCCTTGCCGACCGGCTTGCGCTTCGTGGTAGTCGTGTCGCTCATCACTTACCCGTCTTTCCGACCTTGCGGCGGATCTTCTCACCCTCGTACCGCAGGCCCTTGCCCTTGTACGGGTCCGGGCGGCGCAGCTTGCGGATGACCGCGGCGGTCTGGCCGACCTTCTGCTTGTCGATGCCGGAGACCGAGAACCGGGTCGGCGACTCCACCTTGAAGGTGATGCCTTCCGGAGCCTCGATCTTGACCGGGTGGCTGTAGCCGAGGGCGAACTCGAGGTCCGAGCCCTTGGCCTGCACGCGGTAACCGACGCCGTGGATCTCGAGCTTCTTCTCGTAGCCCTCGGTCACGCCCACCACGAGGTTGTTCACCAGCGTGCGGGTGAGGCCGTGCAGGGCGCGGCTCGTGCGCTCGTCGTCCGGGCGCTTCACCAGGAGGGCGCCGTCCTCGTCGCGCTCGACGACGATCGGCTCGGCGACGGTGTGCTCCAGGGTGCCCTTCGGCCCCTTGACCTTGACGTTCTGGCCGTCGATGGTCACCTCGACCCCGGAGGGGACGGCGACCGGCAGCTTTCCGATGCGTGACATGTCTGTGCCCCCTTCCTTACCAGACGTAGGCGAGGACTTCGCCGCCCACGTTGTTGCGCTTGGCCTGCCGGTCGGTCTGCAGGCCGCCGGACGTCGAGATGATCGCGACGCCGAGGCCGCCGAGAACGGACGGCAGTTCGGTCGATTTTGCGTAGACCCGCAGACCCGGCTTGGAGACGCGGCGAAGGCCGGCGATGCTCCGCTCGCGGTTGGGGCCGTACTTCAGCTCGACGACCAGGTTCTTGTGCTTCTCGCCCGGCTCGTCGCGGTAGCTCGCGATGTAGCCCTCGCGCTTGAGGATCTCGGCGATGTTCGCCTTGATCTTCGAGTGCGGAAGCACGACCTCGTCGTGGTAAGCCGAGTTCGCGTTGCGCAGACGGGTCAAGAAGTCTGCGATGGGGTCGGTCATCGTCATGGTGACCTGTCAACCTTTCTCGCCTGGTTCCCCGCCTCGCCCGGCCGGAGCGGTCTCCGGCCGGGTCGGCGGGGCCTGTGGCGAACTGGGAATAGAGTTTCGAGCCTTACCAGCTGGACTTGTGGACACCGGGCAGTTCGCCCGCGTGCGCCATCTCCCGGAGGCAGATCCGGCACAGGCCGAACTTGCGGTACACCGAGTGCGGGCGACCGCACCGGTTGCAACGGGTGTAGGCGCGCACCGCGAACTTCGGCTTCTTCGAAGCCTTGCTGACTAGCGCTTTCTTGGCCATCGGCTCAGTTCTCCTTGAACGGGAAACCGAGCTTGCGCAGCAACGCCCGGCCCTCGTCGTCGGTGGTGGCGGTCGTGACGACGGTGACGTCCATGCCGCGAGGGCGGTCGATGTCGTCCGGGTTGATCTCGTGGAACATCGACTGCTCGTTGAGACCGAACGTGTAGTTGCCGTTGCCGTCGAACTGCTTGGGCGAAAGCCCGCGGAAGTCGCGGATACGGGGCAGCGCGATGGTCAGCAGCCGGTCGAGGAACTCCCACATCCGGTCGCCGCGCAGCGTGACGCGCGCGCCGATCGGCTGGCCCTCGCGCAGCTTGAACTGCGCGATCGACTTGCGGGCCTTGCGGATTTCCGGCTTCTGCCCGGTGATCAGGGCGAGGTCGCGGACCGCGCCGTCGATCAGCTTGCTGTCCCGGGCGGCGTCCCCGACACCCATGTTCACGACGATCTTCACGACGCCGGGAATCTGGTGCACGTTGGGGATGGAGAACTCCTTCTGGAGCTCGCCCTTGATCTCTTCGCGGTACCGGGTCTTGAGACGCGGCACGATCTTCTCTGCGGTGGTCATGTCAGATGTCCTTGCCGTTCCGGCGCGAGACCCGGACCTTCTTGCCGTCCTCGCCGATGCGGTAGCCCACCCGGGTCGGCTTGCCGTCCGAGTCCACGACCATCACGTTCGAGACGTGGATGGGCGCTTCCTGGGTCACGATGCCGCCGGACTGCGCGCCGCGCTGGGTCTGGGTGATCCGGGTGTGCTTCTTGATCCGGTTGACACCCTCGACCAGAACGCGCTCGCGGTCCGGGTAGGCCTGGATGACCTTGCCCTTGGCGCCCTTGTCCTTGCCGGCGATAACGACGACCGTGTCGCCCTTCTTCACCTTCATCACAGCACCTCCGGCGCGAGCGAAATGATCTTCATGAACTTTCGGTCGCGCAGCTCGCGGCCCACCGGGCCGAAGATGCGGGTGCCCCGGGGCTCGTTGTCGTTCTTGATGAGCACGGCGGCGTTCTCGTCGAACCGGATGTAGGAACCGTCCGGACGACGGCGCTCCTTCACCGTGCGGACGATGACAGCCTTGACGACATCGCCCTTCTTCACCCCGGCGGCCGGGATGGCGTCCTTCACGGTGGCGACGATGATGTCGCCGATGCCGGCGTAGCGCCGCCCGGATCCGCCGAGCACGCGGATGCAAAGGATTTCCTTCGCGCCCGTGTTGTCGGCAACCCGAAGCCGCGACTCCTGCTGGATCACGTCAACTCCTGTATGTCGCGCTGGTTCTCGCTGTCGCGAGCCTTGCGGAACCAAGGACTCCCGAAAGAGCCCTGCTTACTTGGCCTTCTCCACGACCTGCACCAGACGCCAGCGCTTGGTCGCCGACAGCGGACGGGTCTCCATCAGGGTGACCCGGTCGCCCACGCCCGCCTCGTTGTTCTCGTCGTGCACCTTCACCTTGGAGGTGGTGCGGACGACCTTCGAGTAGCGCGGGTGCTTCTTGCGGTCCTCGAGCTCGACCACGATCGTCTTGTCCATCTTGTCCGAGACGACGTAACCCTCGCGGACCTTGCGGTAGTTCCGGGCGGTCTTCTCGGTGGCAGCCTCGCTCATGCGGCACCTTCACTTTCGGCGTCGGGAGCCACGGACAGGCCGAGCTCGCGCTCGCGCATGACCGTGTAGATCCGCGCGATGTCCGTGCGGACGGTGCGCAGCCGACGGTTGTTGTCCAGCTGCCCGGTCGCCATCTGGAAGCGGAGGTTGAAGAGCTCCTCCTTGTATTCCTTCAGACGCAGCACGAGCTCTTCGGCGGTGAGCTCACGCAGCTCGGATGCCTGTGCGGCTCCGTTAGCCATCAGAACTCACCTTCCCGGGTCACGATGCGGCACTTCATGGGCAGCTTGTGGATCGCGCGGCGGAGCGCCTCGCGGGCGGTCTCCTCGTTCGGGAAGCTGATCTCGAACATCACGCGGCCCGGCTTCACGTTGGCGATCCACCACTCGGGCGAACCCTTGCCGGAACCCATGCGGGTTTCCGCCGGCTTCTTGGTCAGCGGGCGGTCCGGGTAGATCGTCGTCCACACCTTGCCGCCACGCTTGATGTGACGGGTCATGGCGATACGAGCGGACTCGATCTGCCGGTTCGTCACGTAGCTGTGCTCAAGCGCCTGGATGCCGTACTCGCCGAAGTTGACCTTGGTACCGCCCTTGGCGGCGCCGTGGCGCTTCGGGGAGTGCTGCTTGCGGTGCTTGACCCTGCGCGGGATGAGCACGTCTCAGCCCTCCGTCTTTTCTGCGGTCTCGGCGGCCGGAGCCGCTTCGGTCGCGTTGTCGCTCTTCGCGGCGGCAGCGGCGCGACCGGCTTCGGTCGACGTCGCGGTCGTGCCCGACGCGCCGGAACGGCGCGGGCGGGACGGCCGGTCGCCGCGGTCGCGGCGCGGCGCGCGGTCCGCGGCCGACGCGGCGGCGTCGCGCTCGGCGCGCGCCTTCAGGCCGCCGACCAGCTCGCCCTTGTAGATCCACACCTTCACGCCGATGCGGCCGAACGTCGTCTTGGCCTCGAAGAAGCCGTAGTCGATGTCAGCGCGCAGCGTGTGCAGCGGGACCCGGCCGTCGCGGTAGTGCTCGGAACGGGACATCTCGGCACCGCCGAGACGACCGCCGCACTGCACGCGGATGCCCTTGACCTGCGGCGAGCGCATGGAGGTCTGGATCGCCTTGCGCATCGCGCGGCGGAACGCCACGCGGTTGCTCAGCTGCTCCGCGACACCCTGCGCGACCAGCTGCGCGTCGGCCTCGGGGTTCTTCACCTCGAGGATGTTCAGCTGGACCTGCTTCTTGGTCAGCTTCTCCAGCGCGCCGCGGATCCGGTCGGCCTCCGCGCCGCGGCGGCCGATGACGATGCCCGGCCGGGCGGTGTGGATGTCGACGCGAACCCGGTCACGGGTGCGCTCGATCTCGACCTTGGAGATGCCGGCGCGCTCCATGCCGGTGGAGAGCAGCTTGCGGATCTTGACGTCCTCGGCCACGTACTCCGCGTACTGCTTGTCGGCGTACCAGCGCGACTTCCAGTCAGTGGTGATACCCAGGCGGAAGCCGTGCGGGTTGATCTTCTGGCCCACTACCGGCCACCTGCCTTCTTGTTGCTCTTCTTCTCCGCAGGCCGCGACTCGACCACCACGGTGATGTGGCTGGTGCGCTTGCGGATCCGGTACGCACGGCCCTGGGCACGCGGACGGATGCGCTTGAGGGTCGGGCCCTCGTCGGCGGTCGCGGACTTGATCCAGAGCGTCTCCGGGTCCAGCTGGAGGTTGTTCTCGGCGTTGGCCGCCGCGCTGGCGATGACCTTCGCGAGCGGCGTGCTGGCCGCCTGCGGCGCGAACCGGAGCACGGCCAAGGCCTCGCTGACGCTACGACCCTTGACGAGCTCGATCACCCGGCGCACCTTCATCGGGGCGTCCCGGACGAAACGAGCCCGCGCGACGGCCGTAGGCAGCTCTTCGGCTGCGGCCGTGGCGTTTGACTGGGCGTTCATCTGCTTCCCTTAACTTTCTCTGGCCCGCTCAGCGGCGGCGCGACTTGCGGTCGTCCTTGATGTGGCCCTTGAAGGTCCGCGTCGGGGCGAACTCGCCCAGCTTGTGACCCACCATCGCCTCGGTGACGAACACCGGGACGTGCTTGCGGCCGTCGTGCACCGCGATCGTGTGACCCAGGAAGTCCGGGATGATCGTGGAGCGCCGCGACCAAGTCTTGATCACGGTCTTCTTGCCCGATTCGTTGAGAGCGTCCACCTTCTTGAGCAGGTGGTCGTCCACGAACGGGCCCTTCTTAAGGCTGCGTGGCATGTGCTTCTACCTCCCTGCTCAGCGCTTCTTGCCGGTGCGCCGGCGGCGGACGATCAATTTGTCGGACGGCTTGCTCTTGCGCGTGCGGCCTTCGGGCTTGCCGTTCGGGTTCACCGGGTGGCGACCACCGGACGTCTTGCCCTCACCACCGCCGTGCGGGTGGTCGACCGGGTTCATCACGACACCGCGGACAGTCGGGCGCTTGCCGCGCCAGCGGTTGCGGCCCGCCTTGCCCCAGTTGATGTTCGAGTGCTCCGAGTTGCCGACCTCGCCGACGGTCGCGCGGTTGCGCACGTCCACGTTGCGGATCTCGCCCGAGGGGAGACGCAGCTGGGCGTAGGGACCGTCCTTGGCGACGAGCTGCACGCGGGCGCCGGCGGACCGGGCCATCTTCGCGCCGCCGCCGGGGCGGAGCTCGATCGCGTGGATCACGGTGCCGACCGGGATGTTGCGCAGCGGCAGGTTGTTGCCCGGCTTGATGTCGGCGCGGGGGCCGTTCTCGACCGTGTCGCCCTGCTTCAGCTTCTCCGGCGCGATGATGTAGCGCTTCTCGCCGTCGGCGTAGTGCAGCAGCGCGATGCGCGCGGTGCGGTTGGGGTCGTACTCGATGTGCGCGACCTTGGCCGGCACGCCGTCCTTGTCGTGACGACGGAAGTCGATCACGCGGTAGGCGCGCTTGTGGCCACCGCCCTTGTGCCGGGTGGTGATCTTGCCCGAAGCGTTCCGGCCGCCGGTCTTGCTCAGCGGACGCAGCAGCGACTTCTCCGGCGTGGACCGGGTGATCTCGGCGAAGTCCGAGACGCTCGAACCGCGACGACCCGGGGTCGTCGGCTTGTACTTGCGGATGCCCATTGTCAGCTCAGTCCTTTACGCGGTGGGTCCGCCGAAGATCTCGATCGCCTTGCTCTCAGGCGAAAGAGTCACGATGGCGCGCTTGGTGTCCTTGCGCTTGCCGAAGCCGGTACGAGTCCGCTTCCGCTTGCCCTGGCGGTTGGCCGTGTTGACACTGACGACCTTCACGCCGAACACCTTCTCGACCGCGATCTTGATCTGGGTCTTGTTGGCGTCCGGACGGACGATGAACGTGTACTTGTGGTCCTCGAGCAGCCCGTAGGACTTCTCGGAGATCACCGGCGCGAGCAGGATGTCGCGGGGGTCCGGGATGGCGACCGAGCTCACTTCTCGTCACTCCCTTCCGAAACCTCGCTCGAACGCGCGAGGGCCTTGACGACCTTCCCGCGGACGGGACCTGCCACGAACGCGTCGTAGGCGGCCTTGGTGAACACGACGTCGTCGTTGACCAGGACGTCGTAGGTGTTGAGCTGGTCAGCCCAGATCAGGTGCACGTACGGCAGGTTCCGCGCGGACACCCAGGCGAGCTCCTCGTCGCGGTGCAGGACCACGAGAACGCGCTTGGCCTGGGTCGCGGCGGCGATCGCCGACTTCGCGGTCTTGGTCGACGGCTTCTCGCCGGTGACCAGTTCCGTCACGACGTGCAGCTGGCCGGCGCGGGCCCGGTCGGAGAGGGCGCCACGCAGAGCGGCGGCCTTCATCTTCTTCGGGGTGCGCTGGGTGTAGTCGCGCGGCGTGGGGCCGTGCACGACGCCACCGCCGGCGAACTGCGGCGCACGGGTCGAACCCTGGCGGGCGCGCCCGGTGCCCTTCTGCCGGTACGGCTTCTTGCCGCCACCGGAGACCTCACCGCGGGTCTTCGTGTCGTGCGTGCCCTGGCGCGCGGCGGCCAGCTGGCCCACCACGACCTGGTGCATCAGCGCGACGTTGGCCTGCACGTCGAAGATCTCCCCGGGGAGCTCGACGGTGCCGTCGGCTTTACCGGCCGGAGTCTTCAGCTCGACGCTCGTCATCGTCAGTTTCCACCCTTCGCGGCGCTGCGCACGAACAGCAGGCCGCCCTTGGGACCGGGCACCGCGCCCTTGATCAGCAGCAGGCCGTCCTCGGCGCGCACGGCGTGCACGGTCAGGCCCTGCGTGGTGACCCGGTCGCTACCCATCCGGCCCGCCATGCGCAGGCCCTTGAACACGCGGCCCGGCGTGGCGCAGCCGCCGATCGAACCCGGCTTGCGGTGCACGGCCTGCGCACCGTGGCTCGCGCCCTGGCCCTTGAAGCCGTGGCGCTTCATGACACCGGCGTAGCCCTTGCCCTTGCTGGTACCGGTCACGTCGACCGAAGTGCCAGCCTCGAACACCTCAGCGGTGATCTCCTGGCCGACCTCGTAGGTCTCGGCGTCGGTGGTGCGCAGCTCGGCGAGGTGCCGGCGCGGCGTCACGCCAGCCTTGTCGAAGTGGCCGGTGCGCGGCTTGTTCACCTTGCGGGGGTCGACCGCGCCGAACGCCAGCTGCACGGCCGCGTAGCCGTCTTTGTCGGTGGTCCGGACCTGGGTCACCACGTTCGGACCGGCCTTGACGACAGTGACCGGGACGACCCGGTTCTGCTCGTCGAAGACCTGGGTCATGCCGAGCTTGGTGCCCAGGATGCCCTTCATTTGCCTGTCAGACATGAGTTCTTATCTCCGCCGCTCGCCCAACGCTTACTGGATGTTGACGTCGACGCTCGCCGGGAGGTCGATGCGCATGAGCGCGTCGACCGTCTTCGGCGTCGGGTCGAGGATGTCGATCAGACGCTTGTGCGTGCGCATCTCGAAGTGCTCGCGCGAGTCCTTGTACTTGTGCGGCGAGCGGATGACGCAGTAAACGTTCTTCTCGGTAGGCAGCGGCACCGGCCCGACAACACGGGCGCCGGTGCGCGTGACCGTTTCCACGATCTTGCGCGCCGAGGTGTCGATCGCCTCGTGGTCGTAGGCCTTGAGCCGGATGCGGATCTTCTGTCCCGCCATGGTGGCTGCGTTCCTTGTCGTCTCGTGCCGCTTTGTCTCGTCAACCTGGGCCGGAGCCCGGGTTTCAGCAGTTCAACGGCCCTGTCCCCGGTCCACGCGGTCGGGCGTGTCGCGCCCGCCGCACAGACGGATCCCTAAGGATCGTCGTCTTGCCTGGTCTTCCTCTACGTGAGGAGGCCGCGGGCCGACACGGGGTCGTCCCTACTGGCCTTGCCCGCTAGCCTCACCCGAAGGACGAGCTCCACGGACCGTGGCCGCTCATACCAGGGCGGCCGGAACCCAGTCGATTGAAAACCGATCAGGATTCGGCCGCCCCAGGACGAGCAACCTGAATAGTGTCGCACACGTGAGTTGACGCCCTGAACTCGGGGGTGTATTGACCCGAATTCAGGGCGCCGACGTCACTTGTTGATCTTGGTAACCTGGCCCGCGCCGACGGTCCGGCCACCCTCGCGGATGGCGAAGCGCAGACCCTCGTCCATGGCGACCGGCTGGATCAGCACGACGCTGATGTCCGTGTTGTCGCCCGGCATGACCATCTCGGTGCCCTCGGGGAGGGTCACGACGCCGGTCACGTCCGTGGTGCGGAAGTAGAACTGCGGGCGGTAGTTGTTGAAGAACGGGGTGTGCCGTCCGCCCTCGTCCTTGGACAGGATGTAGACCCGGCCCTCGAACTCGGTGTGCGGGGTGGTGGTGCCCGGCTTCACGACGACCTGGCCGCGCTCGACGTCCTCGCGCTTGATGCCGCGCAGCAGGAGGCCGACGTTGTCGCCCGCCTGGCCCGAGTCGAGCAGCTTGCGGAACATCTCGACACCGGTGACGGTGGTCTTGGTCGACTTCTCGCGGATACCCACGATCTCGACCTCTTCGTTGACGTTGACCTGGCCGCGCTCCACGCGACCGGTCACGACGGTGCCGCGGCCGGTGATCGTGAAGACGTCCTCGATCGGCATCAGGAAGGGCTTCTCGAGCTCGCGCACCGGGTCCGGCACGTTGTCGTCGACGGCGTGCATCAGCTCGAGCACGGCGTCGGCCCACTTCTGGTCGCCCTCGAGGGCCTTGAGGCCGGAGACGCGCACGACCGGCGCGTCGTCGCCCGGGAACTCCTGCGAGGACAGCAGCTCGCGGACCTCCAGCTCGACGAGCTCGAGGATCTCCTCGTCGTCGACCATGTCGGCCTTGTTCAGCGCCACGACGATGTAGGGCACGCCGACCTGGCGGGCCAGCAGCACGTGCTCGCGGGTCTGCGGCATCGGGCCGTCGGTGGCCGCGACCACCAGGATCGCGCCGTCCATCTGCGCGGCACCGGTGATCATGTTCTTGATGTAGTCAGCGTGACCGGGGGCGTCCACGTGCGCGTAGTGACGCTTCTCGGTCTGGTACTCGACGTGCGAGATGTTGATCGTGATACCGCGCTGCTTCTCTTCCGGCGCGTTGTCGATCTGGTCGAACGCACGGGCTTCGTTCAGCTCCGGGTACGCGTCGTGCAGAACCTTGGTGATCGCCGCGGTCAGCGTGGTCTTGCCGTGGTCGACGTGACCGATGGTGCCGATGTTGACGTGCGGCTTGCTCCGCTCGAACTTCGCCTTCGCCACTGGAATGTCCTCCTGGACTGGATTTGCTTTGTGCTCGCGGGGCAGCGTGGCTGCCGCCCCGCGAATGTTCCTTCGTCGTTGCTGCGGACGTTCAGGAGAGTCCCTTAATGCCCGCGAGCGGAGGGGATTACTCCCCCGTCGCCTTCGCGATGATTTCCTTCGCGACGTTCGCGGGAACCTCGGCGTAGGAGTCGAACACCATGGAGTAGTTCGCCCGGCCCTGGGTACGGGACCGCAGGTCGCCGACGTAGCCGAACATCTCCGACAGCGGGACCAGTGCCTTCACGACACGGGTACCGGCGCGCTCCTCCATGGCCTGGATCTGGCCACGGCGGGAGTTGAGGTCGCCGATCACGTCACCCATGTAGTCCTCGGGAGTCGTGACCTCGACGGCCATCATCGGCTCGAGGATGACCGGGCCTGCCTTCTTCGCGGCTTCCTTCATCGCCATGGAACCGGCGATCTTGAACGCCATTTCGGAAGAGTCGACCTCGTGGTACGCGCCATCCAACAAGGTGAACTTCAACCCGACGAGCGGGTAGCCGGCCAGCACGCCGTACTGCATCGCGTCCTGTGCGCCCGCGTCGACCGACGGGATGTACTCCCGCGGCACGCGGCCACCGGTCACCTTGTTGTCGAACTCGTAGAGAGCACCGTCGGTGCGCTCGAGCGGCTCCAGCTTCACGATGACCTTCGCGAACTGGCCGGAACCACCGGTCTGCTTCTTGTGGACGTAGTCGAGCTTGTCCACGGTCTTCTTGATGGTCTCGCGGTAGGCGACCTGCGGCTTGCCGATGTTCGCCTCGACCTTGTAGTCGGACTTCATCCGGTTGACCAGCACCTCGAGGTGCAGCTCGCCCATGCCCGCGATGATCGTCTGACCGGTGTCCTCGTCCAGGTTGACCTGGAACGTGGGGTCTTCCTCGGCGAGCTTCTGGATCGCCAGGGAGAGCTTCTCCTGGTCGGCCTTGGTCTTCGGCTCGATGGCCACCTTGATGACCGGGTCCGGGAAGGTCATGGACTCGAGCACGACCGGGTTCTGCGCGTCGGCAAGGGTGTCACCGGTGGTGGTGTCCTTCAGGCCGATGACCGCGTAGATGTGGCCGGCCAGAGCCTCGTCGACCGGGTTCTCCTTGTTGGAGTGCATCTGGAAGATCTTCCCGATGCGCTCCTTGCGCTCCTTGGTCGCGTTGACGACCTGGGCGCCGGAGGCGACCTTGCCCGAGTAGACCCGGATGTAGGTCAGCTTGCCGAAGAACGGGTGCGCGGCGATCTTGAACGCGAGCGCGGAGAACGGCTCCTCGGTCGTCGCGTGCCGGGTGACCGGGGTCTCGCCGTCGGGCAGCAGACCCTCGACCGGCGGCACGTCCAGCGGCGACGGCAGGTAGTCGATGACCGCGTCCAGCATCGGCTGCACGCCCTTGTTCTTGAACGCGGAGCCGGCGAGCACCGGGAACGCCTCGCGGGTGACGACCAGCTTGCGGATGCCGCCCTTGATCTCGTCCTGGGTCAGCTCTTCGCCCTCGAGGAACTTCTCCATCAGCGCGTCGTCGGTCTCGGCGACGGCCTCGATCAGCTTCTCGCGGTACTCGGCCGCGCGGTCGGCCAGCTCGGCCGGGATGTCCTCGACGGAGTAGTCGTCGCCCTTCTGCACCTCGCCGCGCCAGACCAGGGCCTTCATCCGGACCAGGTCGATGACGCCCTCGAACTCGTTCTCCGCGCCGATCGGCAGCTGGATGGCCAGCGGCCGGACGCCGAGACGGTCCGAGATGGTCTGCAGGGTGTAGTAGTAGTCCGCACCCAGCTTGTCCATCTTGTTGACGAAGCAGATGCGCGGGACGTCGTACTTGTCCGCCTGCCGCCAGACCTGCTCGGACTGCGGCTCGACGCCTTCCTTGCCGTCGAAGACGGCGACCGCCCCGTCGAGCACCCGCAGGTTGCGCTCCACCTCGACGGTGAAGTCGACGTGCCCGGGGGTGTCGATCAGGTTGATCTGGTAGTCGTTCCAGAAGGTGGTGGTGGCAGCCGAGGTGATGGTGATGCCTCGCTTCTGCTCCTCCTCCATCCAGTCCATCGTGGCGGCGCCGTCGTGGACTTCGCCGAGCTTGTAGTTGATCCCGGTGTAGAACAGGATCCGCTCGGTGGTGGTGGTCTTACCGGCGTCGATGTGCGCCATGATGCCGATGTTGCGGACCTTGTTGAGGTCGGTCAGCACTTCACGTGCCACGAGAATGTTCCCCTGTCTCGAACGTGGGGCCCGGCATGGCTTCTATCGGCAGCCGGGCGGTCATCACCAGCGGTAGTGCGCGAAGGCCTTGTTGGACTCGGCCATCTTGTGCGTGTCTTCGCGACGCTTGACGCTGGCGCCAAGGCCGTTGCTCGCGTCCAGCAGCTCGTTCTGCAGCCGCTCGATCATCGTCTTCTCGCGGCGGGCCTGCGAGAAGGAGACCAGCCAGCGCAGCGCCAGCGTGGTGGAGCGGCCGGGCTTGACCTCGATCGGCACCTGGTAGGTGGCGCCACCGACGCGGCGGCTCTTCACCTCGATGGTGGGCTTCACGTTGTCGAGCGCGCGCTTCAGCGTGACGACCGGGTCGGTGCCGGTCTTCTCGCGAGCGCCTTCGAGAGCGCCGTAGACAATGCGCTCGGCCAGGGACCGCTTGCCGTCCTTCAGCACCTTGTTCACCAGCTGGGTGACCAGCGGGGAGGCGTAGACGGGGTCGGAGATCAGCGGCCGCTTCGGCGCCGGACCCTTGCGAGGCATTAGCTCTTCTCCTTCTTCGCGCCGTACCGGCTGCGCGCCTGCTTACGGTTCTTCACACCCTGGGTGTCGAGCGAACCGCGGATGATCTTGTAGCGAACACCCGGCAGGTCCTTGACCCGGCCACCGCGCACGAGCACCATCGAGTGCTCCTGCAGGTTGTGGCCTTCGCCCGGGATGTACGCGGTGACCTCGATACCGCTGGTCAGCTTCACACGAGCAACCTTGCGCAGGGCCGAGTTCGGCTTCTTGGGAGTCGTGGTGTACACGCGGGTGCACACGCCACGACGCTGCGGGCTCCCCTTGAGGGCCGCGGTCTTCTGCTTGGCAGCCTTGTCCTGGCGGCCCTTGCGGACCAGCTGCTGGATCGTGGGCAATGGACCAGCTTCCTGTCGTGATCTTGCTTCTTCGTGTCTTCACCGGTCCCCGCGGTCGGGCGTGTCGGCCCGCGTCACGGTCTCTCGACCGGTAACTTCCCGGAGGGATTTTCCGTCGGAACCCCACGTGGCGAGGCCGGTGAACCGGGTGCAAAAGCACCCCGCTCATGCCCAACGGCACGCGGAGCGGCCCGACGCCTGCCGGGCACGGTCTCCAAAGATACCCGTCCACTCGCGGAGCGGTCCGGGCGGGGGGTCGCTACGGTCGCCGACCGGTCATCGTAACCCCAGATCGGGGCCTTGGGACGGTGCCGCGCGGGACTTCCCGAGATGCAGAACGCGGGGCTCGGCGACGCTATTCCCGGACGGGTTCCCGCGGTCAGAGCGCACTTCGGTTCGCATGCCGGGACGGGGCGACCAATGAATGGACGCGCGCCGGGCATCGCTCGCCGACCACCGCGCCGAGAACTCTCGGCGGCGTTAAGAACGCGAGAGAAATTCTTCAGCGGCAAGAAGAAGAGCCGCCGGGTGTTCCACAATGGACCTCGCCCGGGGTGACAAGCACCTCACCGGAGGCGGCGCCCGCCTCAGGGCTGGGCGGAGCCGCGAAAACCGGCCCGGCGGTGTGCACCCGCCGGGCCGGGGTCAAACCTCGTCGGACCGGGCCGCGGGTCAGTCCTCGCCTGGACCGAGCCGCGGGTTAGTCCTCGTCCGGACCGAGCCGAGGGTCAGTCCTCGCCCGGCCGGGTCAATCCTCGTCCAGGCCGAGCCGGAGATCAGTCCCCGTCCGGCCAGCCGAGGGTCAGTCCTCGTCCGGCTTCGCGTGGTCGGGCTTGCCCGGGTTGGGGTCGCGCGACAGATCGATCAGCGGGTGCACTCCAGCCCCCTCCGGCGCGGCATGGCTGCCGCCGGTCTTCTTGTCCCCCGGCTGGTCGACGTTCTCGCTGCCGTCCATGTCGCCTCCTCGTTCGGTTCCCCTGCCGGACTGCACGGTACCTGCCGGGGAAATCGGTGGACGGACTCCCCAAGATGAGGGACGTGGACTGGAAGATCAGCGAAATCCCGGCCGAACACCCCGACGCGACGGCGATCCTGCGCGAGTACATGGACGAGGTGGCGTCGCGGTATTACGGCCGTCCGGCCACGCCCGCCGAGGTGGACGAGGCGCTGGCCGACGAGCCCGCCGACGGCCTCGTCGCGCCGACCGGGGCGTTCCTGATGGCCTATCGGGACGGGAAACCGGCCGGTTGCATCGGGGTCCGCGTGGTCGAGCCGGGACTGAGCGCGTTGACGAAGGTGTACGTGCGCCCGGAGCACCGCGGGCACGGCGGCGGGAAGCTGATCGTCACGGCGGCCGAAGAGGCGGCGAAGCGGCTGGGCTCGGTCCGGATGCGGCTCGACACCCGGGACGACCTGGTCGAAGCACGCGCGCTGTACGCGTCGATGGGGTACGCGGAGGTCGTGGCGTTCAACGACGACAAGTACGCCGAGCACTGGTTCTCGAAAGACCTCAGCTGAGCCGTCCCGCGCAGCTGGCGACCTCGCCGTCGGCGGCTTTCGCGGACCGCGCCAGCATGCCGTTCACCGAGATCCGGCATTCGACCGGGCCGCTTGACTGGCCCATCAGCTGCACGGTCGGCGCGACGGCGGACTTCGGCCAGGTCAGGGTCTTGCGCCAGGGCAGCGGCACGGACAGTTCCTGGTGCACCAGGCCGAGGCCGTTGTCGTCGTAAACGACGGTGGCGGTGCCGGAGCCGGCGAGTTCGTAGGTGATCTGCCAGCTGGACGGAGCGGGCGCGGCCGGCGCGGTGGACGTCGTCGGGGCCAGGGTGCGCGTGATGGTGCGGTCCGGGGCGCGCTGCGGCACGGCCGCGGTCGGCGTCGAGACGGCGACCGGGGCGGGCGCGGGGTCGTCGCCGAGGATCACTGCTGCCGCGGCGACCGCGGCCACCGCGATCCCGGCGATCGCGAGCCGGCCGATCAGCTGTCTGTCCATGGTCCTTCTTTCCGGGGTCCGCCGGCGGTTCCCGGGGACGAGGGGAACCACCGGCGGGGTCGGGGTCAGCCGGGCAGGATCCGGCCGGGGACGCCGTTCAGCGACTGGATCAGGCCCAGCACGGGCACGCCGAGCGGCGCGAACGTCCAGATGTTGTTCAGGTTCGCCGTGTCCGGCTCGTCGACCACGACGACACCGGGCTGGTCCTGCGTGGCGGCCAGCGCGGGAGCGGCGGCGCCGAGCACCGCGGCTCCGGCGAGCGCGGTGGCGGCTACGGCGCGGACGACTGTCTTCTTCATGGCTTTCTCCTTCAGTGCTCAGGAAACGGCGGTGACGAGGTTGAACACCGGCGCGAGGAGCTGCGCCGGGGCTTGGGTGGTGGGGCCGAGGAGGCTGCCCGCGTCGAGGCCGGGGACGACCCAGATCGACGGGCTGCCGCCGCTCGGGGCGCCCGGGAGGCCGGGGAGGCTCGGGGTGGGCAGACCACCGGTGGGAAGCGCGGGCAGGCCGCCAGTCGGCAGGGCTGGAAGGCCGCCCGTCGGCAGGGAAGGCAGGCCGCCGGTCGGCAGGGAAGGCAGGCCAGCGGGGAGACCGGGAACGGAGGCTCCCGGCGCGGCGGCCTGGCCAGCGGCGACCGCGGGCTGGGCGGGAGCGGACGCGTCCGGGGTGGCGGCGCTGGCCGCTCCCCCGCCGAATCCGGCGAACGCCCCGGCCGCGGCGAGCGGCAGCAGGATCCGGGCGGCAGTGCGTTTCATCAGGGGTTTCCTTTCTTCGGGGTACTTCGGGGAACTGCGGGTCAGCGGAGCGCGCCGCTGATCGGGACGATGGTTCCGTCGGGGATCCACTGCCCGGCGTAGTCGCGCGCGGCCTGCATGCCGGGCGCGTGCGGTTCGTTCGGGTACATCGGCATCGCGTTGACCTGCGCGGCCGCGAACAGCTGCACCTCGCCGTTCACCGCTGTCCACTGTGGACCGAGCCAGGTCCGGAAACCGCCCAGTGACGGGCTTTCTCCGCCGAAACTGTTGCCGACCGCCACCGCGTAGCTCACCGCGAGCTGGTCTCGCGGGTCGAAGCGCAGCGGCATGGCCGCGCTGGCCACGGTGTTGACGATGGGTCCGTTGAGCAGCCACGGCGCGAGATAGAGGCCGAACTGGTGGGTCGGCTTGAGCCGCTGTGACTCGGCGGCGCGACTCATCGCGAGGTACCCGTCGCTCCAGCCGGAGACGACCACCAGTGCGGTATCCGCCGCCGCGTCCGGGCGTACCGGCAGCCCGACGCGAGCGGCGGTTTCGCGGACGAGCTGGGCGGCTTGCACCCCACGTGGCGACTTGTCCTCGACCAGCGTGATCGCTGACGGTTTCCGCGAGGCGAGGAATTCGACCAGCTTCACCAGCGAACCGCGGTCCTCCGGCGACAACGCGTCCGCCGGGCAGCTGGTGAGCACGTCGCGTTTCTCCGCCACCAGACCGCCGAGTGCGGCTTCAGCGCATTCCGGCGCGTCGGCGTCCGACACCGCCGGGCCCGCCTCCGTGCCCGCGTCGACGTCGACCGTGGTGGTCGCGTCGCCCTTGTGCACGACGAGAGTGCTGCGTCCGGGCGGAAGGTCGACCTCGGCCCAGCTGCCTTCCGCACCGGCGCGCGCCGCCGCAGTGGTCACGGTCCCGCCCTCGACGCCGGCGGACAAGTCCGTGCCCGCGCTCGCCGGGAAGTGCACGAGGTTGCGTCCGGGCCGTTGCGGGCTGACCAGCACCGGCACGCTCGCGCCGCCGACGGTCGCGTCCGCCAGCAGCGGCACTCCGGGCACCGGCAACGGCGCTGGCTGCGGCACCGCGGCGAGCGCACTCCACGCGACGAAACCGAGCGCGACCCCGGCGACGCCGTCGCGGTAGCCGCGAATGGAAGCGTTGCGGGACAACAAGATTGCCGACACGACGGTGACCGCGGCGGGCAGCAGGACCACCACGATCAGCGAGATGCCGAAGAGTGTTTCGTACAGCCGTCGGTCGAAGGCGACTCCGGAGACGCCGAGCTGCACGACGCCCGCAAGCGTCAACAGTCCGGCGAGGCTGACCGACAGCGGCCCGACGCGCAACGGCGTCGAGCGCCACTCCTCCACCGGCACCCACGCCGACAGCAGCGTCACGCCGAACCACAGTGCAGCCGCGGCGACGTACACAGTGTCGATGGCGAAGGAGATACCCGTGCCGTCGACGGAGGTCTCCAACACCACGAGTACGACCAGCGCGAGCGAAGCCCAACGGCCCGCCGAGGGCCACCGAAGCAGCACCGGCACCGCCAACGCGAGCACGATGTGCACGATCAGCGCGACGAGGTTGACGTCGACCGTCGCCGCCGACACCGCGGCCAGCACCGCCGAGCCGACCCCCAGCGCGCCGGTGGTGAGCCACAGCTTGCGCGGCAGCGGTCCGACGAGCGGACGCAGAATCCCGGTACCGGCGAGGAATGCCGTCGCCAGCAGCAGTATCAGCCGCAGCACCAGCGCGGCACTGTCCACCCCGGACGATCCGGTGGCGGCCGGAGTGACGTGGTGATCCATGGAGACCTTCTTCGGGGAGAGTCCCGGCGCGCGGACGGGCGCCCGCGCGCCGGGAACGAGTTACTTCACGTTCTGGTCGGCGACCACGAACAGCTCGGAGTGCGGCTTGGCGTTGCCGAAGTCCCCGTGCGGCCACGACTTCCGGTTGAAGTTGATGCCGACCTGGCCGGTGAACTCGTCGCGGAAGTTGGCGTCGACCGCGACCTTCCCGTCCGGCGACAGGTTCAGCAGGTTGACCTTGTGGTCACCGTCCAAACCGGACCGGGCGACGAAGTAGTTCGACACCGCGATGTGCTGCGGCTGCTGGGTTTCGTGGTAGAAACCGTCCTGGCCGAGCGCGAAGTTGTCGTACGCGCCCCAGTGCGGGCCCGCCCCGGGCACACCCGGGTTGATCGGCGCGGAGCCGACGACGGTCGGCAGGTCTCCCCCGCCGCCCTGCTGCGCCTTCTCCACGGTGTCGACGCGGCCCTTGATGTCCTCGACCTTGTCGCCCGCCGCGACCAGCTTCTGGATGTCGAGCACGTACACGCCGCCGGTGGTGCCGGGGTCGTCCGGGCCGAGCGCGCCCTTCTGCCTGCCCTGCACCGCGTGGTACAGGAACCGGTCGTCCGGGCTGGTCTGCAGCCAGCCGCCGTTGGAGCTGGCCCCGTTGGAGTCGTTCTGCGAGTAGATCGGCTTGCCCGCGGTGCCGTCGTCGAACACCTCGATCCAGTGCGGGTCCTTCGCGGTGATGTCCGGTGTGTAGAAGATCGCGCCGCCCTGCATCGTCTCGGCGAACGCGCCCTTGTGGCCGGGCAGGTTCGTCACCGTGGTCTCCATGACCGCGCGGCTTTCCGAGTGCAGCGGGTCCGCCGGATTCGCCCGCGGGCCGTCTTGCAGGTAGGACACCGCTTTCAGCTTCGGGTGGTTGCGGTCGGAGATGTCCCAGGTGCGGATCGTCGGACGGCGCAGATACGGCGACGGCTGCTTCACCGGGTCGAGAATGATGTTGCGCGGTTCGGCGTAGTCACTGGTGACGAGGGTGTTGAGGTCCTCGCGCGCCTGCACGCCGTGCGGGTTCGCGCAGGACGGTTTGCCCAGCTGCGGCAGGTTGTCGCACAGCTTCGCGTTGTCGCCCTGCGGGGTCGCCGCCGGATTCTGCGACAGCACCTGCGCGTTCTGGTCGAAGTGCACAACCTCCCCCGGACTGCCGGCGAAACCGTTGCCGATCTGCGTGGAACCGTCCTGGTACGCGTACGGACCGGGCACGACCGGCCCGCCCATGTACGTGCCGTACGCGGTGCCGTCCTTCAACACCCAGTACGCGTCCGGCACGGAACCGCCGAGCGTCTGCGTCGGCAGGCTGATGCCCTTGAGCTTCAGCTGCGGCAACGCACTGACGTCGAACGCGTACGTCGCCGCGGCGAACAACGCACCGGCGTAGATCGTGTCGCCCTTGTGCCACACGTACTGCATGTGGTGCGGCTCGTTCTCGACAAGCGGCCCGACGGTCGCGGTGTTCACCACCTTGCCGTACGTCGGCGAGCCCTGCGTCGCGTCGATCACCGCGAGGAAATCGGGACCGGGCAAGGCATTCTTGACTTTGCCGAGACCGCCGCCGAGCGATCCCGGCAGGTTTTTGACGTCTTTCACCGCGGTGTCGGCGATGTTCTCGTCGCCAGCCCAGACCAGCAGCCACTTCTTCGGCGTGCCGTCCGCGGAACGCGCTTGCGCGGCAAGGTCCTTGCTCACCAGGTGGTTCTGCACCCAGTACTGCTTGCCGTCGGACGCGGTTTTGGCGTCGGTGACCACTTGGACGTCGGCGTAGGCGCTGGTGCTGGACCCGGTGTAGGTCACCGCACCGATCGCGAGCGCGACCGCGCCCGCGACGGTCAGCGCTTTCCGCCATCGGGGCGGGGCGCCCGAGGAGGAGCTGAATCGCATTGTGTCTCCCTGTTCGTGTTCCCGTGAAGCGCCCGCGAAGGCACTTCTTTCCCCGTTCTCCGGGCAGCATGAAACCCACCCGGAACGGGAAAAGCGGTTATCCCCTCGGGCCACAGAAACCCGTTGCGGGGCAAGAGAAATCAGCCAGCCGAACGCGGCCGGAAGAAAAGGTCAGGAATTCCTACACAGCGCGCTGGCCTGCTGACGCAGATCAACGTGCAGGCGCCACACGAGGGCAACCGGAATGGACATGCGCGAAATACTCTGGCGAACCGCACGCACTGTCAATGCGGTGATCAATCGTGGGAACGTCGACCGAAGGGGTGAATATCCCACGAACTGGGCCGACTTGCCCGCCCCTCGCCCTGACATCCGGCTGGAGCGGCGGCGCTGACCTGCGATGCTCCGTTCGGCCCAAAGTATGTTCGGCGCTTCGGCGTCCGAGGTGGGGCTGTTCGCCCGATATGTTCGTTACCTTTTCGTGATCGAATCCCGGGAACTCTGGCCTCTTCTCGCCGACGGAGCCGCACGAACCGGTACGAAACGGCATACTCCGCTCCGGGGCCGAGGGTGCTAAGAACCCTCGGCCGACGACGGCGAAGAACCCCGCGACAACCTCAACCTGGGCGAATTGATGGCTGAACCGCTTCCCTGGTACATCGTTCTCGGCTTCCTGGCCTCGTTCGTCCTGCTCTGGATCGCGGGCCGGACCGAGGGCGGCGGCACGGTCACCTCGGCGATCAGCAACATCGCCTGCGGCCTCGTCTTCCTCGGCACGACGCTGACCTGGTTCACCGTCAGCATGGAAGTCCGCGCGCCGCTGGCGGTGTGGATCGCGCTGCCGGTGGCGTTCGTCGCCTTCGTGCTCTGGCAGTCCTGGCGGCAACGCGATTCGCTCCGCCGCCTCGGCGTCACGAACGAGGCGAGCTTCGGGGTGCTGCCGAAGCGAGGCCGCACCGTGGCGTTCGACCAGCAGGACAGCCTCTCGCTGCGGCGAGTCCTCGAGCTCGAACACCAGGGCCATCGGCTGCTCGGCGTCGAATACCCGCTCAGCGAGCCGGACACGGTCACCGACCGGGCCACCGACCGCGTCGGCGGCATCTACTCGATGATCGAACTGCGGATCCCGGCCAGCCCGGCCCTGCTGATCACGCCGAGGGTCGGCGCGTTCGAACCGGACTACAGCACCCCGTTCGAGGACGCCCGGATCACCCGGATCCAAGTCGGCACCCCGAAGCCGCCGGGGAAGCCGCAGGAGTTCCTGGCCGAGGAGCTGCAGAGGTTCGCGGTGGATCCCGAATTCGACCGCCGTTTCGAGGTCACCACGGAGGATCCGGAGTTCGCCGCCAAGGTGCTCACCCCGGAAGTGCGCGAGCTGATCCTCAACGACCTGTGGTTCCGGGTCCACGAGGTCGTGTTCGACCGCGACGCGCTCTGGACCGCGGAAGCGGACGGGCTGAACGAAGACCGGCTGCTCGGCAACGCCCGCCACCTCGCGATCTTCGCCGCGGCTGTCACGCCGAACCTCTGGCGCGACACCGAGTTCTCCCGGGTGACCGCCCGCGCCGAAACCGGCTACGACCTGTGGTTCGGCCAGCGCCGCGGCTTCGTGCGGAACCGGGTGAATCGCTACCGCGAATCGATGGACCGGCAGCCGCTCGCCCCGACGACGGTGCTGACGCGCTCGCTGCTCGCCACGGCCATGGTGGTGGGCGGTCTGCTGCCGATCGCCAACGGCTTAGCCGTCGCCGCTGGCCTCTCCGCGGAAGTCCCGCTCACGGTCCTCGAATCCGACAGGGGCGACACGGGCCATGCCTGTGGCGCCAACCGCACGCAGATCTGCGGCAGCAGGTCGCCCGCGGTCCGCGGTACTTACCAGCTCGACGGCCGGACGCACGAGGTCGTCACCAGCTGGTCCTCCGGCGAACTGCCCGAACGCGGCGACGTCGTCGACGTGCGGATCGGCCCGATCTGGTGGTACACGGTCTTCCAGAACACCACCGCCGTCGTGACGACCATGCTCGGCGCGCTGGTCCCCCTCCTTCTCGGGTTGCTGTTCTTCAAGACGATCTTCCGGCCGCGCGCTCCCCGGCGGGTCCGCATCCTGCGCGAGATCAGGGAATCCCGGCAGGTCGGGTCCCCGTCTTAGCGAGCCGGATTGCTGACCTGCGGCAATCCGGCGCCGCGGATTCCGCACTCTTGAAGCACGAAGCCGACAGAAGCGGCATAATCCCGCACATCAGCGAGGTGCAGGGAAGGTGTGACCGCCGTGTCCGAAGAGATGGACCGACTCGTCGCGGAGTTCGAGAAGTTCCAGACGAAGCTCAAGCAGGCCGAAGCGCAGTTCGCGAAGGTCGGCGACATGCAGGAGGAACTGAACGCGCTCGAAGCGCAGGTGACGTCGCCGGACCGGTCGGTCACCGTGGTCGCGGGCCCGAGCGGTTCGGTCAAGGACCTCCGGCTCTCCCCCGACGCGTTCCGCCAGCAGCCGGACCAGCTGGCGTCCACGATCCTGGCGACGCTGCACCAGGCCGTCGCGGAATCCGCGCGCAAGCAGGCCGGGATCGTCGACGAGCACGTGGGCACGGCCTTCGGGCTGAACGTGTCCGAGCAGGTTCTCGAAGCGCAAGCCGCGGGCATGGGAACCACGGTGGAGGAATTGGAGTCCAACCTCCCGGAGGCGCAGCCGCAGCGGCCGGCGGCGCCGGTTCGCGACGAGGAGGACTTCGCGAACAACAACCTGCTTCGCGCTGAGCAGCAGCCGGCGCAGGCCGCTCCGCCGCCGCCCTCCGCTTCGGCGGGCGACCAGTTCCTCAAGAACTTGTTCAACGACGAGGAGGACCACCGATGACCCACAGCGTCGTCACGACGGCCATCACGAAGTACTCCACCGGGCTCGACCACTACAAGAGCGAGGCGGGCAAGTTCAACGGCCTCGTGGGCCAGGCCGACGTGGGCGACAAGTCGTGGGGCCTGATCGGGCTGGTCGCCAAGCAGACCTACACGAGCAAGCTCGACGAGCTCAAGCAACTGCTCGAGGCCATGAAGAGCGGCGTCGAGGTGTTTCAGGACAAGCTCGGCAAGGCCGCGGAGATCTACGACGGGCACGAGAAGGACACCGTCATGACCTTCGGCAAGTTCGACGCGAAGATCGACGGACCGCTCTGAGCAAGGGGAACTCATGGGACAGGACAGCGTCGCCGACGGCGTAAAAATCAAGCACGAAGACGGGTTCGGCCACGACGCGCTCGAAGCGGCCAAGAAGACGCCGTTCGTGGGCAAGGGCGTCAACACGATCTCCGGCGCCATCGAGAACTACGGCGACGCCAAGAGCTTCGGCGACTTCGCCTCGGCCAGCGGCCAGCTGGTGCAGGACGGCGCCGGCTTCGTCGCGGGCGCGGCGGTGGACCTGGCGAGCTTCGCGCTCGACCCGGTCGGTTGGCTGGTCAGCAACGGCCTGAACATGCTGATCGAACTGATCCAGCCGCTGCAGGACGCCCTGCACTTCGTCACCGGTGACGGTCCCGCCCTGAAGGAAGCCTCCGGCAACTTCGTCGAGATCGGCAAGGGCTTCGTCACCCTGGCCGACAATTTCGTCAAGGAAGGCGACGAGGCGCTCAAGGACTGGCAGGGCGAAGGCGGCGACGCCGCGAAGAAGGCGCTGGCCCAGTTCTCCGAGGGCATCAAGGGCATCGGCTCCAGCGCGGGCGCGGTCGCCGAGACCTTGCAGATGTGGTCGATGGTGATGACCGTCATCGAAGAGGTCGTCAAGGCGCTGATCTCCGAACTGGTCAGCTGGCTCATCTACCTGTGGCTGCCCGCGCTCGCCGCCTCCGTCGTCAGCCTCGGCTCGTCCGTCGCCGCGGCGATGACGGCCTCGGTCGCCCGCGTGGCCAGCACGGTCAGCAGGGTCACCAGCCACCTCGGCAAACTCGGCCAGCTCATCGAGAAGTTCCTGACGTTCCTCGCCAAGTGGGCCGACGAGATGATCAAGCAGGGCTCGAAGCTCACCCCGTCCGGCGCCCGCATCACCCCCGGCACGGAGAAGGCGCTCGCCGGTGCGGTCGCCAACGCCACCGGAACCAAGGGAAGCGCTTTCGGCACCGCGGCGGTCGACGCGCTGAAGGGCATGCCCGGCGAGGCGGTCAAGCAGGTCATCGGCGTGAACCCGTCCGACCTGAGCAAGGGCTCCGCCTATGTCGGCAAGGGCGGCTTCGACTTCGCCGACAAGATGATCAGCAACGCGAGGGACATCGGCAAGTCCCAGGACGCGAGCGACGAGGCCGGGGAGCATTCCGCCAAGGACACTCGGGAAAACCTGGACATGTAAGGGTTTGCGTGACGGACGAGCTGGTTGTCCCTGGCTATTTCTTCGGCGGCTGCGCGCTGGCCTTCCTGCTGCTGTGGACCGCCGCCTGGGCCGAGCGTCGCAGCGCGGTCCTGGCGGCGGTTTTACATGTGCTCAGCGGAATCACCGTCTCCCTCGCCACGCTGTACTGGTTCTCCGCCAGCCTGACCGTGCCGCCGCTGGCCTGGTACGGCGTACCGCTGGTCGTCGCCGCGCTGCTTGCCTGGCGGGGGTGGCGCTCGCAGCGCTGGGCGAAGCGCGTCGATTCAAGCGATGAGCCCAGCTTCGGTTTCCTTCCCCGGCAAGGGCTTGCTGTCCCGCGGGATCATCCCGACCCCTGGCCGAGCCGGGCCACGGTCGAGTTCACCCATCACGGGCATCGGCTGCTCGGCATCGAGTATTCGACCGAATCTCCTTACCGGGACAGCAATTTCCGCCGGAAGTCGAAGCTGGCTGAGGCGCTCGGTTCGATCTGCTCGGTCGTGGAGCTGCGGATCCCGAGCGTGCCCGCGCTGACCATCTCGCCGAAGACCAAAGCCTTCGCCCCAGAGCACTTCACTCCGCTCGAAGACATGCGGATCACCCGCAACCAGTTCAGCTGGCTGCGGCCCGATACCACCCTGCACGAATTCGAGACCGACCCCGAATTCGACCGCCGGTTCTCCGTCTACGCCTCGGATCCGGACTTCGCCAGGGAGATGCTGACCGGCGAGGTCCGCGAGCTGCTCCTGAACGACCGGTGGTTCCGCGTGCACCAGGTCGCCTTCCGCGAGGACGCGATCTGGACCACCGACACCGGCGGGCTGACCGAAGACCGGATGTTCGACAACTCCCGCAAACTCGCGATGCTCGCCGCCGCTGTCCCCTCAGCGATGTGGGAGAAGTGGGCGAATGACCGCCAATTCCGTTCAGTCGCGACCAGAGCGGACACCCGGTACGACGCCTGGATCGGCAAGCGCGGCGGATTCCTCCGCACGCCGCTGAACCGCAGGCGCGACGCACGCGACCGGCAGCCGGTCACCTCCATCTCGCTGACCGCGCGGACGCTCATCGCGCTCGCCCTGATCGCCGTCGGAATCGGACCGGCGGGCAACTCGATCGCCGTGCTGACGGGGCTGGCTCCGCAGGTGCAAGCGACGGTCACCGGGGCCAGCGGCGGCGGCACCCGGCATTGTGTGAGCACCACCGGCGGCCCGTCCTGCACCGTCGACCGGGCCGAGGTGTACGGAACCTACGAGCAGGGCGGCATCATCCACGAAATCACCGCCGAATGGAACAAGAACGAGCTTCCCGCGCGGGGCACCGTCGTCGAGATCGCAGTGGGCCCGTTCGGGGGAGATCTGGGCTACCAAGTCGGCTCGGTGTTCGCGGCCGTCGATCTCCTCGGTGCCCTGATCTTGCTTTTCCCCGGCCTGTTGCTGCTCAAGCGCACCTATTTGCCCAGCGTCCCTCGCCGGGTGAAGAAGCGGCGCGAAACCCTCGCCAAGGTCTGAGACCTCAGAGCCGGTGCCCGCAATCCGCGCAGAACACCGCGCCCGCCTTGGACTCCTTGCCGCACTCTCCACAGTGGACAGTCGGGGCCAGCGAGCTTCCGCATCCGGTGCAGAACTTCCCGCCGTCCACCTTCAGGCCGCAGTCCGGGCAGGTGAGCTTCGCGCGGGTGCCCAGGTCCAGGTCCTTGGTCCAGTTCTTCTCGCGCGCCTTGTCCCAGATCTGGTCCCGCTGCGCCGCCGCCTGCGCGCGCGAGACCTCCTCCGCCACGCTGGGCGAACAGCGCAGGCACTGGCCGATTTCCTCGTTCCAGCACTGATCCGCGCACATCCAGTCGCTGCAGCCGCGGCACTGGCGGAAGCGCGGGGTGATCTCCTCGACGGCCGCGGTCAGCGCGCGGTCCTTCGCTGACGAGTTCGTCGCCCGGTCGTACTTCCACTGGTCCGCGGAGCTGCTCAACTGCTGCAGCGTCCCGCCGAAGAACGAGCCCACCGCGCGCAACATGCTGCGCCCGGTCTCCATCGCGTCCCGCTGGAACGCCGACCGGTACCCGTTTCCGCAGCGCTCGCAACGGAATTCGAACTGGTACCCCTGCGCGTTGGAGAGATCCGAGAAGTTGTCCGTGAACGGCACGACATCAGCCACGCGCGCGAAGTTATGCCAGCCGGATCCGGGCCGCGACCGTACAAGTACCGTCTCCGGACCCGCTACGCAGCGCGACCGGGACCAGAGAGCGCGCGACGGGGCTTTTTTGGCGGTTTCGCCGTGTTTAGTCGGATACCGACCGTAAGATGCCGGATTGGGCCATGACGGTATGGCAACAGAACACAAGGGGAGACGGCATGTCCGACGAGTTCGACCGGCTGGTCGCTGAATTCGACCGGTTCCAATCGAGGCTGCAGCGGGTGGACGACCAGTTCGCCGGCATCGCCCAGATGCAGGTGGAACTGAGCGCGCTCGAAGCGACCGCGACGTCGCCCGACCAGTCGGTCACCGTCGTCTCCGGCCCGGGCGGGTCGATCAAGGACATCCGGATCACCGATGCCGCGCTGCGCCACGGCGGGACGGAGTTGTCCGGGATGGTGATGGCGACCCTGCAGCAGGCGGTCGCCGAGTCCGCGCGGCAGCAGGCCGTGCTGGTGGACCAGCACACGGGCAACTCGATGCAGCTCACCGAGCAGGTGCTGGAAACCCAGGCCGAACTGCTGGGCACCGACGTCGAGGAATTGCGTGCCGCGATGGAACGGGGCGCGCCCGCGCCGCAGCGGAGCGTCGAGGAAGAACAGCACGAGGACTATTCCGAGCGCGAGCTGCTGGCCGACCCCGCGGAGAAGACCCCTCCCCCGCCGCCACCGCCGTCCTCGGCCGGGTCCGCCGGGGACGACTTCCTCAAGAACCTGTTCGACGACGAGGACCACCGCTGATGGCCGGCTACCAGGTGCAGACGGCGAAGCTCTACGACTACTCCCGCCAGCTGGCGGGTAACAAGACCGCGGTCGCCGGGGTCAAGGGCAAGGTGGCGCAGGCCGACGTCGGCGACGAGTCCTGGGGCGTCATCGGCATCCTCGTCAAACACATGTACACGGACATGGTCAACGACCTGAAAGACCTGCTGACCGCGATGGAAACCGGCCTGCAGTCCGCGTCCGACAAGATCAACCGCGCCGGCCAGTTCTACGACCAGACCGAAGAGGACCACTGCCGCAGCTGGAAAGACGTCATGGGCAAGATCGACAACCTCGGCAGCGGACGGAAGTAGGGGGCGGGATGTCTGATCCGTTGGGCAAGATCGAGATCAAGCCGGAGGACGGCACCGGCAAGAAGATCGTCAACGCGCTGCCGGTGGTGGGCGGCGCGGTGAAGATCTACGACGCGGGCACCAGCGACGCGATCAAGGCAGGCGACACCGCGACCGGGCTGAGCGGGGTGGTTTCCGAGACGACCAACTTCGTCCAGTCGTGCGCGGAAACCGCGATGAGCATCAGCTCCGATCCGATCGGCTGGCTGGTCGGCCAGGGACTGAACTTCCTGCTGGCCGTCTGCGACCCGCTCCAGGACGCGATCCACTTCGTCAGCGGCGACGGCCCGGCACTGTCCAAAGCGGCCGAGAACTTCACGGCGATCGGGCGCGGGCTGGAGCAGTTCGCGCACCAGTTCAGCGAGCAGGCGAAGAGCTCGCTCTCGCAGTGGGAAGGCGGCGCGGCCGAAACCGCGGCGGAGAAGCTGGCCAAGTTCTCGACCGGGATCACCGGCACCGCCGACCAGGCCGGCGACATCGCGACGATGCTGCAGGTGTGCAGCATGGCGATGACCGTCATCGAGGACTTCATCAAGGCGCTGCTGACCGAGCTGATCACCTGGCTGATCATGATCTGGATCCCGGCACTGGCCGCCGCGGTCCCGTCGTTCGGAGCATCCACCGCGGCGGCGGGCACGGCGACCGGGGTGCGCGCGGCGTCTACCGCGGGCAAGGCGACCAAGCAGGTCAGCAAGCTGCAGAAGCTGCTGGACATGATCAAGGACTTGATCGCCCGGTTCCAGACGTTCTTCAAAGCGGCCAAGGACGAAGTGGCCAAGATGGCCGTGGAAGGCGGCAAGACCACCGCCAAGCGGGCCAAGGACGGTTTCGGGAAAACCGTCGGCGGGAAGCTGCTGGACGAGGCACGGTCGCAGGTCGGGCTCCGAAGCCACGACAAGAACGAAACCGACCTGCCGGTCAAGCCAGGGAAACCGTTGGGACACCTGGAGAACGCGCGCAAGGCCGTCGAGTACGCGACGACCGGGGACGGAACTTCGGAAGACGAGACCAAAAAAGATCTGGAGTTCTGAGCCGTGGATCTCGCCCTCGCAGAGCACGACGCTTGGTACTGGCTCAGGCCGATCCTCGGACTCCTGGTCATGGTCGTGCTCCCGAGTTATCTCGGCTTCCGCTGGCATCTGAAGAAGAAACGAGCGAGACGAGCCCGGCAGGCCGCATTGCACGCGGTGCCCGAGGAACTGGGCGGATCCATGGTCGCCGATCTGAAATACGGGCGGCCCCGGTCCGCGCAGCGCCGGAAGCCTCTTGGCGAGCTGTACCGGCCGAAGACCATCTCGGAGGGCATGACCTTCCCCAGCAGTCCTCCGACCGTCGAGTTCGCGGCTGATCTGCCGCGGCGGGACCGGCAGTTCCGGGTCAGCGCGTACTGGTGCTCGCTCCGGGTCGGGGCCAACAGCTCCAGAAGGATCTACGAGTACACCATCGAAACCAAGGTCGGGCCGACGCCGAGCATGAAGATCGCCAAGGCGTACCCGACCGAACCGGTGCGGATGTTCGGGCGGACCATGGCGTATCTCAACTACCAGCAAAGGCTGTTCGAAGCGGAGGCGCGAACGTCGCCCTCGGCCGCCCGCTGGGAGCAATTCACGCCGGCCGAGAACGAGTTCACCGGATACGCCAGCGATCAGGACCTCTCGGCCCAGGTCATCGCCCCGGAGACCATGGACTGGCTGCGCGGCAACCATGAACTGCTTCCGGACCTCATCGGCCTCGAGCACGGGTGGTGCTACGCGGTGTACCGGGACGAGATCGACCCGGCGACCCTGGTCGCCAGAATCGACCTGATCGCCGACTTCCTCGACCGGATCAACGTGCCCGCCGCGGTCTGACCCCGCATACAAGCGAAACGCCCCCGGCCGAAGCCGGGGGCGTTTCGTTCACGCGGAGCGGATCAGCGGAAGTCGCGACCGAAGTCGTAGTCGTCCAGCGGAACCGCGGCGCCGGTGCCCGAACCGAACACGTCCGGGGTGTAGTAACCGTCGTCGTAGGACGGGATCGCGTACGCCGCGACCCGCGCCTCCTCGGTCGGCTGCACCTGGATGTTCCGGTACTTGTTGATGCCCGTACCGGCCGGGATGAGCTTACCGATGATGACGTTCTCCTTGAGGCCCACGAGCTTGTCCGAGCGGCCGTTGATGGCCGCGTCGGTCAGGACGCGCGTGGTCTCCTGGAACGAGGCCGCCGACAGCCACGAGTCCGTGGTCAGCGACGCCTTCGTGATGCCCATCAGCACCGGACGGCCCGAAGCCGGCTCGCCGCCCTCGGCGACCGCGGCCCGGTTCGTCGCCTCGAACTTCGTCCGCTCGGGCAGTTCGCCCGGCAGGAAGTCCGTGGCTCCGGAGTCGATGATCGTCACGCGGCGCAGCATCTGCCGCACGATGACCTCGATGTGCTTGTCGTGGATCGACACACCCTGCGCCCGGTACACCTTCTGGACCTCGTCCGTGAGGTGCATCTGCGCTTCGCGCGGGCCCATGACGCGCAGGACCTCGTGCGGGTCCGGCGTGCCCTCGAGCAGCTGCTGGCCGACGTTGACGTGGTCGCCGTCGCCCAGCGGGCCGTTCGGGGTGTTCGCGAGCCGCTGCCGCTTGGACAGCTTGTCGAAGACGATCTCCTCCGACCCGTCGTCCGGGATCAGGGTGATCTTCCAGAACCGCTCGCTCTCCTCGATCCGCACGCGGCCGTCGACGTCCGCGATCGGAGCCTTGCCCTTCGGCACCCGAGCCTCGAAAAGCTCGGTGACACGGGGCAGACCGGTCGTGATGTCGTCACCGGCGACACCACCCTGGTGGAACGTACGCATCGTCAGCTGCGTGCCCGGCTCACCGATCGACTGGGCGGCGACAATGCCGACCGCCTCGCCGACGTCGACGAGTTGGCCCGTCGCCATCGAACGGCCGTAGCAGGTCGCGCAGACACCGACCGCCGACTCGCAGGTGAGCACCGAGCGGACCTTCACCTTCGAGATGCCGCTGGAGAGCAGCTTCTCGATGGCCGGGTCGCCGATGTCGTCGCCCGCGTTCAGCACGACGTTGCCCTTGGCGTCCACCGCGTCCGTCGCGAGGTTCCGCGCGTACACGGAGGTCTCGACGTGCTGGTCGCGCACGACCTTGCCGTCGCCGAGGTCCTCGCCGATCGGCATCATGATGCCGCGCGTGGTGCCGCAGTCGATCTCGCGGACGATGACGTCCTGCGAAACGTCCACCAGACGACGGGTCAGGTAACCCGAGTCCGCGGTACGCAGCGCCGTGTCCGCCAGACCCTTCCGGGCGCCGTGCGTGGCGATGAAGTACTCCGCCACCGACAGGCCTTCACGGAAGTTCGCCTTGATCGGACGCGGGATGTACTCACCCTTCGGGTTCGACACCAGACCGCGCATACCGGCCAGCGAACGGACCTGGGTCATGTTGCCGGCGGCGCCCGACTTCACGATCATGGCGATCGGGTTGTCGTCCGGCAGCGCCGTCTCCATGATCTTGTGGACCTCTTCGGTCGCCTGCGTCCACACCTTGACGAGCTCGTTGTTGCGCTCGGCGTGGGACAGCTGACCGCGCTGGTACCGCTTCTCGACCTGGTCGGCCTTGCCCTCGTACTCGTCGAGAATGGCCTTCTTGCCGACCGGGGTCAGCACGTCCGAGATCGCGACCGTGACGCCCGAGCGGGTCGCCCAGTAGAAACCGGCGTCCTTGAGCTTGTCCAGCGTCTGCGCGACCTGCGTCATCGAGTACCGCTCGGCGAGGTCGTTCACGATGGCCGCCTGCCGCTTCTTCGGCATCGGCTCGTTGATGAACGGGTAGTCCGCCGGCAGCAGGTCGTTGAACAGGACGCGGCCCAGCGTCGTCTCGGCCAGCCACGGCTTGCCCGGCTCCCAGCCCTTTTCCGCGAGCGCCGCCTCGTCGGCCTTCGCGGGCTGACGGTCGGTGACGCGGATCTTGACCGGGGCGTGCAGGCTCAGCGCCTTGCGGTCGAACGCCATGATCGCCTCGGCGGGCGACGAGTACGCGTTGCCCGCACCCTCGGCGTTCTCGTTCAGCCGGGTCAGGTGGAACAGACCGGTGACCATGTCCAGTCGCGGCATGGCGAGCGGACGGCCCGACGCCGGCGACAGGATGTTGTTCGCCGACAGCATCAGGATCCGGGCCTCGGCCTGCGCCTCGGCCGACAGCGGCAGGTGCACCGCCATCTGGTCGCCGTCGAAGTCCGCGTTGAACGCTTCGCAGACCAGCGGGTGCAGCTGGATGGCCTTGCCCTCGACCAGCTGCGGTTCGAAGGCCTGGATGCCCAGCCGGTGCAGGGTCGGCGCACGGTTCAGCATCACCGGGTGGCCGGTGATGACCTCTTCGAGCACGTCCCACACCTGCGGCCGCGACCGCTCCACCATCCGCTTGGCGGACTTGATGTTCTGCGCGTGGTTCAGGTCGACCAGCCGCTTCATGACGAACGGCTTGAACAGCTCGAGCGCCATGTCCTTCGGCAGACCGCACTGGTGCAGCTTCAGCTGCGGACCGACGATGATGACCGAACGGCCCGAGTAGTCAACACGCTTGCCCAGCAGGTTCTGGCGGAACCGGCCCTGCTTGCCCTTCAGCAGGTCGGACAGCGACTTCAGCGGCCGGTTGCCCGGGCCGGTGACCGGACGCCCGCGGCGGCCGTTGTCGAACAGCGCGTCGACGGCCTCCTGCAGCATCCGCTTCTCGTTGTTGACGATGATCTCGGGCGCGCCGAGGTCGATCAGCCGCTTGAGCCGGTTGTTCCGGTTGATCACGCGGCGGTACAGGTCGTTCAGGTCCGACGTGGCGAAGCGGCCACCGTCGAGCTGCACCATCGGGCGCAGGTCCGGCGGGATGACCGGGACGGCGTCGAGCACCATGCCGCGCGGGTCGTTGCCGGTCGCCTGGAACGCGGCGACGACCTTGAGCCGCTTCAGCGCGCGGAGCTTCTTCTGCCCCTTGCCGTTGCGGATGGTGTCGCGCAGGCTGTCGGCCTCCGCGGCGACGTCGAACTCGGTCGCCAGCTTCTGGATCGCTTCCGCGCCCATGCCGCCGGTGAAGTACTCGCCGTACCGGTCGATCAGCTCGCGGTAGAGCAGCTCGTCGGCGATCAGCTGACGCGGCTCGAGCTTCGTGAAGGTCGTCCAGACCTCCTCGAGGCGGTCCAGCTCGCGGCCGGCGCGGTCGCGCAGCTGGCGCATCTCGCGCTCGCCGCCCTCCTTGACCTTGCGGCGCACGTCGGACTTCGCGCCCTCCGCCTCCAGCTCGGCCAGGTCGGCTTCCAGCTTCTGCGCACGGGCCTCGATGTCGGCGTCGCGCTTCGTCTCGAGGTTCTTGCGCTCGACGCCGATCTCGTTCTCGAGGGTCGGCAGGTCGTTGTGCCGCAGCTCCGTGTTCACGCCGGTGATCACGTAGGCCGCGAAGTAGATGATCTTCTCGAGGTCCTTGGGCGCCAGGTCCAGCAGGTAGCCGAGGCGCGACGGAACGCCCTTGAAGTACCAGATGTGGGTGACCGGCGCGGCCAGCTCGATGTGGCCCATCCGCTCACGGCGCACCTTGGCGCGAGTGACCTCGACGCCGCAGCGCTCGCAGATGATGCCCTTGAACCGGACGCGCTTGTACTTGCCGCAGTAGCACTCCCAGTCCCGGGTCGGACCGAAGATCTTCTCGCAGAAGAGCCCGTCCTTCTCCGGCTTGAGGGTCCGGTAGTTGATGGTCTCCGGCTTCTTGACCTCGCCGAAGGACCACTGACGGATGTCGTCGGCGGTGGCGAGGCCAATCCGGAGCTCATCGAAGAAGTTGACGTCCAGCACGTCTAAGTCCCCTTGGGGTTGTTTCGGCTAGAGAGGGGTCGGCGGTGGAGCGGGAACCCGCGGGAGGCAGGTTCCCGCTCGACACCGAATCAGTGCACGACGTCGTCCACCGAGGGCGACTCGTTGCGGGACAGGTTGATGCCGAGGTTCGCCGCTGCGCGCTCGAGGTCCTCGTCGTCGGAGTCGCGCATCTCGATCGCCGCGCCGTCGCTGGAGAGCACCTCGACGTTGAGGCACAGCGACTGGAGCTCCTTGAGGAGCACCTTGAACGACTCCGGGATGCCCGGCTCGGGGATGTTCTCCCCCTTCACGATCGCCTCGTACACCTTGACGCGGCCGACCACGTCGTCCGACTTGATCGTGAGCAGTTCCTGCAGCGTGTAAGCCGCGCCGTAGGCCTGCATCGCCCAGCACTCCATCTCGCCGAAGCGCTGGCCGCCGAACTGCGCCTTACCGCCCAGCGGCTGCTGGGTGATCATCGAGTACGGGCCGGTGGAGCGGGCGTGGATCTTGTCGTCGACCAGGTGGTGCAGCTTCAGGATGTACATGTAGCCGACCGACACCGGGTACGGGTACGGCTCGCCGGAGCGGCCGTCGAACAGCGTGGCCTTGCCGTTCTCCTTGACCATGCGCTCGCCGTCGCGGTTCGGCTTGGTCGCCCCGAGCAGCCCGGTGAGCTCCTCTTCCTTCGCGCCGTCGAACACCGGGGTCGCGGTGTTCGTGTTCGGCGCGACGTCGTAGAGCTCCTCGGACAGGTTCTTCGCCCAGTCCGGGTTGCCCTCGATCGTCCAGCCCTGCGAGGCCAGCCAGCCGAGGTGCAGCTCGAGGATCTGGCCGATGTTCATCCGTCGCGGCACACCGTGGGTGTTCAGGATGATGTCGACCGGGGTGCCGTCCTCCATGAACGGCATGTCCTCGACCGGCAGGATCTTGCCGATGACACCCTTGTTGCCGTGCCGGCCGGCGAGCTTGTCGCCCGGCTGGATCTTGCGCTTCTGGGCCACGTAGACGCGGACCAGCTCGTTGACGCCCGGGGGCAGCTCGTCGTCGTCCTCGCGGGAGAACACCCGGATGCCGATGACCTTGCCGGTCTCGCCGTGCGGCACCTTCAGCGAGGTGTCGCGGACCTCGCGCGCCTTCTCGCCGAAGATCGCGCGGAGCAGGCGCTCCTCCGGGGTCAGCTCGGTCTCGCCCTTCGGCGTGACCTTGCCGACCAGGATGTCGCCGTCGCGGACCTCGGCTCCGATGCGGATGATGCCGCGCTCGTCGAGGTCGGCCAGGACCTCCTCGGAGACGTTCGGGATGTCCCGGGTGATCTCCTCGGCGCCCAGCTTGGTGTCGCGGGCGTCGATCTCGTGCTCCTCGATGTGGATCGACGTCAGCACGTCGTCCTGCACCAGGCGCTCGGAGAGGATGATCGCGTCCTCGTAGTTGTGGCCCTCCCACGGCATGACCGCGACGAGGAGGTTCTTGCCGAGCGCCATCTCACCGTTCTCGGTGGACGGGCCGTCGGCGATGACCTGGCCCTGCTCGACCCGGTCGCCCTCGTTGACGATCGGCCGGTGGTTGAAGCACGTGCCGTGGTTGGAGCGGCGGAACTTGTACAGTCCGTAGCTCTTCCGCGTGCCGTCGTCGTGCATGATCGTGATGATGTCCGCGGACAGCTCCTCGACCACGCCGGCCTGCTCGGCGACCAGGACGTCCCCGGCGTCGACCGCGGCGCGCAGCTCCACGCCGGTGCCCACGTACGGAGCCTGGTTGCGCAGCAGCGGAACAGCCTGCCGCTGCATGTTCGCGCCCATCAGCGCGCGGTTCGCGTCGTCGTGCTCGAGGAACGGGATCATCGCGGTGGCGACGGAGACCATCTGCCGCGGCGACACGTCCATGTAGTCGATCTCGAGCGGGTCGATCAGCTCGACCTCGCCGCCCTTGCGGCGGCCGAGGACCTTGGACTCGACGAAGTGCCCGTCGTCGGTCAGCGGCGCGTTGGCCTGCGCCTTGACGTAACGGTCTTCCTCGTCCGCGGTCAGGTAGTCGACCTGGTCGGTGACCTGGCCCTCGACGACCTTGCGGTACGGCGTCTCGATGAAGCCGAACGGGTTGACCCGCGCGTACGAGCACAGCGAGCCGATCAGGCCGATGTTCGGGCCTTCCGGCGTCTCGATCGGGCACATCCGGCCGTAGTGCGACGGGTGGACGTCGCGGACCTCCATGCCGGCGCGCTCACGCGACAGACCGCCCGGGCCGAGGGCCGAAAGACGACGCTTGTGCGTCAGGCCCGACAGCGGGTTGTTCTGGTCCATGAACTGCGACAGCTGCGAGGTGCCGAAGAACTCCTTGATCGCCGCGCCGATCGGGCGGATGTTGATCAGGGTCTGCGGCGTGATCGCCTCGACGTCCTGCGTGGTCATGCGCTCGCGCACGACGCGCTCGGTGCGGGAGAGGCCGACCCGGATCTGGTTCTGGATCAGCTCGCCGACGGTGCGAAGGCGGCGGTTGCCGAAGTGGTCGATGTCGTCGGTCTCGACCGGCACCTCGACGCCGGCGGAGCTCGTCATCTTGTCCTCGCCGGCGTGCAGCCGGACCAGGTACTCGATGGCCGAGACGATGTCCTCTTCGGTCAGCGTGCCGGTCTCGTACGGGGTGTCGAGGCCCAGCTTCTTGTTGACCTTGTAGCGGCCGACCTTGGCCAGGTCGTAGCGCTTCGGCTTGAAGAACAGGTTCTCCAGCAGCGTCTGCGCGCTCTCCTTCGTGGGCGGTTCGCCCGGGCGCAGCTTGCGGTAGATGTCGAGCAGCGCCTCGTCGGTGCCCGCGGTGTGGTCCTTCTCGAGGGTGGCCAGCAGCGTCTCGGAGAACGAGAAGCGCTCGCGGATCGCCTCGGTGGACCAGCCCAGCGCCTTCAGCAGCACGGTGACCGGCTGGCGGCGCTTGCGGTCGATGCGGACGCCGACGGTGTCGCGCTTGTCCACGTCGAACTCGAGCCACGCGCCGCGGCTCGGGATCACGCGCACGCTGAAGACGTCCTTGTCGGTCGTCTTGTCGACACTGCTGTCGAAGTACACGCCCGGAGAACGCACCAGCTGGGACACGACGACCCGCTCGGTGCCGTTGATGATGAAGGTGCCCTTGTCGGTCATCACCGGGAAGTCGCCCAGGAAGACCGTCTGGCTCTTGATCTCGCCAGTGTTGTTGTTGACGAACTCGGCGGTGACGAACAGCGGGGCCGCGTACGTCATGTCCTTGTCCTTGCACTCCTCGATCGAGGCCTTGACCTCGTCGAAGCGCGGAGCGGAGAAGGAAAGGGACATCGAGCCCGAGAAGTCCTCGATCGGCGAGATCTCGTTGAGGACCTCTTCCAGACCGCCGACCGGGTTTTCTTCGCCTTCGTTGACGCGGCGCTCGAACCACGCCTCGTTGCCGGTGAACCACTGGAACGACTGGATCTGGACGTCAAGCAGGTTCGGGGTGGAGAGTGGCTCGCGGATCTTCGCGAAGGAGACCCGCTTGGGCGCTCCGGGGATTCCCGTGGCCTGCGCGCGGGATTCAGCCGAGGTGGTCGCAGCAGTGGCCTGGTTCGCGGGAGAGACTGCCAAGATGCGTCCTTCCGGGGACAATGAGCGGTGAGCAGCCGCGATGGCAACAGCTGTCGCGGACTGTCAGGGGTGCCGTGTGCCCACTATCCTAACTACCGGCTCCGGGCAGCCTGAAAGAGGGCAGCGCAAAGAAGCAGTCTAGCCCCGATGACGCGGTCTGTCCAGGGGGCACTCCCGACGGGGCCCAGCCTGCATCGCGTCACCTTGGGGCAGTGCGTCTCCCTGAGCCTCACTGCGTCCTTCCGGCTCCCGGTTCGCCCGGGTTTTCGCGCCCCTCCCGCAAGGTTCGCGTTCCCCGGCCGTGACCGTTGGCAGTAAGCGTGAACCCACGCGGCTTTGGAGTCAAGATGCCGCGCGGCTCTCCCGCCGGTTGGCGCAGCGTCGAACCCGGACAGCACAGGGTGACCGATCCGGCCGCGGTCCCGGTTACCGCCGGGTACTCCGGGACGGCCGCGCAGGTCGGCCGGACAGCGACGCAGGTGGGCGGCCTGCGCCCGGTTTCGGCGGCGGTTTCCGCATCGGCGCGGCGGGCGCGGGATGGATCACATTCCGCGAGCGGCCGGTTGCTTCGCGGCGGACGAAAACAGGGGAACTTCGGGCAGCTCGGCACCCGATTCCGGGTCCCCCGGACAGGGGTTGCGCACGCCCGGAAGCGACGCTTGGCAACGGATGCGTCCCGGTGATCAACTGGGCGGGCCCGAACTCCCGGAGGTGCGCACCATGCCCGGACCCGACGCGTCGCTTCCCGACCTGGTCCTGCGCAGGCTGGCGATCAGCGAACAGGTCGCCGCCGCGAAGTTCGGGGCCGGGCGGCCGGTCGACGATCCCGTCCGCGAGCAGCGGGAGCTGGCCCGCGTCCGGGTGCTGGCCCGCGAAATCGGCCTCGACCCGGATCTCGCCGCCGGGTTCCTCTCGGATCAGATCGCCGCCAGCAAGCAGGTCCAGCATCGGCTCTTCACGCACTGGAGCGCGCATCCCGGCGACTTGCCCGAGGGCGGTCCCGACCTGTCGGTGCTGCGGGCCGAATTGGACGGTCTCACGGTCGCTCTGCTGGACCGGCTGGCCGCGACCGGCTCGGAGGCCCTGGAGCCGCCGGAGAGCCCGGATGAGCTGCAGGAGCCGCTTCGGACGGCGTTCCGGACGCTGACACGACAACGGCCCGCCCCCGGAGGTTCCGGGAACGGGCCGTGACGACTGCTCAGGACGCTTACTTCGACGGCGGAGCCGAAGCGGGCGCGGACGGCGCGGGGGCGCCGGCGGCCGGTGCGGCGGCCTTGTAGGTGTCCATGTCGGTGATCTTCCACGTGTTGCCCTGCAGCTGGGCGTCCACGTGCATCTGCGCCGTGCCCGCGGCGGTCTGCTTCGTGTCCGCACGCGTCGACGTCTGGTCGATGAACAGCATCACCCTGGCGAGGTCGCCGTTCAGCCGGATCACCGCGCTGCGGGTGACCTTGCAGGTCACGACCACCTTCTGCTCCGGAGCCAGCTTCTTGACCTGGCCCATCAGCGCGTTGTAGCTCGTCTTGACCTGGTCGGTGGCGAGCAGCTGGTTGGCCGCGTCCTCGGTCTTCTTGATGTTGTTGAAGTCGTAGGAGAACAGCGTCTCGATGGCCTTCGAGACCTGGTCCTTGACCTGCGCGGTCTTCGCCACGTCGAGCACCGCGCGGTTGCTCGTCGAATCGGCCGCGTCCGAGCCCTTGACCTGGAAGATCACCGCCGCCGCGACCAGTGCCAGGCCGACCACCAGCAGCAGTGCGACGCGCACGGTGTTGCGGCTGACCACGGACCGCTGAGCCGGTACCTCGGCGGCTTCCTCCGCTCGAGCCTTGGTCTCGGCTTCCTCGACGTCCGACGGCTTCTCCGAACCGGTGTCGCGCTTCTTGCGCCGCGGGCTCGGCCGGGCCGGTTTCTCGTCCTCGACGGTCTCGCCGGTGAGCGCGTCGACCTCTTCGGCCGGGGCTTCCTTGGTTACCCCGGAGACCTCGGGGGCGTCTTCCTCAACAGGGGTCTCCGCGACCTCCGTCGAAGCAGGCTCGGTCTCGGTCGAAGCGGGCTCAGGGTCGGCCGGGCGCACCAGGCCGCCGCGGGGAATCCGCAGCTCCTGGGTCACCTCGGCCGGATCCGCGTCGGGGAGCGGCCGCGGCCGGGGGCGCGGCTTGGGCGAGGCCGCCGGCGCCGCCGGGTCCGACGGCTTGCGCAGCCCGGCGACCTTCGGCTTGCGAGCCGGTGGCGTGCTGCTGCTGCGCGGTGGCTGGCGACGGGAGGGGGGCACTGCGGAACTCCGATCTGCGGGTGAAGCTACTTGCCGGCGGCGACGAGCGGCACTTGGTCGATCCCGGACAGCTTCCACTTGCCGTCGACCCGGGTCATCTGGACCTCGAGCCGCAGCGCCTTGGTGGCGTTCTTCCCGCCCGCCGAGGTGTCCGTGCTGATCGCGGCCAGGAAGCTGGCCTTGCCGTCGTGGTCGTTGAGCTCCTCGACCGCGATGTCCTGGATCGTGGTGGTGACCTTGACCTTCTGGTCGGTCAGCGCCTTCGAGTAGTTCGGCTGGGCCTGCTCGATCTGCTTGGCCATGTCGTCGCTGGAGACGTCCTTCTGCTGCTGGAAGTACGTGTCCAGGTGCTGGTAGTCGACCTGGGTGTAGGCCAGCACCGCGGCGGTGCCGTCCTTGAGCACGTCGTCGCGCGCCGAAGCCAGATCCCGGTCGCCGTCCATCTCCGCGACCAGCCACATGATCCCGAACACGATCGCCACCACCAGCGCGGCGAGAGCGAACGCCCCGGATCCGAACAGCCACACCCGCGGCGATCCGGGAAGCGCCCACTTTTCCTTCGCCGCCACCGCCGTTGCCGGTTCGGGCGTATCAGCGGTCACCTCTTCCTCGGCGACCGCGTGCTCGGCACTCATAACACTCCAGAGTAGGTAACAGTCATCAAATCCCGGTCAGCCGAGTCCCAGCAGCGAGCCCATGCTGTTCAGCGACACCCCGGGGCTGCCGACGACGCCCGGCACCTGAGCGTCGCGCTGCTCCTGCAGCTGCTGCGCCGGCCGGTTCTGGTTCGCCGCGATGTCCTGCTGCGACGGCTGCACCGGCACGCCGTTGTAGGGCGCGTTCTGGGAACCCCGGACGTTGATCGGGCTGCCCTTCGGCTCGGCACAGTAGGCCTTGTCGTCCTCCGGCCGGGGCGAGGTGTCCGAACCCGGACGGTACTGGCTGTAGGGCAGATAGCCCTTCGTGCACGACGGCGGGTTGAACAGGTTCAGCACCAGGCCGAGGTGCGCGGTCCCGTCGCCGGGGGCCACCGACGGCGCGGCGGCCGCCAGTGCCGGATAGGTCACCAGGCCCTGTTCGAGGCCGTCCAGCCGGGTCACGGTCAGGTTGGCCGTCGTCAGCAGGTTCGCGGTCAGCGCGCCGAGGCCGGGCCCGGTCTCCTTGAGCACCTGGCTGATCTGGGTCGCCACCTGCGGGGTGACGCCGATCAGCTTGCGCAGGTCGCCGTCGGAGTTCTTGAGCGTCCCGCTGAGCTGGTTGAGGCTCTTGGAGAAGGACGCGAAGTTCGACGCCTCGTCGTTCTGCGTGTCCAGCACCTGGCCGCCTGCCTGCAGCAGCTGCACGGTCTGCGGCAGGTACTGCTGCGCGGTGGTGGTGAAGCTGCGCGCGGTGTCGAGCAGCTTCTGCAGGTCGCCGCCGGTGCCGCGGAACGCGTCGTAGGACTCGTCGACGACCTTCCGCAGCGCGTCGGTCGGCACCGAGGCCGACAGCGAGTCGAGGTCGCCGAGCAGCCGGTCGGTGCTGACCGGGGTGCTCGTGCGGGCGGCCGGGATCACCGAACCGCTCGCGAGGTACGGGCCCTGGTCGTTCTTCGGCCGCAGGTCGACGTACTGCTCGCCGACCGCGGACCGGTTGGCGACGACCGCGTCGAGGTCGGCGGGCACGCGCGGGGCCGACGGGTCGATGTTCAGGTCGGCCTCGAGCCCGCTCTGGGTCAGCCGCAGCTGCCCGACGCGGCCGACGTTGAAGCCGCGGTAGGTGACCTCGGCGTTGGTGAAGATCCCGCCGGATTCGTTGAGCTGCAGCTTGACCGTGTACCCGTTGCTGCCGAACACCGTGCCGAGGCCGGCGAACCGGATCAGCGCGTACACGATGGCCACGACCGAGATGATGGCGAAGACCACCAGCTGGATTTTCGTCCTGCGCAGCAACATCAGCCAGCACCTCCGGAAAGCACCCCGAACAGGCCGGACAACCCGCTCTGCGACGGCTGCCCGCCGCCCTGGCCGCCGGTCGAGGACGGAGCCTGCTGCTGTTGCTGCGCGGGCTGGCTGCCCGGGAACGACAGCGGCGGCGGCTGGTTCGCGGGCGAGCCTTCGACGCCGCCGGTCAGCCCCGGCGCGGGAATGAGCCCGTTCAGCCCGTTCTGCCTGCTGCGGCCGAGGTTGTCGATGACGTCCTTGAGGTTCAGGTCGACCTTGGCGAACAGGTTGAAGTAGTCGCCCTTGACGTCGTTGTAGGCCTGGTCGGTGAACGGATAGGTCAGCAGGATCTCCAGCGCCTTCGGCAGGTCGCTGCCCGCCTCGCCGAGCTTCTGCAGCGTCGGCGTGAGCGCCTTGAGGTCGGCGACCAGGTCCGCCTTGCTCTTGTTGACCGTGTCGGTCGCGACGCCGGAGAGGTTGTTGAGCGCGTTCAGCATGGTCACCAGCTGGCCGCGCTGCTGCTCCAGCACCCCGAGCCCGGGCCCGAGGTTGTCGACCGCGCCGACCAGCTTGTCCTTCTGGTCCCGCAGCGTCATGGACAGCCGGTTGAGGCCGTCGAGCGCGCGGGTGATGTTGGCCGACTGGTTGTCGAGGTTGGTGACCAGCTCGTTCGCGTTGGCCAGCAGCGCCTTGATGTCCGGCTCGCGGCCGGCGGTGGCGTTGTTGAGTTCCTTGGTGATCGTGTTGAGCTGCTCCACGCCGCCGCCGTTGAGCAGCAGGGACAGCGCGCCGAGCACCTCCTCGACCTGGACGTCGCGGCCGGTGCGCGCGAGCGGGATGGTCGCCCCGTTCGCCAGCTGCCCGGTCGCCTCGTCGCCGCCCGGCGAAGCCAGCTCGACGTACTTCTCGCCGAGCAGGCTCGACTGCTTCACGTTGGCCATCGCGTTGGCTGGCAGCTTGACGTCCCCGTTGACCTCGACGGTCACCTCGGCGTGCCAGCCGTCCGGCGTCAGCCCGATCGACTTGACCTGCCCGACCGGCACCTCGTTGACCTTCACCCCGGACTGCGGGACGAGGTCGAGCACGTCCTTGAACTGGATCTTCAGCGTGTACGGGTGGCTGCCGAGGTCGGCCCCGCCGGGCAGCGGGACGTCGTAGACGCCGTTGAACGCGCAGCCGCTCAGCACGAGCGCGGACACCGTGGCGAGCGCTCCGCCCGCGGCGAACTTCGTCAGTCGCTTCACGTCAGCTCCCCTGCGTCCCGTAGACCTGGCCCTGCAGCGGGAGCGGCAGCGGCGGCAGCTGGCCGTTCTGCATCGCCTGGATGACCTGCGCGGTGGACGGCAGCGGAACCACGCCGTCGACCACCTTGGCGATGCCGTCGCAGGCGTTGCCGAGCAGCTGCTTGGTCACCGAGGTCTGCTTGAGCAGGCTGCAGACCATCACCAGCGGCGGCTGCGTCAGCTCGTTGAGGTTCGGCCGCGCGTCGAGCGTGCCGGACGAGCCGTTGTAGACGCCGACGATGTTGGACAGCGCGACCGGCGCGACGTCGAGGATCTCGGCGAGCGAGCTGCGCTGGTCCACCAGCACCTTGGTCACGCTGGCCAGTTTGTCCACATTGGACTTCAACCGGCCGCGGTTGCGTTCGATGAAGCCCTGCACCGACTGCAGCGTGGTGCCGAGCTGCTGCACGGTCTGGGCGAGATTGTCCTTCTCCCCGGCGAGGAATCCGCTCACGTCGGCGAGCTGGCTCTCGAACTGGCGCACCTGCCCGTCGCTGTTGGCGAGCGACTGGGAGAACTTGCCGAGGTTCTGCACCGTCTGGAAGAGGTCGTCCTTGTTGCCCGCCAGCGTTCCGGACGCCTGCCCGAGCTTGGTGATCGTGTCGTGCAGCGCCTTGCCGTTGCCGTCGAGGTTGTTCGCGGCGGTGTTCAGCAGGTCCGAGAGCGAGCCGTTCTTGTTGGCCCCGTTCGGTCCGAGCGTCTCGCTGACCTTGGCGAGGCTGGCGGCGAGCTGGTCGACCTCCAGCGGAACCTCGGTGCGGTCGAGGCCGATCGTCGCGCCGTCGGAGATCCGCGGTCCGCCGGTGTAGGCCGGGGCGAGCTGGACGTAGCGGTCGCTGACCAGCGACGGCGACACGATGACCGCCTTCGCGTCGGCGGGCACCGCGACCGAGCGGTCGTATTCGAGGTCGACCCGGACCTGGTTGCCCATCGGCTGGATCTTGGTCACCGTGCCCATGTCCACGCCGAGCATCCGGACGCTGTTGCCCTCGTAAAGGCCGACGGCGCCGGAGAAGTACGCGGTCAGGTGGTTGCGGCCGGCGTCCTTCAACGTCCACCAGAGCGCGCCCGCGACCACGAGCGCGAGGACGATCGCGATCGTGAAGCCGCGGGTAAGCGACTGGCCGAAGCGGGTGTCGGTCATTTGGAGTTGCACCCCTCCGGATTGAGCGGGCCGACCGAAGGAAGCACCAGGCCGCAGATGTAGTTGTCGAACCAGTGCCCGGTGCCGATCGTGTTGTTGAAGACCCGGATGAACGGCGCGAACTTCTGGATCCCCTGCGCCAGCGAGTCCTGGTTGCGCTGCAGCATCGACGTGAGCTGGTCGAGCTGGGTGAGCACCGGGTTCAGCTGGCCGTCGTTGTCGTCGATCAGGCCCTGCAACTGCGTCGACAGCTGCTTCGAACCGTCGAGCAGCGTCTTGATCGCCTGCTCGCGCTTGCCGATCTCGTCCAGCAGCTGGTTGCCGTCGGTGATCAGCTTCTGCACCTCGGCATCCCGGTCGACCAGGGTCTGCGACACCTGGCGCGTGTTGGCCAGCAGGTTCGCCAGCTGCGAATCGCGCTTGGCGATCGTGTCCGACAGCTTCGACAGCCCGGACAGCGCGCCCTTCACGTCCTGCGGCGTGTTCGAGAACGTCTGGGTGATCGCCTCGAAGCTCTTCGACAGCTGGTTCGTGTCGATCGCGTCGACCGTCTGCGACAGGCCGCGGAACGCGTCGAGCACGTCGTACGGCGACATCGTCCGGTCGCGCGGGATCGGCGAACCGGGGTCGAGGTTGCCGTTGCCCTGCGGGTCGAGCGCGAGGTACTTCTGGCCGAGCAGCGTCTTGATCTTGATCGCCGCCGTGGTCTTGTCGCCCATCCAGGCGTCCTTGACCTTGAACGACACCTTGACGTTCGGGCCGTCGAGCTTGATGTCGGACACCTTGCCGACCTTCACGCCCGCGATCCGCACGTCGTTGTCCTTCTGCAGCCCGGCTGCTTCGGAGAAGTCCGCGCTGTAGGTGGTGCCGCCGCCGATCACCGGCAGGTCCTCGGAGTTCATGGCGGCGACGAGGCCGAGCGCCATGACCGCGATGCCGACCAGCGCGATCGGGATCGGGTTGCGTTTCTGGAAGGACTTCATGGCTTGCACCTGTCCCGGTTCACCGGCGCGAGCGTGAAGTCCGTCGGCGGCAGCAGCCCTGGCACGCCCACCGTCCCGGTCATCTCGCAGGAGTAGAAGTTGAACCACGAGCCGTAGTCGGCGGTGCGGGTGAGCGCACTGACCTTCTTCGGCATGAACTGGATGAAGTGCTCGACGAGCGGCTCGTTCTGGTTCAGGTTCGTGGTGAGCTTGCCCAGAGCGGCGATGTCGTCCTTCAGCGGAGCCCGCGCGTCGGTCAGCAGACCGGCGGTCGTGTTGGCCAGGTTGCCCAGCCCCTCGATCGCGTCGCCGATCGGCTTGCGGTCCGCGGCGAGGCCGGACACCAGCTGCTGCAGCTTCACGATCAGGTCGTTGAGCTGCGGGGTGTGCTGGTTGACCGTGTCGAGGACCGAGTTGAGGTTGTCGATGACCTCGCCGATCACCTGGTCCTTGTTGGCGATCGTGGTGGCCAGCGAAGCGGTGTGCGACAGCAGGCTTTCCACCGTGCCGCCCTCGCCCTGCAGGACCTGGATGACCTCGTACGACAGCTTGTTGACGTCGGCCGGGTTCAGCGCGGTGAACAGCGGCTTGAAGCCGTTGAACAGCTCGGTCAGGTCCAGCGCGGGCGTGGTGCGCTCGAGCGGGATGGTGTCGCCCGGCTTGAGCGTCGCGCCGCTGGTGTCGTCGCCCTCGCCGAGCGAGACGTAGCGCTGGCCGACCAGGTTGCGGAACTTGATCTGCGCGGTGACGCCTGCCGGGAGCTTGCGCCCGGAGTCGACCTCGAAGTCCACCTGCGCCTGGCGCTTGTCGACGATCTTCACGTCCTTGACCTGGCCGACGCGGACGCCGGCGATGCGCACGTCGTCGTTCGGCAGCAGGAGCGTGGCGTCGGTGAACCGCGCGGAGTAGGCGCTCGTGCTGGTGGTGTTGATGTTCGCGATGCTGATGCCGAGCACTGTCGTGAACAGCACCGTGACGACCACGAAGATCGTCAGCTTGATCAGCGGTGCGGCGAGTCCCCTCACTTGACCGTCACCTCCGTGCCCCGGTAGAGCGGGCCGACGAGCAGCGAGCCCCAGCCCGGGAACTGGTTCTGCGAAATCCCCATCTCCGGGCTGACCAGCGCGGCGAGGAAGTTGTTCTCGGCCGCGGTGTTGACCGGGTTGCCGCCCGAGGTGCCGCCGCCGTTGGCCCCGGCCGCGTCCGCCTTGAAGTTGGCCGGGTTCAGGCCCTCGCCCACGGTCTTCGGAGCCGCGCCCTGTTTGGTGCCGTCCTTGAACGGGCCGTCCGGCGGTTGCTGCGGGAACGGGTCCGGCGCGGGGTTGAGGTCGTAGCAGCGCGGACCGCGCTTGTCCTCGAACCGCGGTTCCTCGCCCGGCTTGTACGGCCCGCGGTTGACGACGACCTCGATGGTCGCGTTCAGGCCGGGCTTGCCGTTGTACTTGCCCAGCGCTGCGTCCGCGACCGGCACGACCTTCGCCATCTGCTTCAGCACGCACGGGTATTCCGGCGAGTACTTGGCGAGCAGCTCAGCGGTCGGGCGCGCGGTGCTGGCGAGGCTGATCAGGTTCTGCGAGTTCGCCTCGAGGAACGACTGCAGGTCCTGCGACGCGGTGGTGAGGTTGCCGTAGAGGCTCGACAGGTTCGCCTGCTCGGCGACCACGGTGCGCGTGGTCGTGCTCAGGTTGTCCAGGCTCTGCACCAGATCCGGCGTCGCGTTGCTCAGGTGGCCGGAGAACTCCGCGAGCGCCTGGAGGTTGTGCTGCAGCTCCGGCTCGTGCGGGTTCAGCTCGCCGATGTACTGGCCGAGCTGCGAAAGCGTTTCGCCGAGCGGCTTGCCGCGGCCCTGCAGCGCGGTCGAGATCGCGGTGAGCGTGCTGGACAGCTTCTGCGGCTGCACCGCCTGCAGCACCGGCATCAGGTGTTCGAGCGCCTGGTCCAGTTCGACCGCGCCGGAAGTGCGGTCCTGGGTGATCACGTCGCCCTGGGAAAGCGTCCTGCTCGACGGGTCCTGCGGAATCTGCAGCGACACATAGCGTTCGCCGAACAACGTCTTGGGAAGGAATCGCGCGGACACGTTCTCCGGAATCAGCTTCACCGACTCCGGATCCATCGCCAGGGTCAGTTCCGCGCCGTTCTCGGTCGCCTTGATGTCCTGCACCGAACCGACGATCAAACCGCGGACCTTCACGTCCGACTGCTTGAGCAGCTGGTTGCCGATGTGGCCCGCGTCGAGCTTCACGGTGACGAACTTGCTGAACGCCTTGTCGTACATCGCGATGCTGAGCGCGATCCCGCCGACGAGCACCGCCACCAGCAGCAGGCCGAGCAACCTGCGCCGTAGTGTGGTCATCCCGCAATCCTCACCGTGACGTCGGTTCCCCAAATCGCGAAACCGATGAAGAAGTTCACGACCGAAACCGTGACGATGGAAAGCCGCACCGCGCGGCCGACGGCCACGCCCACCCCGGCGGGCCCGCCGCTGGCCCGGTACCCGAAGTAGCAGTGCGAAAGAATGATCAAAACGCTGAAGATCAGCACCTTGATGAACGAATAGAGCACGTCTTGCGGTGGTAGGAACAGGTCGAAGTAATGGTCGTAGGTACCCGCGGATTGTCCGTAGATATAGATAACGACCAGCCGCGAGGCGAGGTACGAGCTCAGCAGGCCGATCACGTACAGCGGGATCACGGCCACGAACCCGGCGATGATCCGCGTGGTCACCAGGTACGGGAGGCTCGGCACGCCCATCACCTCGAGCGCGTCGATCTCCTCGGAGATCCGCATCGCGCCGAGCTGCGCGGTGAAGCCCGCGCCGACCGTCGCCGACAGCGCCAGCCCGGCGACCAGCGGCGCGATCTCGCGGGTGTTGAAGAACGCGGTGAGGAAGCCGGTGAAGGCCGAGGTGCCGATCGAGTTCAGCGCCGAGTAGCCCTGGAGGCCGACGAGAACACCGGTGAACAGCGTCAGGCCGACCATCACGCCGACCGTGCCGCCGATGACCGCGAGCGAGCCGGAACCGAAGCTCACCTCGGCCAGCAGCCGCAGCACTTCCTTGGTGTAGCGGCGCAGCGTGCGCGGCGTCCACAGCAGAGCCCTGCCGTAGAACGACATCTGGTCGCCGAGCGTGTCCAGGGTCTCCAGCGGGCGGTTGGCGATCCGCTTCGCCCCCGAGAGGAACGTCATGATCAGTCCAGCTTTCCGGGCACGAGCTGCAGGTAGATCAGCGTGATCACGAAGTTCACGACGAAGAGCAGCAGGAACGTGATGACCACCGACTGGTTCACCGCGTCGCCGACGCCCTTCGGGCCGCCGCTCGGGTGCAGGCCGCGGTAAGCCGCCACGACCGCCGCGATGAAGCCGAAGATCAGCGCCTTGATCTCGCCGACCCAGAGGTCGGGCAGCTGCGCGAGCGCGGAGAAGCTGGACAGGTACGCACCAGGGGTGCCGCCCTGGAGCACGACGTTGAAGAAGTAGCCGCCGAGCACGCCGATGACGCTGACCATGCCGTTGAGCAGGAGCGCGACGAGCATCATGGCGAGCGTGCGGGGCACGATCAAGCGCTGGACCGCGGAGACGCCCAGCACCTCCATCGCGTCGATCTCCTCGCGGATGGTCCGCGCGCCGATGTCCGCACAGACCGCGCTGCCGCCCGCGCCGGCCACCAGCAGCGCGGTGACCAGCGGACTGGCCTGCTGCACGGTCGCCAGCACCGAACCGGCACCGGTGTAGGACTGCGCGCCGAGCTGGCGGGCGAGCGCGCCGAACTGCAGCGAGATGACCGCGCCGAACGGGATCGCGACGAGCGCGGTCGGCAGGATCGTCACGCTCGCGACGAACCAAGCCTGCTGGATGAACTCGCGGAACTGGAACGGGCGCTGGAAGATGCCGCGGATGATGTCGAGGCCGAGCGCGAACAGGTTCCCGGTCTCCCGCAGCATTCCGTAGCCGGGGATCTTGGCCGTGCTGGTGGTCACGCGCCACCCTGCCCGTGCCGGGGCGACCGGCGGTCGGCGGCGCCGGGGATGCGCGCGACCTGGTCGGCGGGGAGCTGTCCCTGGTGCTGGTTGGGCACCGGACCCGGCGAGCTGACCGGAGGCAGCTGCTGAGTGTCCTCGGGACCTGGCTGGTGGTGGAAGGCGCCGGGGTTGGGCCGCACGTTGTAGTGCCGCTGCTGCTCGGGCGTCAGGGATTCGATGATCCCCTCCTGCGCGCTCGGCGGGAGCGTGTGCAGGATCCGCATGACGCGGTCCATCCGCCGCTTCGCCCCGGCCCGCTCCGGCACGCCCGGGCTGACCTGCATCTGCGGCACCACGCCGCGCACGTCCTCGTTGAGCACGTCGCCGTGGCCCGCCTCGGCCTCGGCCTGCTCGCGGGCCATCTGGGCGCTGTCCTTCTCCTCGGACATGCCGATCGGGCCGAGCTTGCGGCCGTTGAGGAACTGCTCGACCACCGGTTCGTCGCTGGTCAGCAGCACCTCGCGCGGACCGAACATGACGAGTTCCTTGCGGAACAGCATGCCGAGGTTGTCCGGCACCGTGCGGGCGAGGTTGATGTTGTGCGACACGATCAGGAACGTCGCGTCGATCTGGGCGTTGACGTCCAGGAAGAGCTGCGAGATGTAGGTCGTGCGGACCGGGTCGAGACCGGAGTCCGGCTCGTCGACCAGGATGATCTCCGGGTCCAGCACGAGGGCGCGGGCGAGGCCGGCGCGCTTGCGCATACCGCCGGAGATCTCGCCGGGGAGCTTCTTGTCCGCGCCGGCCAGACCGGTGATCTCGAGCTTCTCGAGCACGATGCGGCGGATCTCGGTCTCGGACTTCTTCGTGTGCTCCCGCAGCGGGAAGGCCACGTTGTCGAAGAGGTTCATCGAGCCGAACAGCGCGCCGTCCTGGAACAGGACGCCGAAGAGCTTCCGGATCTCGTACAGCTTGTGCTCGGAGCAGGTGACGATGTCGACGCCGTTGATGACGCATCGTCCGCGGTCCGGCTTGAGCAGGCCGATCATCGACTTCAGGAACACGGACTTGCCGGTTCCGGACGGGCCGAGCATCGCCGAGACCTCGCCGGGAGGCAGGGTCAGCGTCACGTCCCGCCAGATGGTCTGCTTTCCGAAGGACTTCGTCAGACCTTCGATGACCACCTCGGCACCCATCGCACCTCCAGGAGCTGTTCCGCGTCGTCGCGCACCGCCGCCCCGTCACCGCTGGCAGCGGCGGAGCTCGCGCGGCGAACTCCGCTTCAACCAGGTGCAACGAGCTGAGCGCGAACAGGTTACTCACCAGTTTTGTTCTCTGGCCAGCCCCCGTGCACACCTCACGCGACGGGGATCCAGTACGGCGACCGCTGGCAGCACGGTAGTGCACGTCACGTTCGGGCGCAGATCCAGATGGCCGACTTCCGCTCACCCTGACGGGTTAACCGGCGGAAACGCGGCAAACAGGGGGTGACCCAGGGTCGCCGGACACGCGGTTTGTTCGCCTGAACGAGGGTGTCGCGGGCCCGGCTCGGCGACTGTGCGTCTTTTTTGTCCGGACAGCGAAAGGGGCGGGCACCCGTGTCGGGTGTCCGCCCCTTTCGAGGTGGTGCAACAGGCGCTTGCGCGCCCGGGATCACTTGATGGAGATCTTGGCGCCAGCGGCCTCGAGCTTCTCCTTGGCGGCCTCGGCGGCCTCCTTGTCGACCTTCTCCAGGAGCGCCTTCGGAGCGGCCTCGACCAGCTCCTTGGCCTCCTTCAGGCCCAGACCGGAGACGACCTCGCGGACGACCTTGATGACCTGGATCTTCTTGTCGCCGGCCGAGTCGAGGATGACGTCGAACTCGTCCTGCTCCGCAGCGGCCTCGGCGGGCGCGGCACCCGGGGCGGCGGCGACGACGGCGGCCGGGGCGGCGGCAGTGACGTCGAAGACCTCTTCGAATTCCTTCACGAACTCGGACAGCTCAAGAAGGGTCAGCTCCTTGAAGGCGTCGATCAGCTCGGCGGTGCTCAGCTTCGCCATGATGGCTTCCTCTCAGAAAAACGAACGAGACGTTCGGGGGGTGGGGTGGTTCAGCTCTCGGCGGGTGCTTCGGCTGCTTCGGTACCGGTGGCGTTGCGCTGCTTCTCCTCCAGCGCGGCAGCCAGGCGGGCAACCTGGGACGCCGGCGCCTGGAACAGCGCCGCGGCCTGGGAAAGCTTCGCCTTGAACGCGCCCGCCGCCTTGGAGAGCAGCACCTCGCGGCTGTCGAGATCGGCGATCTTGGTGATCTCGTCCACGGACAGCGACTTGCCGTCCATGTAGCCGCCCTTGATGACAAGCGCGTTGTTTTCCTTCGCGAAGTCGCGAAGCGCCTTCGCGGCGTCGACTGCCTCGCCGTGCACAAAAGCGATCGCGGTCGGGCCGACGAACAGGTCCTCGATCCCCTCGAGGCCGACGTCCTCAGCGGCACGCTTGACGAGGGTGTTCTTCGCGACCCGGTACTTGGCACTGGTGCCGAGAGCGCGGCGCAGCTGGGACAGCTGAGTCACGGAGAGGCCGGTGTACTCGGTAACGACGGTGGCCGAGCTGCTGCGGAAACTCTCCGCGATCTCGGCGACGGCCGCCACCTTGTCGGGCTTCGCCATGGTCGCCTCCTCTCTTGGCTAGTGTCACCACTGGCTTCGGCGGAGGTGCCCCCGAACGAAAAAACGCCCACGCGCAGTCAGACGCGGGGCGTTGCCCAGCCGTGAAGACTGGGGTGAAAGCCTCGTTCCTCCTGCGCGGGCCGTCGCCGTTGCGGGCGAACCTTCGCTCCCCGGGAATCCGGAGAGAACCAGCGGTCTTTGGTAGAACCGTCGACCAGCATACGGGAGGGTTGTTCGCCGTTCGCGGGCACCCCCTTGCTGAGCTGCGAGAACCGGGGCAGTCTCGGGAAATCGCGCCGAAGCGGGCATCATTGGTGACGTGGCGGAACAGCGTGATCACGGAAAGCCGGAAGAAACCCCCTCTCCCGGCTCGACGCCGAACCTGCCCCAACCGGCAGCGCCGAATCTCCCGCAGCCGAACGCATCAGCGGAGCCCCAGCTGGATCCGGAACAGCTGCGCCAGTTCCAGGAATTCCAGCGGTTCCAGGAGTACCTGCGGTTCACCCAGTCCCAGCAGGGCACCGAACCGGCCCCCGACGCGGGTCTGGTCCCGGCCGGAAACCGCCAGCCGCAACCGCTGGCCGGTGGCCAGCCGCCTGCGCCGCCGAACCATCCGGGCGCGCTGACCGCGTACGAAGAACCGCCGAAGAACCGCCGCCCGGTCCCGCGCTGGGTGAAGCGGCTCGGCGGGAAGATCCTGGGCTGGGTGATCGCCCTGGTCATCCTCGGGATCCTGGTCAACTGGGGATACCACCAGATCTTCCCCAGCGACGACGGCAAAACCTCGGCCCAGATCGCCGCCGAGGGCGGCGGGACCTACCACACGAACCAGATCCTCACGACGGCCTCGCCCTATGAATCAGTGCGCCGCGTCTACGACGGGATCGCTCAGCACGGCCCCGGGCCGAAGAGCATGGTCGACCACGTTTGCGGCCTTTTCGACCAGGCAACGCAACAGAAGTTCGCGACCGATCTCGGTTTCACGGACTGCGCCGCCGCGGTGCAGGGCCTGCACGACCGGCTTGACCGGGCACCCGGTTCAGTCGACGCCTACGCCGAGTCGATCTCGAAGCGCTCCGGATGGCCGCCGGGCGAGGACGTGGTGATCAAGTCGTGCGACTTCGCGATCACCGGCGGCCCGGCTCTCGGAGACTTCACCGTCAAGCAGGTCGAAAAAGGACAGTGGCTGATCGTCGGGCATAAACGCGGACCCGAGAAGTGCACGCCACCGACGGCGACCTCCACCCCGGGCTGACCGTCCTCAGGCAGGCGAGCTGATCGGCAACCGGGTCTCCCCCGTGTCCGAGTACGCGAAGAAGTCCACCAACGACGCCGCGAAAGCCGGGTGTGCCACCGCTTCCATGTGGTTCCCCGGCACCCGCACCAACCGCGCGCCCGCGATTCCCGCGGCGAGGCGTTCCGGCTGGGTCGCCAGTTCGTCCGACTCCCCGGCCAGGATCAGCGTCGCCGCCGACAGGTTCGTGAGTCGCATCGGGCCGTGCGGGGTCGCGTGCATGACCGCGGCCAGTGCTTCGACGTCCGCGCCCGCGCGGCGGGCCAGGCGGCGGAACGGGCGGGCCGCCGGGGGCACCTGCGACCGGTCCTCGGCCAGCAGTCCGTCCGCGATCTGGCTGCGGTTGATGACCCGGGCGTCCACCCCGCCGAAGTCCACGATTCCCGCGCCGACGCCGCCGACCGCGAGGCAGCGGACTCGCCGGTCACTCGTAGCCACCAGCAGCGAGACGATCGCGCCCATCGAATAGCCCGCCAGGCACACCTCGTCCAGGCCGAGTTCGTCGAACAGCGCGGTCAGGTCCGCGGCCATGATGTCCTCGCCGTAGGCCGCCGGGTCGTGCGGTTTCTCCGACTCGCCGTGTCCGCGCGCGTCCAGCGCGATCACCGTGAACCCGGCCTTGACCAGTGCGTCCACGACTCCGGGGTTGACCCAGTTCACCTGGGAATCGGCGGCGAAACCGTGGTGCAGCACGACGGGCCGCCGGTGCCGTCCGTCGCCCTCCCAGACCGTGTAGCTCAGCTGGAGCCCGTCGGGGGCGAGGAACGTCGTTGGCATACGTCCATGAGACACGAAAAAAGGGTGGTCACGCACGAAGCGTGACCACCCTTTCGCGTGATGTGCGACTCAGACCGCGGCTTCCTCGGAGAGGAGGTTGCGGGTCCGCGCCGGGTCGACCGGGATGCCCGGGCCCATCGTCGTGGTGAAGGTGATCTTCTTGACGTAGCGGCCCTTCGCCGACGACGGCTTGGCGCGCAGGATCCGTCC